>JAKSIZ010000019.1 GCA_024398515.1 Bacteroidaceae bacterium | reverse complement strand
CAATAAAAAAAAATTCTTCGACTTTTATTTTGTATTGTCTTCGATTTGCACTAACGTTGACTGCGTCGAAGTTAGGCTGCATCTTAACAATAAAAAAAAATTCTTCGACTTTTATTTTGTATTGTCTTCGATTTGCACTAACTTTGCAGACATGAAACGAAAACGAGTAAACCGCCTGGCATTTTCAGCGATACTTGCAACAATTGCCCTGTTGCTTTGCACTGTATATGCCTCGGCTCAACGCAACGAGATATACAACGACCGCATAAAGTCGCTGCAAGTTGTGGTCAATGGCGAGTGGACAAAGAATCCACCCGTGATGAAACTGCACTCGCGCGATGAATTGTATATCGGATTTGACGACTTGACTCACACATACCACCGCTATATATATAAGGTGTTTCATTGCGAGGCAGATTGGACAGTGTCCGACCAAATCTTCGAAAGCGACTACCTTGAGGGCTTTAACGGCAATCCAATAGAAGACGATGCCGAGGAAAGCCTTAATACAACTGTGCTCTACAACCATTATTCCATCTTCCTGCCAAACGAGAATTGCTCGCTGAAAATGAGCGGGAACTATAAACTTACGGTGATGGACGAGGACAACGACAATGAGAAAATGTTCACCGTATGCTTTATGATAGTGGAACCGTTGATGAGTTCTTCACTCAGTGTGACGCCCAACACCGACTTCACTGTTCGCAAAAACCATCAGCAAGTTGATTTGAGCCTATCGTTTGGGCGCGTCATTGTCAGCGACTACAGCAATCAACTCTACACCGTTGTGCTGCAAAATGGGCGTTGGGATAATGCCGTGCTGAATCCTAAACCTGCTTTTATACGCCGCGACGGATTGCAGTGGACACATAACAAGAACCTAATTTTCGATGCAGGAAACGAGTATTTGAAGTTTGAGATGTTCGATGTTCATCGACTTTCACTCAACATTGACTACAGAAGGAACATAGAGGACTACTATCATACATTCCTCATGGCAAACGACGAAAGACGCAACTACGTATATGATGAGGATGCAAATGGTGCTTTCGTAATAAGGAACAGCGACTACGATGACGTGAACAGGCTCTGCGATTACGAGTTTGTACACTACCTGATACGCTCACCGCGAGTGATGGGCGACGTTTATTTGAACGGTGTATGGACAAACGACCAGTTTATAGACGAGTACAAAATGACGTTCAATCCGCAGCTTGATGCCTACGAAGCCGTCGTATTGCAGAAACAAGGCTACTACAATTATCAGGCTTTGGTGCTCGACCGTAATGGCACGACTCATCCGTTGCCGTCGCAAGGTAACTTCTATGAGACTGAGAACAGTTATCAATTGCTGGTATATTACAAAGGAAACTCCGACCGCACATGGCGACTTGTGAGTTATACTAATGCAGATTATAAACCGTAAATATCTTTAGATACCTAGTTTATCTAGATACCTATATAAAACAACTACAAAAAAGTAATGAACATCAACCAACTTAAACTTCAAGCAGAAAAGGATCGCCGCCGACTGATAGAGATTATCTACAGTGCAAATGCTGGCCATACGGGTGGCGATTTGTCGTGCCTTAACATGATGACGGCACTTTATTTTGAGATAATGAACATCAATCCTGAGAATCCCAAAATGGAACTTCGCGATCGTTTCGTATTGTCGAAAGGGCATTGTGTGGAGGCTTTGTACGTAACACTCGAAGCACGTGGATTTATCGAAAAGAAACTTGTTGACACTCTTGGGCAATATCTCTCGCCTCTTGCAGGTCACCCAACCATCGAAGTGCCTGGCATCGAGGTAAATTCAGGTGCACTTGGCCACGGCTTACCTATAGGAGTAGGCATGGCGATGGCAGCAAAGATGGATAAGAAACCATATAAGACTTTCGTTCTAATGGGCGATGGCGAACAGGGAGAAGGTAGCATCTACGAAGCAGCAATGGCTGGTTCACATTATAAACTCGACAACCTCGTGGCAATAATAGACAGAAATATGCTTCAGATTTCTGGTTGTACAGAAGATGTTATGTCGCTCGAAGACATGAATGCACGTTGGACGGCATTCGGTTGGGATGTCGTTGAGGTCAATGGCGACGAGATGGAAGACATCGTTGAGAAGCTTCGTTCTATAAATTATTCCAATGGCAAGCCACACCTTATTATATCACATACAACAAAAGGCAAGGGAGTAAGCTACATGGAGAATGTTGCAAAATGGCATCATGGCGTACCAACGGAGGAACAATACACACAGGCGTTGAACGAAATAGACGAAAGGATTAAGCAATATGAGTAACATAGCATGTAGAAAAGCCTTTACAGATACACTTCTGAAACTGGCAAAAGAGGACAAGGATATTATAGCCGTAACAACCGATGCACGTGGATCGGTCACACTTAACGACTTCGCAAACGAACTGCCAGAGCAGTTGGTTGAGTGCGGAATCGCAGAGCAGGATGCTGTTGGCATTTCGGCAGGTTTGGCTCATAGCGGAAAGAAAGTTTTCTGCTGCGGTCCTGCTTGTTTCTATGTTGCCCGTTCATTGGAGCAGGTTAAGGTCGATATGGCGTATAGTAAAAATCCTGTCACAATACTTGGCGTGTCAGGTGGAGTAGCGTATGGTGCTCTTGGCGCTACGCATCATAGTCTTCACGACATTGCAGTGCTGCGCTGTTTCCCTGGTATGAACATCTTCTTGCCATGCGATGCACGTCAGACAGAAAAACTCGTAAAGAAACTAGTTAATTTTAATGAACCAGCATACGTTCGCGTTGGACGTGCAGGAGTGCCAGAAGTATATGATAATGATTATTTCGATTTTGAATTTGGCAAAGCAAATATGCTGATGGATGGCACGGATGTTACCATCGTTGCTGCTGGCGAAACTGTTTATCATGCTTTCGAAGCAGGCAAGCAACTGGCAGCGAAGGGCATCAAGGCAAGGGTTCTGGACTGCTCATCTATTAAGCCGTTTGATACAGAAGCCATAAAGAAAGCTGCACTTGAGACTGGGCGCATCATTACTGTCGAGGAACATTCAAAATTCGCAGGACTTGGCGGAATAGTATGCGAAACAATAGCAGAGAACCCTGTTCCAGTGAAAATACTTGGTATTCCTGACGAAAATGCCGTTCACGGAACGAACAAGGAAATCTTCCATCACTACGGACTTGATGCTGAAGGTATAGTAAAAACTGCATTAGAGTTTGTGAAATGAAGGTTATCGCAATAGATCAAAGCACGTCGGCAACGAAGGCATTGCTCTTCAATGAAGAAGGCAAACTGCTCGGGCGTGCAAGCAAGGAACATCAGCAATACTACCCTAAGAGTGGTTGGGTAGAGCATGATGCAGAGGAAATATATCGCAATACTGTTGCTGTTATTGGTGAACTTGTCGGTGATGCAAAGACTGACGAGTATAGTCTTGCCATAACAAACCAACGCGAAACGGTCGTTGTTTGGGATAAGCGCACAGGTAAGCCAGTAGCAAATGCCGTTGTTTGGCAATGTATGCGTGGTGCTGAAATATGCGAGTCGCTTAAAATGAATGGCTATTCGCAAATGGTTCAAGAGAAGAGCGGACTCCTAATAGACCCTTATTTTGCTGGTAGTGGTGCGAAATGGATACTTGATAATGTCCCTGGTGCACGCAAGGATGCAGAGGATGGTAACCTACTGATGGGTACAATCGATTCTTGGCTTATATGGAAACTGACCGAAGGACAAGTTCATGCTACCGATTACACCAATGCTTCGCGTACAATGCTGTTCAACATCCATACGCTTGACTGGGACGATGATTTGCTTGAAATGCTTACAATTCCTCGAACTATGATGGCAAAGCCTTTACCTTGTGATGCCATTTATGGCGAAACAACGGTTGAAGGTTTGTTCGACAAACCAATTCAGATTGCTGGCGTTCTCGGTGACAGTCATGGTGCATTGACTGGGCAGATGTGTTTCACTGAAGGATTGGGCAAGGCAACATACGGCACAGGTTCATCGGTAATGGTGAATATAGGCGAAAAGTTCTCGCCTGCACCTTCTGGACTTGTAACGAGCGTTGGCTTTGCAGCACTCGGAAAAGTTTTCTATGCGTTTGAAGGAAACATACACTGTACGGGCGCAACAATAAAATGGGTAAAAGATCAGTTGCAGATGATTGGCGACTCAAGTGAATGTGAAGCCGTAGCAACATCTGTCGAAAACAACGGTGGGGTTTATATGATTCCTGCTTTTGCCGGACTCGGTGCTCCATGGTGGAAATCGGATGCAAAGGGCGCAATCGTTGGCTTGACTCTTTCTTCGACAAAGAATCATATTATTCGTGCAGCGGTTGAGAGCATTGGTTTCCAAGTAGCTGATCTTATTAAGACAATGACCGACACGGCAGGGATCTCGCTTAAAGAAATCCGTGTTGATGGTGGTCCTACAAGGAACATGTTTCTCATGCAACTTCAGGCAGACCTCCTTCAGGTTCCAATCGTGCGCAGTGAAGTGGAAGACGCATCTGCATTCGGTGCTTTCATCATGAATGGTTTTGCACGCAAGCAATGGCAATCGTTTGATGAAGCCGCATCAATATGGAAAGGTGAAGCAGGCATTTTGCCAAAAGAAGAAAACTATAAACAGACAGCCGAGAACTATTTCGGTTGGACAAAGGCAGTAGGACAATTGATAAAATAAATACTATAAAACTTTATGGTTTTAGGTTAAAGGTTATGGGTTGTTGGTTTATATAAAAAATAAACATATCAACCGATGACCTACAACCAAAAACCTACAACCAAATTAATTTTTATTATGGAACAATTAAAGAAAAGACTTTGCTTCGGTGTGATTATCGGCACACGAGCATATTTTAATTCAGAACTTGCGCGCGACGTGCGCAAACAGTTACTTGCAACTCTCGACAAGGAAGGTTTTGATTATATCATTCTTCCAGAGGATGCAACTCCAACAGGCAGCAGCAGTATTGAAACCCGTGAGGATGGCTTGAAGTGTGCAGAACTCTTCCGCCAGCATCGCGACGAGATTGATGGCATCATCGTTTCGCTGCCTAACTTCGGTTTCGAGATTGGTATCATCAATGCTATCAGTGTTGCCGACCTCAACGTGCCTGTACTTGTTCAGGCTTGCGACGATGAGAACGATAAGGTTGACCTCGACTCACGCCGTGATGCATTCTGCGGAAAAATAAGTGTTTGCAACAACCTCTATCAATACGGTATTCCTTTCACTGACACTACACTCCACACTTATTCAATCTACTCGCCTATGCTGGCAGAGGATTTGAAGAAGTTTGCTGGTGTTTGCCGTGTAGTAAATGGCCTTCGCCACGCACGTATCGGACAAATCGGCACTCGTCCACTTGGCTTCAACACTTGCCGTGCAAGCGAGAAACTGCTTCAGGCTTCAGGCATCACTGTTGTTCCTGCCGACTTGAGCGAAATCCTCTTTGCGGCACAGGCTATTGCTGACGACGACAAAGACCTCAACGCAAAGATGGATGCCATAAAGGCATACGCAACAGTGCCAACTAACTATGAGGAAAAAGTTCCTCTTATTGCTAAGTTTGCACTTGCTGTTGAGCGTTGGCAGGTGGCTAACCAATGCGATGCTCTCGCTATCCAGTGTTGGGATTCGCTTGAGCAGAACTATGGTTGTGCGGCTTGCGTCACGATGTCTATGCTTGGCGACAAGCTTATACCTTGTGCATGTGAAACTGACATTGCAGGTGCTGTATCAATGTTGGCACTTACTCTTGCTTCAAAGGAAGCGTCGGCCATCATGGACTGGAACAACAACTTTGCTGAAGACCGCAACAAGTGTGTCTGCACTCACTGTGGCAACTTCCCAAGTCAGTTTGTTGGCAATAAGGACCTGAAACTTGCTCCGCTTGGAGTTCTCGGTCGTACACTTGGCAAGGTACGCACTTTCGGTGCTGTCAGTGCAAAGGTCTCTGAAGGCGACTTCACTTATTTCCGTATCTCTACCGATGATACTCTCGGTTGCATAAAGGCATACGTTGGCGAAGGCAAGGTGACAAACGACCCATACGGAATGGATGGATGTATTGCTGTGACTGAAGTTGATAATCTCCAGATGCTCATGAAGTATATCTGCAAGAATGGTTTCGAGCATCATGTTGCCGCTTGTCGTGGTAAGGTTGCAGAAATCCTCGCCGAAGCTATCGACTCATACCTCGGCTGGGATCTTTATGTTCATGAATAAAGCCCCACAAGTAATTGACATTAATTCAATATTAAACATTATAGATATTAACAAAAAAACATGAAACGAATCAAATTATTATCCGTACTTATGGCTTTGGCCGTAACTGTTTTCGCATTTGTATCATGCGGAGACGATGAAGAAACTACTCAACAAACAAAGAAGGATGCCGTTGTGGCAATCTTCAAGAATGGAAACATCGATTATTGGAACCAGATTGCAACTACGGTAACCACAGAATGTAAGCGCCTCGGTGTTGAGCCTATCATCTCTTTCATCGATGATGATAGCGACGCAGGTGGTCAGCTTGCTGCCGTTTCACTCATCAAGAACCTGAGTGAAGGTTATAATATTAAAGGTATAATCGCAGCCCCTGTCTTCACGGCAACTGACCATCGCGTCGAAAGCAAACTTGCCGAAGTTGCTGGTCGCAGCATTCCAATCATCATCATTGACTCGCCAGTGGATGAGGCAACGAGTCCGTTGAAAGGCATCTACAAGGCATACGTCGGCACAGACAACAAGGCGGCAGGTCGCCTGTTGGCACAGAAATGCGGAGCCAATGACCCTTCTACCATCCTCACTGCAAGAGTAGCAATAAGCACTCCAACAGTTGATCGTTACAGCGGTTTCTGTGAGGTAATGGGTCAGGAACTGCCATTGTGGGAAACAGTTGACCTTGACACACCTGCAAATTTCACAGCAGAGTTGGCAAAGCATCCAAGCGCAAAGGATATAGTCTTCTTCAATGGTAATCTTTGCAATTCCGTGAAGTCAGCGTTCAAAGATGTGAATGTCTATACTTTCGACGTATATGAACAGTTCCTTGCCGACCTGAAGAACCCGGAATCCTCAATCAAAGGCGTAATGGCACAGAATACTTTCGAGATGGGTCGTCAGGCAGTAAATGCAATCTTCGGTTCTGTAAGCGAAAAGAACATCTACATCCCTACAATCTACATCACTTCAGAGAATGTTAATGCAGACGAGGTGCAGCCATTCTTCGATTATTATAAGTACGACAGAAGAAAGTAAAGATTATCTTTTCTATTCAGGAGTTGACTCCTATAAAAAAAGCGTGGCACATTGCTCAGATTGAGCATGTGCCACGCTTTTTTTTTCGAAAAGTCCAATCCCGAAGGTGCAAATTTGTCCGTAAATCATATTTTGTTTGTGCCAATTGATTGTTTTTTGAAATATTATTATTAACTTTGCAGTCGTAAATAATGCACTAATTCGCGACAGAATATTAAAGCATACATGACAGAGGCTATTGAAGATAAGATACTTAACAAGATGAAGAAATGCGGAAGAGGTTCGGTATTCTTCATTCCTGACTTTGTGTCGTATGGTAATCGCAATGCTATCAACAAAGCATTGGAACGACTTACGGACAAAGGACTGGTATTGAGGGCTGCACGTGGAATCTACTGTTATCCTAAAATAGAAAAGGTATATGGGCTTGGTTCTATTCCACCATCGATGGAAGATATAGCAGAGGCGATGGCAAAGCGAGATGGGGCAAAGATTATTCCATCGGGACTTTATGCCCAATATCAGTTGGGGCTAACGCAGCAAGTTCCTATGAATGTTGTATATCTCACAAATGGCATTTCTCGTACTATAAACTTGGGTAATGGTAAAGCTATAAAATTCAAACATTCTTCGCCAAGGTACTTTGCTATGCGCAACCAACTTGCGCTGCTTCTTACAACTGCGCTCAAGGATTGGAAAGTAGAAAACTTAAGTACAGAGCAGATAGAGATAATCAAGAATAAACTAAAAGCAAGTCCACGCCTTCAGGTTGCCGATTTGAAGCTGATGACTTCAAAAGTCAGAGAATTGATAATAAGTTTATACGATGCGTAAATTTCTTACACTTACCGACTCTCAACGAAAGAACGTTTACGAGTCAATATCGCACAAAGTAAATCTGCCAGCCCAAGTTGTAGAGAAGGACTTCTGGGTGACAGCTGTTTTGCAGACGGTATTCTCACTCCCAATAGCTGAGCATCTTGTATTCAAAGGAGGAACAAGTCTAAGCAAGGGTTGGAAGCTTATCGAACGCTTCTCTGAGGACATTGACCTGGCAGTTGATCCTGTTTTCCTTGGAGCCAACGAAGGTGATCTTACAAAGAAGCAAATCAAGAAGTTGAGAAAGGCATCCTCGTTGTTTGTGCTTGAGCAGCTGACTCCAATGATAAGAGAAAGAATTGCCGATGTGGGGCTTCAACCATTCATTACCTTAGAAGCACAACCAAACGGCGAAGGCGACAACACCTATCCAGAACCACGACAGGTGTATTTCCGCTACCAATCTGTTTTTTCAGAAACTCTCAACTATCTTAGACCAGACATTGTGCTGGAAGTAAGCGCTCGTTCACTGCTTGAACCCACAGATGCGATCGAAGTGAAGAGCATACTTGCAGAGCACCTTCCGTTTGAGCCGCTTACTAAAGCCGCAGTTCATACAGCGGTTCCTGCAAAGACATTTCTCGAAAAAGCATTCTTGCTACACGAAATATTCTCTGTACCAGGACATGGAATGAAAGCAGAACGCAAGAGCCGCCATCTTTATGATTTGTATGTAATGATGAACAAAGACTTTGCCAAATTTGCCATAAATGATAATCAGCTATGGGAGTCCATTCGTCATCATCGCGAAATTTACACATCTGTCCGTGACATGGATTACACGCCAGAAGTACGCCACCGTATGCTGTTAGTTCCTCGCGAAGACATCATTGATGTATGGAGAAATGACTATGAAGCGATGAAAGAATCAATGATATATGGCAAGAGGCCAACGTTCGATGAGTTAGTTGCCGGCATGTTGGAACTTCAAGAACAGTTCAGGGACGTAATAATTGAATGAAATCGAAAAAAATATCTATTAGGGGGTAATTGATTTACCTCCTTTTTCGTTATATAAGTAAAACGGTCACAATATTGATATCTATATTTCGGCAAAAACGACGAAAATTGAAGGACACTATCACGATAAATAATTATTGGTGTCCAGTATTTTTTTGCAAAAAGCGTGGTTCACCTGTGCTGGGGGAATGCAAACAGCGGATGCATCTTTGTGGGGTGCATCCGCTGTGGTCATAAATAATTGGTCCTATTTCTTTGCCTCTAATGCCTCAAGGCGGCGTTCCAATTCGGCTAACTTATTCTTGAGGACTTTGTTTTCTTCCATCAGATCCATAGACGGAGTAGTTTCAGGCTTGGCATGAGGAATAAGGTTATTCAACACTCCTTCAGGAAAATAGATTTCATGATAGAGATTAAATCTGTTGAGATCGGGGTTACCTGTCAAAAGAAGGCAAATATTTGTGAGGTAAGTCAACACTCCATCAGGAAAAGAATAATCTAATTGTTCAAGATCATAAAGGGCAGACCTACTACCTGTCAAAAGATGGCAAATATCTTCGAGGTATATCTGATGATTTTCGAGGGTATAATGATTGGCTTGAAGTTCTTCATCAATCCTACGAAGCATTTTATCCACTTCATCCTTGCTATAGTACCCCGAAGGCGTAACGCCCTTTTGTGTCTGTTCCCAACTGACTTTGAGGTCGGAGTTTACTTCGTAGCTTTGAACCTCTTCAGGGGCTGTCTGCACGTTCATGTAATACTTTTTCTCTGTCTGTGCGCTTGCCATAGTGCATACCATAAGCAACGCTGCGCTGATAATTGCTTTTACTTTCATTCTTCTTTTGTGTTTATAGTTGTGTTTGTAATATATCCGTCCTATTTCTTTGCCTCTAATGCCTGAAGGCGGCTTTCCAATTCGACTAACTTTTTCTCAAGCTCAGCTAACTTTTTCTCATGCTCATCAAGATTTTTCTCATTCTCAGCAAGTTTTTTCTCATGCTGACGAAAAATTCCCTCATGCTCTTCAAACTTCATCTTATGGTCATTAAGCGTTTTCTCAATCATTTCAAGCTTCATTTCGAGGGTATAATGATTGGCTTGAAGTTTTTCATCAATCCCACGAAGCATTGCATCCACTTCATCTTTGCTATAGTACCCCGAAGGCGTAACGCCCTTTTGTGTCTGTTCCCAACTGACTTTGAGGTCGGAGTTTACTTCGTAGCTTTGAACCTCTTCAGGGGCTGTCTGCACGTTCATGTAATACTTTGTCTCTGTCTGTGCGCTTGCTATGGTGCATGCCATAAGCAACGCTGCAGTGATAATTGCTTTTGGTTTCATTCTTCTTTTGTGTTTATAGTTGTGTTTATTTATTTGAGTTCAAAACATAAAACTGACTGGGCGTGAGTTGTGTTTCTTCTGGGCAATATCTTCGCTGAAATGCCGTATTGCTGCATTGATGAAGAAGGACGTCAGATGTTCATCGTGTCGCCTACTACGCGTTTGTGCTCTTGTCTCAGAGCCTCGTACCGTTGCAGTTCCTGTTCAAACATTGTTGTTATTATATATCTGTATTCTGGGCACGGTTTATTTTTGTTTATCGCTCTTGTGTCGTGAAGAATAACGTTAAGCTTTTATTGAACGAGCCTAATACTACAAAAAAAACTGTAGCAGTTTTGGATCGAAAACTGTAGCAGTTTTGACTTGGAAACTGTAGCAGTTTTTCGCCGAGTATAAGGCACGTCAGGAGGGAGCTTTAGCCTTACTTCTGAATGAATTTGCGACCGGCTTTAATGTAAAGTCCTGGCTTGAGGTTGTCAGCATTCATCTTTCGGCCGGAGAGGTCGTAGATGTCGTTGGTTGTTGTAGTGCTATGAGCAACGCTTATACCATCAATAACACCACCAGAACCATTATGACTAAGAGGTATTGAGCAAGTGAAATCGTCGATGACTACACCACCGTTTTGCGTAATGTAGTTTCCCAGCGGACTTGAAAAGAAGTTCTTTGCAAATTCCGACAGATCAAAGTCTGGGTAAGCATACCTCAACATTGACAACATTCCCGTCTTCATGTCTTCATCATAATTGCACAATTCCAGAACAGCGGCGTCTATGCTTGCCTGCATATCCTCAATGAGTTGATCAGTATCTTCCGCATTTGGTTCGTTGCCTACGGATATTATGTAGTAAACCTGCATTATCTTGTCAATAAGGTGGCTATCCAGCAATGCGTAAAATTCATCAAAAGTTTGCGGAAGCTTTATGTATGCGAAAATGATTGCCGGCAGTGAAGTCATTGCTTCTTGAACGGTTGGCCATGTAGCAAGGCAAAATGCACGAAGGAAATCCTGACGGATGCTGAAGAACCATTGGTGAGCATATTCATCGGTGCTGGTGCCTTTGCCGTCAATGTCAACATTGCGGAGCACAACGGTATTGACGTCAAGACAATCGTCAGTAAGTTCGCAGACGCGATATTCCGGCTGGTGTTCGATGGTTGCACCAGTGTTTATCTCCCACAGTTTTCCTTCTTTTTCCGTAATCTGATAGTTTATGTCGTGCATGTGACGATGCCCTGAGAAAATCACCTCAACACCCATATCTGCCATTCTATTTACAAGCACCTGCTCGTTATTCACTGAGTCTTTAGGGTTGACCATATTGCTGCCCATAATTGTTGATTCGTTGTCGAAATGCTGGAACAAAGTCTGGTGCTGGACAACAAAAACACGTCTTCCGGAATTCATTGCCTTCTCTGCCTCTGATTCCATCCATTGGAGAGTTGATTCTAAATATCTTCCTGCGCATGAGACTCTCTCTGTTGTGTCGGGAGCAGAATCCAATCCTTTTGTGATAGCCGTACTCCAGTCGTTAGCGTCCATACATAGAAGCGCGAGGTCGGAAGCGGGATATGCCATATACGAAAGAGTGGAATCATCGCGGCTTTCAGCAGTGCCATAGCCATAGTCTTTGTAAAGTTCCGCAAATTCTTGCTCTGTAATTTGAGGAGCGCGCGTCACATTGTCGCCATCGTAAAGATAGGCTGTCGGGTTATGCAGGTCGTGATTGCCAGGGACGACATAGACCTTGATACCATTCTCAACAAGCGGTTTCATCATCGCTGCGACAAGTTCGTGACTTGCCTTCTCGCCGTTTTTCGTCATGTCACCACTGATTATGATGATTTCAGGCTTATATGTCAGGGCAGAGTCGATGATAGCCTGAAAGAGTTTTGGGCTGTAAAGATCCAATTGCGGCTCTTGGAAGTTGTAGAGCTTCCATGCCGAACCAGGGTTCTTGCACACCTCTGGAGCCATGACGTGGGTATCGGTTATGTGCCAGATGGTGTGATTCTCTCCGTATGATGCTATGACAGAAATAAGCATAGCAACAAAAACTGTTGTCTTCAAGAATGATTTCATATTGCAGATAATATTATTATTTGGTTGTTGATTATTGGTTATTGGTTGTAGGTTGTAGGTTTTAGGTTAACGACCATCAACCATTTATTCATTCCGGCATTTTAGGATCCCATACTGGGCGTACACTAATACCATTATAGGGGTGTACGGGTCCAATAGCCACACCACTATCATAGAAATTTAAGTAATATGGCTTATTGTTTTCACTATTTAAGCTGCGTGTCCAGTAACAACCATGCGGTCCAACTTCATCATCACCTATCTCTGTCTTTGAACCGGCATAAGGCAAAAAGATTGAGTTGCCATTAGTGCTTTGAAACAGACGACCATCAACGAAACCGTATGCGCCGTACATCGTCACTTTCTTATTTGTCACATTGTTGTAAACGGGATAGAACAATTCTTGTAGTTCTTCTCTTGTCGGCATACGCCATTTGCCTCCCCACTTCACATGAGCCACGTCGTATTCCGGCTTGAGATCAGCGTGGTCAGTAATCTGTCCCAGGTTTAATGAATATCCCGCCCCAGTATATTCGGTCTTTACTTCCGTTTCGCCCCATGCGAAGTAGTCGCCGAAGTCCCAAGGGTTCAAAGCCCCTATATTGCACGGTGCCCACATCACACTTAAACCAAGGTCAACAGGTTCAATCACGGGATTTTTGTCGAACACCACCTTGTCCGCCGTTTCAGTGTTGAACTGCGAAACCATCGTCCCGTCCTTCATAACCTTTATCACCTGGGCATCGACGCCCATACACGCCAAGAAGGCAATTATTATCAATGATATCTTTTTCATATTTCTTTTGTTTGTATTTCAATAGAGACCAAAATCAGATGCAAATTTATGAATAAATTTTGAAGAAACAAAATTTTGACAAGCAAAAAGATTAGTAAAGCTCTAATCTGGTATTATTGTAGAGTCCAACAGCAAATGCTCGATTTTACGAATATATCTTAAAAATTCTTCGATTTTTATTTTGTATTGTCTTCGATTTGCACTAACTTTGCAAAGCGAAAAAAAGGAAAATACTGGATGATTCACGACTTCATACACTTACACGTACACACGCACTATTCCATACTTGACGGGGCAGCCCGAATACCACAATTAGTGGAAAAGGCTGTCAACGACGGTATGCGCGGCATGGCAATAACCGACCACGGCAATATGTTTGGCGTTAAGGAATTGTTCAACTACTGCAAAAAGATGAACAAGAACCGCAAGGCCGAGGGCAAAGAACCGTTCATGCCGATATTCGGTTGCGAGGTGTATGTGGCAAACAGCGTAAAGGAGAGCCAGGACAAAGACAAGGGCGACAACCGCCGTTACCATCTTATTCTGCTCGCAAAGAACGAAACTGGGTATCACAATCTGATAAAGATAGTGTCGAATGCGTGGGTTGACGGCTTTTACAGCAAACCCCGCACCGACCATAACGACTTGGAACGCTATCACGAAGGCGTGATTTGCTCGTCGGCTTGCCTTGCCGGAGAGGTGCCGCAGCGCATACTCGAAGGAAACATTGAGGAGGCAGAGAAGACCATTGAATGGTATAAGAGCGTGTTTGGCGACGATTATTACCTCGAAATAATGCGCCATGAAGTGACTAATCCTGTTCAAAGAGCCAATCGCGAGACTTATCCTGAGCAGAAGAAAGCCAACGATGTGATACTCGAATTGGCACGAAAGCATGGCGTAAAAGTAATCTGCACCAACGATTGTCACTTCGTTGACGAGGATAATGCCGAAGCCCACGACCGACTTATATGCCTCAACACAGGCCATAAGGTGCAGGACGAGGACCGACTTCTATACACGAAGCAGGAGTGGTTTAAGACTCGTGAAGAGATGAACACACTGTTCTCCGACGTGCCTGAAGCACTCGACAACACCATCGAAATACTTGAAAAAGTAGAATCCTACGACATAGACCACCTGCCGATAATGCCTAACTACGATATCCCAGCATCATTCGGCACGGAAGAAGAATACCGTCAGCGACTCACTGAAAAGAATCTTTTCGACGAGTTTACACAGGACGAGAACGGAAACGTAGTGCTGTCGCAGGAGGATGCAGAGGCGAAAATAAAGAAGCTTGGCGGTTACGACAAGCTGTATCGCATAAAGTTTGAAGCAGATTATCTTGGTTATCTTGCCTTCGAAGGCGCAAAGGCTAAGTATGGCGACCCCGTGCCCGAGAACATTGCAGAGCAGATAAAGTTCGAGTTGCACATTATGAAGACGATGGGATTTCCTGGATATTTCCTCATCGTACAGGACTATATCAACGCCGCACGCAAGAAACTTGGCGTATGGGTAGGGCCAGGCCGAGGCAGTGCAGCGGGCAGCGTGGTGGCTTATTGCCTTGACATTACGCGTATCGATCCAATGAAATACCATCTGCTGTTCGAGCGTTTCCTCAATCCTGACCGTATATCACTGCCCGATATTGACGTCGATTTCGACGACGATGGGCGTGGAAAGGTGCTCGACTACGTCACGGAAAAGTACGGAGCAGAGCGCGTGGCGCACATCATCACGTATGGAACCATGGCAACAAAGAACGCCATTCGCGACGTGGCACGCGTGCAGGATGTTCCGCTCGATATATCAAATAAGCTTTGCAAAGCCATCCCCGACCATCTGCCAGAGGTCAACGGCAAAGAAGCAAAGATGAATATTCCGAATGTCATAAAGTATGTGCCCGATATAAAAGAGGCTGCCGAGTCGCCACAACCAATGCTGCGCGACACGATGAAATATGCCCAGATGCTCGAGAACAACGTGCGTGGCACTGGCGTTCATGCCTGTGGCGTAATCATCTGTGGCGACGTAATCACCAACTGGGTGCCTGTGTCGATGGCAGAGGACAAGACAACTAAGGAACGTGTACGCTGCACTCAATACGACGGACACGTTATCGAGGACACGGGATTGATAAAGATGGACTTCCTCGGACTGAAGACTCTATCCATTCTGAAGGAAGCCGTAGATAATATTAAGGAAAGCCTCGACATAGATGTTGACATTGATCACATCGCCATTGACGACCCTCTCACCTATAAGCTCTATAGTGAAGGGCGGACAATAGGCACGTTCCAGTTTGAATCAGCTGGTATGCAGAAGTATCTTCGCGAACTTCAGCCTACAAAGTTTGAGGACCTCATAGCAATGAATGCCCTCTATCGTCCAGGACCTATGGGCTATATTCCTGATTTCATCGACAGAAAACTTGGAAAGAAACCTATTGAATACGACATTCCTGTGATGGAGGAATATCTGAAGGATACGTATGGTATCACCGTCTATCAGGAGCAAGTCATGCTGCTTTCACGCCTTCTCGCAGGTTTCACCCGCGGTCAAAGCGACACCCTACGCAAGGCTATGGGTAAGAAGATGAAGGACAAGATGGACGAATTGAAGACCAAGTTCATTGCCGGTGGCACTAAAAACGGTCACGATGAAAAGACGTTGCTGAAGATTTGGGCTGACTGGGAGAAGTTTGCATCGTATGCTTTCAACAAGAGCCATGCGGCATGTTACTCGTGGGTAGCCTATCAGACAGCTTATCTCAAGGCACATTATCCATCGCAATACATGGCAGCCGTGATGAGTCGTTCGCTTGCCGACATCACTGAAGTGAGCAAGTTCATGGACGAATGTCGCTCGATGGGCATCGACACACTCGTGCCCGACGTAAACGAAAGTCGTAAAAGCTTCAGCGTAAACAAGAACAACCAGATACGCTTCGGACTTGCCGCAATAAAAGGCATGGGTACTGCTGCGGCAGAATGCGTGATAGAAGAACGCGAGAAGAATGGCCCTTACATGTCGGTATTCGATTTCGTTGAGCGTATCAACCTCAGTTCCTGCAACCGCCGATGCATGGAAGCACTGATTTACAGCGGTGCGATGGATAGTTTCGGACTGAAGCGTGAGCAGTATTTTGCCATCAGCGATAGGCGCAGAAACGAAACATTCCTCGATTGCCTGATGCTGTATGGAAGCAGATACCAGACCGCAAAGAACGAAGAGCAGAACTCATTGTTCGGCGGATTTGATGCAATCGAGATTGCTACGCCGGTAATTCCACAGGCAGTAGAATGGAACGTAATCGAAAAACTGAACAAGGAAAAGGAACTCATAGGCATCTATCTCTCTGCGCATCCGCTTGATGAATACATGGTTGTGCTTGAGAAAATGTGCAACGTATCGTGCAAGGACGTTGACAACAAGGAACTCCTTGAGGGACTTCAAACCATAACTTTTGGCGGAATAGTAGTTTCGGCAGAGGAGAGAATGGACAGAAAGGGCAGGCCTTACGGCAAGGTTTCAATGGAAGATGACAATGGCATAGGCAACTTTGCCCTTTTCGCACAGAACTGGACAAACTTCAAGCACATGTTCTGTACGGGATATTCCATCTTTGTCAAGGCCAGATTGATGAAGACACAATCGTGGAGCGACCAGAAATCGCTTGTCATCGACGACGTCAATTTCCTTTCCGACACGATAGGGAAACAGGTGGAGAAGGTCACGATAACCATAAAAAGCGACCAGATTACCGAAGAGTTAGTGACCGACCTTGCCGAGATGCTCAATGAGAACAAGGGCAACATACCATTGGTGTTTGCAGTTTTCGACATGATTCACAACCAGACATTGACTCTGAAGAGCAATTCGCATCTCATCACATTAAGTCATAAACTGACGCAATTCCTTAAAAGCAACAGGCAATTAGATTATTATATAAATTAAAAATAAGGTTATAAGGTTGCCTCAATACGAATAATCGAGTTCTCGAAATTTCGGAAAAACCGAATAACCACAAAACCGAATAAAACAATGGAAGTAGTAATTACAAACGAAAATTTTGAGGAGTACAAGAACGGAACAACTCCTTTAGTGTTGGACTTCTGGGCTACTTGGTGCGGTCCTTGTCGTATGCTCAGCCCTATTTTGAGTGAACTCTCAGAGCAATTTGGCGATAAAATTATCGTCGGCAAGTGCGATGTAGAGGAGAATGATGACCTTGCAGCTGAATTTGGAGTGAGGAATATACCAACTGTTCTCTTCTTCAAGAATGGGCAGCAAGTTGATAAGTTCGTAGGTGCTGCATCGAAGCAAGTGTTTGAGCAGAAGTTCCAAAGCCTGATAGGTTAAGGTTTATAAAGGTGGATTGCCCCCTAAAAACTCTCGATGTCTCGAATTTTCGAGGCCACAAATCCTCATAATAACAACTATGGAACAGGTAAAATGCTTAATCATCGGTAGTGGTCCTGCGGGATACACTGCCGCTATTTATGCCTCTCGGGCTGGTCTGAAGCCTGTGCTCTATTCTGGTCTTCAGCCTGGTGGGCAGCTCACTACAACAACAGAAGTCGAGAATTTCCCTGGTTATCCGCAGGGAGTTGACGGCAATCAGATGATGATGGACCTGCGCGAGCAGGCCCTGCGCTTCGGCAGCGACATACGCGATGGATCAATAAGTCGCTTTAGCCTTACGCAGAATAATCCTGAATTATCTGGAAATTTCATCCTGACAGCCGAGGACGGCACTGAGATTGAGGCTCAGACGGTAATCATTGCTACAGGTGCCAGTGCAAAATATCTCGGTTTGGCAGACGAAGAGAAATATCGTGGCATGGGTGTCAGTGCATGTGCCACGTGCGATGGGTTCTTCTATCGCAAGCGTACAGTTGCTGTTGTAGGCGGTGGCGACACAGCTTGTGAGGATGCACTATACCTCTCGCATCTTGCAAAGAAAGTATATCTCATTGTACGCAAACCTTATCTCCGTGCATCGAAGGTGATGCAGCAACGTGTGTTCGAGGCAGAGAACATTGAAATCCTATTCGAGCATAACACCATAGGACTCTTTGGTGAAGACGGAGTTGAAGGTGCACACCTCGTAAAGCGCAAGGATGAAGCAGATGAGCAGATGGTTGACATCGCCATTGACGGCTTCTTCCTCGCCATAGGTCACCATCCAAATTCCGAACTCTTCAAGGATGTTGTTGCCACTGACGACAATGGTTTCATCAAAACTCTTGCCGACCGTCCATGCGTTCTCGACAAAGAAGGCAACGTCATCCCAGGTTTATATGCCGCAGGCGATGTTGCCGACCCAGTATATCGTCAAGCCATAGTAGCCGCCGCCTCAGGCTGCAAAGCCGCCATAGAAGCCGAACGCCACCTCGCTGGAACAATGTAAAAAGCAATCGCATGCCAGATAATGACACAGACAAATCAGTATTCGTAGTCACGTTCCCATTGAAGACGGAGCCGTGGCAGGAAGACCGTATCAATAAGATGATGCGGTTGCTGACTGTGTTCTATAATGATAAGCAAAAACATTTATTGGAGAAATGGAAATATATCCATAATTCTGCGGAATATAAAGAACATAAAGCAGAGAAGGCTCGCAATTCCTTGGTTGCATATATGCGTGATTTTGGGTATTCGGAGTTTGGGTTCAAGGAAATGTTCAAGGATATACACTTGAATGATAGCCCATACGCAACACACGGCTTAAACTCTGCTATCTTGCGCAACCTTGCTAAATTTGCTTGGAGTGCATGGAGCAAGAAACTCGAAGAGAAGAATAAAAAACATCTTTATTAGAACAGATAAGGAAGTAAACATAATAAAGTCTGACTTCAAATCATCAAACAACAAAATTTTAGGATTTGATGTTAATTATTCTTCTTATACCATAACGATGTATGCTAATAAACCGAAAAAGCATACGATGTTTACCGTTCCTTTTATTGTAAACCGTAATAGTGAATACGAATTATTTGCGCTTTGTGAGATTCAAAAAGATTCAACCAAACTACGTAATCTTGCAATTGTAAGAAAAGAGATACGTGGAAAATATAAGTATTACGTACAGTTCAGTATTGCAGGCACACCTTATAATAAAGGAAGAGAATTAGGCGAAGGTATTGTAGGTATCGACCCTGGACCAAGTAAGATTGCTGTAGTAAGTGATAATGTCGTTCGCATCATACCATTGGCAGAGTCGATTGAAAGAGATGAACGTGAGACAAAGCGACTGCAACGCAAGCTTGACCGCAGTCGCAGAGCAATGAATCCAAATAACTACAACGAAGACGGCACTATCAGCAAAGGCAAACACGACTGGATAAAGTCCCATCATTACGAAGAGACACGTAGCATCCTTGCTGACCGACAGCGAAAACTTGCTGCCAAGCGCAAGATAGCACACAACGAATTGGCTAACGAATTGCTGCAGATGGGGAATGAGTTCCGTGTAGAGAATAATTCATTCCGCTCAATGCAAGCACGTACCAAAGAGACGACAAAGAATGCTAAAGGCAAGAATCGCTCAAAGAAGCGTTTTGGCAAAAGTCTTGCAAACCGTGCTCCAGCGGAGTTCCTTACGATATTAGCAAATAAGGTAAAGCAATACGAAAATGGCGTATATGTAGATATCCCTGCATCAACCGCCTGTATGCAGGAACATAAGCGAACGACAGGTCGCTCTTCGTACAAAAATCGCAAGATGTATGTCCCAGAGGGTACTGTTGGCAACACTTTTTAGTACAACATTCTTACTCTATTTATTGGAATATAAAGTCTTACGGCTTATAGGCTGTATAAGGCTTAAAATTGTAGGGTAAGGACATATACTAATTTAATAGTTTTTTGCAATATATCTATTTGCACATAAATGTTGGCATAACTCAAGTATTTTAACACGGGAAAAGAAAAAGTATATAAAGTAGAAAACTTTTCGTTGTTAAAATACTTACTGGTTCTTTGTACGCACGTGGGCGTGCGCGCGTTTATTTAATAAGGTGTAATTGAAAGATTTTGCAAATTTATTGTATGTTGTAAATTGCAAGTTGTAAAATTTTCATTATCTTTGCACAGTAATTTCGAAAATAGATATGAAAATACTTGCAGTGGGAATGAACTATGCCGAGCACAATAAAGAGATGCACGGTACGTTATATAAGACAGAGGAACCTGTTTTCTTTATGAAACCTGACTCCTCGCTGTTTCAAAACACAAAGCCTATGTTCCTGCCTGACGGACTTGGACGCATAGAGTATGAGACAGAGTTGGTGGTGCGGATTTGCCGTATGGGGAAGTCTATCGCACCAAGATTTGCGTATCGTTACTTCGATGCTATAACAGTGGGCATAGACTTCACTGCACGCGAGTTGCAACGCAAGTATCAGGAGAAAGGCTGGCCGTGGATGTTGAGCAAGGGATTCGATGGTGCTACGGCATTAGGCGAATGGGTGAGCATGGAAGGTATTGACAACGTGCAAAACCTGAACTTCCATCTCGACATAAACGGCACGACGGTACAGAAAGGCTGTACTGCCGATATGCTTTACAAGATTGACGAACTGATAGCACATATCAGCAAGTTTGTTACGCTGAAGACTGGCGACGTCATCTTCACCGGTACACCACAAGGTGTTGGTCCAGTTAAGATTGGCGACCATTTGGAAGGATATTTGGAAGGAAAGAAATTATTGGAATTCAACATAAAATGAAAAAGATTTTTATTATTACAATACTACTCGCATTGGTAGCTATTGGTAGTGCCAATGCGCAGGATTTTGTAAATCTCAGCAACGAAGATTTGCGAATAGACAGCGTATTGCCGAGTTATTCGTTTATCGAGGACTTAGGTTACGACTACGCCGACAAGACTTACAAGGTAGAACTTGAGTATCCAGAATTTGAGGATATGACAAGGGATGAAGTTGCACGATACAAGAAGATTGTGGGCGACGTAAAGCCTGGCGAAATGCCTGAGATAAATTCTTATATTGGCGTTGAGCGTAAAGTCGGACAGTTGAACGTAAGTTTCGTGCCTATCGTATTCCGCGACAACAAATATCAGAAACTCGTCAGTTTCAAAGTGGTGACAAACATCGAGACAAACGCTTTTAACAAAAGACTAAAAGCAGCAGAAGGTGCACGATATGCAGAGCATTCGGTACTCGCTTCAGGCAAGTGGGTGAAGATAAGGGTTCCTTCGACAGGCTTTTATCAGATAACTGCCGATGCGGCAAAGAAAGTTGGTTTCAACGACATCACACGTGTAAAGGTCTATGGATATGGTGGTGCCGTACAGCCAGAGGTATTGACAGATGCCTATCTGCGTAAAACCGATGACTTGAAAGAAGTGCCAACATACATGAATGGCAGCAGAAAAGTATTCTTCGCACAAGGCCCAGTGTCGTGGGACGGTCAGACGGCAACCACGAGGACCTTGAACACTTACTCTTCGTACGGCTATTATTTCCTCACAGAAGGTGACGAACCACAAACGTTGAACGCCGAGGAGATGAAGGCAAAATACTATCCATCAAATGATGACTACCATGTGCTTTATGAGAAAGACGAGTTTGCATGGTATCATGGAGGACGTAACTTCTACGAAAGTACGCCAATATCATCATCGGGCAAAACGATAACGATAAATACACCGGCAAATTGCAAACAGGCAAAAATGACTGTGGCAATCTCTGCCGATGCCGCTGCTACTGCTTCTGTTAGTTTGAACGACAAGACTCTTGGCATTGTTCAGGTTTCAAAATTGCCTTCATACTATGTTGCTAATGCTGGTTCAAATGTATTCAACGTTGACAATCTTCAGCCAAATAACACTGTAAAAATAACCACGTCATCGTCTGCAAATGTGCGTTTGGATAATATCATTTTCACACTTGCAGAACCTGCACCGATGGCAGACTTAGACGGAGGAAGCCTTGACGAACCTGAATATGTTGCATACCTCTCAAATCAAGACTTACATGCTGACAGTGCTTACCAGATGGTCATCGTTGTTCCTGAAAGCGAAAAGGTAATGTCGCAAGCTCAACGACTGAAGCAGATTCACGAGGAAAAAGATGGCTTGAGGGTAAAGATAGTTCCTGCGTATGAACTTTATCATGAGTTCTCAAGCGGAACGCCTGATGCCAATGCCTATCGCCGTTACCTGAAATTGCTTTACGACAAGGCACAAAGCGAAGAAGACATGCCTCGATACCTGTTGTTATTCGGCGACTGTGCATGGGACAACCGCATGGTAATCAACGACTGGAAACAGGTAAATCCAAAAGATTATCTGCTTTGCTATGAGAGCGAAAACTCGTTCAGCGAGACGATTTGCTATATGATGGAAGACTATTTCGGCCTGCTTGACGACGGTGAAGGTGAAAATCTGAAGACAGCAAAGCCTGATGTAGGTGTTGGGCGTCTGACTGCAACCACAGAGGAAGAAGCAAAGATAATGGTTGACAAGATCATCTCCTATATAAATAATGAGAATGCCGGCGACTGGCAGAACGTGATATGCATGATTGGCGACGATGCAAACAACAATATGCACATGGACGATGCAGAGAATATCTCAAAGATGATTGAACGCAACCATGCCGGTTACAATATCAAACGTGTATTCATTGATGCATACAACCTTGAGACAAGTGCCTCGGGTAACACATATCCTGAAGTAACAAAGTTATTGAGAGAGCAGATGGCAAACGGTGCTTTGCTCATGAACTATACTGGTCATGGCAAGGCTGACCAGTTGTCGCACGAGAAGATTTTGACCATAAATGATTTCGCCAACAACAATACCACAGGACTACCGATGTGGATTACTGCTTCGTGCGACATTATGCCTATCGACTCAAAACTTGAAAACAATGGCGAGACAGCAATGCTCAATCCAAAAGGCGGTGCAATTGCTTTCCTCGGAACTACACGAACAGTTTATGCAAACTACAACAGGAAGATGAACGAGGCATATACAAACTTCGTGCTTGGCTCGGCAAATGGTAGGCAGAATACCATAGGCGATGCCCTTCGATTGGCAAAGAACCGACTGATTGACGACAAGACAAGCCAGGATGTTTCAGAAAACAAACTCCATTTCGTATTGCTTGGCGACCCTGCAATGAAACTTGCATGTCCGCAGATGAAAGTCGTAATCGACAAGATTAACGGCAAAGATGTTGATGGAACCGACTTTACTCTTCCTGCAGGTGGAGCGGTAACAATTGCCGGACACATTGAAAGAAGCGATACACTAAACACAGACTTTACCGGACTTGTAACGGCAAACATCAAGGATGCGAAGGAAACTATCGTCTGCAACGACTGGGACGGATGCGGAAATCAATTCACATACGAGGACTACACCAGCAACATCTTCAATGGAAACGACAGCATAAAGGGCGGAAAATTTGAGCTGAACATTGCTATTCCGTTAGACATAAGTTACAGTGACGTGAATGGTCTTATGACTTTTTATGCCGTAAACGACAGCAACACAATGACTGCTCACGGCAAGTTTGAGGACTATGTACTCAATGGTTCTGCGGTGGAAGACAACGACTCCATCGGTCCTTCTATTTACTGTTACCTCAATTCGCCATCGTTCTTCGACGGTGACAACGTCAACACTACCCCATTCTTCTATGCAGAAGTAAACGATAAGGACGGCGTGAACACAAGCAGCAGCGGCATAGGTCACGATATGGTGCTGATAATCGATGGCGATATGTATCAGACTTACAACCTCAACGACTATTTCCAATACGACTTTGGCACATATACTTCAGGTTCTGTATCATATACATTGCCTGAATTGACCGAGGGAAAGCATACCCTTATGTTCCGCGCATGGGACATGCTGAACAACTCATCGAGCACAAAACTCACTTTCAATGTCGTTAAGGGGCTCGATTCCAAGATTTATAACATCTATGCAACACAGAATCCTGCACGCTATTCTACGCAGTTCGTACTTGTATATGACCGCCCAGGTTCGCCAGTTGACATTACTTTCGAGGTCTATGACATGCTTGGACGACTCGTCTGGCGCAAGACAGAAAACAATGTTTATACGAACGGAACGTACTACATGACATGGGATCTGCAGTCAAACAACCATCAGGATGTCAACACAGGAGTCTATCTCTATCGTGCAAGAATCAGCTGCGATGGCAGTTCTGAATCGTTAAAAGCTAAGAAAATAATCGTTGTTCGACAATAAAACAAGCTTTTTTCAGTTATATATAACGTAACTAATTGCAGAATTTATGAAAATAAACAGAAAGATACTACTCTTTTTCCTTGCTATGGCGACCGTTGCAACCGTCGCAGCACAGGATATTAAAAACAAGTTTAACCCCGTAGATTATGCCGTAACGTCACTCATGATTGCCCCAGATGCAAAGGGTGCAGGCTTCGGCGACGCAGGTGCAGCAACCGATCCTGACGCTAATTCGCAGTATTGGAATCCAGCAAAATATCCGTTCTGCATCAGTCGTGCAGGCGTAGCCATCAACTATACTCCGTGGCTGCGACAGTTGGTAAACGACATGGGACTCGCAAGTCTCTCGGGTTATTACCGCTTGGGCGACTATTCAGCACTGTCTGCATCGTTCCGATACTTCACTCTCGGCGAGGTTTATACCAGTTACGATGAGAATGCAATGACCATCAAACCATACGAAATGGCATTTGATATCGGCGTATCACGTATGCTGAGCGAGTCGTTTTCTCTTGCTGTAGCCGGACGATTTATCATGTCGGACCTGCGACTTACACAGGAAGCTGACCAGAAAGCAGCCACTGCCTTTGCTGCCGACATTGCTATGTATTGGAATAAATACTTCAATCTTGGCAACCGCGAATGCCTTTTCGGACTTGGTGCCAACATCAGCAACATCGGTTCAAAGATTAACTTCTCAGGCGATGACTACAGTTATTTCATCCCTACCAACCTTCGTCTTGGCGTGAACCTTACCATTCCGGTTGACGAGTACAACAAGTTCTCTATCGCAGCCGATGCCAACAAACTGCTGATTCCAACGCGACCAACCGAGGAACAGTTCCAAAACGATACGGCGGCACACGTCACCGACTGCAAGGATTATCAGTCATACCTTGTTGACAACTACTACAACATCAGTTCTATCAAGGGTATCTTCAAGAGTTTTGGCGACGCACCAAACGGCTTCTCCGAGGAGTTGGAGGAAATTCAATGGAGCATTGGTGCCGAATATACTTACCATGATCAGTTCTCTATTCGTGCAGGTTATCACCACGAGGCTGAGAACAAAGGTAACCGTAAGTACTTCACAATCGGTGCTGGTTTCAAGATGAGCGTCTTCTCGCTCGACGTTGGCTACGTCATTGCTACGGCAAAGAGCAACCCACTCGACCAGACGATGCGCTTCTCTCTTGCGTTCGATATGGATGGAATCAACGATCTCTTCAGACGGGGCAACCGATAGAAGCAATTAAAAACTGTAGCAGTTTTCATGTCGAAACTGTAGCAGTTTTCGATCGAAAACTGCTACAGTTTTTTTCCGACTATTAAGCACGTTCCCCGAAAGCCATGCGCTCACCGATTGACGAACCATACAATATACGACGCGAAACATACAAACATTATAAATTCTCAACAATATCACAATGATTAGAATTGGCTTTGGCTACGATGTGCACCAACTTGTCGAAGGACGGGATCTTTGGCTTGGAGGCATAAAAGTTCAGCACTCCAAAGGACTGCTCGGACATAGTGATGCCGACGTTCTTATCCACGCACTTTGCGATGCACTGCTCGGTGCTGCAAACATGCGCGACATAGGCTATCACTTCCCTGACACGTCGGCCGACACAAAGGACATCGACAGCAAGATACTTCTTCGGAAAACCATTGACCTCATCGCAACGAAGGGCTACACGTTTGGCAATGCCGATATTACGGTTTGTGCCGAGCATCCCAAGCTCAATCCACACGTGGAGGAGATGAAGCAATGCCTCGCATCGGTAATCGGAACCGATATCGACAACATTTCCATAAAGGCAACGACAACCGAACGACTTGGTTTCACAGGCCGCGAAGAAGGCATCTCTGCATACGCAGTGGTATTGGTGGAAAAGATTTGACCGATGCAATGGACTGATAAAATACGGCAGGTTAAGATTATTCTTGTAGTGGCGGCAATCATTATTGCAGTCGCATCGCTTGTCGTGTCCAATTATCTCGTGCGTGATCTATCGCGTGAAGAACGGCAGAATATGGAGGTCTGGGCTGAGGCTATGCGTGCCCTCAGCACTGCCGACGAGAATACTGACCTGAACCTTGCACTCAAAGTCCTTGCCGGAAACAATACTATACCAATTGTTGTAAAGGACATGACGGGCAACATTATCGACAAGCGCAACATCATCGACAGTCTCGACATACGGCATATAGCGACGAGCAACGACTTCATACGCATCTATCTCGACGAGGACAGCACTGAAAGCGACTATATCGACGTGTGCTACGAGGAATCGATAATGCTCAAGCGACTTGCAACTTACCCATACGTACAGCTTGGAGTAGTGCTGATTTTCGTGGTCATAGCAATCTTTGCACTGCTCACATCCAAGCGTGCGGAGCAAAACAAAGTGTGGGTTGGACTGTCGAAAGAGACTGCACACCAACTCGGAACGCCTATTTCTTCGCTGATGGCATGGACAGAAATGCTGAAAGAAACGTATCCCGACGACGAGTTGCTGCCCGAAATGGAGAAGGATGTACGCCGATTGCAACTCATTGCAGAGCGTTTTTCGAAGATAGGATCAGTGCCGGAACCGCGTGAGACTTCGCTCACCGAGGTGCTCAATCACGTTGTAGAATACATGGATCGACGTACGTCATCAAAGGTTTCAATAGTCCGCGACTTCCCTGCAAACGATGCCATAGTGCGCATAAATGCCTCACTTTTCGAGTGGGTAATAGAAAACCTATGCAAGAATGCCGTCGATGCAATGGAAGGAACAGGCACAATCCGACTGCACTATGAGACCGTTTCCGACCATGTAATACTTGACGTAAGCGACAACGGCAAGGGGATCCGCAAGAAAAACCTGCAGACTGTGTTCAAGCCAGGCTTTACAACCAAGTCGCGTGGATGGGGTTTGGGACTGTCGCTTGCCAAGAGAATAGTCGAGGAATACCACGGTGGCAAGATATATGTAAAGTCCTCCGAGGTTGGCAAAGGCACCACCTTCCGCATAGAACTCAAAGCCTAATCCTGATTTTCAGCGCTATATTTCTCGATTAAGTTAGCCGCCTGGAGGTTTCCTAACTCTTGTGCCTTGCGCAGAGAAACAAGACCTTTCTCCTTTTCACCCTTGCCAATGAGACAAAGTCCGAGAAGAAGATGCGCCACATCATAGTCAGGTGCCTTCGCGATACATGCTTCGGCTGTAGAGATTCCCTCATCATATTGCTTTACAAGATAGTGTACACGTGCCTTTTCAGCGTAGTAAGTCTCGTTTTTCTTCGTTTTATGTATGGCTGAGTCAAGGTCGTTCAGTGCTTGCTGATACATTCGGCAACGCACTTCTGCCTGTTCTCGGGTAAAATAAAAAGCATCGTCGAGGGTATCTACGACAAGTTCTTCGGCCTTATTAAACGCCATCACAGCATCACGGTACTGCTCCTTACCGAAATGCCAAAGGGCTTTGTTGATAAACATCTTCGATTCCTGATTCTTGTAAACCTGCTGAGGATTGAGCTCGTATGCGTGTTCATACTCCTTCAGAGCCTCGTCAAAGTTCTCTTCATCAGTATATATGCGTGCGAGTGCAGCGTATCCGTCGCCTGATTTAGGGAATTTCTCAATGAAGTCATTGACCACATTCCGATACTTATCTTTCTTCAATGCTGTTCCTGCAAGCGTCATGAAGAGGAATGCCTGATTCTCCTCGTCGGGGATTGCAGTCTTGATGTTTATTGATTGCAGTGCCTTGTCGTTGATAGAAAAAGCATTTAGCGTCATGCTTTGCGCAAAGGCAGCACTTACGGCATAGTTGCTTTTGTCGTAATCAGCAGCACCCATTTGCAGTAAGCCGATTACCTCACCGTTTAAGTTGAACACTGGTGAACCGACTTCATTTGACTTGGCTGGGAAGTTCAGAGTGTAATAGCAGTAGTTTTCACGAAACGTTTCAGCCTTTTCCACTTCACCCTGAATGCCTGAAGGAGACTTCTTTGAATACGTGAAAAGCCAGACTTGATCATTTTCTGCAGCCTGGGCAGCCGTAGCAACAGTCAATGGTGACTGCTTTGAACCGACGGTCTTGAACCTGACAATGTCATAGATATCATTGGCAGCGACCATGCTTTCCACTTCAAACTCCTTTCCCGACGCTTCGAGGACGATAGCCTTTGCTGCATTATTAAAAATGGAATAAGGAGCAATGCCCTCGTTTTCGGCAATGTAAAAGCCCGATGCCGAACCAATCTCAGTGCCGTCTGCGCTGAATGTTGTAACCTTGAATATGCTGTTATTGGCTTTTTTTGCCCAACTTGGATACTGTGCAAACGTTGTTTGCAGTGCCAATAACGCGAATGTAATCAATAAAAACGTTTTTTTCATATATTCATTTTTTCAGCAGTGCCCTTGCGTTGTTTAATGCTTCGTCGGTTATTGTTGAACCCGAAAGCATTGCAGCTATCTCGCTTACGCGCTGCTCTTGTGAAAGTTGAATCATCTTTGTTTCTGAGAAGAGATCATTGTCTTCCTTATATACTTTGTAATGGTTTGATGCGTATGCTGCAATCTGCGGAAGGTGAGTGATGCTTATAACCTGACGACCTACGTTGCCTTTTTCTTCAGCTAACGGAGAACCATTTTTACAAATTTCTTCGCTTTGCGAAGCGCCATGAGCGATCTCAGCCATCATCTCAGCCATTTTCTCTGCTATCTTGCCGCTTACACCTGTGTCGATTTCATCAAAGATAATGGTTGGCAACTGCGTTGCACCACTTATCATTGCCTTCAGGGAAAGCATGACACGCGCTATTTCTCCACCTGAAGCAATCTGAGCAACAGGTTGTGGCTGAGCGTTCTTATTTGCACTGAAATAAAAGACGACTCTGTCCGTACCATCTGCTGAAGGTTCTTTTTCCTCTATATGCACATCAAAACGTATGTTTGGGATGCCTAAAGGAATGAGTCTTCTCTGCATTTCCGCCTCGACCTTACGTGCAGCTTCTGTACGTGAACTGGTCAACTCAGCGGCTTTTTCCATTAATACGCCAAGTTTTTCTGTGACATTTTTTTCTGCCTGGCGTAGTTCTTCGTCACTATTTTCTATTTGCGAAAGGTTTATTGCAAGTTCGTCACGCTTGGCAATAAGTTCTTCGTCGCTTTCCACCTTGTATTTTTTCAGCAGAGTATTGAGCAGGTTTAGCCTGTCGTTGATGTACCCCATCCGCATTGGATCGAAATCCACTTCTTCAAGTAGTGAAGAAACATCGCGGCTGATGTCTTGTAATTCTATGTACGATGACTGCAATCGCTCTGCTATCTCCTTGCTCTTTGGGAACACTTCAACGATGCTTTCCATGCTGCCAAGTGCAGATTTCAGATTGCCCAAGAGACTAATGTTGTCGCCATTGAAAGTCTCGTCGGCATTGTAGAGGGCGGACTTTATGTCCTCTGCATGTGAAATTGCGTATGATTCTTCCTTCAGTGCATCCAGTTCTCCTGTTTCGAGATTGGCTTTTGAGAGTTCTTCGCACTGATATCGGATGAAATCCTCGTTTGCCTTTGACGCATCAAGTTGCTGACGTATGCGCCCAAGAGTTTTCTCTGATTCCTTATACCTATTATATAATAAGGTGTAGTCGGAGCGAAGTGTTTCGTTTCCGGCAATGATGTCAACGACGTTAAGTTGGAAGTCCTCGTTTCCGAGCAAAAGGTTCTTGTGCTGCGAATGGATGTCCATAAGCTTGTCGCCAATCTCCTTTAGCAACGAAAGTGGTGCTGGGGTATCGTTGATGAAAGCCCGACTCTTGCCCGAAGCCATCAACTCACGGCGTATGATACAATCGTCGCTGTCGAATTCTATTTCGTTTTCGTCAAACAATGCTTTAATTGCAGCATTATCTTCATCGAAAGAGAAGTGGGCTTCGACTATACATTTTGCACTTTCATCCTTTATCGATTTGCTTTCTGCCCTTTGGCCAAGGAGCAAACCAACAGCACCGAGAATGATGCTCTTTCCAGCTCCAGTCTCACCCGTAATGACAGAAAATCCCGACTGGAAATCAATGTCGAGAGTATCAATGAGCGTATAGTTCTTTATATATAGATGCTTTAACATTATTGCTTCAGCTGCGACCAGGTATTATTTTGCGAAGGGTTAATGTTGAAGACAATATCATAGACCGATTCCTTTTCTTTCTGTGTGCCTTTTCCCTTGTATATGTTTATCAACTCATCTTTCTTGTAGTCTGTCCAAATCTGCGGCAACATGCTAAGAGGCTTGTTCTCATGGCAAACCTTCAAGTTTTCCTCAATGGTCGTTGTCACATTTGTGCGTCCACGTTCCACGTTTGTTGCCATCTCGTCGAGTCCCTTGCGATAGTAATCATACTGCATCTGGCGGAATGGTTTCATCTGTTCGTCAAGGTAGTCGTTGATGAAAGCAAAGCGGTTTCTGTCATCCTCAAACGATTTCCATCCCTTAAATCCAAGCGACTGGCAATTGTTCACGAGGTTCATACACCTCAGTAACACGTCTTCGCCCCCAAACGGAGAGAACGTATCAAGGTCGATGCCGATGATAAGAAACGCGTAATAAGCAATTAGGGCCGTAAGTTGATTGTCAATAGTTTCTTCGGCAAAGTTCAACTGGTCGAACTGCGCAAACTCAAAATCGAAGTTTGCATCTTTGTTATTGTATATCGTGGTAGTGTATGCCGAATTCCACACTGGGCGGTTTGCCTGAATCATTGCAGTGCAGGAAAACATGTTCTCGTCGCGATTATATTTCGTGACAGTAATGTTAAAGCTGCATTGTATCCGCTCGTTTCTCTGGAACTGAAGCGATGTCCATTGTCGTTCATTGACAAACTTTTCCAATGTCTCCTGCAAGTTCTCGAACACGCTCTTGTCTGTGCCTTGTATCTGCGAAGAATTGATGTTTATCTTTGCCTCAAGTTCCTGAGCATACATACGTTCAGTGCCTATCGTATAACCGAGGATACACGATAAGCACATAAACACGATGCGTCGGAATGTCAAGCAAAAATTCATCTGCCTATGTATTGTAGTCTTAATTTCGTCAGCACGTCTTTGGTATTACGTGCAAAGTCACCATTCATAATCCATGAGTAATACCCTGGGTCACGACGCAATGCCATCTCGACAGAAACGCCCTTGTACTTGCCAAAGTTGAATACAGGAATCTTGTTTTCGTCGTAAGTTATGCGTCCGGCAAAGTCGAGATTGTTGGTCTTGCGCGAATATTCGGCAAGGAAATCTATGTCGTTTTGCAGTTCGTCAGGGTAATGGTCGAGTTGTGCCTTCAGCACCTCGTATGTCGCCATCGTATCAGCCAATGCCGAGTGTGCGTCTTCGAGGTCTTTATCGCAATAGAACTTGTATGCAGCAATGAGCGTACGGCGTTCCAACTTATGGTATATGTTCTGCACGTCAACGAACCGCCTACCTTGGGTTTTGAAATTTGCACCTACGCGCAGCATTTCTTCCACGAGCATAGGAATGTCGAAATGGTTGGAATTAAATCCTGCCAAGTCGCAACCTTCAAAGTCCTGAATGATTTCCGGAGCCATCTCCTTGAACGTCTTGCAGTCTTTTACGTCAGCGTCATAGATACCATGAACTGCCGATGCTTGCTCAGGGATGTGCATCTCTGGGTTTACGCGGAAGTGCTTCGATACCTCGTCACCATTCGGAAACACCTTCACATAGCTCATCTCGACAATACGGTCCTTCACCGTGTCGATGCCTGTAGTTTCGAGGTCGAAGAATATAATCGGTTTTGTAAGATTCAGTTTCATAGCTTAATCATTAAGCATCATTGGCATGAAGAGCATGAGAAGGTCTTCGTTCTCGTTTTGTGTAGCTGGCACCACAACACCTGCACGGCTTGGATCTGCCAACTTGAACACTACTTCCTGCGAGTCGATATTGTTCAGCACTTCGATGAGTGTCGTTCCCTTGAAGCCAATGCTCATCTGCTGTCCGAAGTATTCGCAAGTGAGTTCCTCGTTTGCGCTCTTTGAGAAGTCTATATCCTCTGACGAAAGTGTCAGCTTGTTGTTCTCCAAGCGGAAGCAGATCAGGTAGCTGCTCTGCGATGCGAACACGAGCACACGCCTCAATGCTCCGAGCAATGCCTGACGGTCGATAGTGAGTTCGTTAGGATTGTTCTGCGGAATCACCGAGTTGTAGTTAGGATAGCGACCTTCGATAAGGCGGCAAGTGAGCTTTGTAGTGCCAAATTCAAGCACTGCCGTTGCAGCATTAAACTTGATTGAGACGTCACCATCCTTTGGAAGGAGCGACTTCAACAGCGTTGAAGGCTTCTTTGGCAGGATGAACGATGCTGGTTCATTGCCCTTAACTTCGCGGTTCTCGTTGCGCACGAGTTTGTGTCCGTCGCTTGCCACGATAGTGAGGCTGTCACTTTTAAGGTCGAAATACAGACCATTCATCACTGGGCGGAGTTCGTCTTGGGTTGTTGCAAAGAGCGAACGGGTGATAGCCTTTTCGAGAGAGTTTGCTGCAACCTTGATTTCTGTCATCGGCCCATCATTCATCTGAATGCGTGGATACGCATCGGCAGCCTGCACAGGAATACGGTTTTGTCCGTTGTGATACTTTATCGTAGCCGACATTTCCATAGTGTTAATGTCAAACGACAGTGGTTCTTCTGCAAACTCCTTCACGGCATCGATGATGGTCTTGCTGTACAGGCAGAAGCTGAACGACTCGTTTGAGTCAATCAGGTCAACGCTTGTAGTGATGACGTTCTCGCCATCGCTTGCAGTGATTGTCAACTTGTTGTCGGCTACATCAAAGAGGAAAGAGTCCAGGATAGGCAGCGCACTCTTACTGTTCAAAACGCGTGATAAAGCCTGTAGGCAACTACTCAAAGTAGTACTTGATACGGTAAAATTCATGTCTTTTAATTTTATGCTTGTTTATTCCTTTATATAATCTGGCACAAAATTAAAGAAAAAATATAGGATAAACAAATAAAAGTTGTCAAAAATACTCTTTTATTGGAATGTTTTTTGTAATTTCGCAAAAATTTTCTACAAGTCTATGGAAATAACAGGTAAAATCATCTTTGCCCTGCCCGAAAGGGGAGGCGTTTCTAAATCCACCGGTACGGAGTGGAAATCCCAGGAGTTTGTAATCGAAACCCACGACCAATACCCAAGGAAGTGCGTGTTTACAGTATTTGGTTCCGACCGTCTTAACGCCATGAACATACAGGTTGGCGAGGAGCTGACAGTATCATTCGACATTGATGCCCACGAGTGGCAAGGCCGCTGGTTCAACGATATCCGTGCATGGAAGGTTGATCGTGTCAGCGACGTTGCAGCACAAGCTAACGCTGCCGCACCAGTAGCAGCCGCTGCACCAACACAAGCTGCCGCACCAGCCAACGACGCTCCTTTCCCAGCAGCTACCGACATTCCTGCCGAAAGCAGCGTTGACGACCTGCCGTTCTAAGGTCAAAAAGTCAAAGGTCTAAAGTCAAAAGTTTTACGGTTGTGAGGTTGTGAGGTTGTGAGATTATATCTACACTACATCTTTCAACCTCTTAACGTTTTGTGGATATGCAAAAGTGAATTAGAAACTAACATGGATAAACTGTCCACCATCGAGCACTCCCATGGTCAACAGGAAGCAAAACAGGAACACATAGAACACCCATTTCACCAAAGGGCGGTTCAATATGGCTATCTTCTGCGCAAAGAACTCCTCACGCAACTCGCGTAGCACCATCACTGGCAACGCTACTCCCAACGCTATTACCGAAATAGCATTCAGTGGAATTGGCGCAGAAGTGGATGGCATTGTAAGTATTCTACCGATAATATTACATGCATCGGCAAGGGTTGGCATGCGGAAAAACACCCACGCAAAGTTTACCAAAAGGAACGTAATACATATCCTTACGCCTCGCATCATGGTCAATTTCCTGCCTGTGCACTTTATTTCTGCCTTAATCCTTTCGCCGAAAAGTGCTTTTTCTATTATCTGCAGCAGTCCGTGAATGGCTCCCCACACGACAAAAGTCCAGTTGGCGCCATGCCACAAACCGCTTACAAGGAACGTAACCATTATGTTCCAGTACTGCCTTATACGGCTGCAACGGTTTCCGCCAAGTGATATATAGACATGAGTAGTGAGCCAACGAGTGAGCGAGATGTGCCAACGTCGCCAGAACTCAGTTACTGATGCAGCAAAGTAAGGACGCTCAAAGTTGTTGATCAGCTTAAAGCCCAACGTGCTTGCTATGCCTATTGCCATGAGCGAATAGCCTGCAAAGTCGCAATATATCTGTATCGTATAGCCTATGCTTGCGGCAAGGCATATCATTCCGCTATAGTGTTCGTAGTTCTCATAAGCGAGGTCAACAAACATTCCAAGCCTATCAGCAATGACCATCTTAATGAACATACCCCAAAGCAACCACTTCAATCCTTGTACTACGGTGCTGTATTCAATGCATCGTTTGCCCTTTATCTGCGGCATAAGTTCGCTTGCCGTACTGATAGGACCCGACGTCACCTGTGGGAAGAAGCTTACAAACAGGGCATAGTCGAGGAAGTTCTTCTCCGAAGAACAACGCCCATGATACACGTCGAGCACATAGCCCACCGCCTGAAACGTAAAGAACGAGATGCCGACAGGTATCGCCCAGTTCAATCCTGGCAGTGAAAAGTGCAAGCCCATAAGCTCAAGCAGACCGGTAAGACTATCATTGAGGAAATTGTAATACTTATATGCCAACAATGGCAACAGCCCAAGCACGGCAAAACAAATGCTCAACCTACCCTTTCCATGCGCCACAAACAAGCCACCAATATATGTGATGACGGTAACACCTAACAATACAGTTGCAAACACAGGGTTCCAATTCATATAAAGCAGGTAGCTGACCAGAAGAAGAAATCCGTTTTGCAGACGATGAAACCTTTGCGGAATTACCAGACATAATATAAATATGAATGGAAACAACAACCAGAAATTAAAACTATTGAATGGCATAATACAAACAACTAATTAATATAAAACATTAATTCATTTATAAAAATAAGCAAATTTTCAAGAAAACACAAATAATAATGTATGTTTTCTACTTTTATTGGTTACTTTTCCTTTTTCCACCCGTCAGCACAACATCCTTCAACCTCTGAACGACTATGCTTGTATATTTTCTTGCCCCAGCATCGTTCATGTGCATTTGATCTTGAAACAGACTCCTGTCGTTTACTATTTCTTTGCAATCAAAATAATTCCAGAAATATGCTCCTTCACTCTCACACAAACGCTGGACTTTGTCGTACACATCCGTATGATACCCTTTATATGATGGCGACACGCAGAACACAACAGGGACGTCATGCTTATGGCAAAGCGAGATAAAGTCCTTTATCAATCGCAGTTTCAATGTGTCTTCCTTTATTTCATGAAGGACTGGAGCGTCAGATTCATAATCCATCACTCCACTCAACGGCTCATATCCATTCTGATACTCAGTGGCTCCACCTACGTTGGCAGCAAGCAATAGGGGCATTATCGAATTGTACCTGTACAGCGAACTCAGCATCTTGAACCTTTCGTCTGGAAACACAGAGCATACAAGTTCTTTTACATCAGGGTCATCACAAAGAGGTTTGAGAAGTGACAGATACTTCGATTTATCATCTTCCTTGATATCGTAACTGAAGATTTCATAGATGACAAGCTTTGGCACATAGCGTTTCATTATCATCTGCAAGTAACCGTATGCAAGGATTATACAGTTTCCATCCTCGCCAGCATTGAAGCAAGTCATGCCCAACGAGTCGCTAATCACCCTCGGCACATAGTGATGCATCATTCTCGATGAGCCAAACATCATAATATCTTCCGTGGATTTCTTTGCCACGTACATGCGCTTTGCCGTACCTCCGAACTTTGCGTTATCTTGAAGATACCCACATACAAACCCATAACAGACATCAATCAGCACTACGACGCAAACAAATATCAACAAATTCCGAACAAGTCTTTTCATATTCCTATTCATATTTGCAAAGGTAATGAAAATCTTCCTACACGCAAAGAAAACACACATTATTAATATTAATTAACGATGAAAAGGGACGGAGGTCAAGAGAAACACAGGACAACGACTGCGCAAATACATAATTATATACACGCGTACGCGCGAGAAGGTATAAATGGACTTATTGAGTTGTGTAATAACAAAAAAAATGAAGCCCCCTCCATACTTCCCCAAGGGGGAGTGATTTGCAGTCAACCGTAAACTACACCTTATTAATATTGCGCGCGCGGGCGCGCGCATACGAATAATCAATATTTTAACACTCGAAAGTTTCACTTTTCTGGAATTATTTTTCAAATACTGTGCTTTTTTGTGTTTCTTGTATATTTGAGGGCTTTATATTCGCGTCTTCAATAATCAGATTGGATTTTCGTCGTCTTGAGAAAGTAATACCAGACGGGAATAGACATTATCTGCTAAACCAGCATCTTCTATCTTCTTATTTACATCGAGAATCAGATAGTTCTTGTCAGCATGCATAACGGTAAGTACCTTCACTTCGCCCAAACGTGGGAATTCTATAGGATTACGCAATTCCAACTTGCCTGTATTTTCATCATAGGAATAATAGGTACTTTGCACTTTATATACGTTATTTACAGATTTCCAATCAACATATTCATAGTAAAAGTAATGGATAGTATTATCGTGGATGGTGATTACTGGGTTTTTAGTCGTTTTACATAAATTCCATCCCATGTCCCAATAAGGGCTATCAGTCTCAGTTCTATATCTCGGAATATAATAGGTATGCTCACAGGAATCTACGCATTGGAATGTCGCAACAAATTGATACATACTGCGTACAGATGCATCAACCAACTGTTGTTTTGTTTGGAAGGGCTTGCCTATGTCTGCTATCTTTACGTTTGTTGAAGGTACTATACCATACTCTTCAAATGTAGAAGGCACGTCAACGTAATGCCAAAAAGGAGGAGGAGTATTTAAAATGAGACTACTATCAACTACCGCTTCCTCTGAGTTACTCGTGCTGTTTGCATTCTCGTCCTCAAATACTATTTCCTCGTCACTGCTGCAAGCAAACATGAAAGCTGCTGCGAATAATAAAATCAAATACTTTTTCATAATTACATGTATTAATTAACTGCAAAATCACTTACTGTCATTTTTTGTATTGTTCCAAAATTATACCCTGCATTCCAAATTCCATAGGTATAATAAAGATTATCATTATAATATCCTTCCCATCCCCAATTTAACCTGAATTGTGTTACTGGAGTCCCTGATTCGATTGCTGTTCTGGTATATTTTCCTTGCATTTCGTCAGATGAAGGAGTGTTATAAACCCATAGATAATTGTAAAAATAATCTGTTCGTGTAATACGATAGGCATCTATTATCGCTGCATGACCTCCAGGAGGATTTGTAGTAAAATCATATAATCCTACTATTACAGGCAAACTGTCCTGCAGATTATTCATAACGACATTACTATTATATGCCTGCGCCTCTGTATCTATATTCACATGAGTGAAACAAGAAACTATTTGATCAAGGTTTAATCCAGCAATATAATTTCCATTGCTACTAGGATTAAAAGAAGCGTTAGATATAATAGCCAGCCATGCAGCAAATGTTGATTTCCAATAATTACTAAATTCAACATTTTCCCACAATGGGGAATAATCAGCTTCTTCTAATGCGGTTTCATAATTATCAACGTATCCTGAATATCTGGCTGTGATAGGGCCACCATTTGGATGTCCCAGTTTGTTATGCAAGTAATATAATTCTTGGGCTATGGCAATTATTGCACATCCTGCACTCGGACGATTGCTATTCGTAATAGATATTTGAGGATAAAATCCATTGAAGTGCGACGTTTGCCCCCACTGCGTAGAAATCAAGTGGTGCAATTCAGATATTTCTACAGTTGAGCTATCAACGTAAGCAAGTACCCAATGTCCACTTCCTGGCGGAGGCAATAATGGTGTCAACATGTCCATCTGAGGAGAACCATCTGGATTTTCAAGAAAATCAAAATCACACGTTATGGCTTTCCAAAAGTTAATGCTTGAATTTATATTTTTAAGCGTCTCCTCGTTTAAGTTATTTGGTAATTCCTGCATACTACGCATGGATGCAACGTCATATAATAAACTTTCCGTCCAGGCTTTCATATTCTCTGGTATCTCATTCATCGAGAAGTTGCCTTCCTCTCCCTTTGCTATTACGGTTGGGCATCTTTTGTCCGCTGCAACAATTTCCCAACCTTTGTCATAGTTTACCAGATAACCAAGTACGGCATTCTCTTCAAGCGTTAGCGGCTCAATGCTTTTGACGCTTATTTCTTCTTTACTGCTCTTTGCAAGAAGTTTTTTGAAGTGAATGTACGAATCCATGTCCTTTTCAGAAACAAAATTAATGGTATCCAAATCTTTCCAATTTATTCCTTTCAATCCATCAGAGCGTGTCTGACTTGAATATGCCTCGAAATCAAAGTCGTTAAGGCTGTCTTGGCTACATGCAACGAATACTGCTACGACTACAAAAATAAAAATATTTTTTTTCATAAAGCAATTGATATTAATATATTTAATATTCATTAACTCTTAAACTGTATTATTCTATTTCAAATCTACCGAAATAAATATCCGCACCTATATTTATATATAAGGTGTAATTACCAGAAGCAAGGCTTGCAGTGCTGACAGTGCAAACGCCTTGACCATTCACATAATAAGTCTCATTGACAACTTCCGTTTGATTGCCATCTTCAATTGTCACTGTAACATTGCCGATGTGATTGGTAATATCGACATTGATGTAACTTGTTCCATACAAAAAAGCTGAAAGATTTACAAATGAACTACGACCACCAGAAGATAGACCTTTTTTAATTATTATTATACTTTGGTCTGATTGATTTGATTGAGGATTTTGCTGACCTCCATCTGCAAATAATAAATTTGCACTGATACATAGCATTGTTAATAGTAAAGCAAATTTTTTCATTCTTCTTTTTTTTAATTAAACTTGACTGCAAAGTTATTTACGCTCAAAGAAAAAAGCAAATACTTTAAGTCTAAAAAGCAGTATTTTGAGACTTCGATATACTATTGATAGCCAACAATATATCGCATGAGTACTTAGAGTAATGGTCTAAAAATGAAAAAAAGAGGTATTAGAAATGGTATTTTAAGCTAAAATTTCGCAATGAAATTTCTTAATGACACGTCACTTGAGCTAATATCAAAGTTAGTTTTATACAAATAACAGCGTTGTTTTACTGATTTCGGGGTGATATTATACATTCTTGCTATGTCTTCATTGCTTAGATTTATCTTAAGCAACATGCAAAAATGTACGATTTCATCGGTAGTTTTTGGATATTTCGTTCGTAGTCTATTCACAAAATTATTATCGGTCGCATTAAGATATGAAGCTAAATTTTCCCAATCAGAATCACAAAATGCTGTTTTAATCTTATTGTCCTTCTGTAACTCGGACATCAAGTTTATCTTTTCCTGTATGTAATGACGCATCATCGATATTTGTTCTTCCCTATGTTTTATCTCTAACCTATGCTTTTCTCTTTTATTATGGTACATAAGAAGAAATATGCATATTGTAATTATGATTATAAAGCATGATATTCCAAGAATGAATATAACTTTTATTTTTTCTTTATACTTTATTGCTTCTTTCTCTACTTCTTTCTTTATGTTGTCCTGAAAGTATTGAGCTTTTGTTTCAATGACATGCTGATACATGTTCATTAAACTTTCTCGCATAGATTTTGCGTAAGATATAGCCTGTTCTTTATGGTTATTTGTTATTGCGTCATTTAACAGAATATTATATATATTATAATTCATTTCGTTGTCGTTTTGTTGCAATAATTCAAAAAATATTGGTTTTGCCTTTTCGATATTATTGGTATTCACATAACTTAACGAGAGCATATATTTCTGTGAATTATACATTGACGGAGCACTCTTTTTCATTAGTTCTGCATAGTGCAAGCCTTTTTCGTATTCTCCTATTTCATCATACGCAGCCGCAATGCCTTGATAAATCGCTGTAACCGTAAAGGAATCTTTTACTTGTGGAAGCAATTCCTCGGCATAATTAAGGTATTTGAAGCAGGAATCTGCCTCTTGTTCATGCAAGAATGACAAGCCAAAGTTGAGTAAAAGGTATATTTCATTGTCTAAGTTCTTGTCGCATAGTTGGTACAAGTTACATGCCTTTCTTGCATAATTAATCGCTGCCTGATGATCGCTTACGGCAATTGAACGGCTCAACTTCTCGGCTGAGAGGTAGGCGGTGAAGTAGTCTTTTTGCTTTTCTGCGGTGTTGAGGGCGAGGAGCAGACAGTCTTCGCATTGCTTCGTGCTGTCTGAAAGCAGATAGTATTTGCCCATATAGTAGTGGCATCTGGCGTAAAGCGAGTCGTCGGCGTGGCGTGAATAGTAGTCGTATGCCGTACGTATCAGCGAGTCATTGTCAACATCGAGACCGCTCTTGTCCTGCGACATGTAGTAGTACAGGCAATAGCGTGCAAGGTTTTCGCCGCTAAGGTCGTTGCGGTCAACCGTGTTGAGCAGTGCCAGCGCACTGTCGGGCATCGTGGAATAGATGCTTTCAGCCACGATCATCTGCTGTGGGCGTTGTCTGCTACACCCATATATCGCTGCAACAATCACGACCGCAACGACGCCAACGACGATATTTACCGCTTTCCTATTCATATTTGCAAAGGTAATGAAAATCTTCCTACATGCAAAGTGAGGAACCGTTATCAAAGGTTTTCTTTGGTTATAGTTTTTCAATTTGTTCAACGGATAAGCCTGTTGATTTCACAATTGTATCTATAGGAACATTTAGAGCCTTCAAATTGCGTGCTATCTCAATAGCCTTTTTTTGCACTCCTTCTTCAACGGCGTGTTCCATCACGGAGAGATTAGTGCGATACTTATTGAGACTGTTAAAGTACTTGCGGCGCTCCTCGCTATTCATGTGACTGAGCTCCGAAATTCCTCCCATCTTGCTGAAGATAGGCTGCTGTGTCTGGAAAGGTAATGCTTCTGTCATAGACTCCATATTTACGAGGTTGTATAACCAATATTCTATCTGCGACTTTGGATATGCTTCCGGCTTATCCTTGAAGTCAACAAGTTCAAGTGTAAAGGCTTTCAGTTTTTCCGAGAAAATCTCGCCAGTCTCATCTACCTTTAGCTGTATGGTGCGAATCGCTTGTGGCTTCAGGCCCTTCATGTGGAAATTCAGGAAGAACACACCATAGACGGGATGAAGGTCGAAGTTCCAGCTCGCGCTCTTTGAGCGCAAAGTTACAGTTTTTTTTCTCAATTTCAATAGTTCTTCACCAAGAAAATCTCAAATTATATGTTTTTTTAACTATTTCCGTTGATTTCGCGTGTTGGTTGCCCTGGGCTGATAGGTGTAAGCCTTTCAGGCTATAGCATAGCGGACAGCAATAATTGTTTTTACTAATTTGATTTTTAGTTTGATTATTAGTTAGATTTTGAGCGTAGCGACCATAATAAATCCTTCAACTTATTTTTCGTTTGATTTTTTATTTGATTTTGAAAATCTATATGTTAAAATCGGAATTAAAATAATTGGGACGATTTGTTTGGGGCGGCGCTTCGCGCCTTATCATCGACTTCAGTCGCTTCGCTAGTCGAAGAAATCTTAAGAAAATCATTATAAAAATCAAAGGGTGAACGATAGGCTTTGTAGGGGTGTGTGGTGGGGGTGGAAAAAAGTTGTACGACTTTCGAACGAAAGTTGTACAACTTTCAAGTGAAAGTTGTACAACTTTTTTTCGAGTTAAGCGTTCGTGTCAGGAAAGCTTAGCGTTCAACAAGAAGAATAGGCACGTTAGTTGCCAAGAATGATTGAAGCCGTACCGGTGATGTCGGATACTGTGATGGCAGCATCATTGTCAACGTCGGCATTGCTGAAGTTGAACTTTTCAACCGCCTGACCAAGGATGTAGGCAGCAATCGTAGTGATGTCGGATACAGTAACTTCGCCGTCTT
>JAKSIZ010000018.1 GCA_024398515.1 Bacteroidaceae bacterium | reverse complement strand
TATTGTTTCTTCAAACATTTTATATAAATTTGCATTTGCTGTTGGACTCTACAATCCGATAATTGAAACCAATAAAAATAAAAAAACTTTGTCTTTTATTTTGTATTGTCCTCGATTTGCATTAACTTTGCAAACTATTATAAAAATAAAGATATAAAAGTATATAAATAAAGATGTATGGCAAAGTTTAAGGAACACAAAGGATTGAATCTTACTCAGGTTAACAAAGAAGTGTTGGACAAATGGGAGAGCAACGACGTATTCGGCAAGTCGATTACTGAACGTGAAGGCAGCCCTCGTTTTATTTTCTTCGAAGGTCCGCCGTCGGCAAATGGTCTTCCAGGCATTCACCATGTGTTGGCTCGTACAATAAAGGACATATTCTGCCGCTATAAGACGATGAAAGGTTTTCAGGTTCATCGCAAGGCAGGATGGGACACTCACGGACTTCCTGTAGAACTTGGCGTGGAGAAGGAACTCGGCATAACGAAGTCGGACATAGGTACAACGATCTCCGTTGAGGACTACAACCAGAAGTGCCGCACAAACGTAATGAAGTTCACCAAGGAGTGGACCGACCTTACGAAGCGTATCGGCTATTGGGTTGACCTCGACAATCCATACATCACATACACCAACAAGTATATTGAAAGCCTTTGGTGGCTGTTGAAGGAACTTTATAAGAAGGACCTCCTCTACAAGGGTTACACTATTCAGCCGTATTCACCAGCAGCAGGAACAGGACTTAGTTCGCACGAATTGAACCAGCCTGGATGTTATCGCGACGTGAAAGATACGACGTGTACGGCACAGTTCAAGATGAAAAACCCAAAACCAGAAATGTCAGAGTGGGGCACACCAGTGTTCCTCGCATGGACCACAACGCCTTGGACACTGGCTGCAAACTCGGCACTTTGCGTCGGTCCAAAGATAGATTACGTCGCAATACAGACTTATAACCCATACACATCACTGCCAATCACAGCCGTTCTTGCAGAGGCGAGAGTCAGTGCATACTTTAATGAAGCAGGCAAAGACCAACCACTTGAGGAGTACGAAAAGGGCGCAAAGGTGATTCCTTGGCGTGTTGTTGGGCACTATAAAGGCACAGATCTCGTTGGAATGGAGTACGAACAACTGCTCCCAATGATTAAACCACTCGACCCAACACGTGCATTCCGCGTCATTCCAGGCGACTATGTGACAACCGACGACGGTGCCGGAATAGTTCACATTGCCCCGAATTTCGGTGCAGATGATAGGATGGTGGCTCAGAAAGCAGGTATTTCCGGCATAGTTGTAATCGACCGCAAGGGCAACAAACGCCCTATCGTTGACCTCGAAGGCAAGTATTTCCATATTCACAAAATGGATAAGGACTTCGCTAAAAACTATGTTGACCCAGCATTATGGGGACGTTATTCGGGCAGATTTGTGAAGAATGCATACGATCCAGAGCTTACCGATAAGGACGAAACACTCGACATCTCGCTTTGTCTCGACATGAAAGCAGAGAACAAAGTGTTCAAGATAGAGAAGCATGTGCATAATTATCCTCATTGTTGGCGCACGGACAAACCAATCCTATACTATCCTTTGGACTCTTGGTTCATTCGTTCTACTGCAGTCAAGGACAGAATGGTGGAACTTAATAAGACCATAAACTGGAAACCGGCAAGTACCGGAACCGGCAGATTTGGCAAATGGCTCGAAAATCTTAACGACTGGAATCTCTCCCGTTCACGTTATTGGGGCACACCTCTGCCTATATGGCGCAACGAAGATACGGGCGAAGAGATATGTATAGGCAGTCTGCAGGAGCTGTACGACGAGATGGATAAGTCGGTAAAAGCAGGTTTCATGAAGAGCAATCCGTTCCGTGACAAGGACTTCCACTCAGGTTCTATGAGTAATGCAAACTACAATAAGATAGACCTTCACCGTCCATACGTAGATGAAATAATCCTGGTCAGCCCATCAGGAAAGCCTATGAAGCGTGAGACAGACCTTATCGACGTATGGTTTGACTCGGGTGCAATGCCATTTGCACAGCAGCATTACCCATTCGAACACCAAAAGGCAATCGACGAAAACAAGGTATTCCCAGCAGAATTTATCAATGAAGGCGTTGACCAGACACGCGGATGGTTCTTCACTCTGCACGCAATTGCAACGATGGTAAAGGACAGCGTGGCGTTTAAGAACGTCATTTCGTCAGGTCTTGTGCTTGATGCAAAGGGCGAAAAGATGAGTAAACGACTCGGCAATGCAGTCAACCCATTCGACCAAATCGAACAATACGGCAGTGATGCAGTGCGTTTCTACATGGCAACAAACTCTGCTCCATGGGACAATTTGAAGTATGACCCGAATGGAGTTGACGAGGTTAGAAGGAAATTCTTTGGCACATTATACAATACATATTCATTCTTTGCACTCTATGCAAACGTGGACGACTTCGATCCACAGGCAGAACAGATACCTTTGAATGAACGTCCGGAGATAGACCGATGGATTGTCAGCGAGCTGAATTCGTTGATAAAGGATGTCGATGCCGCTCTCAAGGACTACGAACCAACGAAGGCAGGACGACTTATTGACAAGTTTGTCAACGACAATCTCAGTAACTGGTACGTACGACTTAACCGTAAACGCTTCTGGGGAAGTGCAATGAGCAAGGACAAGCAGAGTGCTTATCAGACACTTTACACTTGTCTTGTGACAATTTCAAAGTTGCTTGCACCATTCTCTCCATTCTATGCCGACCAACTTTATCAGGATTTGACAGGCGACGAAAAGAGCGTTCACTTGCAGTTGTTCCCAGAGGTTTGCGAAGAAGCAATAGACAAGCAACTGGAAGAAAAGATGGAAATTGCCCAGCAGATAACGAGTATGGTACTCGCTTTGCGCAGGAAAGTCAACATCAAAGTGCGTCAGCCGCTGCATTGCATAATGATTCCTGCAACAGAAGAACAGCAGAAGTACATTGAGGAAGTAAAGGGTTTGATACTGAATGAAGTCAATGTGAAAGAACTGAAGTTCATCGAAGGCAATGGTATTCTCGTTAAGAAAGTGAAATGTAATTTCCGTGTAATGGGTAAGAAGTTTGGCAAGCAGATGAAGGATGTAGCCAATGCTGTTGCAGCCTTAACGCAGGAACAGATAGCTCAACTCGAAGCTGAAGGCAAACTTGCAATCGCAATACCTGACGAAGTAACCATTGACCTTGAAGACGTTGAGGTTATCAGCGAGGATATTCCAGGATGGCTCGTCTCAAACGAAGGCTCTGCCACTGTTGCCCTTGAGGTTGAAATCAGCGAAGAACTCAAGAGGGAGGGCATGGCTCGTGAGATTATTAACCGTGTCCAGAACATGAGAAAGGACAAGGGAATGGAGATAGTTGACCGTATTCGGGTGAAGATAGAACCGAACGCAGAAACTGATGCAGCCATTGAATCGTTTGGAGAATACATCAAGACACAAGTCCTGGCAGATTATATTGACGTTGAAAATAATGAAGGTGATGAAATCGAATTCGATGGATTCAAACTGAAAATACATATTGTCAAATTATAATTCCTACAATTATGGCAGAGAAGACAAGGTATTCCGACGCTGAACTTGAGGAGTTCAGGCAGTTGATAAATGAGAAAATTGCCTTGGCAAAACGCGACTACGAACAAATGAAGAACGTCCTTATGAACAAGGATGGCAATGATGTGATTGACACTTCTCCGACTTACAAGATTCTTGAAGAGGGAAGTACAGCGCAGACCAAGGAAGAACTGATGAATATGGCTGCACGCCAGCAGAAGTTTATCCAAGGACTCGAAGCAGCATTGGTTCGCATTAACAACAAGACTTACGGCATCAGTCGCATATCAGGAAAACTGATTCCAAAGGAAAGACTTCGTGCCGTGCCTCATGCTACAACTTGCATTGAGGATAAACTTGGCGAGAAAAGATAGTAGTGGCATGAGCAAAAGAAACAAGGCAGTGCTGGCAATAATAATCTTTATTGCCGTGCTTTTTGTGGACCAAATCATAAAGGTTTGGGTTAAGACGAATATGCATTTGCATGAAAGCATACACGTCTTTGACTGGTTTTATATTTCATTTATCGAGAACAACGGTGCCGCATTCGGAATGGAAGTGTTTGGGAAACTGTTCCTTTCGATATTCCGTATAGTTGCTGTCATCGTTGTAGGCTATTACATCGTGCAACAGATAAAGTCACATGCACGGACAGGATATATCGTCTGTCTCTCGTTGGTGCTTGCCGGAGCAGCAGGTAACATTGTGGATAGTTTGGTCTATGGGCAGATATTCACAATGTCAACTCCATTTGAAATCGCGAGCACTGTTGATTTCGGCAATGGATATGCGCCGATGCTTATGGGAAAGGTTGTTGATATGTTCTACTTCCCAATTATTGACACGACGTGGCCAACGTGGATGCCAATGGTCGGAGGCGAACATTTTGTTTTCTTCTCGCCTGTATTCAACTTCGCCGACGCGTCAATCTCGTGTGGAATCGTCGCACTCCTTATATTTTATAGGAAAGAACTTTCCAAAATATCGTTGAGAAAGGAGTTGACGAGTTAGCACCTCGAATTCTCGAATAATCGAACTCTTAGGGTAGTAAAAACCTCAAAACCATAAAGTACAATGAAGAAAATCCTCACCGTCATCACATTGGCACTCATTGCATTTGCCTCATGTGTTCGCGACATTCCACATCTCACTGCCGGAACGATGGAAGATTTGCTCTACGACTTGCATAAAGCGCAGTATGCAAGTTCTTATGGTGAGGACAAATACGACTATAATGAATATGTATATTCTAAGGCAGTATTGCAGAAATATGGTGTTACGCAAGAGGAATTTGACAGTTCGATGATCTATTATCTACGCCATTCTGACGAATTGCATAAGATTTACGAAAACATACATGAACGCCTTAGCAATGAGGCTTTGAGCCTTGGTGCAGATGTCTCTGACTTTAATCGTTACTCGGACTTTAGTGCAAATGGTGATACGTCAAACATTTGGCGTGAGAATAAATTCTCGGTACTGACGAGTTACAAACCTTATAATTATATCGCTTTCAAGTATGCTGCCGACTCATCATATCATGCAGGAGATAAGTTCATCCTTGAATTTAATCCCAAGTTCCACTATCAAGACGGTTTTCGAAATGCTACTGCGATGCTTGCCATCAAGTATAACAATGACAGTGTTATTCATACCGTCACTACATTTTCAATGGATGCCTATCAAAGCATAACGCTCGAAGCAAGTCCCGACTTGAAGATAAAATCGATATCTGGGTTCATCCTTCAGAACAAGAATCTTAATGAAACCACAACAACACTTAAACTTATATTCTTAAACAATATACGTCTTATTCGTTGCCATCAAGTTACAACTCCATCTCAACAAGTGGCCGATAACGATTCTACTGAAACAACTTTGCCATCGAAAAGGGAAGAACCACAGAAAGACACCATCAAGAATTTGAATGCCAAAGACAGTTCAAAGATGATGCGCAAAATGCTGAAAGCACCAACTAACACTCTTCCAAGGAAGAGAGCACCCAAAGATGTCGTTCTGCCTAAAAAGTTGTAGATGTGCTATGAATAAAGGAATCGCCTGATGCTGTTCTTTGCAGTCTTCGAGAACTCCTCGTTGCGTATTTCAATCTTCGACAACTTGCAGTATGAAGGAAGCTCATTGTTGAGTTCAGCCATGTTTTCTTTCATCACGCTTTCAAGGTCAGAGTCTTCAAGTCCAAGTTTCTTTGCTTCGTCGAAATCAGGGAAAACAAGTCCAACCAACTTATCTTCACGTTGAACTACAACACATTCTGCAACGAGAGCCATCGAAGAAAGTTTGTCTTCTATCTCTTCTGGATAGATGTTCTGTCCGTTTGCGCCAAGTAGCATGTTCTTACTGCGCCCCTTAATAAAGACATTTCCTTTGCTGTCGATAACTCCGAGGTCACCCGTGTGGAACCATCCTTCTTCGTCGATAGCCTCTTTTGTAAGCTGTTCGTCTTTGTAATAACCGAGCATTACGTTCAAGCCTCGTACAAGAATTTCGCCTGGAATATTCTGTGGGTCACTGCTTATAATCTTCAATTCCATGTTGATTACACACTTTCCGCAACTGCCTGGAACAAACTCTTGCCAGTCTTCATAGCATATAATCGGTGCACATTCCGTTGCTCCATAACCAATTGTCATAGGGAAATTGATTTTGCAAAGGAACGATTCTACCTCTTGACTCATGGCTGCACCACCAATAATTATTTCGTAGAAATTGCCACCAAACATCTCTTTCATCTGTTCGCATATCTTGTCGCGAATCTTTTTATTGATGCCAGGTGTGTTTAGAAGCACTCTCATTCTGTTTGTCTGTAACGACGGCAGAACCTTTTTCTTTATTATTTTCTCCAATATAAGTGGTACGGAGATAATGATGCGTGGTTTTATTTCACTGAAAGCCTTAAGTATAATAGCTGGTGAAGGTGTACGGTTCAGGAATGAAATATGGCAACCTACTATAGTTTCGTAGATGAGTTCATACGCCATGCCATACATGTGAGCCAGTGGAAGTATGCTGATTATCTTGTCGCCAGCATGTAGATATTTGCCCATGACACTGTCTGCAAAGATATAATTGCTCCAAAGGGCACGATAAGGGAGCATTACACCTTTTGAATGTCCCGTCGTACCGCTTGTATAGTTTATCAGTGCCAATTCATCAGGATCTTGTTCCTTATATATATTAAAGCAATCCTCGGTAAACTCTTTTGGCCAGCGTTTGCCGAAAAGTTCGTTCAGATGTTCGCGTGCATCGTGTAATTTCTCCGTTCTGCATGTGTGTAATGAGAAGTCGGGTAGGTTGATAATGCCTTCAAGTTTTGGCATTTCGTCTGGAGAAATAATCGTTTTTACAAAGTCGCCTACAAACAATATCTTAGCATCGCTATGGTTCACGCAGTTGTGAATTTGTTCTGCCGTGAACTCATGTAGCAGTGGAACTGCGACAGCACCATACGTCAGCGTTGCAAAGAATGCTACAGCCCAGTTGACGCTGTTCCTGCCGCAAAGTGCGACCTTGTCGCCACGCTCAAGTCCACATTCCTCAAACAGGATGTGAAGTTTCACGATTTTACGCGCCACGTCGCAATAGCAGCAAGTTGAGCCTTGATAATCTGTCAATGCCTGACGGTTCCAATTCAACTTAATACTCTGTTCAATCAATTGGTTGAGACTGCCGATATCTTCTTTCTTAGGTATAGCCATTTTAGTCAATTTGTAATAATGTAATATGCACGTTTTTCTTATTTTTGTGCAAAATTATTACTTTTTTTGCACAAAACCAAATGTTTTTGTGCAAAAAAGTATATCATCTTAACTTTTTGAACACAAAAACAAAAAAAATATACAATGTGAGATGAAATGGCATCCTTTTCTTGGGAAATACATGAACCTGTTTTTCACCATTTCTTGCTTTGGCAAGTAACAATAGCTCGATGGCAATGCTTGAGTTGTTTGCTTTCATGGCATGAGCGTAATGCTTTTTAAGAACGACCTTTATAGTAGGAAAAAAACTGTAGCAGTTTTGACTTGAAAACTGTAGCAGTTTCCACTCGAAAACTGTAGCAGTTTTCCCTCGGTTATAAAGCTCGTCCCATGAAAGTCTGATGTTCGCCTCATAGCAAACACTGCTTCACATCAGCGCAAACAACGGTATGAAACGCGAAGGAACAAAAAAATCTCCTACAACCAAAAGGCTGTAGGAGATTGGTATTGATGTATAGCCTAAACTTACTTAGACAGTGCAAGAGCAACGTTTACGGCACAAGCAACTGTGCAACCTACCATTGGATTGTTACCCATACCGAGGAAGCCCATCATCTCAACGTGTGCAGGAACTGAAGAAGAACCAGCGAACTGAGCGTCAGAGTGCATACGGCCGAGAGTATCAGTCATACCATAAGATGCAGGACCTGCAGCCATGTTGTCTGGGTGAAGTGTACGACCCGTACCACCACCTGATGCTACTGAGAAGTATGGCTTACCAGCAAGGATGCGTTCCTTCTTGTAAGTACCTGCAACTGGGTGCTGGAAGCGAGTTGGGTTTGTAGAGTTACCCGTGATTGACACGTCAACATCCTCAAGCCAAAGAATTGCAACACCTTCGCGAACATCGTCGGCACCATAGCAATTAACCTTTGCACGAGGTCCATCGCTATAAGCTGTGCGGTTGATGACTTCAACCTTACCTGTATAATAGTCGAACTGAGTCTGGCAATATGTAAAGCCATTGATACGGCTGATAATCATTGCAGCATCCTTTCCGAGACCGTTAAGGATAACGCGCAATGGGTTCTTGCGTACCTTGTTTGCCATTTCTGCAATCTTGATTGCACCTTCAGCAGCAGCGAAACTTTCGTGGCCTGCAAGGAATGCAAAGCACTGAGTCTCTTCGCGGAGAAGGCGTGCAGCAAGGTTTCCATGGCCGAGACCAACCTTGCGATCGTCAGCAACAGAGCCAGGAATGCAGAAAGCCTGAAGACCAATACCGATTGCCTCGGCAGCATCAGCAGCATTCTTGCAACACTTCTTAATTGCAATTGCACTACCACAGACGTATGCCCACTTTGCATTTTCGAAGCATATCATCTGAGTTTCTTCACAAGTCTTGTAAGGATCAAGGCCTGCTTGTTCACATATCTGTTCAGCTTCTTCAACTGAAGCAATGCCGTTTGCGTTTAAAGCAGCGAGTACCTGCTTCATACGACGGTCCTGAGATTCAAATTTTACTTCGCGCATAGTCGTTATTCTTTACGTGGGTCAATAGATTTAACAGCACCTTGCTCTTCAGTCGTGCGACCGTAAGTTCCGGTTGCAGCCTTTATAGCGTCGGCATTACTCATATCTTTCTTGAGAGCATCCATCAGTTTACCCATGTGGACAAACTGATAACCACATACTTGGTCGTTCTTGTCGAGGAACATCTTTGTGATGTATCCTTCTGTCAACTGGAGGTAACGAGTACCCTTTGCCTTTGTGCCATAGAGTGTTCCTACCTGTGAAACGAATCCCTTACCAAGGTCTTCGAGGCCAGCACCTATAGTAAGACCGCCTTCAGAGAAAGCAGACTGAGTGCGTCCATAGACAATCTGAAGGAAGAGTTCACGCATTGCAGTGTTGATTGCATCGCAAACAAGGTCTGTGTTCAATGCTTCGAGGAGGGTTTTACCAGGAAGGATTTCAGATGCCATAGCGGCTGAGTGAGTCATACCTGAACAACCGATAGTCTCTACGAGAGCCTCTTCGATGATACCGTCCTTTACGTTCAGTGAGAGTTTACATGCACCCTGCTGAGGAGCGCACCAACCGATTCCGTGTGTCATACCAGAGATATCCTTTATCTCTTTTGCCTTTACCCACTTTCCTTCTTCAGGAATTGGAGCTGGTCCGTGGTTTGGACCTTTGGCAACACAGCACATGTTTTGTACTTCTGTTGAATAAATCATGATCTTAATTTACAATTTAACAATTTAATATTTTATTTACAATGTTCTATTAATAACTTCTTGCAATTATAACTCTTGCCTTGCTTGGCTTGCCAGTTACCATATCAACGCCTGGAGTTTGCTCATAGCCGAATGGTACGCAACGGATTGTTGCCTGTGTATCTTCCTTAATCTTTGCTTCTGTTTCGGCTGTGCCATCCCAGTGGCAAAGGAAGAAACCACCGTTCTTTACCTTTTCCTTGAACTCCTCATAGTCATCACATTCGTAAATCATGCTGTCGCGCCATGCCTTTGCCTTTGCCAACATGTTCTTCTGGATGTCATCAAGAAGATTCTTAACATATTCTTCAATTCCTACGAATGGAACTGTTTCCTTTTCAAGAGTGTCACGGCGCATAACTTCAATTGTGCCATTCTCCAAGTCTCTTGCACCGAGTACAAGTCGTACAGGAACACCCTTTAACTCGTAATCAGCAAACTTGAATCCTGGACGTTTGTTGTCTGCATCGTCATACTTAACACTAATGCCAGACTTCTTTAGGTTGTCAATAACAGGCATCAATGCTGCATCGACAGCCGCCTTCTGCTCTCCCTTGCCTGCAATTGGGATTATTACAACCTGAATAGGTGCAAGTGCAGGAGGAAGAACGAGACCGTTATCGTCGCTATGTGTCATTATGAGGGCACCGATGAGTCGTGTGCTTACACCCCAACTTGTTGCCCAAACATATTCTTCTTTATTGTCTTTATTGAGGAACTTCACGTCGAAAGCCTTTGCAAAGTTCTGTCCGAGGAAATGACTTGTACCACTTTGCAATGCTTTTCCGTCCTGCATCATTGCCTCGATTGTATATGTGTCGAGAGCGCCGGCAAAGCGTTCAGTCTCGCTTTTTACGCCTTGTACTACAGGAACTGCCATATAATTCTCGGCGAAGTCTGCATAAACCTTCAGCATCTGCTGTGCTTCCTTCTCAGCTTCTTCGCGTGTTGCATGGGCTGTATGACCTTCTTGCCACAGGAATTCAGACGTGCGGAGGAACGGACGAGTACGCATTTCCCAGCGCATCACGTTGCACCACTGATTGCACATCAAAGGCAGATCGCGCCATGACTGTATCCAATTCTTATACGTATTCCATATTATTGTCTCGGAAGTCGGGCGAATGATTAGTTCTTCTTCGAGTTTTGCTTCAGGGTCAACAACTACTCCATCGTGAGTTTCGTTTGTCTTCAAACGGTAATGCGTCACAACAGCACACTCCTTTGCAAAGCCTTCAACGTGCTCTGCTTCGCGTGAAAGGAATGATTTTGGAATAAGTAATGGGAAGTAAGCATTAACTGCACCAGTCTGCTTGAACATGTCGTCGAGCTGACGTTGCATCTTTTCCCAGATAGCATAGCCGTATGGCTTGATTACCATGCAGCCACGCACAGCAGACTGCTCAGCAAGGTCGGCCTTGACTATAAGGTCATTGTACCACTGGCTGTAGTTATCCGCTCTTTTCGTTAAATCTTTTAGTTCTTTTGCCATAAAATTATAAAAAGATACCTTATTATATATAATTGGTCGGCAAAGTTACTAAAAAAAACGGTAATCGCAAAATAAACTGTTAAAATATTGTCCTTGAAATTCTAAGATTGAGCTCTGGAAAGACCGTAACTTTCTTTGCAAACTTGACATAGTTGTCCAAATCGCCCCAGATATTGTCCAAGTCTTGTGTCAGGTTCACGCCATCGTGAGTGATGACATCAGGCTTTCCGCCCCAGAACATTACGCCACAATCAAATGAAATTTTATACTTGTCGTTGTTCTTGATAAGCCTTCCGCCATATCCGAACCCTATATAAGGTTTGAAAGAATTTGCTGTTGCATCGGCACTTACCATGCCGTCTTCGCCTGGTTCCATCATATATGGGTCACCTTTTTTGTGAATTAGGGTGCTCTGTCCATTTACGTCGGCATAGATGTCCTTATTAAAATCGCCGACATGTATGCCCATTCGTCCGTATGAGAGTATCTTGTCCTCGTATGCAGGGTCAAGGTAAATGTCGTTTTCGTTCCATTTTATCAGTGGTTCGCCTCTATAGACTTTGTCGTAGATGTTATTGTAAATGTTCACGCCCATGAGCGATTGCATGTCGCCAATACTGTTTATTGCATCGGCAACTTTGCTTGGACCAACGAAGAATCCGCCTGTAAAGTGCCAGTGCTTATTGTTCTTGAATGGGAAAACGTCAATCAGCAAACTGAAGTTATAGTAGCGTGGACGTCCTTCCATAGTCACATGGTTGTCAACTTTGTTGCCTGTCAGTTGTGTCAACATGCCCGATAGTTTTTCAAATTTAGTTTGACTTGTTGCCGGATCGTCGCCTACTTGTATGCCGAAGTCCATATTATATTTGAAGTGAGGCATAATAGAATAGCCTGCACGGATCTGTACTATATTGCCAATAGGAGCTGCAAGGTCAAAGCCGAGGCCTGTTGTTCCTGCCGTGAACGATAGGTCAAGGTGGTTAAGAATTTTCTTGTCGTTCTCTCCGATGAGGCCTGCTGTGCCTTGTGCTAAACAGTAAGATACACTTAACACAACGATTGCTATTCCTGTGATAATACGTTTCATATTCTTGATGTTTATAGTTTCCGACTGCAAACTTACACAAAATTTTTCAAACTACAATCATTTTTCAACAAAAAAGTGCACCAATTTGTATTGATGCACCTTGTCAAATAAATTAAAAATCTTATTTATGAAATAATGAAACTATGCTTCTGCTTCTGTTTTAGCCTCGAAAGGGATGACTGAAACGATGCTCTTGTCGTTGCGAGTCTTGCGGAAGTTTACTGTTCCGTCAATGAGTGCATAGAGTGTATCGTCCTTACCTTTACCTACATTGAGACCTGGATTGTGCTTTGTTCCACGCTGGCGAACGATGATGTTACCTGCTGTAACTTCCTGTCCACCCCATATCTTAACGCCTAATCGTTGTGCGTGTGATTCACGACCGTTCTTTGAACTACCAACACCTTTTTTATGTGCCATAATGTTTTCTCCTTTTAAATTAAGTTAAGCGATAACTTGTTTAACTACTACCTCAGTGAACTGTTCGCGGTAACCATTCTTCTTCTTTGAGTCCTTGCGGCGCTTCATACGGAAGATGATAACCTTATCGCCCTTTACGAGTGGCGACTTTACTTCACACACTACCTTTGCTCCTTCGATGTAAGGAGTTCCTACTGTGACTGCACCGTTGTTGTCAGCCAACAATACTTCATCAAATTCAACAGTCTGGCCTGCATCAACACCTTTGAGGTGATGCACGAAGAGTTTCTTACCCTCTTCAACCTTCATCTGCTGACCGTTCATGTTTGCAATTACGTACATTTTGTTTTTTCTTATTTTTAAACGGGTTTTTCCGCAAGGCGAGTCGCGGCTTTCCGCGCCTACTTCATTGAGCCTAAATCGGACTATTTTCCAAAATCGGCTGCAAAGTTAATACTTTTTTTCCAAACACAAACATTTTTCTTTAGTTTTTTTGCAAGAAATCGTAAAAAATCTCTTTTTTTGAACGTCGGTTCCTGCTTGTTTGTTTGCCATGTTGAAGGGATGTTTTTGGCGAAGTCTTCGAACCCCTTCAGAATACTCTCTGTTAGGGGGTGAAAAAAGTTGTACAACTTTCGAGCAAAAGTTGTACAACTTTTCACTGAAAGTTGTACAACTTTTTTCCGAGTTAAACGCTCGTCTTCCGAAAGCCATTCGTTCAACCGTCAAAATTATACTTGTAATCTCCATGAAATAGAAACGACGAAACGACCATCTCACAAACGACGAAACGACCATTTCCCAAACGACTAAACGACTAATCTTCCAAACAACTAAGCTTAATGGCGTTGATAGTGCGTTGGGTTTTATTGTTCTTGTCCCAACGGGCAGAGTTGAAACGGTCGTGGTGAGTGTATGAACACACGCCGGCAATCTGTATGTTCTCGGCATTCACTCCTGCCTCGGTGAGCAACCACTTGTTTGCTTTCCAAAGGTCAATATGGTGACCATTATATAATGGTATAGTTTCACCCTCCCTATATTTATATATAAGGTGTAATGGGAAACCAGCGTTTCGGAATGCTTCGACCACTTCTTCGCCCACTTGAAACGCATCCATGCCAATGCTTGGACCAATGACGGCACGGAGGTCTTGTGCTTGGGTGCCAAACTCATCAGCCATGCGGCGAATGGTCTTTTGCGAGATTTTCAATACCGTACCGCGCCATCCGCTATGGACAGCAGCAACGATGCGCCGCACGGGGTCGTATAATAACACTGGTACACAGTCGGCAGTCCGTGCACCTATTGCGCAGTTTGGCAGCCGAGTAATCAGAGCATCAATGCCCTCCAACTGTTCGCGTGTGGTAGTTGGGTCGGTGATTACGGCAATACGATCCGTATGAGTCTGGTGAGCCTGAATGACGTGATAAGGCAGTTCAGCATCCTTTTCGGTAGAGAAAGCCTCTGCACCAAGACCGATGTTATATCTCAGTAACTTACAATTCATGCTGCAAAAGTAATAAAAAAATTGTAGAAAATTATTTTGTGGAATGAAAAATTTATTGTACCTTTGTAGTCGAAATCAAGTTCGGGATGCTAAGTTTTACAGAAATCATAAGAACAAAGGTGTGTGAGTTGGCTGAGAGCCAATGTGTTTGTGGCTGCGCTGATAGCCGCCATAAAGTAGGCTCCATTGCCCCTTCACCTGTCGTTAATGATATAAAGACGGATTGCCCTATAAGCAATCCGTCTTTTTTTATACCCGCTCTTGCCGACCTTCACGTACACTTTCGCGAACCTGGATACGAGTCGAAAGAGACAATTCTGACAGGAAGCATGGCTGCCGAGGCTGCAGGTTATGGTCTGGTATGCACAATGCCAAACCTGAATCCAGCGCCAGATTGCCTCGAAAACCTAAAGGTTCAGCTTGATATTATTCAACGCAATGCCCGTGTGAAGGTGCTTCCATACGGCTGTATCACCAAGGGTAGGGCAGGAAAGGAACCGGCAGAATACGCGGAAATGATGCCATACGTGGCTGGATTTAGCGACGACGGCAGTGGAATTGACGACGATGAACTGATGGAAGAGTGCATGAGACGCGTCGCTTCGCTTGGCGGATTGATTGTTGCTCACTGCGAAAAAGGCACGGGCGACGACCGCGAAAGGGAATATACAGAAGTCGAAAGGGATATAAGACTGGCAAAAAAGACGGGATGTCGTCTGCATCTTTGCCACATCTCGACAAAGGAAAGCCTATATTATATAAGGAAAGGAAAGGCAGATGGAGTGAAGGTGACGTGCGAGACAGCACCGCATTACCTTCTGTTCAGCCGTCCAGTGCCCGACTCCGGAGCATTCAGAATGAACCCTCCGATAGGCGAAGAGGCTGACCAAAAGGCCCTGATTGCCGCACTCATCGACGGAACAATTGACGTAATCGCCACCGACCATGCTCCTCACACCGAGGAAGAGAAGTCGCGTGGGTTCAGGGATAGTGCTTGTGGCATCGTCGGTTTGGAGAGTGCATTGCCTGTTGTATATACATTTTTCGTGAGGACAGGCATCATCACGATGGAAAGAATGGTTGACCTCATGAGTCGCAATGACTATCGCATACTCGGAATGACGCAACCACCTTATTATATAAAGGTAGATTTCGCGACACCTTTTACGTTGGATGCAACGACTTTTAAGAGCAAAGGCCGCTCGTGTCCGTTTGACGGAATGGAATTATATGGCAAAATAATAAATAAATGAAACGTACAGATATTAAGAAAGTATTGGTGATTGGCTCAGGTCCAATCGTTGTCGGTCAGGCAGCAGAGTTCGATTATGCAGGCACACAAGCATGTATTGCTTTGCGTGAAGAAGGTTACGAAGTGGTGCTGGTAAACAGTAATCCGGCAACCATAATGACCGATCCGCAGATGGCAGACAAGGTGTATATGGAACCTCTGACGTTGGAATACGTGGCGAAGATAGTTCGTTACGAGCGTCCTGACGCAATACTTCCTGGTCTTGGAGGGCAGACAGGACTTAATCTTTGCGTTCAACTGGCACGAAAAGGTGTGCTTGAAGAGTGCGATGTAGAGATTCTCGGCACCCCTCTGCACAGTATCGAAAGGGCAGAAGACAGGAAACTTTTCAAGGAAATGTGCCAGAGTATTGGCGAACCAGTCATTCCTTCGCGCATAGCAAACTCGTTGGAAGAAGGACTCGAAGCCGCCAAGGAAATAGGTTATCCCGTTGTACTTCGTCCGGCTTATACGCTTGGCGGAACAGGTGGAGGCTTTGCATATAATGAAGAAGAGTGCCGTGAACTCATGCATGTAGCTCTTTCTTTGTCGCCAGTAAGTCAGGTCTTGGTTGAAAAGAGCGTTAAAGGCTACAAGGAAATAGAGTTTGAAGTGATGCGCGACTCGAACGATACGATACTCGACATCTGTGGAATGGAGAATGTTGACCCTGTAGGAGTGCATACAGGCGACTCGATTGTCGTTGCTCCTATACTTACACTAAGCGACCACGACTTCAAGATGCTCGAAACTTCAGCGAAGAAGATTATAAAGGAACTCGGTATAGCAGGTGGTTGCAACGTGCAGTTTGCACTGAATCCAAACTCGTCGGAGTATTATCTGATAGAAGTAAACCCTCGCGTTTCACGTTCATCTGCACTTGCATCAAAGGCAAGTGGCTATCCGATAGCACGTGTTACGGCAAAGATTGCAGTTGGTCTTACGCTTGACGAAATAATGCTCAATGGTGTTCCTGCAAACTTCGAGCCTTCGCTTGACTATATTGTGACGAAGGTTCCACGCTTTGCTTTCGATAAGTTTGCCGATGCTTCCAACCGTCTTGGCACTCAGATGAAGGCGACAGGTGAGGTGATGAGCATAGGCAAGACGTTTGAGGAGTCGCTGCTCAAGGCTGTTCGTTCACTCGAAACAGGCGTATGTCACATATATAATAAGAAGTTCAACAACTGGAATAACGATGATTTGCTCCAATACATAAGCGAAAGTCCTGACGATCGTCTTTATGCTGTTGCGCAGTTGCTGCGTAATGGTGTCGGCATTGAGGAGATTTATGAGAAGACTCAGATAGAAAAGTATTTCCTCGGAAAGTTCAAGGAAATAGTTGACATGGAGTCGGAACTCAAGGCAGGACAAGACAACGATGTGCTTGTAAAGGCAAAGAAGATGGGATTCTCGGATAAGTTTATCGGGATGCTTTGGGGCAAGTCGCAAGAAGATATATATCGTTTGCGCAAGGAGAATAACATATATCCATCGTATATTCACGTCAACAGTTATCCGCAGGACGCACATCTTCCTTATTTATATTCAAGTTATCTGGCAAAAGATAATGCTCCTGTCGTAAGCAAGAACTCAAAGGACAAGATACTTGTGCTTGGTGCCGGACCGATTCGTATTGGTCAGGGCGTAGAGTTTGACTATTCTACCGTTCATGCTGTATGGTCATTGCAGAAGGCAGGATACGAAGCAATCATCATAAACAACAATCCGGAAACCGTAAGCACCGACTATACTACGAGCGACAAACTGTTCTTCGAACCGCTTACAGTCGAAGATGTGATGAATGTTATTGACCGTGAACAGCCAAAAGGAGTGATTGTTTCGCTTGGTGGACAGACTGCAATTAACCTTGCTGAACCAATAGCCAACCTTGGAGTAAACATTATCGGAACTGACACACAGGCAATACAGAACGCCGAAGACCGTGATTGTTTCAAGAAGATTATGGACAAGATTGGCATTCCTCAGCCAGAATCAGAAGCCGTGACAGACATAGAAACTGGAGTTAAGGTTGCCGAACGTATAGGTTATCCGGTTCTTGTTCGTCCAAGTTATGTGCTCGGTGGTCGTGCCATGCAGATTGTCAGCAACGAAGAAGCACTTCGCCACTATCTCCACACTGCTGTTGAGATTGATGCTGACCGTCCTGTTCTCGTCGATAAGTACATCGAAGGCAAGGAACTTGAGGTTGATGCTATCTGCGACGGACGTGATGTCTATGTTCCAGGAGTGATGGAGCATGTTGAGAAGACGGGTATCCATTCCGGCGACAGTATCAGTGTCTATCCAACTTTCAGCGTCAGCCAGAAGGTGAAGGACACTATCATCAGCTATACCGTGCAGTTGGGATTGGAAATAGGTATTGTAGGACTTTACAATATACAGTTTATCGTTGACCCAGACGACAAGGTTTATGTCATCGAAGTCAATCCACGTTCTTCGCGAACAGTGCCTTTCATCTCAAAATCTACAAATATCCCAATGGCACACATAGCCACTCGCGTAATGCTTGGCGACTCTTTGCGCCGTCAAGGCATCTTTGAAGTCTGTGCACGTGAACGTGGTCGCTGGTTTGTGAAAGCACCTGCATTCTCGTTTGCGAAGATACGCGGCATGGAGTCTTACCTTTCGCCTGAAATGAAATCAACGGGTGAAGCCATTGGCTACGACAAGTCTCTCACCCGTGCCCTATACAAGTCTTTGCAAAGTTCGGGCATGAAGATGGCAACATACGGCACTATCATTGTCAGTCTTTGCGATGCTGCAAAGGAGATTGCTGTGCCACTGATTCGTAGATTCTACAATCTCGGTTTTAATATCGAGGCAACACGCAGTACGGCAGATTGTATGATAGCCCACGGAATAAAGACTCGCACATTGCAAAAGGTGGGACGTGGCGACAATGATATAATTCACTCTTTGCAGAAAGGGCACGTTCGTTATGTCATAAACATCATTGATATCAACCAGCATCACGACCATCTTGACGGTTATGAGATACGTCGTGCTGCCGTGGAGAACAATATAACTACGTTCACATCATTGGAAACCGTAAAGGTTTTGCTCGATGTGCTTGAGGAAATCACCCTTGGTATTTCAACGATTGATGCCGATGAGTAGCATGAGACAAGGCATATATTCCATATTAAAGAACGATTGCATCGCCAAGGGCATATATAAAATGGTCTTGGAAGGAGACACTTCTGCCATTACGGCGTCGGGGCAGTTTGTCAATATTAAGCTTGACGGACGTTATCTTCGTCGCCCTATCAGCATCAACGACTGGGATGAAACAACCATCACCTTATTATATAAGGTAGTCGGTGGAGGCACAGAACAGATGTCGAAGATGCTTATCGGTGACAAACTTGACATTCTCGTCGGACTTGGAAATGGCTTTTCGCTTGATGCAATGATGCAAAATCCTCTTCTCGTTGGCGGTGGAATAGGACTCGCTCCACTGTTTGCGCTGTGCAAGTTGATTGTTGTAAAACGCAAAATACAACCAGTTGTAGTGATAGGAGCAGCGACAAAACAGGAACTTTTCTGCGTTGACGAGTTCAAAAACCTCGGTGCAAAAGTTGTGATTTCAACCGATGACGGTAGCGAGGGAACACGTGGATTTGTCACAGATGCCATTAAGTCCAGCGAAATTTCATGCGATTACTTCTATACATGCGGCCCTATGCCAATGATGCGTGCGCTTAATACTTGCCTCGATGCAAGCATAAACGGACAGTTCAGCCTCGAAGAACGCATGGGATGCGGCTTTGGTGCTTGCGTAGGATGCAGCATAGAAACGCGAAAAGGTGTGCAACGAGTGTGCAAGGATGGACCAATATTTATGAGGGAGGAAGTGATATGGTGAACATTAGTGTTGATTTGTGTGGCGTAAAATTGCAGAATCCAATCATCCCAGCAAGCGGAACTTACGGTTTTGGCAACGAGTTTCGCGAGTTCTACGACCCTAATATCTTGGGCGCAATATCGCTTAAAGGCACCACAAGTGAGGCACGTTATGGCAACCCAGTGCCGCGTATTGCCGAGTGCAATGGCGGTATGATTAACAGCGTAGGACTGCAAAACCCAGGCATCGACGCCGTAATAGCCGACGAACTTCCACGCTTGAAGGAGTTCTATCATCAGCCAATCGTGGCAAATATCAGCGGTTTTTCGGTCGAGGGCTACACTGAATGTTGCGAAAAAATAGACTCTCACGTAGATATCATAGAGGTAAACGTCAGTTGCCCTAACGTTCATAATGGCGGAATGAGTTTCGGTACAGACCCCAAATCAGCCGCTATGGTGACCGCAGCCGTGAAGAAAGTCACGACAAAACCAGTCTTTATAAAGCTCACACCAAACGTCACCGACATCGTAAGTGTGGCTAAGGCATGCGAAGATGCAGGTGCTGACGGGTTGACATTGATAAATACACTGCTCGGAATGCGCATTGATATTAAGCGCAGACGACCGGTAATAGCAAACAAAATGGGCGGTTTCTCCGGTCCAGCCATCTTTCCTGTAGCGGTGAGAATGGTGTATCAAGTGTCGAATGCGTGCCGTATTCCTATCATAGGTTGCGGTGGTGTTTCGTCGGCAGATGATGTAATAGAGATGATGATGGCTGGTGCAACGGCTGTTGAAGTGGGTTCTGCCAACCTTGTAGAACCGATGACATGCAAGACAATCATCGATTCTCTGCCTCAACGCCTGTATGAACTCGGCTTCGATAGTGTGAAAGAAGTAATAGGAGCCTCCCTCTGTCCCTTCAAGGAGGGATGAAAGATTTCCGGTCACTCCCCTTTGTGGGAGCAGGAGGGGGCTTTAAACCATAAATAATATAAGATATGAACAGAGACGTAATCATAGCATGTGACTTTGCAAGCAAGGAACAGACATTGGCTTTTCTTGACAAGTTCGAGGGCGTGAAACCTTTCGTAAAAATCGGTATGGAACTTTATTATGCCTGTGGACCAGACATAGTACGCGAGATAAAGGCGCGTGGACACAAGATATTCCTCGACCTGAAACTCCACGACATACCAAACACAGTGAAGAAAGCAATGTGTGTGCTCTCGCAACTCGACGTTGATATGTGCAACGTACATGCGTCGGGTGGGGTAGAGATGATGCGTTACGCTGTCGAAGGTCTCACTCGTGACGACGGTACCCGACCGCTGCTGATTGCAGTGACGCAGCTTACATCGACCAGCGACGACATGCTCCGCAACGAACTACTCATCGATGCAAACATGCAGGACACGATAGTGAAATATGCGCAGAACGCAAAAGAGGCTGGACTTGATGGCGTAGTATGTTCGCCACTCGAAGCAGGACTGATAAAGCAGAACGTGGGTAGTGACTTCGTTGCAGTTACTCCAGGCATTAGGTTTGCCGACAGCAAGAAGGACGACCAAGTAAGAATCACCACTCCGGCACGTGCACGGGAGATTGGATCGGACTTTATCGTGGTAGGTCGCCCTATTACTGCAGCCGACGATCCTGTGGCAGCGTACGAGAAATGCTGCAGTGATTTCAAGTAAATTGAAAGCAAAAATTAAATGCGAGATAACACTTAATCAAGAATGAATACATATACGAACTTTCGTCTTTCACGTTGGCATTTGCCGGCTCGACACATAGCTTGTCGTGACGCGAACGCATGGCTTTTGTGGAACGAACGTTTAAGTCCGCAGAAAACTGCTACAGTTTTCAACCCGAAACTGCTACAGTTTTCGATCCAAAACTGCTACAGTTTTTCTCCGAGTATAAAGGTCGTTCTTGAAAAGCAATACGCTCGCGTCGTGAAACCATCAAACATAAGCTCGTAAGAAAATAAGGTTTTAAGGTTATAAGGAACTGAAGACATAAGAAAAAATATAAACACTACAGACAAAACAATAAATTATGGAAGACATCAAGACTAAAGTTGCCGAGCAACTGTTGAAGATTAAGGCAGTGTTCCTTCGCCCAGAAGAGCCGTTCACTTGGGCAAGCGGAATAAAAAGCCCAATCTATTGTGACAACCGCATCATCCTCTCGTACCCCGAGGCGCGTGAGGTTGTTGAGAATGCAATAGCCGAAACCGTAAGGCGCGAATACCCAGAATGCGAGGCACTGATGGGCACAAGTACGGCAGGCATAGCACACGCTGCAATCGCTGCAACCATTCTTGGGATGCCGATGGGCTATGTGCGTGGCAGTGCGAAAGACCACGGTCGCGGCAATCAGATTGAAGGCCGACTGGAACCTGGACAGAAGGTTGTGGTAGTTGAAGACCTCATTTCGACCGGCGGCAGCTGTATCGACGTGGTAAACACGCTGAGAGATGCCGGTGCTGAAGTGCTCGGAATAGTAAGTATCTTCACTTACGGATTGAAGAAAGGCTTGACGCGACTTGCCGAAGCAAATGCCAAGAACGTCAGCCTTACCGACTTCGACACGCTAATCAATGTGGCAGCCGAGCAGAATTATATCGAGAAATCACAAATCGAAGGATTATTAAATTTCAGGAATAACCTATGAGACACCTCATCGACATCATGGATTTCAGCGTCGAAGAAATAGACAGTTTGATAAAAACTGCGTTCGACATCATTGAATATCCCGAAAAGTATTGCGAAGTATGCCGCAACAAAAAGCTTGCGACACTGTTCTATGAACCCAGCACACGCACTCGACTGAGCTTCACATCAGCCATGATGGAACTCGGCGGACAGGTCTTGGGCTTCTCTGATGCAAAGAGTTCATCGGTAAGCAAAGGCGAGACTGTGCAGGATACAGTGCGCGTGGTAGAGAACTTTGCCGATATTATTGCCATGCGTCATCACACGGAAGGCGCACCAATGGAGGCGAGTCAGGTGGCAAATGTGCCTATCATCAACGCAGGTGATGGCAGTCATGCGCATCCTACACAGACTCTTACCGACCTTCTCACAATACGACGCGAGATAGGAAGATTAGACAATTTCACTATCGGATTCTGTGGTGACTTGAAGTTTGGACGCACGGTTCACTCGCTTATACAAGCCCTTTCGCGCTACGAAAACGTGAAAGTGATACTCATTGCACCCGACGAATTGAAACTTCCACAGCAATATAAAATAGGAAATATAGTGAAGGAAGTGGAGACAATAGAGGAGGTTATGCCAGAACTTGACGTGCTCTACATGACTCGTGTGCAGCAAGAACGCTTCCTCGACCAAGAGGAATTTGAAAGGGTAAAGGACAGTTTCGTGCTCAACTGCAAGAAACTTGAGACAGCAAAACCGACGATGCGCATACTTCATCCGCTGCCTCGCGTGAACGAGATACTGCCTGAAGTCGATGCAGATCCAAGGGCAGCATACTTCCGGCAGGTAGGCAACGGCAAGTTGATACGTATGGCACTCATCTATCAGCTGCTGCTCTGGGCAAAAAAGAAGTAATAAGTAACAAATATTAAAACGTAAAATATATTAAACAAAGTTATGGAATTAGTTTACAAAGGAAAGACAAAGGACGTGTTTGCAATGGAGAATGGTAATTACCTTCTCAAGTTTAAGGATGACTGTACGGGTAAGGACGGAAAGTTTGACCCAGGTGAGAACAGCGTTGGACTGACGATAGAAGGTGTAGGCGACGTCAATCTTCGCATGTCAATCTATTTCTTCGAGAAGATAAACAAGGCAGGCATCCGCACACATTATGTGAATGCCAACCTCGAAGACACAACAATGGAGGTGCTTCCAGCAAAGGTTTTCGGCAAGGGACTTGAAGTTATCTGCCGTCATAAGGCCGTTGGTAGCTTCATTCGCCGTTATGGTGAGTACATTGAAAATGGTGCTGACCTTCCTGCATACGTTGAAACGACATTCAAGAACGATGCAAAAGGCGATCCTCTTGTTACGAAGGATGGACTTGTAGTGCTTGGCGTGATGACTGAAAAGCAGTATGACGACATTAAGGAAATGACTCAGAAGATAACTCAAATCGTTGCTGACGACCTGAAAGAAAAGGGACTTGTGCTCTATGACATTAAGTTTGAGTTCGGTTATGACGCAGAAGGCAACGTGATGCTTATCGACGAAATCGCTTCTGGAAACATGCGTGTATATAAGGATGGCGAGTATATTGAGCCAATGGAACTGTCGAAACTCTTCTTTGCATAAACACTATGATAGGAATTGTAATGGGCTCGACCAGTGATTTGGAGGTTATGACTCCGTGCTGGAAGACTTTGGAAGAGTTTGGCGTAGAGTACGAAAAGCGTGTTATCAGCGCTCATCGTGCACCACGATTATTGTCGGAATGGGTAGGTACAGCAAAGGAACGTGGCATTGAAATCATCATTGCCGGTGCTGGTGGTGCTGCACATCTGGCTGGAGTAACGGCAGGACAGACAACTTTACCTGTAATCGGAATACCTATTCGCAGTAATACTCTTGATGGACTTGACTCGCTTCTTTCGACTGTACAGATGCCTTCAGGCATTCCAGTGGCTACAGTTGCCATTAATGGTGCGAAGAATGCTGCGTTGCTTGCCATTGCCATGCTTGCGCTGAAGGATGAAACTCTCGCTGCAAAGTTGGAGGATTTCAGAAGAAAACAAACTGAGAAAATAGAGAATACGGTTATTTAGTTTACACCTTATTATATATATAAACGAAAGTGAACTATAGAATTTACGTAGAAAAGAAGCCGAGGTTTCAGGTTGAAGCAGAGAGTTTGATGAGGGAATTGAATGAAAATCTTTCACTCAACATCAGGCAACTGCATTATATCAACGTGTATGACCTCTTTGGATTCAGTCAGGAACTCCTGAATGATTGCAAATATACGGTGTTTGGAGAGGTCGTAACCGATAATGTCTATGAAGAATATAAACTTGAAGGCAAGAAGTTTCTTGCTGTTGAATATCTTCCAGGACAGTTTGACCAGCGTGCATCGTCGGCTATTGACTGTGTCCATTTGATTGATCCAAATGCTGAGATAGACATTCGCAGCAGTAGGTTGTTGATATTTGATGATGAGGTTTCGGATGATGATATTCAAGCTGTACGTCATTATTATATCAATGCCGTTGAGTCGCGTGAGAAGGATTTGAGTCAGTTGAGTAATAAACTCGACGTTGACGTGAAGCCACTTGCAGATATGAATGGCTTCATCGATATGCAGCCAGAGCAATATGCTGACTTCTGCAAGCAGTGGGGATTGGCAATGAATGCCGATGACTTGAATGAGGTTGTGATGTATTTCCGCAAGGAAAAACGCAATCCGACGGAAACCGAACTCCGCATTCTCGACACATATTGGAGTGACCATTGCCGGCACACGACGTTTACAACCGAACTTCAACAGATAACCATCGATGAATCTTTCATGAAGGCAGAGATGCAAGAGAGTCTTGACTTGTTCTATAATATAAGGAAGGAACTTGGCCGAGAGCAGAAACCTCTATGCCTGATGGAACTCGCAACGATAGGTGCACGTTATCTTCGCAAGCAAGGATTGCTCGATGATATGGAACAAAGCGAGGAGAATAACGCTTGCAGCATATTTATCGACGTTGATGTTGACGGAAAGACTGAGAAATGGTTACTGCAGTTCAAGAACGAAACTCACAACCATCCTACAGAAATAGAACCATTTGGTGGCGCATCAACATGTCTTGGTGGTGCTATTCGTGACCCTCTTTCTGGTCGTGCATACGTTTATCAGGCAATGCGAGTTACTGGCGCTGGCGATATAACAAAGGCAGTAAAAGACACAATTGCAGGCAAACTTCCGCAAAAGGTGATAAGCAAAAAGGCTGCACATGGCTATTCCAGCTATGGAAACCAGATAGGACTTGCTACAACACAAGTGCGCGAGATATTCCATCCAGGCTATACTGCCAAGCGTCTTGAAGTCGGGGCTGTGGTTGGAGCAGTGAAAGCAGAGAACGTAAGACGCGAATCTCCTGCTGCTGGCGACGTTATCCTTCTGCTTGGAGGTCGCACGGGCCGCGATGGTATTGGTGGTGCTACTGGTTCTTCAAAGGAACATACAGAGGAATCGATAGAGACATGTGGCAGTGAAGTGCAGAAAGGAAATGCACCTGAGGAACGCAAGTTGCAGCGTCTTTTCCGTCGCCCTGAGGTTACTCGTCTCATCAAGAAAAGCAATGATTTCGGTGCTGGTGGCGTAAGTGTTGCCATTGGTGAACTTGCTGATGGACTTGATATTTACTTGGACAGGGTTCCTACGAAGTATAGCGGATTGAATCCTACGGAACTTGCTATAAGCGAATCGCAGGAGAGAATGGCTGTAGTGATTGAAGCAAACGACCGAAACGAGTTTGAACAATACTGCCGACGTGATAATGTAGAGGTTACATACGTCGCTGACGTTACCGATACTGCACGGATGAAGATGTTCTACAAAGGCAGTCTTATTGCTGATTTGTCGCGTGAGTTTATTGATTCTGCTGGTGCAAAGCACTATTCAAAAGCGGAGATAGCTGCTGTTCCGGAGTATAAACTTCGTGAACGCATGACTATACCACAGGACCAGAAGATGATTGAGATGTTCGACTCGACCATTGGACGCTCTACAGTTCTCATGCCATTTGGCGGAAAATACCAAAAGACACCATCGCAAGTGTCCGTACAAAAACTTCCGGTTGACGGTTTTACTAACACGGCAAGTATCATGGCATACGGTTTTGACCCATATCTGAGTGAGTGGAGTCCTTATCATGGTGCGGCGTATTCTGTCGTTGAGGCATGTACGAAGGTTGTTTCTGCTGGTGCAGAATGGAGCAAGATGCGTTTCTCATATCAGGAATACTTCGAGCGAATGACGGCAAACGCCATTTCATGGGGCAAGCCTCTTAGTGCATTGCTTGGAGCTTTGAAGATGCAGGTTGCATTTGGTCTGCCTTCAATTGGCGGTAAGGATTCCATGAGCGGAACGTTTGAAGACATCAACGTGCCACCAACATTGATTGCTTTTGGTATTACTACAATTGATGCGCGTGAGGTCATCTCGCCTGAATTGAAGCAAACGGGCAACAAACTCTACTTGATAAAACATACTCCACAGGACAATCTGATGCCAAACATCGACGAACTGAAAACCAATTGGAACTATGTTCATGAGCAGATTCTTGCGAAGAACATCGTCTCGGCATACTCTCTCGAAGGCGAAGGTCTGCAAGATGCTATAGAGAAAATGCGCATTGGCAATGGTCTTTCGGTCGAAGTAAACCTCGAAGGTATCGAACCAAAGATACCTTTCGGAAGCATTGTTGTGGAAAGTGTGAACGAACTTGATTACAAAAACGCTATTTATATAGGAGAAGTGAAATGAAACCATTAGCATATATTCCTGTATTTCCTGGTACGAATTGCGACTACGACACAGCAAAAGCCTTCCGTAAGGCTGGCGCAGAAGTCAAGACAACAATCTTCAAGAACCTCACAAGCCAGGACGTTTTCGACAGTATCGACGAGATGAAAGCCTCGATAGATGAGTGTCAGATACTCGTTTTCTCTGGTGGATTCTCTGCTGGAGATGAGCCAGACGGCAGTGGAAAGTTTATCGCCAACGTGATAAACAACAAGACGATAGCCGATTCTATTCATGCATTGCTTGATCGCGGAGGCCTGATTCTCGGCATTTGTAATGGTTTCCAAGCGTTAGTGAAAAGCGGATTGTTGCCTTACGGACGTTTGGGCAAGGTGACAGAATACTCGCCGACACTCTTCCGCAACGACGTAAACCGCCATATCTCAATGATGGTCACTACGAAAGTGGCATCAGTTTCATCGCCTTGGCTGAGCAGTTTCACGCTTGGCGAGGAGCACACCATCCCAATAAGTCATGGCGAAGGTAAGTTCGTATGCAGCGAAGAGATGGCTAAACAACTCTTCGACAACAATCAGGTTGCTTTCCAATATACGGAAAACCCTAACGGATCGTCGTATGACATTGAAGGAATCATAAGTCCTGATGGGCAAATTCTTGGCAAGATGGGACATTCGGAGCGTTATGAAGAGGGATTGTTCAAGAACATTTCCGGCAATCTTCGACAGCAGATATTTGAAAACGCAGTAAATTATTTCTTATCAAAATAACAGTGGAAAAGAAAGAAATTATCTTCAACGGCAACGAGAAGAAGATTTATGCAACTGAAAATCCTCAAGAGGTTTTGATGCACTTCACCGATGCAATCACTTGCTACAGCAATGTGAAACGTGCAAAAATCATCAAGAAGGGCATCATGACATGCAAAATATCGGCGTTAATATTCGGATATCTTGCCAATGCTGGCGTGAAAACTCACTTCATCCGTCAGGTTGACGACCGCGAACTCTTGTGTAAGAAGATTGAAATCATACCTCTCGAACTCGTGGCACGTAACCGTGTGGCAGGCGATATGGCGCATCGTTTCCGTATGGAAGACGGCACAAAGCTGCCAATTCTTGTGCTCGACCTCTATCTGAACGACAAATCCTTAGGCAATCCTCTCATCAACGACCACCATGCAGTAGCGCTTGGACACGTCACTTACGACGAATTGTCCTATATATATAAGGTGTCACGTCAGGTGAACCAACTGCTTTCCGACCTTTGCATGAAGGCTGGAATGGAACTCGTTGACCTTAAACTTGAGTTCGGACGTGACTCAGAAGGTAACATAATCATCAGCGACGAGATAAGTCCTGACACTTGTCGCTTCTGGGATGCAGCCACAGGAAACAAGTTGGACAAGGATCGTTTCCGTCACGACATGAGTGATGTGCTGGTTTCTTATATGGAAGTGTGCAGGCGATTAAGCGGTATTTGCGAGTCCGACGAGGGTTGAAATTAGTTAAATAATCAAATAGCAAAACAAAAAATGAGTGTATTTGGTGTTTATGGTACTCCACATGCTGCGCAGGTAATATACTATGGACTTCATGCCATACAGCATAGAGGGCAGGAAGGTGCGGGCATCGTTACCTTCAATGGCAACGGTGAAGGGCACAGATTGAGCGGTAAGGGGCTTATAAGCGACATATTCAACAAGGACAACCTTGCTACATTGACAGGCAACATGGGGCTTGGAAATGTTCGATACACCAGTTCAGGCAAGGGACTTCGTGCCTCCGGCAATGCCAGTCTGAACGATGTGCAACCGCTTTATTTCCGTCATCGCACGGGCGATTTTGCCGTTGCATGTGACGGAAGTCTGGTTAATTCGGCGCAGATTACTGACTATCTTGAGAACAAAGGCAACCTCTTGCAGACGGGAAACGAGAGTGAACTCTTAGCTCATCTAATCAAAAAAGACGGCAACGAGCCACGTATTTTCACCATCATCGACGCATTGAACATGATGGAAGGCGGCTTTGCATTCCTCATAATGACCAAGAACCGCATCTATGCTTGCCGCGATAAATACGGCATCAAACCGCTTGCAATAGGCAAACTCGGCGATGCTTGGGTGGTAAGTAGTGAGAGTTGCTCGTTCGATTTGGCTGGTGCAGAGTTCGTGCGCGACGTTGAACCTGGCGAGATTGTTACCATTGACGAAAAGGGATTGCGCAGCAGAAAGTACTCACAGTTCCATCGTCGCAAGCTCTGTGCAATGGAATACATCTACCTTGCACGCCCTGACAGCGACATTGATGGCTGCAATGTCCATGCTTTCCGAAAGGAAGCCGGACGAAGATTGTTCCGTGAATGTCCTGCCGACGCCGATATTGTTGTGGGCGTTCCTGACTCAAGCCTGAGTGCTGCAATGGGTTATGCCGAGGAGAGTGGACTGCCTTACGAGATGGGATTGATAAAGAACCGTTACGTAGGCCGCACGTTCATTCAGCCTACACAAAAGATGCGTGAGCGTGGTGTGAAGCTAAAACTCTCTGCCCTTCGCAGCATTGTCAAGGGCAAACGAATTGCACTTATCGACGACTCGATAGTTCGCGGAACCACGAGCCTTCAGATAGTGAAACTGCTTCGCGATGCTGGGGCAAAGGAAGTACACGTAAGAATTGCAAGCCCTATGATGAAACATCCGTGCTTCTACGGCGTTGACACTTCGACTTACGAGGAGCTGTTGTGTTCGAACCGTACGCTCGAAGAGGCATGTGAGTGCATTCAAGCCGACTCACTCGGCTATCTCTCGCCTGAATCAACAACGGCATCGACTTTCGGATGCTCCGAACTTTGCCTTGCATGTTTCACGGGTGAATACCCAACCGTCTTATACAATCACAACGACCTCGACGTTGATGATGACGTGAACTGAACGTAATTTTTTTTTGACATGAACGTATGGCTTTCTTGGCACGACCTTTTAACTCCGAAGAAAACTGCTACAGTTTTCAAGTCAAAACTGCTACAGTTTTCGATCCAAAACTGCTACAGTTTTCCGGAGGTTTAAGCGTTCACCTAAAAAAGTCTTAACGTTCAATCAATAGAACGATAACGAAAGAGTATAAACATAAATAATAAAAACAATACAATGGCAGTAAGTTACGAAAAGGCTGGCGTGAACCTCGAAGCAGGTTACGAAGTGGTGAGCCGAATCAAACAACACGTGAAATCGACCGAACGAAAAGGCAGCATGGGAGGCATAGGCTCGTTTGGCGGAATGTTCGACCTCAGTGCGTTGAACGTCAAGGAACCTGTACTCGTCAGTGGGACCGACGGAGTTGGCACAAAACTTAAACTCGCATTTGCACTCGACAAACACGATACCATCGGCATTGATGCCGTTGCAATGTGCGTGAACGATGTGCTTGCACAGGGTGCCGAACCACTCATCTTCCTCGACTATGTTGCTATCGGACACAACATACCTGCAAAGGTTGAGGCAATAGTAAAAGGCGTTGCCGAAGGTTGTAGGCAAGCCGGATGCGCACTTGTAGGCGGCGAGACAGCCGAAATGCCTGGCATGTATGCTGGTGGTGAGTATGATATTGCCGGATATACAACGGGAGTGGTAGAGAAGTCAAAGCTCATCGACGGCAGCAAGGTGGCTGAAGGCGACGTACTCGTAGGCATAGCATCGTCGGGAGTACATAGCAATGGCTTCAGTCTTGTGCGTAAAATCTTGGCAGACAACAATCTGATGAACGACAAAGAAACGCTCGAATGGCTGTTGACACCTACAAAGATTTACGTGAAACAAGTGTTGGACGTGATACGCCAATGCGACGTTCATGCCATCTGTCACATTACCGGAGGCGGTTTCGACGAGAACATTCCGCGCGTCTTGAAGGAAGGTCAGGCAGTAGAAATCGAAGAAGGCACATGGGAAATACTGCCGGTATTCAAATTCCTTGAGGAGAAAGGCGGCGTTCCACACCGTGAAATGTTCAATATCTTCAATATGGGAATAGGCATGGTAGTGGTCGTACCAGCCGAGGAAGCACCACGTGCAATGGAAATCCTTGCCTCGCATGGCGAAAAGGCAAGCATCATTGGCAAGGTCGTAAAGGGAGAAAACAATGTAGTAATCAAATAAATTTCTTAATCAAAACAACATGAAAAGAGCATTAGTAAGCGTTAGCGACAAGACAGGACTCGTAGAATTCGTGCAAGGATTGCAGTCTTGTGGGTGGGAAATTATTGCTACTGGCGGCACTCAGAAACTTCTTGAGCAGTCGGGAGTAAAGACAATCGGCATCAGCGAAGTCACGGGTTTCCCTGAGATTTGCGATGGCAGAGTGAAAACATTACACCCGAAAGTACACGGTGCACTGCTCGCACGCCGCGACGAACCGTCACATCTTCAGGCATTGAAAGACAATGGCATCGAGTTTATCGACATGGTTTGCGTAAATCTTTACCCATTCAAACAGACAATATCAAAGGAAGGCGTGGAGATGGCAGATGCTATTGAGAACATCGACATAGGTGGTCCTTCAATGCTTCGCAGTGCAGCAAAGAACTGGAACGACGTGACTGTAGTGTGCAATCCGGACGATTACGGCATGATTCTCGAAGAAATCAAGGCAAACGGCAACACGTCGAAGGCAACTCGATTGCAGCTTTCAGCCAAGGCTTACACTCATACTGCTGAATATGACATGTGCATTGCAACCTACATGCGCAAGCAGGCAGAGCTTTCTGAGAAACTTTTCCTTGAATTTGACGTGAAGCAAGGTCTGCGTTATGGCGAGAATCCTCACCAGACAGCAAAGTTCTATAAAGCACTTGAAGCAGTGCCATTCTCACTTGCAACGGCAGAACAACTCCAGGGAAAGGAACTTTCATATAATAATATACAGGATGCAAATGCCGCACTTAACATCGTCCGCGACTTCAAACAACCATTCTGCGTGGCACTGAAGCACATGAATCCATGTGGCGCAGCCATCGGCGAGACTATCGAAGAGGCTTGGCAGAAGGCATACGAAAGTGATAAGGTCAGCATTTATGGTGGCATTGTTGCTTGCAATCGTGAAGTTACGAAGGAAGTTGCACAGGGAATGAAACCAATCTTCCTTGAGATTGTCATGGCTCCTTCCTATACTCCAGAGGCAATGGAAATACTGTCAACGAAGAAAAATCTGCGCGTAATGAAGGTTGATATGAGCGAAGACACCGCTGCACACAATCAATACGTGAGCGTTAATGGGGGATTGCTCGTGCAACAACTCGACACTAAGAACGTGCAGATAACTCAGGAAATGTGCGTAACAGAGACAAAACCAGACGCAGCATTGATGGACGACATACAGTTTGGCTGGAACATCGTCAAGCATGTGAAGTCGAATGCAATCGTTGTAGCGAAGGATGGACATACTCTTGGCGTTGGTGCTGGTCAGATGAACCGCGTAGGCTCTGCCGAAATAGCACTCAACGAAGCAAAGGCAGCAGGTTTCACAGAAGGTTTGATACTGGCATCCGATGGTTTCCTTCCGTTCGACGACACCGTTGCACTCGCAGCAAAATATGGAGTAACTACGATAGTTGAGCCAGGCGGAAGCATCCGCGACGAGGATTGTATCAAGAAAGCCAACGAACTTGGCATCTGTATGCTCTTCACTGGCACAAGGCATTTTAAGCACTAAAAGAGATGAAATGTTTAGTAATAGGCGGTGGCGGAAGGGAGCATGCCATTGTGGATGCTCTCAGCCGTTCGCCACAAGTTGAGAAAATATACTGTGCCCCAGGCAATGCAGGCATAGCACGTCAGGCAGAATGTGTTGCCGTCAAGGACAGCGATGTGGAGGGATTGAAGTCGTTTGCATTGCAGAACGACATAGATCTTACCGTCGTAGGACCTGAAGCATCGCTTGCTGCGGGTGTTGTTGATGCCTTCCGTGAAGCCGGACTAAAGATTTTCGGTCACACGAAGGCGGCAACAATGATTGAGTCGAGCAAGGAGTTTGCAAAAGTTATTATGGACAAGTACGGCGTGCCGACAGCTGCATACAAGAGTTTTGACAACTACGACGAGGCACTCGCATACGTCAAGTCGGGCACTCTTCCTACCGTTCTCAAGTATGATGGATTGGCAGCCGGCAAGGGTGTAGTCATTGCCGAGACGATGGCAGAGGCTGATGCTGCGTTGAAATCAATGTTGCTCGACGGGAGTTTCGGAAAGGGTAGGGTAGTCATTGAGGAATATCTCACAGGTCCGGAGTTCTCGTTCATGTGCTTTGTTAAGGGCAGCGAGATAATCCCAATGCCTTTGGCACAAGACCATAAGCGAGCATACGATGGCGACAAAGGGCCGAACACTGGTGGCATGGGGGCTTATACTAATCTGCCGTTTATATCAGATGAAGACATTTCATACGCTGAGAAAGAGATACTGCAGCGCACGGTTGATGGTATGGTAACCGAAGGATGTCCTCTTACAGGAGTACTCTATGGAGGATTGATGAAGACGCCACAAGGCATAAAGGTAATTGAGTTCAACGCTCGTTTCGGCGACCCAGAGACGGAAGTTGTATTGCCGTTGCTGAAGTCAGACATTGCCGAAATCTTCTTATGGGCAGCAGATAAGGACAGTAAAGCAAAACCAGTTGCCGAATGGAGCAAGGAAACAACGATGGGCACCGTCATGGCATCGAAAGGATACCCTGGCAGTTACGAAAAAGGTTATGAGATAAAAGGACTTGACGACCTGCAGGATGCATACGTCTATCACATGGGAACGTCGTCAAACAATGGCAAGACATACACCCATGGCGGTCGGGTATTGATGGTAGTAAGTTCAGGCAACGATGTTGCTGATGCACGTAGGAAGGTCTATTCTGCTATCTCTAAGATAGAGTGCGACAATCTCTTCTATCGCAACGACATTGCCCACCAAGCATTAAAATTTAAGTAATGACGAAAAAACAACTATTGACAATTATCACAACCCTGGCAATGTGCTTTGCTTGCCATAGTTGTATTATACAAATAAAGAAACCTAAAACATCAGAAAACGAGATAGAACAGACAGACTTCTATCCCATACCTCCGCTTGTGCCAGAGAACCTGACGTTTGCCGGTGAAGAAGTTAAACTTGACCGTGAGGACAAGATCGAACGGCTCGACCGTGAACTGATGTCGTTTACTTACAACCAAATGTCAACACTTCTTGTATTGCGGCGTGCAGGTAAGATATTCCCCCGCATAGAGCCGATACTTCGTGCTCACGGGGTGCCCGACGACTTGAAATATCTTGCCGTCATTGAAAGTTCGCTCAATCCAGGTGCAGCTTCGAGGGCAGGAGCAGTAGGGCTTTGGCAGTTCATGCCTGTCACTGCAAACGAATACGGACTTGAGATAAGCCCATACGTTGACGAACGTTACAATATAGAACTGGAAACAGAGGCAGCGTGCGAGTACCTCAAGAAAGCACATCGTAGGTTTGGCAACTGGATGACCGCTGCCGCGTCCTATAATGCCGGTATGGGTGGAATAGGAAGGCAACTCGACCGGCAACTTGCTGAGAACGCTATGGATCTATGGCTTGTGGAGGAGACGTCGCGCTACATGTTCCGTCTCCTGTCGGCAAAGATGCTGTTCGATAATCCGCCATCGTTTGGCTTCCGCTTTGAGGAGACCGACCGTTATCCGTACAGGTTGCCTAAGATACGACTTAGCGTTGACTATCCAATCAGCGACCTTGCCACCTTTGCAAAAGAAAACGACTGTCCGTATGTAGCCCTTCGCCGAGCCAACCTATGGATACGTTCCGACGCACTTCCTAATCCAACACGCAAGAAATATACGATAATCATTCCTGCAGACGAGTAGGGGTAGTAAAAGCCTCCTCTGTCCTCCCAAGGTGGGATGAAGGATTAAAGTCACTCTCCCATGGGGAGTAGGGAGAGGGCTTTAATGAGTTTTGCTTTCATAATTATCGTACTAATTTCTTTATCCGCACCAGTCTGTCAGCACCTCCGTATAGGTCTGGACATAAAGTTTCAATGCCAGTATCGGTGAACCCACATTTCTCCATGACACGGCCAGAAGCAGGATTATCGATGAAGAAATCTGACCATAGTGCAGTTATCCCTTTTACATTAAAACAATAATCTATCATCCACGTGAGAGCCTCGGTGCAGATACCCAGATTCCAGTATGGGCGTGCTATCCAGTAACCAACTTCTACCTCATTTTCGCCAACTTCGATGTTTGTAGTGCCCTTTGGTAAATAGCCAATGCAGCCAATAGGTTCATTGGTGTCCTTGAGCACAACTGCCCACATGGTTTCACCTCCAAAGATAGTTCGGATTGTTTCCAGACTTTCCTCCACACTCTTGTGTGGTTCCCAGCCTGCACGAGGACCTACTTCAGGATCGCTTGCATATTTATATAATGTATTGGCATCTGTTTCTTGCCAACGTCGAAATATAAGTCGCTTGGTTTGCTCATTATTGGTGTCATTCATGATGCCGCATTCAACGAACATCTTGCGATACGCGTCGGCTTTCTTATCGAGCTTGAGAGGGTAGGCGCGGGAGGATGACGGAAGACGATATAGTCGAATGTCGCGTTTGAGGTTCTTGCAGTGCAGTGTGATGTATGTTCCGACCTTTGGCTGTTCGTTGGTGCCAAAGTGTCTGCAAATGGTTTCAGCAGCCTTCTCACCTGTTACGGCAATAGTATGACATTCGGGAACTTGCGTGAGCAAACCTTCAATGTCGGTTTCTTCTATCACTTCAAGAAACTTGTCCGAAGCATTGTCTATCTGACGATGAACAGCTGTTGCTGTGTCGAAGAAACCTATGCCTTTCTCTTCAAGAAACTGCACAATCTCTTCCAAGCGGAAAGACTTGTTTTCCTCATCCACGAAGTAATTCTTGTTGTCAAAGAATATCTGCCCCTCAATCCTCCAGTGGTCATTGATGAAGTTTGGGTAGAAGAAATCCATGCACCATCGTTTCCTTTGAGGAGGGAAACTGCCAAGAAACAGCACCTTGCATTCTTTGGGCAAAAATGGTTTAAGCGGATGATACTCTACTTCCGCTGTTGAACGGTCTATGTTTTCGTGATTGAGTAAATCCATTCGTTCAATAATTCAAACTTTTTTACATGCCCTCTCAAGTTTCAGGTTCGTAACGTTGACTTACTCTACTGTGACTTTAAGTTTTTTGAGGTCTTTATTGTCGGACGACGTGCCGTAAAGGAGTTCGTAGTTGCCTGGGACAACCCGCATGGTGTTTGTCTGAGGGTCGAAACGTTCGAATGTTGATTCCGGAACGTCTATTGTCACCTGTTTGGTAGATCCTGCTGCGAGTTCTACACGACTGTAACCACGAAGAGTCTTCAGCGGTCCTTCCTTGTCGTCAACGCATCTCATATAAAGCTGAACAACCTCTGCACCGTCCTTTTTGCCAGTATTAGTTATGTCGAGAGACAGTTTGTACCCGTTCTTTTTGCCAGTAGGTGTGAGGGTAGGAGCGGAGAGCCTGAACGAAGTATAACTTAATCCGAACCCATATTGGAACAGAGGTTTTGTTTCGAGATAGCGATAAGTATAGCCTTTTATGCTGTAGTCCTCGAAGTCTTTGAGCACACTGTCGTCTTTATAGAACGTTACGGGCAGTTTTCCCGATGGGTTGTAGTCGCCATAGAGAACGTCGGCAACTGCATGACCCCCCTGTTCGCCTGGGTACCATGCCTGAAGAATAGCATCGCAAGACTTTGTTTCAGGAGCGAGAGCTACAGCCGAACCACTGCAATTCACGAATATAACCTTCTTTCCAGCCTTGTGAAGAGCAGCAAGAATGTCGCGTTGAACCTGTGGCAGTTCGATACTTGTGCGGTCGCCACCCTTGAAACCAGGCAAATCAACCTTGGCCTCCTCGCGCTCAATAAGAGGTGATATGCCACCGACGAAGATGACTGTGGTGTAGTCTTTGGCTGCATTGAGTATTGATTCAATTGAATAAACCTCCCTCTCGGCTTCGACTTCAGGGATGAAATCGTCAGTGCCATATTCAAGCACCTTGCGTATGTTTTTCGATGCAGCCTCGTTGAAAGACGTAAGAGCGCACGCTTTATAATAAGGAATAGAACCAAGTTTCTTCTCCAATCCTTCCTTTACGGTGACGGAATGAGTCGGTTTACCATAGTAAATACCCCAAAGCATTACGGAGTCGGCAGCGTTTGGACCCATGAGAATTACGCGTTCGTCCTTTGCGAGTGGCAATGTATTCTTCTTGTTTTGAAGCAGAACCATCTGCTCGCGCGCCATCTGAAGAGCAAGAGCCTTGTGCTCTGGTGAGCATACAACAGACTCAGGAATCTTTGTCCAGTCGTTAAGTTCGTCAGGATCGAAGTCGCCAAGTTCAAATCTACCTTCGAGCAGACGCTTCACGCTCACGTCAATGTCAGCCTCCTTGATGTATCCTTTCTCTACAGCTTCAGGCAGATTGAGATAGACTTTGCCGCAATTCACGTCAGTACCGCTCAGCACAGCCTTGCTTGCAGCAGACGGAGCATCGGCTGAAACCTCATGTCTTCCCTTCTGATAGAAGTCGCGAATGGCACCACAATCACTTACGACAACACCATCGAAGCCCCATTCGTTGCGGAGAATCTGTGTAAGAAGTCGGTTGCTGCCACAGCAAGGATCACCATCGAGCCTTTGATATGCACACATAACCTCCTTTACTCCGCCCTTCTGAACGAGAGTCTTGAATGCTGGGAGATATGTTTCCCACAAGTCGCGTGGCGATATGTTGTCGAGATTTAGATGATGACGGGTGCTCTCAGGGCCGCTATGAACAGCGAAATGCTTGGCACAAGCGAAGGCCTTGCGATACTTATGACCCTCTTCGCCTTGCAATCCCTTGACTACGATTGAGCCCATGCGACCTGTCTGGTAAGGGTCTTCGCCGTAAGTTTCCTGCCCACGTCCCCATCGGGGATCGCGGAAGATATTGATGTTAGGAGTCCAGAACGAAACGCCCTCATACTGTTTTACGGCTCCCTTCTTGTGCTTTGCGGTATGCTTTGCACGCCCTTCGTCGCTGACGGCAGTATATATATTATATAATAAGGTGTCGTCGAAACTTGATGCCATACCGATACAACTTGGGAAAACGGTAGAATAACCATTGCGAGCCACACCATGAAGAGCCTCGTTCCACCACGAGAACTCGCGTATGCCAAGGCGTGGAATAGCCTCGGATGAGTTTACCATAAGCTTAGCCTTTTCCTCAACAGTAAGGCGAGAGCACAAATCTTCGGCGCGTTCCTTTGCCGATAAGTCTGGATTTTGGTAAGGCAACTGTGCCGTTGCAATCATTGCAAGCATAGAAAATGCTGATAGTACAAGTCGTTTCATATCTTATTCTTTTTTATTAATTATTCGTTGTTTTCGAGAACTCGATTGTCCGAGAATTCGAGTTTTCTTAGTGTTTAGCTCCCTAACTCCTGTGAAAGTCGGGCAATGTATTTGCCGAGGATGTCGAATTCAATGTTTACCATCGTGCCGACCTTGATGTCACAGAAGTTGGTATGTTCCATTGTATAAGGTATTATTGCCACTTGGAACGTGTTCTCCGTTGGGTTGCATACGGTCAGTGAAACGCCATTCACGGTAACACTGCCCTTGTCAACGGTGAAGTATCCGCGCTTTGCCATCTCGTGGTCGTAGGTATATTCGAATGTGAAATACGTGCTTCCGTTGGCATCTTCAACCTTTGTGCATCGTGCTGTCTGGTCAACGTGGCCCTGAACTATGTGTCCGTCGAGGCGACCATTGAGCATCATCGAGCGTTCTACGTTCACTTTGTCGCCCACGCACAACTGCCCAAGGTTCGACCTTTCAAGCGTTTCCTTCATTGCCGTGACCACGTATGTGTCGCCAATGATGCTTACAACCGTCAGGCATACCCCATTGTGGGACACGCTTTGGTCTATTTTCAGTTCGCCCGTAAACGAGCACCTACAAGTAAAGTCAATGTTGTCTCTGTCCTTTCTGATGGCAACAACCGTTGCAAATTCCTCTACGATTCCGCTAAACATATTGGTATCAAGTTTTGACAAAAGAAGACCGTACCGATGATGTGATGAAACTCCGACTATTACAAGTTTTGAGAGCTACAGAGTCTTTGTAATCCACCGACAACGAATTGTTCGCCTTTGCAGGTTGTGGCCCGCCATTGACTGGGCAGCGGTCTCGGTTTCATATTATTATTTGATGAGTATCCCGATCGAACCGATACGGCCTGTTCTTATATGATGCAAAAGTAAAAAAAACTTTTCACTAATGCCAACATCAAGCGTTTTTTTTATATTTTTTAATACAATGACGCATATCGTTCGACAATGCGAACGTTGACGTTTCTAAAGTCGAGCGTTAAACTCGTTCAAACATTGCTGCAATGTTCGGGTCAACATTGGAGCAATGTTCGGGTCAACATTGGAGCAATGTTTTTCAGCCCTAAGCGTTCGACTTGTTAAGTTCAACCCATTGACTGTACTCAGACATAGGCTGGAGGTAGTCCTCGCGGTCGAAGTGTTCCGACGTTGCAACCAGTACAACAGCATCAGCCGAAAAGTTCTTCAACTCGCACCAGATGCCTTCGTTGATGATGATAATCTGGTTAGGTTTGTCCATGCGTATTGTAGTCTCCTCCTGAAGGTCGGTAATGTAGATGTCGAAAGTGCCCTTGACGGCGATGATAGCCTGCTTGCACTTGATGTGTGCATGGCCACCACGCGACATGCCCTCTTTGATATCGTAAATCCAAAACAGCCGTTTTATCGGGAACGGAATGTGTTCCTCAGCCTCGGCAAACGAGAGAACTCCACGATGGTCGTGGAACTCAAGAGTCTCAACTTGTATAAGTCCGTCAATCATTTTATCTGAATTTGTTGGGCAAAGGTAGCGTAAAAGGCACAAAAAACAAAATAAATAAAGATTTTTTTTGATTTTATTTCCAATAACAATTTATTTTTGTATATTTGCAGAGAAATAACAGACTACTATGCGATGAATACACTTAAAACAACAATCCTTGCCTTGACACTGACGATGGCAATGCCTTGTATGGGGCAGTTGAGGGAAAAAGACATGGGCGGATACCTCATGGTCTATCACAAAGACCAAGACCACGGACTGCACATGGCGGTAAGTTACGACGGGTATGAATGGACTTCGCTGAAGAATGACAAGCCCATTATTGCTGGCGACACCATTGCAATGCAGAAAGGAATACGCGATCCACACATATTCCGAGCACCCGATGGCGACTTCTATATGGCTATGACCGACCTGCACATATACGGAAAACGCGAAGGGTATCGCACCACAGAATGGGAACGTAGCGGTGAAAAGTATGGTTGGGGAAACAATCGTGGACTCGTTCTTATGAAGAGTCACGACCTCGTGAACTGGCAAAGAACCAATCTCGACTTCTCGAAACTTGGCGTTATTGATGGCGATGACTGGGGCGAAGTAGCTTGCGTATGGGCACCAGAAATAGTGTGGAATTACGAAGAAGGCAAGCTGATGGTACATTTTACCACACGTTTTGGCAAGGGAAGAAACATGATATATTATATATATATGAATAAGGACTTCACCGAAATGACCTCAAAACCTAAACTTTTGTTCGAGGCTCCGGAGAAGAAATACGACGTTATCGACAGCGATATAATAAAGGTTGGCAATACATATCACCTGTTTTTCGTCAGCCATGAGCACACGGCAACCCCAAGACACGCTTACAGCAGCAACATAACAGGGCCGTACAAGATAGACGATACCTATTACGACGGCGAAAAACAAGGTCACGAAGCACCAAACTGCTGGAAGAGGATAGGGGAGGAGAAGTATGTCGTGATGTTCGACAACTATCGTCGCCACCCTATGAACTTTGGGTTTGTAGAGACGACAGACTTCTTCACGTACACTCCTATAGGTTATTTCGACCAAGGAAAGATGACGCGCAAGAACTTTGAAGAGCAGAAACACGGTGCCGTAATATGGCTTACAAAGAAAGAAGTAACGAAATTATTGAAGAAATATGAAAAAGATAGTAATCTTTGACCTTGATGACACCCTCTACAATGAAATAGATTTCGTTGAGGGAAGAAAGTTGAAACCCTACATGGGAACAGAACTCACACTGCAGAAACTGTGCGACATGGGCTGCACATTGGGCATGATAACCAATGGCGATTTGAATACGCAGATGACAAAACTAAGGAAACTGAAGCTGACAAAATGGTTCAGTTCCAACAATATCATCTATGCCGACCGCGAAGAATTCATGAAACCTGCAACAGGAATGTACGAGCAAGTAATGAAACTTTTCCCAGATTCCGAGTATTATTACGTGGGAAACAATCTTGAAAAAGACTTTTTCCCAGCAAATAAACTCGGTTGGGTGACGATTTGTATGCTCGACAATGGAGTGCACATACACAAGCAAGACTTCACGATGGCAAAGGAATATCTGCCGAAATTCAGCATTCACGGCATAAGCGAAGTGATAAAACTCATAGAAAACGAATAAAGTTTGTTATTTTTCGTTATTTTATTTCGTGCATTGAAACATTTTGATTAACTTTGTCGGACTTTTTGAAAAATACGTATTTTATTAACTATAATTCAAGAGAAAAAACACATTTATGAGCAACAAAAGAGTTTACCTTTTCGGCAATGGACAAGCCGAGGGAAATGCAAACATGAGAGAATTGCTTGGTGGTAAGGGTGCCAACTTGGCTGAAATGAACCTTATTGGCGTACCAGTACCTCCTGGTTTCACTATTACTACTGATACTTGCAACGAGTATTACGAAGTTGGTCAGGAGAAGATTATGAAACTTCTGAACGACGACGTTACTGCTGCCGTTAAGCATGTTGAAGATTTGATGAACTGCAAGTTCGGTGACCCAAAGAACCCACTGCTCGTCAGTGTACGTTCTGGTGCACGCGCTTCTATGCCAGGTATGATGGACACAATCCTTAACCTTGGTCTTAACGACGAGGTTGCAGAAGGAATGTGCGAGAAGACAAACAATCCTCACTTCGTTTACGACTCATATCGCCGTTTCGTACAGATGTACGGTGACGTTGTTCTCGGCATGAAGCCAGTAAACAAGACTGACATCGACCCATTCGAGAAGATTATCGAAGGCGTAAAGAAAGAGCAGGGCGTTGTTCTTGACAAGGACCTTTCAGTTGAAAGTCTCAAGAAACTCGTTGTTCTCTTCAAGGCTGCTATCAAGGAACAGACAGGCGAAGAATTCCCAGAAGACCCTATCACTCAGCTTTGGGGCGCTATCTGCGCTGTATTCCGCAGCTGGATGAACGAGCGTGCTATCCTCTATCGTAAGATGGAAGGCATACCTGATGAGTGGGGAACTGCTGTATCAGTAATGGCTATGGTATTCGGTAACATGGGCGACACATCAGCAACTGGCGTTTGCTTCAGCCGTGACGCTGCAACAGGCGAGAACCTCTTCAATGGTGAATACCTCGTTAATGCACAGGGCGAAGACGTTGTTGCAGGTATCCGTACTCCTCAGCAGATTACAAAGATTGGCTCACAGCGTTGGGCAGAACGTGCTGGTATCTCAGAAGAAGAGCGCGTAGCTAAGTACCCTTCAATGGAAGAGGCTATGCCAGAAATCTATAAGGAACTCGACGGAATCCAGACAAGACTTGAAAACCACTATCACGATATGCAGGATATGGAGTTCACAGTTCAGGAAGGTAAGCTTTGGTTCCTCCAGACACGTAACGGAAAGCGCACAGGTACTGCAATGGTTAAGATTGCAATGGACTTGTTGAAGGAAGGTCTCATCGATGAGAAAACAGCTATCCTTCGCTGCGAACCACAGAAGCTTGACGAACTCTTGCACCCTGTATTCGACAAGGCTGCTCTTCAGAAGGCAAAGGTAATCACTCAAGGTCTCCCTGCATCTCCAGGTGCTGCTTGTGGTCAGATTGTATTCTTCGCTGACGACGCTGAACAGTGGCACAACGACGGCCATAAGGTTGTTATGGTTCGTATCGAGACATCTCCTGAAGACCTCGCAGGTATGGCATCAGCAGAAGGTATCCTCACTGCACGTGGTGGTATGACTTCTCACGCAGCAGTTGTTGCCCGTGGTATGGGTAAGTGCTGTGTATCAGGTGCTGGTGGCATCAATGTTGACTATAAGGCTCGCACTGTTGAAATCGACGGCGACGTATATAAGGAAGGTGACTACATCTCATTGAACGGTTCTACTGGTCAGGTATATGCTGGCGAAATCCAGACTAAGGCAGCTGAACTCAGTGGTGACTTCAAGGCTTTGATGGAACTCTGCGACAAATATACAAAGCTTCAGGTTCGTACAAATGCTGATACTCCACGCGATGCAGCTCTTGCACGTCAGTTCGGTGCTAAGGGTATCGGTCTTACTCGTACAGAACACATGTTCTTCGAGGACAAGAAGATTATCGCTATGCGCGAGATGATTCTTGCTGACTCTGTTGAAGGTCGCGAGAAGGCACTTGCAAAGTTACTTCCTTATCAGAAGGCAGACTTCAAGGGTATCCTTGAGGCAATGGATGGCTGTCCTGTTAATATCCGTCTGCTTGACCCACCTCTCCATGAGTTCGTTCCTCACGATCTTGCTGGTCAGGAGACAATGGCAAAGGAAATGGGCGTTGACGTTAAGGAAATCCAGAAGCGTGTTGCTTCATTGGCAGAAAACAACCCAATGCTCGGTCATCGTGGTTGCCGTCTGGGTATTACATTCCCTGAAATTACAGCAATGCAGACACGCGCTATTCTCAGCGCAGCTTGCGAGTTGAAGAAGGAAGGCAAGAACCCAATGCCAGAAATCATGGTTCCTCTGATTGGTATCCTTTACGAGTTGAAGCAGCAGAAAGCCATCATTGAGCGTGTATCAAAGGAAGTATTTGCTGAATACGGTATAGAAGTTGAATTTGAAATCGGTACAATGATTGAAATTCCACGTGCAGCCCTCACAGCTGACCGCATCGCAACAGAAGCTCAGTACTTCTCATTCGGTACAAACGACTTGACACAGATGACATTCGGTTACTCACGTGACGACATCGCATCATTCCTTCCAGCATACCTTGAGAAGAAGATTTTGAAGGTTGACCCATTCCAGGTACTCGACCAGAAGGGTGTTGGCCAGTTGATTAAGATGGCTGTTGAGAAGGGTCGTGGCATTCGTCCAAATCTCCGCACAGGTATCTGCGGTGAACACGGTGGAGAACCTTCATCAGTTAAGTTCTGTGCAAAGATTGGTCTGAACTACGCAAGTTGTTCACCATTCCGCGTACCAATCGCTCGCCTCGCCGCCGCTCAGGCCGCTGTTGAGGAGTAATCACTAATAT
>JAKSIZ010000017.1 GCA_024398515.1 Bacteroidaceae bacterium | reverse complement strand
CGAGGCGGTTAGCACCGTGGTCAGAGAAGTTACACTCACCGATAGCGAAGAGACCAGGGATTGAAGTCTGGAGCTCATAGTCAACCCAGATACCACCCATTGTGTAGTGAACAGCTGGGAAGATCATCATTGGAGTTTCGTATGGGTTCTCGTCTGTAATCTCTTCATACATGTCGAAGAGGTTGCCGTAACGTTGTGCTACGATGTCCTTGCCGAGGCGTTCGATTGATTCAGAGAAGTCGAGGAATACAGCAAGACCAGTGTTGTTTACACCGAATCCCTTGTCGCAACGCTCTTTTGCTGCACGAGAGGCAACGTCGCGTGGAACGAGGTTACCGAATGCAGGATAGCGACGCTCCAAGTAGTAGTCGCGATCTTCTTCAGGAATATCCTGACCCTTTATCTCACCACGCTGCAGACGCTTAGCATCTTCAAGTTTCTTTGGTACCCAGATACGACCGTCGTTACGCAGTGACTCTGACATCAGCGTAAGCTTTGACTGCTTGTCGCCATGAACAGGAATACAAGTTGGGTGAATCTGAACGTAAGAAGGGTTTGCGAAGTATGCACCCTTACGGTAGCATGCGATAGCTGCCGAGCAGTTACATCCCATTGCGTTAGTTGAGAGGAAGTAAGTGTTGCCATAGCCGCCAGTGCCTATTACCACTGCGTTAGCAGAGAAGCGCTCGAGCTTACCGGTTACGAGGTTCTTGGCAATGATGCCACGTGCACGACCGTCGATGATGACAACGTCCTGCATCTCGTAACGAGTGTAGAGCTTTACTTTTCCAGCCTTAACCTGTGCTGACAATGAAGAGTAAGCACCGAGGAGAAGCTGCTGACCAGTCTGTCCCTTGGCATAGAAAGTACGGCTAACCTGTGCGCCACCGAAAGAACGGTTGGCAAGCATGCCACCATATTCACGTGCGAAAGGAACGCCCTGTGCCACGCACTGGTCGATGATGTTGTTGCTTACTTCAGCCAGACGATATACGTTAGCCTCGCGAGCACGATAGTCACCACCCTTTACTGTGTCGTAGAAAAGACGATATACTGAGTCGCCATCATTCTGATAGCACTTTGCCGCATTGATACCACCCTGTGCTGCGATAGAGTGAGCACGGCGTGGAGAGTCCTGAATACAGAAGTTCAGTACGTTGAAACCCATTTCGCCGAGTGATGCTGCTGCCGATGCACCAGCAAGACCTGTACCGACAACAATAACGTCGAGTCTAAGCTTGTTCTTTGGGTTTACAAGACGCTGATGAGCCTTGAAGTTAGTCCATTTCTCAGCAACTGGACCTTCAGGAATTTTTGAATTTATCTGATTTGCCATAATTTTTGAGATTATAAGATTATCGAATTATCGAGTTCTCGAAACTTCGAATTATCGGTATTTTATTTTCCGCAGCAAGATTGGCAACAGTCGCAGAGACTTGGAGCAATACCTGTAGCGAAAGCAACAACAACTGCAACGAAGCAGAGCATGAGAAGAGTTACATAAACAATGCCGATAACCTTCCAACGGCAGAACCAAGTCTTACCATTCCATCCGAAAGTCTGCATGGCACTCCAGAAACCGTGAGTGAGGTGGAACCATATAGCTGCCAGCCACACAATGTAAAGCACGATGAATACAGGGTTTGTGAACGTAGCCTTGATGAATGCAAAGCCATCAGTAGGAGCAAACTGTGCCTCCATGCCTACGAGTTCAGCAAACATCATGTTGTACCAGAAGTTGTACAAGTGCAAGAGGAGTCCGAGAAGGACAATGATACCAAGTACCAACATGTTCTGAGATGCCCATTCAACCTTTCCAGGTTTGTCGGTAATCTGATAACGTTGGCTACCACGTGCTGCCCTGTTCTGCATTGTAAGCCAGAAAGCATATACAATGTGAAGCACGGCCAAAGCTGCAATGGCAAGTGTACCTGCCAGTGCATACCAGTTAGTTCCAAGCAGTGAGCAAACCGTGTTGTAAGCCTCGCCCGAGAACAAGGCAACGCAGTTCATTGCTGCATGGAAAGTCAAGAAAAGGATAAGGCAAAAACCTGTCAGTGCCATAATCACTTTCCTACCAATTGTTGAATCAATTAACCACATAAATTTTTGTTTGTATTTGTAATTTTGTAATAAAAAATTCTTTTAGCGGTGCAAAGGTACTAAATAATAATGAATAAAGGAGCAAAAAAAACCAAAAATGTTTTGTTTATTTCAACATCTATCGTTTTACGTTCGCTTCGTGGCTATATTTATGGAAATATTCTAATACCCATTCTATGCGAAGCCTCTTTCTTGCCTCATCATCTCATAGACGTATGCTGGACTTTGGACATATAGTTCTCCTTCTGGCATTTGCAATAATTGTATCGTTTGCGAGCGATAAACAATGTCCATCGCCTGCTCCAGTGACAGAGATTCTTCTTCCATAGTATATTCAACCATTTTATTTATGGCATTCGAGATTAGATACTCTCTTATCTGCTCTTTTGTGGGTAAAGAATTCATATCAATACAACATTAACTTTAATCAAACAACGCAAGGCACGTTCTGTCGCAAAATAATACTGCTGATCCAAAAATTTGTCCTGAAGACCTGCTGCAAGTTCTTCAAGTGTTGTCGTACCCTCGTGATATCTCCCAAGTAAGTATGCAACGCCATCATCTGCAATAGGGCCACAGATGACATCATAATCATGTGATACAGGTTCTTTGCTTCGGTCACGATTCCGATCAACAAAGTGTGCCCATTCCACTGTTGCCTTCTCAGGAAATTTCAGCACCTTAAGCGCACCAGAATCCAAATGACTCTCATCGAAACTGTATTCAATCAGTAAAGCATTACCTCCAAAGAGACGGGAACGCTTCTTTGCCATACGTTCAGCAGTAGCAATATCAGGAGTCAAATAAAAACCCCGACCAAAATCCTTATATTGTGAGCCCATTGAAAGGTCAATGGATTCTATGTCCTGATTCGTTCCGTGATACAATTTCATGCTAATAGCCCTCCATTTTTACTACACATCACAACCAAATCATCTACTGTTTCATCAATAGATTGCAGGTGCTCTACATCGTAGAACTCAATGAGAAACGACAATCCTGCATAACGATGCAAATACTCGTATGCTTTCTCACGCGAGAGAGAGAATCGCTGCCCAAATGCTCTAATGCATGCATTGATGAATGGAATCTCGTATTTATTCATTCTTTCTTATATTGCAACAGTATGGAATTTTTATTTTTACATTGCAAAGTTAAGACTTTTTTTCAAACTGACAAAATAACATAGAAAAATAATTGCCCATCGCTTGGGCAAGACAGCAAAGCAAATGCTATTTCACACAAAAAAACAATCGGCGCACTCATATATGAAAAGTGCGCCGATACGTTTTTGTTTTATAGATGTCTATAATCTCTTGCGATTACCATCCCCAGAGTTGTTCTTTTGCCAAACCTTCATCATCTACCCCCAGAGGATCATTACTAAGTCCGTTTTCTCCTGGTATTTCTCCTGGGCTGGTCACTGTCATCAAAGTTTCAAAGCGAACTTTAACTTCTTTTGCCTTTGGCTCAATATATATTTTCTTCATAATTTGTTTCTCCTATTATAATATGATTACTTCTTCAAATACTTCTTACCATCCATTATAACGATACCCTTGTAACCCTTGTTTACAGGCATACCCTGAATGTTGCGGAGGATAGAGTCAGCGTTCTTTGCATTTACTTCGTTGATGCCAGTAACTTCACCCTCAAACAAGCCTTCAATCTTTGCTCCAGCAGGAACTACGAGGTATGCACGGTTTGCAGCGAGTTTAGCTTGTCCAGCAGGATAGAAGTTTAATACGTCATCCTTCTTTGCAAGGAAGTATGCGCCAGCAGGAGCAGCACCGCTTGCAATTGGCTCAAGTGTACCAACGAGAGCATTCTCCAAACCAACAGGAGCTTCAGCTACAGGAGCACCAACGAAGTTCTGGTTAATTGTTTCTGCACTATATACCAATACAGCTGTGTTAGCAGGAACAGTTTCACCACCTTCAGCTACCTTATTGCGCACTGTCTTGTTGTCTTCTACAGTAATAGTGTAAGCAAATGCGCTTTCAGGAAGAGTAACATCAAATGGAGCAAAGAATGTTCCCCACTTAGCACCAGTGATAGTCATGTTAGCTGTAGCTGGAAGGGCCTTAAGAGTAAGGCTTGTGAACTGTGCAACATACCACTGACCACCAGTCTTCACATTCTTCAAACCGAAAGTGAGGTTTCCATCCTTGTCAGCATATCCTTCAAGAGTATATTGATACTTGCTGTCAGAAGGTGTACAACCACTTAGATACTCGACTGTAATATCTTCTACCGTCTCATTTGCAAATACCTGAGCAATCCCTGTTCCATGATATGCGTCAGAAAGGCCACGTGCATGGTTCGCTACAGCAGTGAATTTAACCTCGTACTTTGCGTATGCCATCAAGCCTGTGATAGTTTGAGTGAGGATATCTCCTGCTTCAAATCCATCGTCAGCATATCTTTCAACATAGTTTGTTGCATAGTTAGCAGTAGCACCTGTCCAACCTTCTTTATCAGTTCTTCCAAGTGCCGACCAATCAGAATCTACGGATGTTTGTGCTTTAACAGCTGCAATGTATGAATCATAAACATCTAAGTCTGCAGCAGTAACCGTGTTGTCATTATATGCACTAATGATTGTGCCAGCAAGTTCACTGAACCTTGCCTTTCCAGCATCATCGAGTTTATTAACCTTGGCTAAAATTGCGACGAATGCATCGTATGCAGGAGCGGCTGCCTTGAAAGCAGAAGTAGCTTCTTGTAATGCGATTGTTGCCGCTTCAATTTCATCTTTAGTCTTCCCTTCTGTTTCAAAAGCAATTGCTTCATTCAATGCAGTAAGTTCAGCACCAGTTACGTTCTTATAAGCATCATTTGCTTTTGCCAATTTTGCATCATTCAATGCAATATTGTAACCTATCATAGCAAGATTTGCTTCATTATCGGTTTGTATTGTATAGTCACCGAAGCTTACCCACTGTTGACCTGATGTTGCGCTTGCACTTACTGCTACATTGATAGTCGTTTCTTCTGTCAATGTAAATGCAACATAACGCCACTGCCATCCAAAACCATTACCATTGTTAGCGAAATTGTCGCCAGAGAAACTTGTTACACCATCCTTATCAATACCCTTAGCATTGTTGCTTGAAGGGAAGTTTGCTACACGACCGATAACGTTGTCACCTTTCTTTACAACAAGTTCGAGGACAGCACCAGCAGATTTACGTCCGCAAGCCTTGAACACATAGTTACCTGCAGGAAGAGTTACGTTTTGATTAAGACCAATTTCAAAGCCTGTAGGGCTATTCCATCCACGACCATTAGAGTCGTCTTGGTTCTTATAATCATGTTTCGTACCACTCCAGTGCTCATTGTCGAATGTTGATACATAACCTGTTGTTGTCCAGTCACCTAAACTTACTCCAAAAATATAATTTCCAGGAGTTTGTTCAGTACCTGTCACATACATAAAGTCATAAACTTTTGCAGCATTTAACGCTTCGTTAAGATTAGCAATGGCTTCTGCGCAGGTTTCCTCTGTTCCATCATTATATATATTGGTTGCCACTGCAATAGCTGCAACAAGATTATTGTATTTATTATCAACTACCGAATAGTCACCTGCAGTTTGTATAGCAGCGTATAATTTTGAGTAGTCGGCGATAGAAGCATTTGCGTTTGCAATAGCTACAGCAAGTGCATTATAATTCGTAACTGACGCATTGCTCTTGAGAGCAGCAACACAGTTGTCAAGTGCTTCCTTAACTTTAGATGACATATTGCCAGTTGGAACGGTTTCCAAGATTGCATCTACGTCAGCCTGTGGAAGTGATGCACCAAGATATGTGATTGTGAAGTTCTTAAACGACAGCCAGTTGATAGCTGCATCCTTTAATCTCAAGCCAAATTCGATAGGAGTACCTGATTTTCCGTCTGCCATTGCTGTATAAGTTCCAAGTACGCCATTCTTTATAGTAGCGCCACCGCAAGCATCTGACTCAATATCGCCTACATATATTTTTGCTCCAGATATTGCACCACCTGCTTCGTTGATTGCGCGTACCCATGCGGTAACTTTATATACACCATCTTGTGTTGGAGTGTAAGAGCCTGATATTGTCTGGTCGCTAAGAGTGTTACCTGCAGCAACCCAATCTTCTATAAATGGAACCATGAAGTTTGTGCCGTCTGACTGACCTTCAGTTGACCATGTGTTACATTGTAGGTTACCATTGTTACCACTGCCGTCAAAAGTTCTTTTCCAAAGTTCTACATTGTTGTTTGCAACAGGTGAGATGTCTGTAGAATTCAAATAAAGTTTAATGCTTTTTATCTGACACCAATCCGGATAGCTTTCGTCAGCAACCTTCTTAATACCAAATTCGATAGATGTGTTTGGTGTTGTTACATCAAACGTAAACTCTACATCGTGGAAAGTATTACCTCCTAAGGTCGTATTTGTAATGTCTATGTCTGTTTGACCTGTGCAGAATGCGACAACATCTCCAGGAGAAGAAGGTGTTTGGTTAGTTGCATTAGTTGCTGTACATCCAAATGCAGAAAACTTAAGTGTGTAATTTCCTGCAGGGAGAACCATCATGCGTCCCATCATAATTCCCTTACTGCCGTTACCAGAAGTCCAACTTTCACCTACGCCACTGTCACCAGGACCAACGAATGCATGCCAACCATTAGTTTGTAAGTTTTGCGTATTGTAGAAACCAATACCTTGTGACATTTTGTGATTGTTGTTACAATTATGTCCACCTCCATTAACAACACGGGATAAGTCACCGATGTAACTTGCCGTTACGTCAATAGCGTCCGCAAAAGCACCGAGGCTGATGGTAGCTACGAGTGCTAAGAGTAAAAATTTTAGTTTTTTCATAAACGTTTGTTTTTTTGTTAATAAATAGAGTTAAATATTAAATGAATAAAAGTTCCGTTTTTTGGGGCACGACAGATGGGACGGAGAAGAGTGTCGGTCTTCCCTGTCGTGCGTGTATGAGTGTGTAAGATGGTGATTGCTTAACTTGCAGGCATAGAATACCCCCCCCCATAATGATTTGGCAATAAGCAAGTTATGGCTTGCAGTATTGCTTACAACAATATGGTTGGTATGTCTTGACAAGTTTGTCATTGCGTAATGTAATGTATGCGATGCCTTTATGTGGCATCAGTATTAATGGATAACAGTTTGTTTTCAACAAGTTTTTACAACCTTGCAAAGGTATGAATATCTTGTTTGTTCACAATGGTTTCTATCGTAATTTTAGTATTATTTCACATTTCGACGGATGGGTGGGAGGTGGTTGAACGCAAGGGTTTCCGAGGGTGTGCCTTATGCTCGGGCAAAAACTGTAGCAGTTTTGACTTGGAAACTGTAGCAGTTTTGGATCGAAAACTGTAGCAGTTTTCTTCCGAGTATTAAGTTCATTCTATAAAAGTCTTGCTCCCGCACCAAGCAAAGAACTATGTTGAATTCTTGCAAAGCCCCATGTTGTCAATAAGATCAAAATACATTTCTTTATGTGTGTCTGCCTTTGGCAGCCTTTGGCAGCCTTGATTTGGTGGTTCCGCCTGTGCTTATATGAACAAGTTCATAACGCCCAGCTGCAACCATCCACATTTTTTTCTATTATGATTGCGCTGAGGTTTTTCTGCTGACAGGTAAAAAAAAACATGCCCTTCCTATTTTCACAAACAAGAAGGGCACAGACTAACAATCTTTGGGGTTGCTGTAGCCGAAACTAAATAGGGATGGTGACTACAGCGATTAAATTGTAACACTAACCTTAACTAAAAACTTCAATTATTATTTTCTTTATGAACTTTGCCAATTATTTGCTTATTGATTTTTAGTGATGTGATAATGTCGCCAAATTTTGCGTTTGCAAAGATAGTAACTTTTTTCGTTCGTCGTACTTTTCTATTTCTCTTTTTTTGTAAATGATACAAATTGAAACGAATTTAGAACATTTTTTGAGACTTTTTTGAAAGGAAAAGCTTATCTTTGCAACGTATTTTATAAAAGTTGATACATTTTACAAAACATATTCATTATTAATAAAAGACAAAATTTCATGAAAAAACTATTACTTTCGTTAATTACATTAGTGTGCGCCATCGGTGCATGGGCACAAGGTGCATATTTCGTTCAGCCAGGCGAGGTGATTACAGGCGGTATGCAGATCAGGTCGGTGCCTGGAATTATTCTTACATACGCCAATATCGACGACTGGCAACCAGGCAATGCGGGCGTTGCAAACCAATCTGACCCGAGTTTCATTGCCCAGACTACGCCAAGCAGTACGACGGGACAATTCAAGAATGGCGTTATCAGCGGGTCGTACGTGCAGTTTGATGTACTGGCTGATGGCGTTGTAAAGATTGGTGCTATCATTAACAACAACAAGACTATTCACCTGACAGAGGATGACGTAGAGCTTATGCCAGCCGACTGGGCAGGCTATGACTTGCCTGACAAAGAGAAACAGCAGCCACAGACAATCAACGAACAGAACCGCATTGACGTTAAGTCGTACGGCACAATTACGTTCAATGTGAAGGCTGGAAAGGTATATCGCTTCTCACTCCAAGGCTCGAAGATGGGCTTCTACGGCTTCAAGTTCGACTCGGAAGGTGCAAAACGCGAGTGGGATTTCACCGAGTGGAGCGACGAAACACTTAACGCCCTCTTTGGTGCAACGACTCCTGGAGAGGACGAAACAAGCGAATGGCGCGACTTTGAGAAGACGATTGAGGGCGACATTACCAATCAAGGCGGTTACTACAAGGTGCTGCCACAGACGGTTCTTGCTCCGCTGACGGCTGGTGGATACGTGTTTGAAGAGACAAAGATGCTGAAGTTCTTGCTCCACGGATGCGGCGAGAACGTGGCTGACGACACTACAGAACCGTCGATAGGAGTGATGAACGACCTTTGGGCAACGAGCGAGGACTGGGAGTATGAAGGTCCTTCGTTCCTATGGATGCAGAAGGAAAGCGACTCGATATTGGTCATGACAGCCATGCCAAACGATACCCTGACCATCACAGCAGAGACGCATAACCCAGAGACACAGTGCGGATTTACACTTGTTGTCGATGGAAATCAGGTGGGAGAGGCGTTCCTTCCTGAAGGTCGTGCGTCGTATTCATGGGTTCTTCCTGCTGTTGCCGACTCTGTTTTCCTCGTAGTTGCTAATGGTGGATGCCACCTTATTAATATTAAGCTCGCAGAAGGCGAGGGCGGCGAACCAGGACCAAACCCAGAATATAATGAGGAACCAAACCCTGAAAACAATATCCTCGACGACGAATCATACAATTTCAACGAAGGTTCATTGGGCAATTGGATTGGTTGGAACAATGGTAGCAACAATTCGAGCCACACAGTTTTCCAGCCAGGATATGACAACAGTGCATACTGCATGATGCTCTATAACCCATCAGCAGGCAATAGTTGGGATTCACAATGCGCATTCGACACTGACCTTGAGGTTGGTGCAAGCTATAAGTTCTCGTTCAAGGCAAAGGCTTCAGAGACCGGTAGCGTAGTCGTTTCTTATCAAGACACGTCAGATTACTCGGGCGGTGGCGACACGGAAGTTATCATAACAGAGGATTGGGATGCTTTTGAGGCAGAATGGACAATAGAACGTGAGGGCTTCAACCGTGTGCTCATCAACTTTGGACACTTCGTAGGCAAGCTTTATTTCGACCAGATGCTTCTCGAAAAGGTTGAGAAGAAAGTGCTCAAGGGCGATGCCAACGAAGACGAAACGGTTGACGTATCCGACATAACAGCAATAGCTGCGCAGATTCTTGGCAACAATCCAAGTCCATTTAACGTTGACAATGCCGATGTTGACAACGACGGCGAAATCACTGTTTCCGATATAACAGGAACTGCAACCATTATCCTGCAGAAGTAATAATCAATAATCTAAGGGGCTCGAGTCTTCGGGATTTTGAGGATTCGAGTTCCTGAAATAAAATATTAAAGCCTAATGAAACGTATATTTACCATCCTGATGCTCATAGTCAGCATCCATTCGTTTGCAGCCGACACGTATCGCAACCCTATAATCAACGCCGATGTACCCGACATTTCGCTTTGTCACGCGCACGGGTATTATTATATGGTGTCAACAACTATGCACCTCATGCCTGGATGTCCGGTCATGCGAAGCAAGGATATGATACATTGGGAGACCGTAAGCTACGTATTCGACAGCATTAACGATGGCCCTCGATATGACCTTATCGATGGTCAGACAGCATACGGACAAGGACAATGGGCATCGACTATACGTTTCCATAACAATAAGTTCTATGTTTGGTTCACAGCCAACGGCGCACCTGGCAAGGGTTTTATCTTCTCTGCCGACAACGCTGAAGGCCCTTGGAAGTTAATTGCACGCCCAAGGCATCATCACGACGCATCGCTTTTCTTCGACGATGATGGACGTACATACCTTTTCCACGGCTCAGGTTCATGCACTCTTACAGAGTTGAAAAGCGACTTGAGCGACGTTAAGCCAGATGGAATCAACCAGCGGATTATCTTCAACGACCCAGATGAACGCGGTGCGTTGCTCGAAGGATCACAGGTGTTCAAGCATAAAGGCAGGTACTATGTCTGCATGATTTCAATGATATGGGGCGTTCCTGGTCGTGTAAGGCGCGAAGTTTGCTATCGTTCCGACAATATCACTGGTCCATACGAGAAGCATATTATCCTCGAAACGCCTTTTGAGGAATATGGTGGCGTAGGGCAAGGTTGCCTCGTAAACAGCAATGACCTCGACGATAACGACGAATCAGACTGGTGGGCAATGATATTCCAAGACCGTGGAGGCATTGGACGTGTGCCTTGTGTGATGCCTGTGACTTGGGTTGACGGATGGCCTATGTGCGGAGAATTGAAGCCTGGATATTACGAAAAGATAAGTCCAAAGAGTTACCGCATACCGAACGACACGCTGAAAGCACACGAAGACTGGAGCAAAATAGTAGGAGATGATGAGTTCGACGGGCAGAAACTGTCGCTGCTTTGGCAGTGGAACCACAACCCGATAAACACAGCATGGAGCCTCAGTGCCCGCAAGGGATGGATGCGACTAACGACTGCACGCGTGGCAGGCAACATTTTCCTTGCACCGAACACCATGACACAACGTATGACAGCACCGTCATGTTCGGGCGAAATAAAGCTTGACATCAAGGGAATGAACAATGGCGACCGTGCCGGACTTGCTGGTTTCAATGGCGACAGTGGTTTGCTGACCGTTTGCAAGGACAATGGAAAACTCACACTTGTGCTTACCGAAGAGCATCTGCAACTCGACAACGACAAAAGGGTTACGGGTGTAAATAAGAAAGTCATTGCATCAGTTCCGCTGAAGTCTGGGCAGAGATACGTGTGGATGAAAGTCAGCGGTGATTTCCTTCACCAGCATGACATGTGCCGCTTTGCCTATAGTCTCGACGGAAAGACGTGGAGCGACATAGGCAACGAGATACATACGCCGTTCGATTATCGGCGTGTGTTCATGGGAACGAAGTTTGCGATATTCAACTATGCCACTCTTTCAACAGGTGGACATGTGGATGTTGATTATTTCCACGTGAATTAAAGTAAAAATGGTTATGGGTTGTTGGTTTTCAGTTTTAACCTATAACCAATAACCCAAAACCCATAAACCTATCAATTCCTATTTTGCATTCTTCTTGTAGTAGTCAAGGGCGGCTTGTACGTTCTTGCGCACCACGTTACTACTCATAGTTGCACCCGTTACGCCATCGACTTTATTCAAATCTTTTGCTTTTTTACCAGCAAACTTTGGAAGCATTTCATCCTTCACGAGTTTGTAGTATTTAGGTGTTTCGCGGCAAGGCAGGGCTTCAACCTTTACGACCTTACCTTTTTTAATATACACCATCAACGGAGTTGTGGCACGATAACCCTTGTCTGCACAAAGTGTTGTTGTGTTCACAACGTATGTTCCGTCGCTTTCTTTAGTCATTACCTCGTCAGCAAATGTGTTGCCGACACATGCTAAAAATGCCAGTGTAAATAAAAATTTCTTCATTTTTCTTATGTTTTTTCTTTTTGATAAGTTTCTTATCTTCTTTATTCCTTAATTTATTCTAATCCCTTACTCCTTAAAATCCCTTCTCTTCGATGCCTGATTCGTATATCGGCATGAACTTTAATTTAAAGAGATTTGCCTTGTGCTTGCGGTCAATCAACGCTTTATGCTCAAGATTTTCTATTTCTCCTGTGCGGATATAGCGGTCCAGTTCCGCATAGGTGAAGCCAAGGTTATCCTCATCTGTCTTTCCCACAAGCCCATCAATAGGCGTTTTCTCCACGAGGTCGTAAGGCAAACCGAGTTCATGCCCTATTGCTTTCACCTCTTGCACAGTGAATTTCGACAGAGGACTGAAGTCTCCGACCGAGTCACCATAACGTGTGGAATAGCCAACCCAATCCTCCGAGAGGTTGCAAGTGTTCGCTACCCTACCGTTCAACGACTGCGAAACAGCGTATAGAGTAGCCATACGAATGCGTGGGGCGAGGTTTGTCATCGTCTGATCCGACGGATTAAGTCCCACGAGTTGCATTTGTTTCACTACTGCATCAAACGATTCCTTTATATTTATGGTGTAGTTTCTTATGCCGAGCGAGGCACAAAGTTTCTGCGAACAACCTATATCAAACTGTTCGCCATTGGGCATCATCACACCAATCACCCTTTCTTTGCCCAAGGCACGGCAGCAAAGCCCAGCCACAACGCTCGAATCCTTGCCTCCACTTATTCCCACAACGGCATTGCAACCTTTACCATTTTCCTCGAACCAATTGCGAATCCACTCCACAACCGACTCTGTATGTCGTTTTACATCGAAGTTCATTGCTTTGCGATTTTTGTTTTTCGAAATCTCGAATACTCGAATTTTCGAGTTATTTTCTTGCCAATTTCAATTTTCCTTGTTTGATTATTTTCTTCAATTGTTTCTTTGTAACTTCCACAATCGTTCCATGCTTATGTCCTACAGGAACGGAAATCCTGCTATTTATCTCCGTAAAAGTTTTGAAATCCCTTGTGCTGTATGCACAATATCGTTGCTCTGGCTTGTACTGGTCGAAGAAAATAATCCATTCATCTCCCAGTTTAATCACACATGGTCCTTCGGAATAATTGGGTGCGAACTTCTCTGAAGGTTGCGAAAACGGTCCGTCGGGCGATGTGCCAAACACGCAAAACAGGTCGCTGAAGCCTGGTTTGCGATTATCTTTCAGCACAAAAACATAGTCCCTTTCTGCACGTTTCACGAGGAAACCATCTATGCTGTTGAACCCGCAGTCGTAGTATTGTCGTGCTGGTGTAAAGGTCTTGAAGTCCTTCGTCTTCGTATAATATGGCCGATGGCACGCATTGCTTCCTTTCTTATCAGCTTCAGTGTATCGGTCAGGATGTATTCCCGACGACCATATTATGTAAAAACACTCGGTTTCATCGTCATAAAACAGTTCCGGAGCCCACACATTATTCGTGCAAGAATCCTGCATTACCGGTATCTCGCGTTGCTCACTCCAGTGTATCAAGTCCTTTGAGGATGCGTATCCAAACCCACGGCTTCCGCTCCAGGCAGTAGTCCAAACCAGATGGAACACGCCATCAGGTCCTTTCACTATCGAAGGATCGCGCAGCACATGAGTGCCACAATATGTCGGTGTTACCTCTTTTCCCGTGAAGCGGTCGGTATAAGGATGCTCGTTGCCTATCGTCGGAACCATGAAAACGCCAGGTATGCTGTCCCAGTGTAAACCGTCGTAACTATAAAGATATTGCAATCCGCTGACCGACGGTTCACGAAACGAAGTGAAGACATAAGCCTTCTTTGCCACAGCAGTAGTACAAGCTATCGTCATCATCAACACCAATAAAAAACAAAATCTCCTCATAGTGTAATAATTTTTCTGCATGCAAATTTACGAAAATTTATTTTACCCAAACTTTATTTTTCCATATATTTACGTTTAATTTGCATATTTTTCACTATATTATGCACTACACTTTTCGGTCAAACCTTATTAAAACTGTACTGATTATATCCCCAGAATAATGCTGGCGACGGTGGTGATGTCGGCTATGTCAATCGTTCCGCCGTCGTTGGCATCGGCTGCATAGTTGACAAAAGCTTCGGGATTGTTGCCTAAAATGTACGATGCAATGGCAGTGATGTCGGCTATATCTACCTGTCCATCGCCGTTGGCATCGCCTTTCAGGTTGGCTATCCTCACGCGCATCGCTATTTTCTGGTCGAAGTAATAATTGTCTTTCTTATAGCGCACGACGATATTGACTGTTTCCGCCGGCATAAGAACATCGTCGGACAGGCTCACCATCAGCTTGCCATCGTTCGATATAATCCACGGATTTTCCGAGAAGCAACTGACTTCAGCACCGTAATATGTCGTAGGGAACACTGGCATCGTGAGGTCGCCCTTTACTAAACCTGCCTTGAGAGTGACGTTTGACTTGAGTTGCTTGTAGTTGTACGACACTGCAACCCTCCCATCGGCATTGCTGCCCCAAATGGCTACTCCGCTACTTGAGTGCGCCATAAAGCATACGGCATTCATATTTGTGCCGCTGATTTGTTGCGGAAGTATCACTCCCTGGTAGGTTATTGTGGTGGAATTGTTCTTTGCCCGTATGCTGATACGGAAGTAAGATTTGTTCTCATCCGGCACATTCCACGTGCCGAAATAGTCGCCTGTCACCCTGCCATCAGCATGAAGATACACCTGCCCCTCCTTTTGATACGCCTTTTTTGCATAGTCCAACTTGTATGGATGCAGTATTACCTTGTATGTTCCTACGATGTCAAAGTCGGAACAGATGCGCCGGTTTTCTATGCTATCTTGGTTATATGTGCTTCCCATGAACTCGTATGGAGCTGCGACAAGCCATCCTATTGAGTTCTGATAAAGCTGATGCACACGCACCTGATGCCCTTCGCCGCCATTGGCAAAGCGTGTGTGATAGACGAGATATGCCCTACCGTCATCATCCTGCAACGCTGAATTGTGTCCCTGTGCCAGTTCTGCATCGCTCATACTTTCCCATTTGTATGCTCCGAAGAGGCGATTGCCCACGTTCGATGCCGCATTAGGACCGTAATTCATCTTGTAACTCGTGAAGATTGCAGACGCTCCCGTCACGTCCTTGTACTCTCCATCTGGCGTAAGGCTGCGGAAATATCGCATCTCATAACCGCCTGTCGATTCCAAACCGCCGTATGAAACAAACAGATAATAATACTTTCCTATCTTCTCGATATACGAACCTTCGCCCGAAACGTAGTATCCACCGGCTATCTTCTTGCCGAAGTATGGGTCTTCGGTTGCGCCATCACCAGTGCCCACGATGCTATATTGCTTGGTATAATCGCGTAATCCCGTGTTCTTGTCGAGCTTTAAGATGAAGATTCCGCCCGACCAGGATCCGTACGACATCCATAGTTCGCCGTCGTCATCAAAGAAAACGCATGGGTCAATGCAGTTAGGCCAACGCCGTCCCCAGTTGCTTCCTACGTTGTAACGTGAAGGCAGAGCGTTCATCTTTTGCAGTCCTGGCACGAGTTTCATGTCTGTTTCCTTCCACGTTTGATTGGCAAGGTCGCTCCATTGGAAGCCTGAGAACACCACTGGTCCTTGATAAGTATATGGTCCGGTGATGCTGTTCGACGTGAGCAGTATGATTGAACTGCGCCAGTTGTCACCGTTAAGACTCATGTACAAGCACCATTTCCCGAGGTTCGGGTTCCATATTATGTCGGGTGCCCATTGGTTTCCCGCGACGCTCGGATTGTTTGCCGTATATCGCCACTGCTCGGTGTTGTAGGTGCCAAAGTCGGTCTCAACGGTGTCGGTGCCGCTTAATATTCTCACTTTCGTCACTTCATTCTTCACGTATGGTGTAGATGAGTTGAACGTGAAGCGTGTTGAGGTCCAGTTCTTCATGCCGTCGGTGCTCACTCCTCCTGCGAGATGCGACCCATAGACGTAGTATCGGTTCGACGAATTGTCGCGCACAACTGAAGGGTCGTGAACGCTCGCCCTCGACTTCGACACTGTCTTGAACAGTCCACTTGCCTGCGTTGAAGTGAGTGCGATGAGCGAGTCCTTGCTCTGCGCAAACCCACACGCCGCCGTCATCGACGCTATATATATAATAAGGAAAGAGCGTAGTCTAATAAGTTTCATATTGGTCTTTTTTAGTATTACACAATTTAATTTCTGTGCAAAGATAGTAAAAAAATTGAATTTCGGCAATATATTTTCTGCAAATCTTGGCACAGACGAAATATTCCGTTATATGAAAAAACGAAAACCAAGATAAACCCCTTGAAGAGTATGGGTGCTTTCGGCACCTGATGCTATCGGTACAAGCATTTCCTGAAGAACAAGTTCTTCGATAAATCCTTGTACCGATAGCATCACCTTCTTACAGAAGGCTATCATACTCTTCAAGGTGATAAACCGAAATAAACCGTTTAAGTTCAAAGTTCAAGGTACAAGACGCGGAAAGGTTTATTTTTGTTTGTGCCCGAACTCTCCTACTTACTGCCATGGTATATTTAATCCGCGGGCCAATCTTTTGCTCTGGTTTTGCGAGGTGAACGTTATCGTTTTTTAGGACGAACGCTTAACTCGAAAAAAAGTTGTACAACTTTCGAGTGAAAGTTGTACAACTTTTTTCACCCCCAACAGAACATACTGTAGAGGGGTAGCGTTCATGCCGCAAAAAACATCCGTTCAACGGCGCAAAACATAAGCCACGACTAACGTAAAATAACGTGAATAATCTCATAAAAAATCTAAAATTTTTTGGTAAAAGGAAAAAAAACTTTACTTTTGCCCTCGTAATTCGTCAAAGGAGTATAAACCATTTTTAATAAAGGGAAGAAATATGAAAAAGATTATCATGGCAACTGTTACAGTTGCATTAGCATTTGGGGTTAGTTCATGTTCAAGCAACAAGAAACTATTGGAATGCCAAGAGGAATACAAAACTCTGCAGGGCAATTGGCAAACGTCGAAGGAAGAACTTGCTTCGGCAAAGGCACGTATCACGGGATTGGAAGACCAACTGAAGGTTATGCGTAAGTCGAATGCCGACTTGCAGCGTTCACTTGAGCAGAGCCTCTCAACCGGTTCGCAGTCGAATGTAAATATCGCAAAGCTCGTTGACCAGATTAATGAGTCGAACCAGTACATCCGCCACTTGACGGAACTTAAGAGCAAGTCAGACTCTCTCAACCTTATCCTGACCAACAACCTTACGCGTTCGCTCAGCAAGGAAGAGCTGAAGGACATCGACGTACAGGTACTGAAGGGCGTGGTATATATCTCGTTGGCAGATAATATGCTGTTCAAGACAGGTAGTTATGAAATCAGCAGTCGCGCACAAGAAACGTTGGGCAAGATTGCAAAGATTATCACCGACTACAATGATTACGACGTACTCGTTGAAGGAAATACTGACTCTGTGCCTATCAAGAAGGAGAACATCCGCAACAATTGGGACCTTTCTTGCCTCCGTGCATCGAGTGTTGTGCAGTATTTGCAGAACAACTTCAACGTTGATCCTAAGCGTCTGACAGCAGGTGGACGCGGTGAATACAACCCAATAGCCGACAATGACAGCGACCTTGGCCGTCAGCGCAACCGCCGCACACAGATAATCATCACTCCGAAACTCGACCAGTTTATGGATTTGATTGAAAAAGGTCCGTCAGAAGACTAAAGAATAAGGACACGAAAAACGGCTGACTTTCGCAAGCAATACGGAAGTCAGCCGTTTTTTATTGTGTCAACCCAAACGTTATTTCTCCTCGTCGAGATACCATTTACTATACATTACGTAGTGTTCGGCAAATGATTCTGCCTGGTTTGGAGCAGTCTTCTTGATGAACTTAGCCGGTACTCCGCCCCATATCTCATGGTCGCCAATCTTGGTTCCACCGAGCACTAAAGCCCCCGCAGCGACTATTGCACCCTCGCCAATCTCGCAATGGTCGAGCAGCGTAGAGTTCATTCCGATCAATGCACCGCGATGAATCTTGCAAGCATGAACCATGGCAAGGTGGCCTATAGTGACGTCGTCGTCGATTTCAAGCGGACCAGTCTTGTAGGTTGTATGCAGGCAGGCACCATCCTGAACGTTGCATCGGTTGCCCATCTTAATCCAATTCACGTCGCCACGAACGACGGCATTGAACCAGATTGAGCACTCGTCGCCCATCTGAACGTCGCCAACTATCGTAGCATTCTCGCTAAAATAACAAGCCTTACCCCATTTCGGAGTAAGGCCTTTAATAGATTTAATCAATGCCATAAGGATGATTAGAGGTTAGGATTGATTGAACTCCACTGATCAATAGCAGGAACAATCTTCAGAGTAATGAGCTCGTCGCGCATCTTGCAGAGGTGTTCGTAGCTTGCATCAAGCTTAGCCATTTCCTCTTCAGTGCCTACAGGCATCTTGTATTTGCAACCTTCAGTAGTCATTTCAGTGTCCATTGCCATCATGATATGGTTGTACTTCTCGTTGCAAACGTATGTACCAATTGGGTAATTGAACTTATCGCCACCCATTGCAGCACGGATCATGCCCACTGCAAGGTAAGCTGGGCTCTGGAATGAACTGCGTCCGCGGAGGTAGATAATGCGTGCACCACCCTGTGTAACGTCGCGTTTCATCTGATCCCATTCGTCCTCTGGGAACTCGTCAGTGCAGATAATGTCAGTCAAAGGACGTCCTGCAACCTTTACGTTTGAGCCAAATACAGCCATCTGTTCGCCGTGTCCACCGTATGTAGCGCAACCTGTGATGTCGCTCTGCTGTACCTTGAACTTCTTGATGAGTGCGCTCTGGAGACGAGTAGTGTCAAGAGCTGCAAGAGTTGTAACCTGACCTGGCTTCAAACCAGAGTAGAGCAGAGTTACAAGACCAGTAAGGTCAGCAGGGTTGAATATGATGACTACCTGCTTAACATCAGGACAATACTTCTTGATGCTCTTGCCAAGATCCTCGGCAATCTTACAGTTGCCAGCCAAAAGATCCTCGCGTGTCATGCCTTCCTTACGTGGAGCACCACCAGAAGAGATGATATACTTTGCGCCCTCAAAGGCAACCTTTACGTTAGTAGTAGCCGTGATTTTTACATCACCAAATGCACACTGGCGCATTTCTTCAGCAACACCTGCAGGAGAGAATACGTCGTAAAGGCAAATTTCGTTTGTTAAACCCATCATAAGAGCTGTCTGAACCATGTTTGAACCAATCATGCCGGCAGCACCCACGATTGTCAATTTCTCATTTGTTAAAAAAGCCATAGTTATAATTTGTTTGTAGTAATAAATGTTTTTGAAACTCACTGCAAAGATAATAAAACTTCGCTTATAGGCAATCATAAAATCCAATTATTTTTGTTTTTTTATTAAAATGCCTGAAATATTTTGAGATTTACTGGAAATAACTTATCTTTGTAACGTGAAAGAATTGAAAGATTACGGTTTGGATATCATTGGCACGATGATTCTCGAAGAGTATCGTGACAATGAGGTTGTGTTTACAAAAATGCGAGAAATAATAGACACAACGTTGAGAAATTGCTTGGACTCGAACCATATTGCAGTCACGGCAATAGAAAGTAGGATAAAATCTGAAGAAAGCCTTGCGGGAAAATTGTTGCTCAAAGGCTACAAGTACAACAGCCTTTCGGATCTTACCGACATAGTCGGAGCGCGTGTCATCACGTTCTATACGGAGGATGTTGACAAAATTTCCGCACTCATTGAGAGTAAATTCTCGATAGACTGGCAGAATTCTGTAGATAAGCGAAAGATGCATCAGCTTAACAGCTTCGGCTACATGTCGTTGCACTATATTTGCCGAATACCAGAATCCATCTATCACAATGAGCAAATGCTAATGCTCAATGAACTGAGGTTTGAGATTCAGATGCGTACTGCATTGCAGCATGTATGGGCAAATATGTACCACGATATTGGATACAAGACCAACATCGAAGTACCAACCGAATACCTCAGAACGCTCAACCGTCTGGCAGGTATGCTTGAACTTGCCGACGACGAGTTCAGCAGAATCCGACGTTCATTGAGCGAATACCGCTACAAGGTGCAAGGACTTGTAAGCGACGGAAAGTTCGACGAAGTGGAACTCGACGGTGATTCATACAGAAGATACCTTGAACTCAATCCGTTTGAACGATTGACAAATAAGATTGCAGCCATAAACCAAGCAGAGATACACCAAGCATCAGCCTTGCCTTTCCTTAAAGTATTGATGCGACTTGGGTTCAAGACACTTGGCGACATCGAACGACTGAAGCAAGATTACTGGGAAGCTGCATACCAATTAGCATTGTTCCAGATAAGTGGAACGGATATTGACATCGTTGTTTCAACCATTGCCTTACAGAACCTATTGATAGTTTTCCAACTGAAAAACGGATACGGCGAGCAAGACTTGGCAAAGTTCTTCGACACTCTGAACGGTGAATCACCTTACAACCTCAGTCGCGCACAGCGACTCATACAACAAGCGAAAGACTTACCTTTTATGAATACTCAAAAATAAATTTATTATGGCGAACAAGTACATTGATAGCTCACTGCTCGATAGAGCGATAATTTTTGCAGTAAAGGCACATGCCAACACAGAACGTAGGGGAAAAGGCTTCCCATACATAGTTCATCCGATGGAGGCAGTAGAGATTGTGGCAACAATAACAGCCGACCAGGAACTCCTTGCCGCTGCTGCACTTCACGACACAGTAGAGGACACCGACACTACAGTAGAAGAAATACGCAAAGAATTTGGCGAAAGAATAGCCAAACTCGTTGATGCCGAAAGCGACACATTTATTGCTGGAGTCAGCGATGTTGACAGCTGGCACATGAGAAAACAAGCTGCGATAGACAGACTTACAAATGCAAGCAAAGATGCAAAGATTGTTGCAATGGGCGACAAACTGTCGAACATGCGTGCCATCTATCGCGATTATCGCGAGATTGGCGACAAGCTTTGGGACCGCTTCCATGCACCTAACGGAAAGCCAGACCACGAATGGCATTATCGCGGACTTGCCACAGCACTGAGCACTCTTGCCGGTACTTTCGCATACCGTGAGTTTGCAAGCCTCATCGATTTAGTGTTTGGTGCACCTAAGCCTGAACTCATTGACATGAACGAGTACGAGCAGAGTGGCGATGGATTTACGGCCATAAGCTACAACCACAAGGATGGCAAGCGAATGATGAAGCTGTATTCAGACTTCATCCCAAAGGAAGTTCCGCTCAACGAATTGCAAACAAGTTGGCATATTCAGCAGTTAGGACTTCATGTCCCTGCAGCCCTTCGCATGGTGACAGACGGCAAACGCATAGGAGTAGAGTTCCAACGCATCTCACCGAAAAAGTCGTTTGCACGTGCCATAAGCAATGAACCAGACAAACTCGCATATTATTCTGAAGAGTTTGTAAAGGAATGCAAGGCACTTCACAGCACACAATGCTCTATCACAAAGTTCCCTGATGCGAAAAAGAAATTCCGTGGCATCGTTGAGCAGAGCAAGTCATATAATGATGAACAAAAGCAGAAAATCTTTGCTTTCCTTGACAATATACCAGAGGAGACGACTTGTATCCACGGTGACTTGCATATTGGCAATATAATAACAGACGGCACACAGAACTATTGGATTGACCTTGGCGACTTTGCATACGGCACTCCACTCATCGATGTTGGCTGCATCTACCTGATGACGACACTTGAAGAAGAACTCATCACGCGCCTATACCATATTACAAAAGCGCAAATGCTTGAGTTCTGGAGCATATTTGTTGAGAAGTATTTCGATGGAATAACCGTTGAGGAAGCAAACAAGATGCTTGCGCCATACGCTTGTCTGTATATGATTATGTTCGACAACCGAAACGTCATTGACCCATACATGATAGATTTCATCAAAGACACTTTCAAACTATAGATGAAAAAAGTATTGCTCCTTGTCCTGTTCCTTGCATTCATTACTGAATGTTTTGCACTGAAGAAAGTCGTATTCACACCACGATGGACTGCTCAGGCACAATTTGCAGGCTATTATGTCGCTAAAGAAAAAGGATTCTACAAAGACGAAGGTCTTGATGTAGCAATCAAGCACATGAAGCCAAGCTCGAATATCACACCAAGCGAGATGCTTCGACGTGGAACGTCGCAGATCGTTTGCATGTCTGTATTCGAGGCTATAGAGTCCATTGAATCTGGACTTGACTTGGTCAACTTCCTGCAGACGTCGCAAAAGGGCGGTCTTATTTGCGTTGCAAACTTTCCGGTCAACGACATCAAGCAGTTTGAAGGAAAGAAAGTCGGGACATGGAGTCGTGCAGGAAATCACGCGGCGAGATTGTACTTTTCTGACCATCACATCAATGTAAAGTGGATTCCTTTCATGAGCGGCATCAACCTTTTCCTCGCAAAAGCCATCGATGCTACCCTACTCTATAGCTACAACGAGTATCTTAGCTTAATCTTTGCAAAGGGTTCAGTTGATCCAAAGAACATTATCCGTTTTTCTGACATTGGCTACAATTTCCCAGAAGATGGATTATACGTTGAGCGAAACTACTACGACAACAATCGCGAAACCGTTGAATCATTCCGCCGTGCAACAATTATGGGATGGGATTACTGCCGTGAACATCGGGAGGAAGCATTAGAGATTATCAAGAAATACACCGATGCTGAAAACATTACGACAAACAACCTCTTCCAGAAGTTTATGTTAGACGAGATACTCAAGCTGCAAGAGAATCATGCTGGGCGTGCCTCTTTCGCACCAATCTCCGAAAAGGTTTTCAAGCGAATCTACAATGTGTCAAAAAGGTTTGGGCTAATCAAGAAGGAATTGAAATATAACGAAGTCATAAAATGAAGATCTCCCACTCGTTTTCCAAACGCTTAAGCATATATATCCTCACGCTGGCGGCAACATTGTTTGTCATTACCATCATTGTTGTTGGTGCTTTCTCACGCTCAATACTTATTGATGAAGCCGAAGAAAAGGTGACAAACCTTCTCGATGCAACTATTGGCGACATTGAATCTGTACTTTCAAATGTCGAAGCTGCCACGCTGAATAGTGTTTGGATTGCGAAAGAGAACCTTGATGATCCCGAGTTCATTGCAACTATTCCTGAGCACCTTGTAAAAGAGAATCCATACGTTATCGGAAGCACGGTGTCGTTCATTCCAAATTTCTACGAGTCGAAAGGCAAGTATTATGCACCTTATACATATATAGAGGAATCCACTGGCAAAGTCCACTCCGTACAAATGGGAAACGAGAACTATGAATATACCATTCTCGATTGGTTCCTTATTCCTTCTTTATTAAAGAAGCCTTGGTGGAGCGAGCCATACTATGACGATGGTGGCGGCAGGCAGATGATGATTACTTATTCCGTTCCAATTCTTAACAAGGACAATGAAGTCATCGCCGTGCTCACAGCCGATGTCAACCTAAAAGCACTGACAAAATACGCCGAGGCAATAAAGCCATACAAGGAGTCATACGTTATGCTCATTTCAGCCAACGCATCGTTCATATCAAATCCCGACACGTCATCCATTCTCAACGAGTCTATCTTCTCAGCCATCATGTCGTTGAAGAAAGAGAATCCAGAACTCATGGAACTCGGCAAGAGCATGGTTGGGGGCGAAACAGGCATTGGTAAATTCGTTGACGATGATGGCATAAAGTGTTTTGCTGCATACGGACCTGTCATGAACGGTTGGTCTATGGCTATCGTTTGTAAGTATCAAAGTGTTCTGGAAAAACTTAACACTATGGGTCTTGTGCTTGCTCTCGTGCTGATTATTGGTTTGGCATTGCTCGTCTTCATAACACAAAGAATAATCAGCCGCCTTACAGAACCATTGTACTTGTTCTCCAACTCTGCAAGAGAGATTGCGCAGGGTAACTTCAACGCTAAATTGCCTGAGATACATTCAAAGGATGAAATGTTGCAGCTGCACAATTCATTTGAGTATATGCAGACTTCATTGACTAACTATATCTCGGAACTACAAACGGTAACAGCGGCAAAACAGAGAATAGAAAGCGAACTTTCCATTGCACGCGACATCCAGTTGGGTATGGTTCCAAAGAACTTCTCAGAGCGTGTTCACGCATTCCTCTTCCCTGCAAAGGAGGTTGGAGGCGACCTCTACGACTTCATCGAGAAAGACGGATGCTTCTATTTTGCCATTGGCGATGTCTCTGGCAAGGGTATCCCTGCTGCACTCTATATGGCTATCACGCGAAGTTCCTTCCGCTATCTTGCCAACCAAGGACTCAATGTTAAAGACGTTGTCTGCGGCATGAACACTTCTGTCAGCGAAGGCAACGACACGGATATGTTCGTCACATTCTTCGTAGGAAAGCTCCACCTCGACACAGGACTCCTTGAATACTGCAATGCAGGACACAACTCAATAATCATCGTCAACCCTGACGGCACAGCAAACTATCTCCGTGCAAAGGCAAACATGGTCGGTGGTGTGTTCAATGGATTCGACTATCAAGACGAACAAGTTCAACTGCATCACGGTTCTCACCTCGTGCTCTACACCGATGGAGTAACCGAAGCCGAGAAGGAGAACAAGGATCAATATGGTGAAGAGCGTCTGCTCTCACTCGTGAACAACATCAACAAGAATAGCGTGATGCAGATTACAGAAGACATTCTCACCGATGTACGCAAGTTTACCGACGGTGCAGAACAAAACGACGACATCACGATAATGACGGTGAAGTATTAAAATAAGGTTATTGGTTGTTGGTTGTAGGTTGTACGGACAGCCCGACCGAAATCTCGAAATCTCGAAAAACCCATAACCCAAAAACCCAAAACCGTAAAAAAAATGAAAATAGGAATTCTCGTAGCAATGGACAAGGAGTACGAACAACTCCGCCATCTTGATAATGAAAACATCATTGTCTGCAAGACTGGCATAGGCAAAGTCAACGCAGCAGTGAACACAACGCAGTTGATTCTCAGCCATCACCCTGACGTTATCATCTCGTCAGGATGTTGTGGTGGGGCTTCAACAGACCTTAATGTGCTCGACGTTATCGTAGGAAACCGTGCTGTTCATCACGATGCTTACTGTGGACTCGAAGCCGATGAATACGGAAAAATTCAAGGAATGCCAAAATATTATATCGCTCCGCAACACCTCATCGACATTGCAACAAGCCTCGAATACGACCACAAAATACATTCTGGTCTCATTGTTTCTGGCGATTGGTTTGTCGATAAGGTCGAAAAGGTTGACGAAATACTCGCTCATTTCCCTGACGCAATTGGCATTGACATGGAGTCTGCAGCCATAGCACAGACGTGTTATATCTTTAACACTCCGTTTATAAGTTTCCGTGTAGTAAGCGATGTGCCGGCAAAGCCAAACAATGTTGCCGACTATAAAAACTTCTGGAATACCGTCTCGTCAAGTTCCTTTGCTATCACAAAGCAGTTTGTTGACCGTATCCTGCAACTTAGTTGAAGCAAAATTCTGCCTTATTCCGAGTGCTGCTGTCGGGACCGATGAAGATTTCAAATGCTCCTGGCTCGGCTACAAATTGCAACTGTTGATTGTAGAACTTCAGCATTTCCTCCGTAACTTCGAACTCAACCGTGCGTGATTCTCCTGCTTTCAGAGTGATACGCTTGAATGATTTCAGCTCTTTCACAGGGCGCGATATGGATGCTGACTTGTCGTGAAGATACAATTGCACTACTTCCGTGCCTTCTCGTTTTCCCGTATTTGTCACTGTTACGCTGGCTTTCAGACTGCTCTTGGCATCCATAGTAGTCGCTGAAAGTCGCACCGGCGAGTATTCAAACGTGGTATATGAGAGCCCAAAGCCAAATGGGAACAACGCTCCGTTGCGCACATCCTGATAGTTCGACATGAAGATTTTATACTCCTTCTCGTCGTCAGCCACCGGTCTTCCTGTGTTCAGGTGGTTGTAATAAATAGGTAACTGGGCACTTGACCTTGGCATTGACACCGTTAATCGTCCGCAAGGATTAGCATCGCCAAACAGCACATCGACCAATGCATCGGCGCATTCACTGCCGTACCATACGTTCAGAATAGCGTCAATGTTGTCGTTTTCCCAGTTCAAAACCGTTGCACGTCCTGCAAAGTTCAGCATCACTACGGGCTTTCCTAAGCTTGCGAGTGCTGCCAAGAGTCGGTGTTGAGGTGCGGGCAGAGAGAGGTCCGCACGGCTTGTACCTTCGCCATTCATCCATGCACATTCGCCTACAGCACATATTATGACGTCGGCATTGCGTGCTGCGTCAACGGCTTCTGCCAATGCTTTTTCCTCGTCGAGCCATGTCATCTTCTGGTTTCCATGCCCTTTGGTTACGGCATCCTGCCATTGTTCGTTGTCAACAAAGTTGCTTCCCTGGGCGCAAACGACCTTTGCCTTGCCTTTGAGTGCACGCTGAAATCCCTCAAAAAGAGTGGTATATTTCTCCGCTGCCTGCGCTACAGACCACGAACCTGTTATATTATCGCGTGTCTGGGCAAGCGGTCCTATCAGTGCTATCGTGCCTTTTTTCTGCAATGGAAGAAGGTTGTCCTTGTTCTTCAGCAGCACAAAACTCTCTGCCGTGAACTCTCTTGCAAACTCTTTATGAGCCTTGCAGTAGGTCAAATCCTTCGATACTTTGCCGTCAAGATACTTATAAGGATTGGCAAAAAGTCCCAATTTATACTTCGCAGTGAGCACATTGCGACATGCACGGTCTATTTCTTCCTGCGTCACCAAGCCCTCTTTCAGCGACTCTTCGAGCGTTGTAATGAACGCCTGCGACACCATCTCCATGTCTGTTCCTGCCTTCAAAGCATTGACGGCATTGCTTTTCTTGTTGCCCATGCCATGGCTTTCCATCTCGTCGATGCTTGCATAATCGGTGACAACCATGCCTTTGAATGCCCACTCACGACGCAACAAATCGGTGAGCAACCACTTGTTTGCAGTGGCTGGCACGTAGTCAACTACGTTGAATGAAGACATTACGGTACCCACACCTGCGTCTATTGCTGCCTTGTATGGAGGCAAGAACTGGTTGTACATACGCAGTCGGCTCATGTCAACCGTGTTATAGTCTCGCCCACTTTCAGCGGCTCCGTACAGTGCAAAGTGCTTTACACATGCCAGGATACTCGCCTTATCTGTCAGGTCAACACCTTGATAACCCCTCACGAAAGCCTGTGCAATGAGGCTTCCAAGATATGGATCTTCGCCTGCACCTTCGGCTTGACGCCCCCAGCGTGGGTCGATGCAAATGTCAACCATAGGGCTGAAAGTCCATCCTATGCCGTTGGCACTCGACTCGATTGCGGCAATGCGTGCCGACTTTTCTATCTTCTCAATGTCCCACGTGGCTGCCATGCCCAATGGCAACGGGAATATCGTCTGATAACCATGAACCACGTCTAAGCCTACAAGCAACGGAATATGCAGCCGACTCTTCTCCACAGCGAGCCGCTGAAGGGCAAGTATTTTCTCCGGATCATTGGTGTTGAGTATCGAACCCACTTCGCCGTTGACTACCTGACGGCCGATATTTGTGTTCTGCGGTGAACCTGTGTTTATGTCGCCGCCAATGAGTTGGTTTAGCTGCCCAATCTTTTCGTGCAGTGTCATCTTCGACATCAGTTCCTCCACCTCAGCAATAGCCTGGGCTTGGACTGCGGAAGCGAACGACAATGTTGATGCTGTAAGTGCCATACAAAAACGTGCAATTTGTTTACGTGAGAATAATGAAATCATAATGGTTTCCTGTTTTGTTAATTTATAGAATAACGCAATGCCGGCGCGATTATTGCCTAATATTTCGAAAACTCGAGAACTCGAACTCTCGAAGTCGAACGCTTAAAATCTCGAAGCCGAACGCTCAAACTCTCAAAGTCGAACGCTTAACTCCGCCAAACATTGCTGCAATGTTGAGTCGAACATTGCTCCAATGTTGAGCCGAACATTGCAGCAATGTTTTTCCCACTCAAGCGTTCAACCCAAGAAACCATTACGCTCAACCATCGCAAATAATTACTGCAATGCCGTCAATACATCTATTGCTTCCTGGATATTGTTTACGGCAGACACCGAGATTATGCGCTTGCCTTTCACTTCTTTTATCTTGCAGCGTTGGAGGTTGGCAGTGACGAAATTCAGCAGGCGGTCGAAGGCTGGACTTTGATAGTACGGACTGTCGGGGGCACTGACAAGGTACATGTTCATACGACCTTGCTTCAACACGAAATGCTCTACGCCACTTGCCTTGCCGAGGCGACGGAGCGTCACAACCTTCATCAAGTCTTCAGCCACGGATGGTATTTGTCCGAAACGGTCAACAAGCCGCGTGCGGAACCGCTCCAATTCATCGTCGGTGTTGAGGTTGTCGAGTTCGCGATAGAGCAGCATCCTCTCACTGCTACTCGGCACGAAACTTTCAGGGAAGTACATCTCCATATCAGAATCAAGAGAACAGTCGGCAAGTGCCCAGAAGCCTCCCTCTGTCCCCCCAAGGTGGGATGAAAGGATACTGGTATCTTCCCCTTTGGGGAGCAGGGAAGAGTCTGTCTTAATCTCCGCAACAGCCTCTTTCAGTATCTTCAGATAAGTCTCATATCCAAGGTCGGCAATGAAGCCGCTCTGCTCTGCACCGAGAAGATTTCCGGCACCACGAATGTCAAGGTCTTGCATTGCAAGGTGTATTCCGCTGCCAAGATCAGAAAAATTCTCGATTGCCTCAAGGCGTTTACGGGCATCGTTAGGCAATGCACTGAGCGGAGGAGCAAGCAGATAGCAATAGGCTTTCTTGTTGCCGCGCCCTACACGACCGCGCATCTGGTGCAAGTCGGAGAGTCCAAAGTTCTGTGCATTATTGATGATTATGGTGTTGGCATTAGGTATGTCAATGCCGTTTTCGACTATCGTTGTGGAAAGCAATACGTCGTAGTCGTAGTTTACAAAGCCCATGACAATCTGTTCAAGCTCTTCAGGCTTCATCTGTCCATGCCCAATTGCGACACGTGCATCGGGGATGTTGCGCTTGATAAGGTAATAAAGTTCGTCGAGCGAATTGATGCGATTGCTGACGAAGAATACCTGTCCGTTGCGGCTAAGCTCAAAGTTTATGGCTTCAACAATCAAGTCTTTGTCGAATGTATGTACCTCGGTTTGTATCGGATGGCGGTTTGGTGGCGGAGTTTGAATGGCACTCATGTCGCGTGCACCCATCAATGAGAACTGCAAGGTGCGTGGTATTGGCGTGGCACTCATGGTAAGTGTGTCGATGTTGCTGCGTATCTGACGGAGTTTTTCCTTTGACGCAACGCCAAACTTCTGCTCTTCGTCAATGATTAGCAGCCCGAGGTCCTTGAACTTTACACCCTTTCCAAGCAGTTTGTGAGTGCCGATGATGATGTCAATCTTGCCCTCGGCAAGGTCGGAAAGTATTTCCGAAACCTTCTTTGCACTTCTTGCACGCGAGAGATAATCCACTCTCACGGGCATTCCTTTGAGTCGTTCGGAGAAAGTCTGGTAGTGCTGATAGGCAAGTACAGTGGTCGGCACGAGCACTGCAACCTGTTTACTGTCGCACGCAGCCTTGAAAGCAGCACGCACGGCAACCTCTGTTTTTCCAAATCCTACGTCGCCACACACTAATCGATCCATAGGAACCGGCTTCTCCATGTCGGCTTTCACGTCGTTGGTTGCCTTCAATTGGTCGGGAGTATCCTCATAAAGGAAGCTTGCCTCAAGCTCATTCTGCATAAACCCATCGGGTGAAAAGGCGTAACCTTTCTCCTTGTTTCGCTTGGCATAAAGCAGGATTAGGTCGCGTGCAATGTCCTTTATCTTGTTCTTTGTACGTTCCTTCAGGTTGTTCCATGCACCCGTTCCGAGTTTGCTTAGGCGAACATTATCGGCACCATCCTTGCCTCGATACTTCGATACTTTGTACAGTGCATGGATGGAGACGTATATGGTATCGTTGTTCAAGTAGGCAATCTTAATCATTTCTTGGTATCCATCGCCTTGCGGAACGCGTACCAATCCCTCGAACCTGCCTATGCCGTGGTCCACATGAACGATGAGATCACCATATTCAAACTGCTGCAGTTCCTTCAACGACAAGGCAATCTTGCCGCTTCGTGCCTTTTCGGAACGGAGGTTGAACTTATGGAAACGGTCGAATATCTGGTGATCGGTGAAGAAACATGCCTTCAGATTATTGTCGGCAAAGCCTTCATGCAGCGTCTTGTTGACCGCAGCAAAGGTGATGTAATGCGATTTGTCCTCGAAGATTTCCTTCAGTCGTTGCTGTTGCTTGGTGCTGTCGGCAAGAACATAAAGGCGGAAACCTCGCGAGATATAGTCTTCAAGCGAATGAATCAGCAAGTCGAAGTCCTTGTGGAATAGTGGCTGGGCAGTGGTATTGAACGTAATGACCGACGAAGATGAGCGTGCCGACTTTGGACTGCGAAGTTCGATGCGACGGAAGTCAACCAGTCGTCGGGTGAAGTCAGCATTGTCAACCATGTCGCAGACAAACGTCGAGTCTTTCATTACAATGATTGTATCCTCGGGCAATGCGTCGATAAAAGGAATGAGTTCATCGTCTTCCTCAACAAGGTTTGAGACTATCTCAACCTTATCTTTCCTCTCACGCGAGAGTTGTGTCTGCACGTCGAAGGTGCGGATGGAGTCTATGTCGTCGCCGAAAAAGTCGATACGATAAGGGTATTCACAGCTGAACGAAAAGACATCTACGATGCTTCCTCGCACGGCAAACTGACCAGGTTCATAAACATAATCGACCTGTACGAAGCCAAACAGCGTCAAAGTTTCCTCTATGAAACTAACATCTATGCTCATTCCACATGCGAGTTGCAGCGTATTGTCGTTCAGTTTTTGCTGCGAAACCACATGTTCGCCCACGGCTTGAGGATGAGTAACAACGAAATACGGCGTATCACTATCTGTATTTGCTAAGCGTGAAAGAGCCTCGGTACGCAAAATCTCATTGGCAGCATCCTTCTGCGAGAACTTCCTTGAACTACGATATGAGGATGGGAAGAACAGCACTTTCTCTGCGCCCAGCACTTGCGAGAGGTCATGATAGAAGTATCCAGCCTCTTCTTCATCGTTTAATATTATAAGGTATGGGGATTTTGTTTCTATACTGCTAAGGAAAAGAGGGGCAGAGGAAGCCAATAAACCCTCAAGGAAAATACACTTTTTTCGTTTATTTTCCAACATCTCGGCCAGCATCTTATGCTGTTCCGTACGGCGGTAAAGCCCGCGCAACGCCTCTAACTCCATTCTTCTGTTAGCTGCACATCTGTATTATCGCAAGTACAATCATGACCACAAGAGCGATAACGGCAAGTATTTTTATCACGTTAAACGTCTTGCGCATGTATCTGCGCACCTTCCATCTCATGCTATGATGACGATGATGGTGATGATGATGGTGATGTGTATGCTGCTTTTCTGTATTTGTTTCCATCAGTATATGTAATATGTGTTACGGAGAACAAAGGTAAATAAAATCCTAAAGACCGCAAAATGTTTTGCAGTTTTTTTACGAAAATTCAAACAAAATGCGTGTATTTTCAATCGTTTGCCTGCATATTTCATCCTCTTCGACGCCGTATGCTTCAGCCATCACCTTTATTATATAAGGTATAAACGACGGTTCGTTGCGAGTTCCACGCATTGGAACGGGTGCCATATATGGTGAATCGGTTTCAAGAACAATGCGCGACAACGGCACAACCGACGGCAAAACTTCTGGCAAATGACTTTTCTTGAATGTCAGCACTCCCCCTATTCCGAGCATGAATTTATCGAAACTTAGCAATTCTTGTGCTTCCTGTTCGTTTCCTGTAAAGCAATGAAACACTCCACCCACAAGGTCTTTTTCGTATTTGCGAAGTATCTTTACCATCTCCGCTTGCCCTTTGCGACAATGAATCATCAGTGGTTTGCGGAACTCAACAGCCCATTTTACCTGTTCTTCGAACGTTATGAGTTGTTCGTCGTAGCGTTCACGGCTCCAATAGAAATCCAATCCTACTTCGCCCACAGCAATATACTTCGACGTATCTTGTGCAAGAATCTTGTGCATCTCATGCAACACATTTGCATAATCTTCGCCAACTTCCTCTGGATGTAAGCCTATCATTGGATAAGCCCATCCCTTGTATTCATCACATATCTGCTGTATCCTCGGCAGTCCCTTTAAGTCGATTGCAGGGATAAAAGCCTTCACACACCCTGCTTCCTTGCATCGTACAACGACATCTGCAAGGTCTTCAACAAACTCTTCACCATCAAGATGTGTATGAGTATCTATGTATTTCATTTTACGGTTTTGGTGCCCCCCTCTGTCCCCCCAAAAGAGGGATAAAAGGTTTCCTATCTCTCCCCCTGGGGGAGTAAGGAGGGAGCTTTAGAATTGACGGTTAATCAATCGTTCGGCGTATGCACGTAGTCCTTCCTTTTTATCATCATCAACGGCAATTGCATCGAGATATTTCTGGCTTTCGGCATAATACTTGCTAACCTTTTCCTCACTTATTTCGCGTATTCCTATCTCATCGTAAATGCGAGTGACGGCAGCAATCTTCTCGTTGCGGTCAAAATCTTTTGCCGAAATCCAGTGGTCGAGTTCTGCTCTCTGCTTGGCATCGGCGCGGTTAAGTGCATTTATTAGCATGAATGTCTTCTTGTTCGACACAATATCACCACCAAGTTGTTTGCGGAATATGCGTGGATCGCCATACACATCGAGGTAATCGTCCATAAGTTGAAAGGCAAATCCTGTCTTCTCTCCAAAGCAATAGAGATTCATGACGTCAGACTTTGGCGCATTAGCAAGCAGACCTCCCATCTTCAATGCACAAGCCAAGAGTGCGCTTGTCTTCAGCCGAATCATTTCAATATATTCGTCTTCGGTCACGTCGTCGCGCGTCTCAAAGCTCATGTCATACTGTTGTCCTTCGTTTACGTCAAGTGCTGCCTCGACAAAAGTTGCCATAACATCTGCCACATTTGTCTGGTTTGTGTCCATCATCTTGAATGCGTAAACCATCATTGCATCGCCTGAAAGTATGGCTGTATTGGCATTCCACTTCTTGTGGACTGTAGGGAAACCGCGTCTTAAATCCGAATTGTCCATCAAGTCGTCGTGCAACAATGTTACGTTGTGATATGTCTCTAACGCCAAAGCAGGTGAAAGAATCGTATCTACATCGTCGCGAAACAAGTTATAAGCCATCAGCATAAGTACTGGTCTTACACGTTTCCCACCTAATGAAAGCACATACTTCATTGGGTCGTAAAGACTTCTCGGCTCTCGGTCGAACGTCATTCGAGCCACATACTTGTTGACTTTTTCGAGTAATTCTTCTGAACTATACATGTTTTTTTGCTGTTATACGGTTTTTCGAGATTTCGAAAATTCGAGATTTCGAGGGTTCGGGATCTCGATTACAACTTAAAGACTATAGGAATAACTATTTTTGTTCGCACCACTTCGCCCTTCATTCGGCCTGGTTTCCACTTTGGCATCAGCTTTACAACCCGCAAAGCTTCGGCGTCGCACTGGTTGCTTAGGTGCTTTTCAACCTTTGCATCGGAGATTGTTCCGTCCTTGTTTACTATGAACGACACGCGGCAAGTGCCTTGAATCCTCTGTCGTTCTGCTACTGCAGGATAGCGCAACGTCTTGGTCAACCACTTCATAAATTCAACAACACCACCAGGATATTCCGGTAATTGTTCCACAATGCGGAACACGGAATCAGCCTGGTGTTTGTTCATTTCGACCGATGACAAAGGGTCGTTTCTCTCTTCTATCTCGGGGATTTCTTCTTGGAAAGTAAGTTTTACTTCTGTTTCCTGCCGTGCTTCGAGTTGTTGCAATTCGTCGGCGACCTTGATGTCTTCCACTTTTTGTTCTTCTACCTTGTCGCGATGAGGTATCACCTTTGGTGTTTCCTTCATCAGTGGAATCATGTCGAGTTCCTTTGTCAGGTGTCGCAACTCGCGTTTTACGTCCTCGTCATCGTCTTGTGCATCAGTTCCCCACTCCAATGCGACATAGAACAATGTCAATGCCACAACGAGACCACAGAGGAAGAATGTCGTTCTGCTGCGTTCAAGGTCATGAACCGATGACTTCTTTATTTCCAAGATTGTTACATAAGAGGCATAAGTTTGCCTTTCTATATTATAATATTAAGGTATATGATTACCAGCCGAAGTCTTCGTTGGCTTCTTTGCTCCAAGCACTCTGATCATCGTATGCTGAGTCACCGATATTAATAGTAACATCTGACCCACAAATCATTCTTTCTACTGAAACTAAAGCTACTTTTACGCTTGGTTCGATATAATTCTTTTTCATTTTACTTTTGTTTTTTTGCGTTATTTATTATTTTACTATATATTTCTTTCCCTTATTTACTACTATTCCCTTATAGTTCTTGTCAACCTTCATACCTTTGAGGTTATACATTGAGGCGTTAATGTTTGCGTTGTCGCTTATGCTTTCAATGCCTGAAGGTTCACCATTAAACTCAAACGACAATGCCTTTGCACTTGCTGTATATATCAAATAAGCCTTATTTGCAGCAATATCTTTGCCAGCCCACTTGTAGAAACCTACACCAGCTTGTCCATAAGAAAGTGCATAGACGTTTGGTTCGCAATTCGTTTTTCCTTCTTCTGTACCTTCCAAACTGTTTTTTTCAGTTGCTTCATCCCCGTTTGCCATTGGCATCAGAGTATATTGAGATGATGCTCCTTTAAGCAGCACTGGTTCGCCCTTATGGATAAAACTGCCAACGCTTGTCAACTTCAGTTTGCTGCCATCTACCTCTCCTGCGTATGCAGTCACGTCTGATACTGGCACCTTGTAAGCATTCTTTTCAGAATAGAATGTTGAGTAGTAGTCGCTCGTGTTCTTTAGATCTTGGTTTGCCGTGATTGTGAATGCATCCCTAAAGTCGGCAACAACAGGAGTTTCGTTGTTAATAGCAAAACTACCCTTTTGTACATCTCCTACTTTGATTACGCCATTGCCATCAGAATCGAAGCTTACGGAAACAGTTCCTGATACGAGATAACTCTCGTCCATGCTTGAACTTCCGCCATAGAATACTACAGCTGGTTCTTTTGTCTGTGCATTGAGCATCATTGTACAAGCCAACAATGCTGCGAAAATTGCTTTTCTTTTCATAAATGTCTGTTACTTTAATTTTTATTTTTCGTTTGCTTTATGTTTTCAACATACTTCGCTGCAAAGGTACTGAAAAAAAGTGAAACGAAAGAATATTTGTGCTGAAAAAAGCGAAAAAATAAGTTTTATTTGCATTTTTAACTTTTCCCGAAGAAGTGGGTGTGCGGATGAAATTCTATGATCGTGCGCTAAGGCTGAAAAAAAACTGTAGCAGTTTCGCATCGAAAACTGTAGCAGTTTTGACTTGAAAACTGTAGCAGTTTTCTGCGGAGTATAAGGGTCGTCCGAGTGAAGCCTTACGCTCAAGCCACGGCGCGAAGAAAGACGCATGATTGCGATAGATGAAAAAAAATTGCAAATAAATCGTAAATAGTAAATCATAAATAGTAAATAATTACTATCTTTGCAGTGTGAAAAAGAAATTCATTGCGTTTATTATTGTGTCGCTTGCCGTTTGCACGGCGGCTGTGGCACAAGAGAGCCAGCAGGACTATAACTTCCTGCGGTTGCCCGTGAGTGCCCATGCGGCAGGTCTCGGAGGCGACAACGTGTCGGTTATCGCCGACGATGCATCGCTTATGTTCTCAAATCCGGCACTCATCAGTTCGGTGAGCGACAAGACGGTTAACCTCAACTTCATGTCGTACATGTCGGGTGCATACATGGGTAGTGCGTCATACACTAAGGTTGTGGGCAAGCGTTCAACGCTCGGCATCGCAGCCCAGTTCATGGACTATGGCAAGATAAAGGAGACCACAGTGGAGAATGTTGAGCTCGGCACGTTTGCTGCACGCGACATGTCGTTCTCGGGAGTGTTTGCGTATAACCTTACCGACCGTCTCGTGGGCGGTGTTACAGCCAAGGCAATATACTCGCACATCGGTGGTTACAACTCGTTTGCCATGGGTGTTGACCTCGGTCTGAACTATTACAACGAGAACAGCGGCCTGTCGGCATCAATCGTGGCGCGCAACCTTGGCGGTCAGCTGAAGGCATACGAAGACACTTACGAGGCAATTCCATTCTCGTTGCAGATGGGTTTGACCAAGCGACTGAAGGGAGCACCATTGCGTCCGTCGCTGACTTTCATCGACATCACCGACTGGGAATACAGCGACATCATGGATCACATAATCATTGGTACGGACATTCTTATAGGCGAAACCATCTACCTTTGCGCTGCATACAACTTCAAACGTGCGACGATGATGAAACTTACTGACGACAGTACGCATGGCGCAGGGCTTTCATTTGGCGGAGGATTGCAGTTGCAGAAGTTCAAACTAAGCCTCGCCTACGCCAAGTATCACGTATCATCGACATCATTATTAGTTAATCTTAGCCTACAGTTATGAGAAAAATTACGATAGCAATTGACGGACATTCGTCGTGCGGAAAGAGCACTATGGCAAAGGATCTGGCACGAAAGATAGGATATATCTACGTAGATACGGGCGCAATGTACCGCGCCGTGACGCTTTATGCACTTCGAAATGGTATGCTTGACGACAAGGAATCACTCGAACAAGCGCTCGGCGACATAAAGATAACGTTCCGACTTAACGAAGAAAGTCGCCCAGAAACATACCTCAATGGCGAGAATGTGGAGAGGGAGATACGCTCAATTGAGGTATCAAACCATGTGAGTCCGATAGCAACACTGCCCTTCGTGCGCAAGTTTCTCGTTGCCCAGCAGCAAGCAATGGGCACGGAAAAGGGCATCGTAATGGATGGTCGCGACATCGGAACCGTTGTTTTTCCCGATGCAGAACTGAAGATTTTCGTCACCGCATCGGCTGAAGTGCGTGCCCAAAGGCGTTACGACGAGTTGAAAGCAAAGGGGCAGGAGGCATCCTACGATGAGATTTTGAAGAATGTAGTGGAGCGCGACTACATTGATTCACATCGTGAAGTAAGCCCATTACGCAAGGCCGACGACGCCATAGAGCTCGACAACAGCCACATGACCATTGCCCAGCAGAACGAATGGCTGATGAATGCCTACGAGAAAGCGGCAAATAATTGAACAAAATAAAGCCACAGGGCATCGGCAAGAAGTAAGAAATAGTTATAAATATTCAATATATAAGTTGTGTTATGAATTGTATTATCGAGGGAAATTTGTCTGTATTTGCTTTTCGTGAAGAAGGAGTTTCCTTTATATATTGTCCGGCATTGAACCTCACAGGGTATGGCAACAACACAAAAGAGGCACAATCATCGTTCAAGACAGTGCTCTATGAGTATTTGAAATATACCATAGAGAACAATACTCTTGCCGATGACTTGACTGCACATGGCTGGAAAAACAATAAGCAGCCATCGCCTTTTGCCATATTAAGCAAGGACAAGGAACTGAAAAGAGTAATCAACAAAGGCATTTCAATTAAGTTGGCATCAATCAAAATACCGGCAATGGCATGACAAAGCGAATGTCGAATATCCCTTTGAAGGATTTCAGGAAGTTCCTTTTTAACTATGGTTTGAAAAGAGACCACATAAATGGTGGGCATGAAATATGGGTTAAAGAAGGATGTTCAAGGCCAATTGTCATTCAGACACACGTTGACCCTGTTCCGATATTTATTGTAAAGAACATTCTGCAAGAGCTAAAAGTGTCGAAAAAAGACTTTTTGGAAATGATTGGTGAATAAAGGAATAAATGCAATGAAACGCAAATTGTAAATAAAATCAAGCATGGAAGAGACGAAGAAAGTGCTTTTGGGCATGACGCTTGACGAGTTGAAGGAACTTGTGGCAGGGTTCGGTATGCCAGCGTTTACGGCTAAGCAGATAGCAAACTGGATGTACGTGAAGCGCGTAAGAAGCATTGACGAAATGACAAATATATCAAAATCCAACCGCGAACGACTGGAAGAATCGTGCACCATAGGCTGCATGGACCCGATAGAACAAGTAAAGTCGAAGGACGGAACAGTGAAGTATCTCTTCCCTACTTCGGACGGAAAGTTCGTGGAGACGGTGTATATTCCCGACCACAAACGCGCCACGCTGTGCATTTCGTGCCAAGTGGGATGCAAGATGAACTGCATATTCTGCCACACCGGAAAGCAAGGTTTCGAGGGAAATCTCAGTGCTGCCGACATACTCAACCAGATATATTACTTCCCTGCATCGACTGCCGAAGAGAACGACAAGGGTGCATTGACCAACATTGTGTATATGGGCCAGGGCGAACCAATGGACAATCTCGACAACGTGATGCGTTCCACCGAGATACTAACAGCCGATTATGGCTGGGCTTGGAGCCCGAAAAGAATCACCGTGAGCACTTGCGGATTGAAGAAAGGACTAATCCGTTTCCTCGACGAAAGCCAGTGCAATGTCGCAATAAGCCTTCATTCGCCTATACCTGAGCAGAGAGAACGACTGATGCCAGCGGAGAAAGCATACCCGATAACGGAGATGATACGCGACTTGAAGCGTTACGACTTCTCACATCAGCGCAGACTTTCGTTTGAATATACCGTGTTCCGCGGTTTGAACGACTCTCAGATGCATGTGCGAGAACTGCTGAAACTGCTTGGAGGAATGGATTGCCGCATCAACTTGATACGCTATCACAACATCAACAAGGGCAAAGAAGCGACGGACGGGAACGGCATTTCGCTCGAGACATCCGACGATAAACGAATGGAAGCAATGCGCGACTACCTATCGTCGCATGGCGTTTTCACCACTATTCGCACTTCGCGTGGCGAAGATATATGGGCTGCATGTGGACTTCTTTCGACTGCAAAAAAGAAAAATGAAAACTAAAAACCGGAATATCGAACTATCGAGAACACGAAATAAACAAAATCTGTAATTATGAACAACAAGATACGACTCGCCATTTCAATGGATGGCAACGAGATTTGGAACGAAGAAGAACTGAATCAATACTTCAACGATGCGGCACTCTACGACGCTTGTCATGTTGTGTCGCTCGCTGAAAGCGAAGAGGAAGACTATGATGCTGTGCTGAACCTTGCGAAAGAGAGCAATGCCGACAACGCTTATTCCTTATTATATATAGGGAATGGCGTGAAGATTTCTACGCTCAAGGTTGCCAACACAAAGCCTACTGCTGACGATATCATAGCCTTGGCAACGACAATGCACAAGACTTTAAGGCGTGATTTCCTTATTACAAATCCGCGAATTGCCGTGCTTTCCAACGATGCAGAACCTGAGAATGCCGAGGAAAGCATCGTAAAACCTGCATTAGAAAATCTGTTCCAGAGCAAGATTCAATGCTTTGGACCATATCAGCCAGCAACATTCTTCGAGGAAAAGCAATATGATTGTTTTGATGCTCTTTTGGTCATAAACGGCAACGAAGCAATGAATTTTGTCAACGGCAACGACATAAAGCCTATTGCATGGGCGATGGACACGCCAAAGATTATCGTCTCTGCACCTGAAGCCGACGCCACAAATCTGGCTGAGATTGTGTTCACAATCGCAAAATCGTTCAATAAACGCAAGTCATACGATGAGGCATACAGCAATCCTCTTCCTAAACTTTACCACGAGCAGAAAGAAGGCGAAGACCGCCGACCACGCTTTGCACCGTTGGAATTCATGAAGAAAAAAGACGAGCAATAACTATGAAAATCTTTTCGAAAGCACTCTTTCTGGCACTCTTTGCCGCATTGATTATGGTATCTTGTTCGGACGACGACGATACTACGGGCAAAGAAATGACCAAGGGAAACAAGAATATAAACAATTTTCTTAACGAGACAACAAACCTCTCAAGCACTCAAGAGGCATTGCAAATAGCGCAACGCATTGAGATGCCAGCGTTGAAAGGCGGCAACAACTGGTTTCTCGTCTATAAGAGCAACGACATAGGCGTGAATATATGTATTGAATGGGACACTGAGAAACGTGCTCAAAGGTGGACAGCATACCAAATGACCGCAACGACAAACACGAGAAGATGGAACAGAAACAACTGGGTAAATCAAATCTTCAACAACAAGTGGGCTAATCTTTGTTACGAACAAACCGGTCACTCCTACGCTGATCCTTACCAACCTGACCCATCTCTGCCGAACCAATACCGCACTGAACTCGACGACTATCGTGGTTCTGGTTACAACCGTGGACATATTTGCCCATCGGCAGACAGGCTTAGTTCTATGACCGCAAACGAACAAACTTTCTATCTTTCAAACATGCAGCCGCAGCTTTATGAGTTTAATGTCGGCACTTGGGAAGATATGGAAAACAAGGTTAGGCAGTGGTCGCCTTCGTCAGGAAGCACTGACACAATGTATGTATGCAAGGGTGGAACCATCGACAACGGCTTGGCAGGATATGCCAGAAGCCTGCTTGTGCCAAAGTATTTCTTTATGGCAATCCTTGTAAAGAACCATAAGAATGGCAATGGAGGGTATAAGGCAATGGCTTTTTGGATTGAACACAAAGGCACTGACCAAGGGTCGAACCTCTCGAAGTTTGCCATGTCAATCGACGAGTTAGAGGCAAAGACGGGCATAGACTTCTTCTGCAACCTGCCAGATGATATTGAGTCGCAGGTTGAGTCGAACTATGTGCCGAGTGTCTGGGGGCTAAAATAAATGCCGAAACTAATGAAGAATAAAGAAAACAAGTTCCTTCATTAGTTCTGATGCCGACGTATTTGGATTGTCAAGGCCCTTGCTCTTGGCATCGACTTCACGGAATTTTGCAATAATCTGAAGCGTTTTCATTGCCGAAAACATCTTCATTCCACTAACATATTCCCTTGCCATCCACGGCGAGATGCCTAACCATTCGCCTAAACTACGGTCGTCTTTCTTCGGAGCATAATGCGCCTGCATCAGGTTGGCGAAGTATTGAAACAGCAACGGAATCATGTTGTATATGCTTCCTGCCTTTGGATTTTTGTCGAAATAGTCGATTATCTGGTTTGCCTTGAACACGTTTTTCGTCACGATTGCGTTGCGAAGTTCAAAGGCATTGAAGTCTTTGCTCACGCCTATCTTCTGTTCTACAATCTCGGGCGTTATTGTTCGGTCATCAGGAAGACCTATCTTGAGTTTGTCCAACTCGCTTGTCATACGGTTCAGGTCCGAGCCAATCGACTCGGCTATGATATGAACCGACTTATTATCTATCTTTATGTCCTGTTCGCTGAGGTACGACATGATGAACGCCGGCAGTTCTGTGTCCTTCAACTTCTTGCTCTCAAACACCACTGCGGCATCTGATTTTGTCAACAATGTCGCTACTTTCTTGCGTTTGTCAAGGCTTCCGTTCTTATGACAGAACACGAGAACCGTCGAAGTCATGGGCTTTTGTATGTATTGTTCAAGCATATCCATGCTCTTTATGCCCTGTGATTCCTTGACTATGACCACTTGGCGTTCTGCCATCATTGGGTAACGCTTGGCGTATTCAACCACCTGCTGCATCGAAACGTCCGAACCGAAGACCACAGTCTGGTTAAAGTCACGCTCTTCTTCAGCCAATACATTGCCCGCAATGAAGTCCGACACCTTATCTATATAATATGATTCTTCGCCCATAAGATAGTATATGGGTGCGAACTTGCGTGCCTGCAAGTCTTTCATCAACTGAATGTATGTCTGTGTCATTGCTCTTTTGTATTGATGGTTGAGTATTCTGGTATCTCTTTGAGGAACTCATAGTTGCCGTCGTTGACCTTGCAGCAGACCGTTGTCCGCCCATTGCTCATCACGAGATAAGTCACTCCGAGCAGGCTGTTGTAGTCAAGAATCTGGTTGAATATGGCTTGTGTGAGTTCAATGTGTGGTGCTTTGTACTCCACAATCATCACTGGTTTCAGTGCAGTGTCGTACACGACCGTGTCACATCGCAGTTTCTTGTTGCCGCTATTGAGTTCTACCTCGTTGGCAAGCAACTCTTTTGGGTAGTGACGGTCTTCGATGAGGAAGTGGACAAAGCCTTGTCGCACTTCCTCCTCGGGTGTCAGTGCCACGTATTTCCTACGCAGGACATCGAAGATTTTAGTCTTCAATTGGATTTTCGTCTGAGTCAACAACAGCCTTCTTTGCTGCTCGTTTTGTCTTCTTTGGCTTTTCTTCCTTGGCTGGTTTTATGCCTGCAAGCTCTGGATCAACGAGAATTCTTCCGCAGTATTCGCATACGATTACCTTCTTATGCATCTTTATGTCGAGCTGTCGCTGTGGTGGAATCTGTGCGAAACAACCTCCACAGGCGTCACGCTGAACAGGAACGACGCCGAGACCATTGCGTACATTCTTGCGGATTCGCTTGAACGAGAGCAGGAGTCGAGGTTCAATCATTGTCTCCAGTTCTGTAACCTTTGCCTTCAACACCTCTTCTTCGGCACGTGTCTCTTCCATAATCTCGTCGAGTTCGGTGCGTTTTATTTCGAGGTCCGTGCGTCTGCCGGTGAGTGCTTCTTGTGTCTTTAGCAGTTCTTCCTTCTTTTGTTCAATGCGGGCTGCACCTTCGCGCATCTTCTTGTTGCACAATTCAATCTCCAGACCTTGATATTCTATTTCCTTGCTCAGCGTGTCGTATTCGCGATTATTACGCACGTCGTCGAGTTGTCTCTTGTATTGTTCTATCTTAGCCTGGGCATCTGCTACGCTGTTACGCTTCTCAGTCATTGCTGCATCAAGCTCTGCAAGTTCTGCCATTATCTTCTCAACGCGAGTGTTGAGGCCCACGAGTTCGTCTTCGAGGTCCTGTACTTCGAGTGGAAGTTCGCCTCTAAGTGCACGCTTTTCATCGATTGCAGTGAGTGTTGTCTGCAATTGATACAATGTTTTCAGTCGGTCTTCGACTGTCATTTCTGCTGAATTAACTGTCTTCTTTGCCATAAAAGTGATCTACATTTTACGTTTTTACTACTTATGATTTATTTATAATTCTACTGTTTTATCCTATTTTCTCCGTGCGGGTATTAGTAATACCTTATCGGATTGGTGTTTGTCGTTGCTATTTCCGTGCGCAAGCATGGGCATACACTTGCTATGATGTCGCGGAAAATCTCTGTTGTGAAATGCTCACTCTCATAGTGACCTATTACCGCAATCTGTATTTCCTGCTCATGGTCGAAGTATTCATGATAGTGCATCTCACCCGTGATGAACGCATCGGCATTGGTTTTCACTGCCTCATCCAACAGGAATGCACCGGCACCACCACATATAGCAACTCGCTTTATGCCTCGCTGCAACGGCTCGTTTGTCATCACACAACCGCATCCGAAAGTCTCCTTCACCTTCATGATGAACGCCTCGGCATCCATGCCCGACACAAATTCGCCTATCACCCCACTGCCGCACTCGGGTGTGACGCCCTGCTTCGTGTCGAGGAACCTCACGTCCGTGAGCCCAAGTTTCTCGGCAATCTTATAGTTCACGCCGTTCTTCGCATTGTCCATGTTGGTATGCATGGAGATGATTGCAATGTCGTTCTTCACCGCCTTCATCACTATGCGCTGCACGTAGTTGGCATCCGACACCTGCTTAAGTCCGCGAAACAACAGCGGATGATGCGACACAATCAGGTTGCACCCCTTTTCTATCGCCTCGTCAACAATATCCTCGTTGACATCCAAACACAATAATGCCCCTGATGCATCCGTCTCTGTCAATCCTACTTGCAAGCCAGCATTGTCCCAGCTTTCCTGCAAGGGCAGAGGCGCGAAATGTTCAAGGGCTTCCAAAATGACCTTAATCTTCACGCTTTGCGTATTTTTTTGTAAGTTTCCTTCTTTTCGTGTGCAAAGGTAATAAAAATTTATAATTCTCGGCATACAAATTATGATTTTTTACTGTTTGCACTTATTTTTTCATGCAGTGACGTTCATCGTTCCGCAAGACGAACGCTTAACTCGAAAAAAAGTTGTACAACTTTCACTTGAATGTTGTACAACTTTCGCGCGAAAGTTGTACAACTTTTTTCCACCCCCACCACACACCCCTACAAAGCCTATCGCTCACCCCCACAATTCCGACCGTTTTATCCGCCGTTCACAATGTATATATACACGAATACCAAGCCCTCAAAGTATCTTTTCAGATACTAACGTGTGATGGTCTGCATGTCTGCCTGCAAACAAGTTTTCTTTTAGTCGCCATCCTGGCTTTGTAAAAGCGGCAAGCCGATTTCATTCAGCCATGCACCCCATCGCACTATATGTGCTTCACACATATTTGAGAGCTTTTACGAATTATTTACAAATGATAACGAAGCGGCAGCCTTTATTCGTGTTTTATTTCATTTTATAGCCTGAAAGGCTTACACCTATCAGCCCAGGGCAACGCCCTGGGTATATCGACGCAACATGCCACGCTCTGTAAGAGCAAAAGCTTTTAGTACGCTCGCAAAACCAAGTGTTATATATAAGAAAAAAAATACGTTTCATTATGTGTGTCTGCCTTAGGCAGCCTTGATGTGTTGGTTCCGCCTGTGCTTATATGAACAAGTTCATAACGCCCAGCCGCAACCATCACATCGCTCTTCGTCCCGAAGAGCCACACATAATAAAATGACAAAATA
>JAKSIZ010000016.1 GCA_024398515.1 Bacteroidaceae bacterium | reverse complement strand
CGAAGAGCGATGTGGTGGTTGCGGCTGGGCGTTATGAACTTGTTCATATAAGCACAGACACAACCACCACATCAAGGCTGCCAAGGCAGACACACATAATGAAATGTATTTTGATTTAATATAACTACTCACGAAAAGGTTTTCGTCTTTTACACAGGGGCTTTATGCTTTATGCCCTCCGATTTGAGTGTTGCGGGCCTTGGCGGTGGCGCCTTCCTCGAAGTTTAATCCCCGCAGGATGGAGTTCTTGCCAAACTTTTGCTTTATGTTTATCACCGCTTCCTGCATCCGCCGCTCCTTCTTGAGTGCCTCCGACTCGCGTTGCCGTTGCTTGCGCTGGGCTTCATAGTCGGTGAAAAGGTCGAGTTGTTCGGGCTGACTTACGGCTTTTGCTGCCTCTTCTTCGGTTATCACGTGATTGGTCGTGAGGCTTAGTCGGCGTATTGACAGGGCTTTGTTGCTGATACGGTCGTACAAATCAACCACTGCATCGGTGATTATTCTCGTCGATGACGTGTGCTTGCCGAGGCTGATACTGCCGTGAGAATGCTTCGGAACCTGACGTCCGTAGTGGTCGGTCGTCACTTCGCCGGTGTATTTTCCGCGCATTTCAGGTGCGGTGAGGTTCGTTGCATCGTAGTTTATCGTGAGCACAAGTTGGTCTGTGACAAGGCGTTTGCTTACCAACTTGAGTGCTGCGGCATCTGCCATCTCCATAAGAACCACCCTTGCTTTGCTGTTATCGTAGGGGCAACTCAGCACTTGACTGCTGCTGAATGAGTTTGTTTCGGGGCGATAAGCCTTGATATAGTCCATCGTACAAGGCTCCCAACCCCATGCATGGTCTATTATTAGTTCGGCTTGGACACCAAACAAACTATACAGAAGCTCCTCATTGTCGATGGAACACCGTGCTATCTTGCCCATCGTATCGATGCCATACATGCCTAACCGCTCGGCTATTCCGCGGCCGATACGCCAGAACTTTGTCAGCGGACGATAGTCCCAGAGCTGTTCGCGATAGCTTATCTCGTCGAGTTCTGCTATACGAACTCCGTCGCTGTCAGCCGGCAGATGCTTCGCCACGATGTCCATCGCCACCTTGCACAGGTATAGGTTAGTGCCTATGCCAGCCGTTGCGGTGATGCCCGTCTGGCTCAACACGTCGCGAATCATCGTCATTGCCAACTCGCGTGCAGTCATCTTGTAGGTCTTCAGATACGGTGTGGCGTCGATAAACACCTCGTCGATGCTATAGACGTGAATATGTTCGGGCGCGATATACTTCAGGTAAATCTTGTAGATCCTCGTGCTGTAGTCTATGTAGTGAGCCATGCGGGGTGGGGCAGTGATGTAGTCAACCTCCCAGTCGGGATGCTTACGCAGTTCGTTGTCGTCGGTTGAACGTCCCGTGAGCCGCCGGTAGCGTGAGGCGTATCGCCGCCTTGTGTTTACCGTGCTGACCATCTGTATCACCTCGAACAGCCTTGCCCTGCCGCCGATGCCGTATGCTTTCAGCGATGGTGTCACGGCAAGACAGATGGTCTTCTCGGTCCTCGTGGCGTCGGCAACGACAAGGTTTGTGGTGAGCGGGTCTAATCCTCTCTCCACACATTCGACCGAGGCGAAGAACGACTTTAGGTCGATGGCGATGTACGTGTGTTGCTGTTCCTGGGTTTCTTGCATTGTGTTTCGCTACTTGAACGTTATGCTTTCCGAAGTTGAACGCTTAACTCTGAAAAACATTGCTGCAATGTTGACTCCAACATTGCTCCAATGTTCGGACCAACATTGCAGCAATGTTTTTTCAAGTATTACGTTCGTCCGTTGCAATCATCAGCGTCGAGTGCCAGATTTATTAGCGTCGGGCATGTTTGCTGGCATTGAAGAGAAGCTTTCAAAAACTTGTTTTTGGTAAGATTGATATTCAATGACGGCAGATTATCGGAGATAATATCTTTCATAAAACGGCTATTGTTGTTTCTTTTATTAGTGAACATCCGAAAGTTGAATTATACTAATATATCGGCAAAAATAGGGAGAAATTGTGTGTAAAGTCTTAAAAAAACATAAAACATGACATTGATTTTAATCAAACCACACCTTATTAAATATAATTTAGTAACTTTGTCGCGCGTTGCGCAAACCATCTATTGATAATAGTAACTAAAAACAAAATAAACAACTTAAAATTTTCAAATTTCTAATTATTAACTAACAAAAGTTCAAAAGCATGAAAAAAATTTTTACTTTCGTTGTGGCACTCATGACAGTGCTGACAATTAGTGCTCAGGACCAAAAGACAAATGTTTGGTCAGGAACACAGGCAATGGACGGCATGTTTCCGTTTGCAGTAGAAGCAAGTGCATTCGCTGACGCAACAGCTGACCAGAAGCTTTCAATCACAGTAGCCGACGTTGCTGCTGGTGCATACGTCAATGCATTTGGAGGCGACTATGCAACTGAGGTTATCCCTTACACTGAAATCGCTGCTGCTGGTGATGTTGTCTTCGAATTGACAGCTTCAACAGTAAACACATTGAAGTCAATGGGACTCGTTCTCATGGGTGGTGTTTACACTATCACAAGCATCGACCTCGTTAGCGGATCAGTAGAACCAGGCCCAACACCAAGCGCAGTTGAGACTTATCTTCCAACTGATGAGACTGGTGTAGCAAAGGTAGAATGGGGTGCTGAAGCTAATGAAGCAGGTAACGTAGTTGACATCGACGCAACTGCAAACGTACACCTCTATGCACTTTCAGGTCCTGAGACAGGTTGGACAGACGGTACAACTCTTCCACTTGAGCCTCAGTACAACAATGGTTGGGCAGTAAAGAACAGTCGTAACAACGTATGGGACGACGCTCTTGGAGCAACAAAGACTCTCTATATCGTAAACGGTGGCGGTAACCCAACAACAGGTGTTGCATTCGCAGCAAAGTATAAGGACGACGTTGCAACAGGCGACTATCGTCGTAGCTACAGAACAGTGGATGACCCTAATGGCCCTTGGTTTGATGAAACAGGCAAGGAATTCACTGGTGAATATGACTTCTACTATAGCCCAGACGGCAGCAAAGGCCTTCCAAAGTATGGTGCATACTATAAGGTAACAGCTAAGACTGACGGTGTAATGAAGTTCCTCGTATGGAACAACAAGGGTAACCGCAAGGCTTACGTTGTTGATGGCGAGACTGCAGTAGCTCTCGATCCATTGAAGGGTGAGGTTAAGTATTCAGGTTATGTAAATGGTAAGGACGAACCAATCGACCCAGCCGATGAAACTCTTGGCAAGAAGATGATATACTATGAACTTGCAGCAACAGAAGACAACCCTTATTGTCTCCAGGCAGAAGTTAACCAGGGACAGGCTGCATGGGTATATCTGACATTCAACATGACCGCAGGTAAGACATACTGGTTGTTCAACGAGAACACTCAGCTTGGTTTCGGTGGATTTGAATTTACTCCAGCTGTAGTAGAAGCAGAAGAATATCTTCCAACTGATGAGACAGGTGTAGCAAAGGCTGAATGGGTAGCTGAAGCTAATGAAGCAGGTAACGTAGTTGACATCGACGCAACTGCAAACGTACACCTCTATGCACTTTCAGGTCCTGAGACAGGTTGGACAGACGGTACAACTCTTCCACTTGAGCCTCAGTACAACAATGGTTGGGCAGTAAAGAACAGTCGTAACAACGTATGGGACGACGCTCTTGGAGCAACAAAGACTCTCTATATCGTAAACGGTGGCGGTAACCCAACAACAGGTGTTGCATTCGCAGCAAAGTATAAGGACGACGTTGCAACAGGCGACTATCGTCGTAGCTACAGAACAGTGGATGACCCTAATGGCCCTTGGTTTGATGAAACAGGCAAGGAATTCACTGGTGAATATGACTTCTACTATAGCCCAGACGGCAGCAAAGGCCTTCCAAAGTATGGTGCATACTATAAGGTAACAGCTAAGACTGACGGTGTAATGAAGTTCCTCGTATGGAACAACAAGGGTAACCGCAAGGCTTACGTTGTTGATGGCGAGACTGCAGTAGCTCTCGATCCATTGAAGGGTGAGGTTAAGTATTCAGGTTATGTAAATGGTAAGGACGAACCAATCGACCCAGCCGATGAAACTCTTGGCAAGAAGATGATATACTATGAACTTGCAGCAACAGAAGACAACCCTTATTGTCTCCAGGCAGAAGTTAACCAGGGACAGGCTGCATGGGTATATCTGACATTCAACATGACCGCAGGTAAGACATACTGGTTGTTCAACGAGAACACTCAGCTTGGTTTCGGTGGATTCAAGTTCACTCCAGGTGCAGTGCCAACTCCTCCAACTCCAGCAGGTTTGAAGGGTGACGCTGACGAAGACGAAGCTGTAACAGTTTCTGATATCACAACTATCGCTGCTTACATCCTTGGCAACAACCCAAGTCCATTCAACTTCGACAATGCTGACGTTGACAATGATAATGAAATCACAGTTTCTGATATCACAGGTACTGCAAGCATTATCCTCGGAATGTAATTAGAAACAGCCCCCTCCTTTATCCCCCCTTGGGGGAACAGAGGGGGGCTCTAATTTCAAGGCGCGAAGACCTTCTTGTCCTCGCGCCTTATTATATATAAGGAATAGGGAAGAACCTTTGAAGTGTTAATAAATATAAAAAGGAAACTGTTTTTTGAAAAAGGTTGTTGCAGTAATAAAAATTATTATTACCTTTGCATCCGATTTCAGAAACAAAAGGAATTCTGGGGTATGGTGTAATGGTAACACTACAGATTCTGGTCCTGTCATTCCTGGTTCGAGCCCGGGTACCCCAACAAAAAAGCCCTCAACATTGAGGGCTTTTCTATTTATATCTCCTTGAAGCTTATGCTTCAGCTTGTTCTGCGCTTTCTGCTGCAGGTTCTTCTTCCTTAACCTCTGGCTTGTTGCGCTCTTCGTCAATGGCTTTCACCTTATTATATATAGCCTGAACATCGTCCTTAAGCTTATCAATCTTCTTGTTTACTTCGTCAATCAGGCTGTTGCCCTTCTTGCTTGAAGCGTTGAGGAAACCGAGGTTGTTCTCGTAAGTCTGTATCTCTGACTTGAGGTTTTCGTACTGTCTCATCAGTCGTGCACGTTCTGAAAGCAGAGAATCCTCACCTTCCTTGGCAAGTTTCTTCAAGTTGTTCTTGAAGTCTTCTACGTTCTTCTTGTTGAAACTGATGTTGAGTTTCTTTCTCAATGCGTCAATAGTCTCACGATATTCAGTGTAGATCTTGTCCTTCTCCTTGAATGGAACGTGGCCAATGGCGTTGAATTCCTCTGAGAGTTTGCCGACAAGTGCTTCTGCCTCGTCGCTGCTTTTCTCAAGAAGTTCCTTTAACTGAGCTATGACGCCTTTCTTCTTCTGAAGGTTCTCACGCTCTTCCTTATATTGATTTGTGGTCGATGAGTTGCGCTTCTCAAAGAAATAATTGCAAGCACCAAGGAACTCTGCCCAAAGAGCATCGCCCACCTTCTTCTGTGTCATGCCTATTTCCTTCCATTCCTTCTGGAGCTGAACAAACTTATCGCTGGTCTTTTTCCAATCGGTGCTTTCCTTCAGTTCGTTTGCCTTTGCTATGAGTGCACGTTTCTTTTCTGCGTTTGCAGCAAAGATTTCCTTTATGTTCTTGAAGAAATCAGCCTTTCTTGTGAAGAATTCATCGCATGCAGCACGGAAGCGTTCGAATATCTTTACGTTCATCTTCTGTGGTGCAAAGCCTATCGTCTTCCACTCTGTCTGTATCTCGATGATTTCTTTTGTGAGCTTTTCCCATTCGCTTGAGTTCTTCACTTCAGCCTTTGCAATCTCTTCAACCTTCTCGCAGAGCGCAGTTTTCTTCTGGAGATTTTCCTCTTCCTGTCCCTTTAGTTCGTCGAAGTGTGCCTGATGACGCTTGTTTACTATCGTTGAAGCGGCTTTGAATCTTTCCCAAACGCTTTCCCTAAGGTCTTTTGCAACTGGACCAATCTCGCGGAATTCCTGATGGAGTTTCTGCAACTGATGGAATGCACTAATGGCATCTGGCTCGTCGGCAAGGCGTTCTGCTGCCTCACAAAGCTTTGTCTTCAGTTCAAGGTTTTTCTTGAAATCATATTCACGTGCCTCGTTGTTGAGCTTCAGCAAGTCGTAGAACTGCTCTACATACAACTGATAGTTGCGCCAAAGCACGTTAGCCTTGTCTGCAGGCACTGCTTTTATCTCCTTCCATTGCTGCTGCAAGTCCTTGAATTGCTTGTACGACTTGTTAGCTTCTTCAGGCGATACAGCCATTGCCTTTATCTTTTCAATTATCTCGAGCTTCTTTTCGTAGTTCTCCTTCTTTTCTTTTTCCTGCTCTTGGAAAGCTATGGCACGTTTCTCTCTGATAAGACCCATCTCAGCCTTGAAGATTTCTTCGTCCTCGCTTGGTGTGACCTCATATTTCTCTGGGTCACCACCACCTGCGATGAATTCCTTATACTGTGCCTCGCGTTCGGCAAGGTGCAACTTGTAGAAAGCAGTCTTCAGATAGTCAATCTCTGCTTTCTGCGGAACTTCTTCGCCGTGGGCGATTTCCTTTACACGGTTGATAACGTCAGCTTTCGATTCATACACCACCTTTGCAGATTCTGCCTCTTCCTCTACTGGTGCAGTGTCAGCGGCGATGACTTCAGCCGATTCTTCATTCTTTTCAACGACAGGAGCTTCTTCTACCTGAGCTTCTGTTAGAGGTTCCTCGTTCACGATAGGAGCCTGGTCTTTTACTTCTAGAGAGTCCATAATATGTTTATTTTAGATATACATCTACACTTCAAATTGCAAATATATTGATTTTTTTGCAATTAACAAACTTTTTTGTCGAAAAAATGCAGAAATATATTTTTTTCGATGTGTTTTCTCTTGATTTTCGCGTAAATAGTCTCATATTCCATAGCTTTATGCACTGTAATTTAGTCCTTTCGCAATGTGGTGGTATGAATAATGCTGGTTAGTGTCTTTATAATACATGGATTGTGCAAGTGAAACAAAAAAGATTTTCACGACTTGATTGTTTATTTTGAGAAGTGTATATGAATAGAACGAAACTGTATTTGCAAAAGTCAAGTAATGAAAAAATAATTAAACTTGTTTTGCAAAGTAAAAGAAAGTGACTAACTTTGCATGCGATTTCGTGAAATTAAATTATATATAATATGGAAAAAGAAGACATCATTGCCTCTTTGAAGGCGTTATTGGAGAAGAAAGAAATCTCGCAGCGTGAACTTGCAAATCTTATCGGAAAAGACGAGACAATCGTCAGCCGATGGTTTTCGGGTAGGACAGGTATATCTAAGAGCAGCCTTGCTCTAATAGAAGAAAAACTTGGCGAGACGATTGACAAACCTAAATCGCTTCGCACAAGAAAGGTTGCACTCATCACTGGCGTCACTGGCCAGGACGGAAGTTACCTCTCAGAGTTCCTGTTGGAAAAAGGATACGACGTGCATGGAATCATTCGAAGAAGCTCTGTTGACTACCGCGAACGCATTGCTCACCTTGAAGGAAAGCCTAATTTCCACTTGCATTATGCCGATATGGGCGACTCAATGTCAATCGTGAAAGTCGTAGGACAGGTAATGCCTGACGAGATTTACAACCTTGCTGCACAAAGTCATGTACAGGTGTCGTTTGACTCGCCAGAGTTTACTGCCGACGTTGATGCCACTGGTGTGTTGCGTATTCTTGAGGCAGTTCGCGCTTGCCACTTGGAAAACACCTGCCGAATCTATCAGGCAAGTACGTCGGAACTATATGGAAAGGTTGAGGAAGTGCCGCAGAACGAGAACACTCCTTTCCACCCTTATTCCCCATACGCTGTGGCAAAACTGTATGGTTACTGGATTGTGAAAGAGTATCGCGAGGCATACAACATGTTCTGTTGTTCGGGTATCCTATTCAACCACGAGAGTGAACGTAGGGGCGAGACCTTTGTTACGCGCAAGATTACGCTTGCAGCAGCGCGTATTGCTAACGGTATGCAGGATAAACTCTACCTTGGAAACCTCTCGTCGCTACGCGATTGGGGCTATGCCAAGGACTATGTAGAGTGCATGTGGCTCATTCTTCAGAACCGCAAGCCTGAGGATTTCGTCATTGCAACCGGCGTTCAGCATAGTGTCCGCGAGTTTGCTTATTTGGCATTCAAATATGCCGGAATGGAACTGGAGTTCCATGGCGAGGGCATAAACGAAGTGGGTGTTTGCGTTGCAGGCCCTAAAGAACTCATTGGGAAGGAGCTTGTCGCCGTCAGCAAGGACTTCTATCGTCCGACGGATGTAGTCAATCTCTGGGGCGACCCGACCAAGGCAAAGGCCAAATTACACTGGAATCCTACGAAGACATCGTTCGAGGAACTCATCAGGATTATGGTTGAGTCAGACTTGACGAAGGTGGCATGTGAAGGCGCAGCACTTAAGGTGCGCACCAACCTTGCCGAATATCTGGAGAAAGGTATAGTAAAATAAAGCTATGGATAAGAATTCAAAGATATACGTCGCAGGGCACAACGGGCTTGTAGGCTCTGCAATATGGAACAATCTCAAGGCACGTGGGTACAGTAATCTTGTAGGCAAATCGCACCGCGAGTTAGACCTCACCGACCAATATGCCGTAAAGAAGTTCTTCGATGAAGAGCAACCCGATGCCGTTGTGCTCGCTGCAGCCTTTGTCGGTGGCATCATGGCAAACTCGCTTTACCGTGCCGACTTCATGATGATGAACATGAAGATTCAGTGCAACGTGATTAGCGAGGCATACGCACATGGCGTTGAGAAGTTGCTTTTCCTCGGCAGCACATGCATCTATCCTAAGAATGCGCCGCAGCCGATGAGGGAAGACTGCCTGCTGACAAGCGAATTGGAATACACTAACGAAGAGTATGCACTCGCCAAGATATCGGGCTTGAAGATGTGCGAGAGCTATAACTTGCAGTACGGCACAAACTATATTGCCGTGATGCCGACAAACCTCTACGGCCCGAACGACAACTTCCACCTCGAAAACTCTCACGTCATGCCAGCCATGATGCGCAAGATATACCTTGCGAAACTCATTGCCGACGGCGAATGGGAAAAGATCGCAACCGACCTCAACAAGCGTCCTGTCGAGGGCATTGACGGCAGTGCGGGAAGGGAAGAAATCCTCGCAGTGCTCAGCAAGTACGGCATCCAGAGCAACAAGGTCATTCTCTGGGGCACGGGAAAACCGCTACGCGAGTTCCTATGGAGCGAAGACATGGCCGACGCGTCAGTTCACGTGCTGCTCAACGTAAACTTTGCCGACATCATAGGCATCGAAAAGTATTCGAGCGTTCACTATGGCGCATCGACCGACGGAGCCGTTGACCGCAACCACAGTGCAGGCAGAGGAGGCGCCATACCTTCGTTGGGCGAGATACGCAACTGCCATATCAACGTCGGCACGGGCAAGGAACTTACCATACGCGAACTGTCGGAACTCGTTGCGAAGGCAGTCGGCTTCACGGGCGAAATCGTTTTCGACGCGTCAAAGCCTGACGGAACTATGCGCAAACTAATCAACGTTGACAAGCTCCATTCGCTTGGCTGGACTCATAAAGTGGAGATAGATGACGGAGTAAACAGGCTTTTCTGCTGGTACAAGTCCTCACTCGAAAAGTGACTTCAACGTCATCGTTTACCGACTCAAGCGTTATACTCATAAAAACATTGGAGCAATGTTGAACTGAACATTGCTCCAATGTTGACTCGAACATTGCTGCAATGTTTGACAGAGTTAAGCGTTCAATCTACAAAAAGCACCCGCATGTCATGATTAAAACATACGGGTGCTTCTATCAATTTATTGCGACGAAACGCCCACAACAAATGCTCAGTATCTGGAAAATCAATAAGCAAACATAGGGTAGTTGACCATCATGGCGTTGACTTCGGCACGTACCTTTGCTATTACCGTTTCGTCTTCTGGGGCGTTGAGCACGGTTTCAATCATCTCGGCTATCTTTACCATCATGTCTTCCTTGGCACCGCGAGTGGTGATGGCTGGCGTTCCGAGTCGGAGACCTGAAGTCTGGAATGCGCTGCGTGTGTCGTATGGCACCATGTTCTTGTTGGCAGTAATGTCGGCAGCAACGAGTGCGGCTTCGGCAACCTTACCTGTCAGTTCTGGGTATTTAGGACGCAGGTCAACGAGCATTGAGTGGTTCTCTGTTCCGCCGCTGACAATCTTGAATCCACGCTTTACGAGTTCGTCGGCAAGAACCTGTGCGTTCTTCTTCACCTGCATAGCCCACTCCTTGAACTCTGGCTGCAGTGCTTCGCCGAATGCAACAGCCTTGGCAGCGATGACGTGTTCGAGCGGTCCGCCCTGTGTGCCTGGGAATACGGCACTGTTGAGCAACATGCTCATAGGTTTCACTTCGCCCTTCTTCGTAGTGTAGCCCCAAGGGTTAGGGAAGTCCTTGCCCATAAGGATGATACCGCCACGAGGTCCACGGAGAGTCTTGTGGGTTGTTGAGGTAACGATATGTGCGTATTTCACAGGGTTCTTGAGCAATCCGGCAGCGATAAGACCAGCAGGGTGAGCCATGTCGATCATGAGGAGGGCGCCAACTTCGTCGGCAATTTTGCGCATACGTTCATAGTCCCATTCGCGAGAATAAGCGCTTCCGCCACCGATGATGAGCTTAGGTTTTACTTCCTTGGCAATGCGTTCCATCTCGTCGTAGTCAACCATTTCGGTCTCTTTGTTCAGAGGATAAGCCACTGGATTGTAGAGCATACCTGAGGTGTTGACCAACGAACCGTGTGAGAGGTGGCCTCCCTGTTCGAGAGAAAGTCCCATGAAAGTGTCGCCTGGCTTGAGGCATGCAAGCAATACAGCCGCATTTGCCTGAGCTCCTGAGTGAGGCTGCACGTTGGCAAATTCGGCGTCGAACAGTTTCTTTACCCTTTCGATGGCAAGGTTTTCAACCTCGTCAACCACTTGGCAACCGCCGTAGTAACGCTTTGCAGGCAGTCCCTCTGCATACTTGTTGGTAAGGCATGACCCCATGGCTGCCATCACCTGATCAGATACAGAGTTCTCTGATGCAATAAGTTCAATACCCCTCAGCTGACGCTGATGTTCTCTTTCAATCAAATCGAAAATTTCCTGGTCTTTTTTCATCTTTATAGTCTTTAAAAATGTTTCAGTGTGCAAATTTACAAATAATAATTAAAAAGACCTTGCAAATTGTAAATTTTTTTGATTATCTTTGCAGAAATTTATGACAAATGAATATGAAAACATTCAAAGAGATTTTATTGGTTCTTTCCTTATTCCTATTTATAGGTAGTTTTGAGAGTGAGGCAAACGAGGCTTCGACACAGGAAAACAGTGGGCAGCTGGGTGTATTTTCAAGTCCGAAACGCGAATTTCGTGGCGCTTGGATACAATGTGTCAACGGACAATTCCAGGGTATGGGGACACAGGCAATGCAGGCAGACTTGACAAATCATCTTGACGTACTGCAACGAGACGGCATAAACGTAATCATTTTTCAGGTGCGTCCTGAGTGCGATGCGCTTTACAATAGCCCATACGAACCGTGGAGCAAGTTCCTCACCGGCGTTCAGGGGCAAGCACCAAACCCGTATTGGGACCCGCTGGAATGGATGGTGAGAGAGTGCCATAAGCGTGGAATGGAACTTCATGCGTGGATAAATCCTTATCGTGCAAAGACTAAAACCACAACTGTTTTGGCTGATTCGCACATAGCCAAGCGTGCGCCACAGTTGGCTTTTGAGTATGATGACCTGTTGATACTCGACCCTGGCATCCCTGAAAATCGTGTGTATATCTGCAACATAGTGAAGGATATCGTCAGTCATTACGATGTTGACGGACTTCACATAGACGATTATTTCTATCCTTACCCTGTTGCAGGATTGGAGATTCCCGATCAGGCAACGTTCCAGAAATACAGTCGTGGCTTTACGAACATACGCGACTGGCGACGCGATAACGTGAATCTTTTTATAAAGGAACTGGGCGAAGCCGTACACAAGACAAAGCCTTGGGTTAAGTTTGGCGTTTCTCCTTTTGGCATCTATCGTAATAAAAAGGAAGATCCAGACGGTAGCAACACCAATGGACTCACTAACTATGACGGATTATATGCCGACGTTCTGCTGTGGGTGAAGAATGGTTGGGTTGACTATAATGTGCCGCAGATATACTGGCAGATAGGTCATCCTACTGCCGATTACAAGGAACTCATCACTTGGTGGAACTCACATGCCCCGAACCGTCCACTTATCATCGGCGAGGATGTGGAGCGGACAGTGAAATATGCCGACCTTTCAAATCCGAACATGAACCAGCAGTATGCCAAGATGCAGCTCGAAAGGTCGTTGCCAAACGTGCAAGGTTCCTGCCAATGGTATTCACGTGTTGTAGTGAACGACCTCGGACAATACGGCACAAACCTGCGCAATGTCTATTTCAAAACGCCTTCGTTGCAGCCTGAGATGAAGTGGCTCAGCAAGAAGGCACCAAAGGCTCCGCGAAAGCTGAAGGTTATTTGGATGGAAGATGACGGTCTTGTACTGTTCTGGACAGCACCGAAGGCATCGAAGGATTGGGCAACGAGAGCAACGGAATACTTGGTGTATAAGTTTGAGAAGGGCGAGAAGATAGATGTCACAAACTTCTCTCATCTTGTAGGTAAGACGACAAACACGTTCTGGCGACTGCCGTATAAGGACGGAACAAAGAAGCATGTGTATGTAGTCACAGCCCTGAACCGCATTCACAACGAAAGCCAACCTGCAAAGAAAGTAGTGAAATACTAAACTAAAAAAAGCAGGATGTACAACCATACATCCTGCTTTTTGTCTTGGTAGTGGATAGGGGAATCGAACCCCTATGCCAAGATTGAGAATCTTGTATCCTAACCATTAGATGAATCCACCTCGTGCATTGTGCCTCCAACTTGTTCCGTGGAAACTAAAATCCTTTGCTTCCTTGGCAAAATCTGCAAGTGAAACTTGCGCTTTTGCTCTGCGGAAGCTGGGGGATTCGAACCCCCGGTACGGTTACCCGCACGGCAGTTTAGCAAACTGCTGGTTTCAGCCACTCACCCAAACTTCCGGAATGCTGAATCACAAATGCGGCTGCAAAGGTAATAAATAATTGACAATTGACAATTGATAATTGATAATTTGTATGCTTTTTTAGGTTTTTTAACTAAAAATGCCTATGTCTTGCGCTTTGGATTTTTGGGAAACCAGCCTTTTTCCACTCTTTCCTTCTGCTCAAAAAGTTCTTTTATGCTCCATAGGCATGTAGCTCCGAGCACACCGAGTATGGCACTTAGGGCAATGTCCTCTACCATCAAGGCAATGGCGCAGCAGATGATGCCTGCGATAAGGAACACCCACCAGAGCCGTGTGCCGGTATAGTATTCCGTCTTTATGATGATCGGGTGAAACACTCCAATTATAAGGAATGTAGAGATAGCAATAAGGATTCCTGTTATGTTCATTTTGTTGTTTGGTGGTTTTGTTGTTTGGTCACATCTTCTAAAGACATACGACCTTTGACCTTTGACCTATTTTGTCTCATACTGCCTCAATGCCGAGATGAGTGCGGCGTTTTCGGTTTTTGTACCAATGGTAATGCGCAGGCAGTTGGCACATAGAGGTATGTCGTGACGGTTTCTTACCATGATGCCCTTCCCCTTCAGGTATTCATACAAGGCAGGACCATCATTGAACCGTGCGAGGAAGAAGTTGGCATCCGACGCAAATACACGTTCGCAGTAAGGCAACTCAGCCACGGCATGCATCACCCTCGAACGTTCCTCGAGTATCGAGTTCACGCTTTTCGACACCTCCACCGTGTTGCGGAGCATCTTCAGTATCTCGCGTTGCGTTATCTCGTTCACGTTGTAAGGGTATTTCACCTTGTTCATTATATTAATGATGTCCGCCGAAGCGTAAGCCACTCCGAGGTTCACCGACGCACATCCCCACGCAATGCTGAAAGTGTTGAGCACTATAAGGTTCGGATGCTCATCCAGTTCGAGGCGCAAAGGCGGCACTGTCGAGAAGTCGCTGTAAGCCTCATCGACAACTACTATGCCCTGAAACTGGTCTATCACCTTCACTATCTCCTTTCGGTCAATGCTGTTACCCGTCGGGTTGTTAGGCGAGCATATCCATACCACCTTCGTGTGTGAGTCCATCTCGGCAAGGATGTCGTAGCATTTCACCTGGAAGTCATCATCGAGCAGCACTGGCCTATACTCTATCTCGTTGATCATAGCCTCAGCCTTATATCGTGCATAGCTTGGTTCGATGGCAATTACGTTATCCTTGCCAGGCGTGCAGAAGCAACGGTAAATCACGTCGATAGCCTCGTCGCTGCCGTTAGCGAGGAATATCTGGTCTTCGCCCACGCGTTTCATCGGAGCCAGCGCAGCCTTAGCCTGTCGCTGCAGTGGGTCGGGGTATCTGTTCAGCGGTGCATTGTATGGGCTCTCGTTAGCGTCGAGCAGCACCTTCGCCCCGTTCTGGTCGTACAGTTCCCGTCCACTCCTGTAACTTTCAAACGCCAATACGCTCGGCCTCACCAAGTCTTCCAATCTCTTCATATCATCAGTCTTCAAGTCTAAGTCTTTTCCGAATTGCGATGTAAAGGTACTACATTGCGACGAAATAAGCAAACTTTCCTGCATGTTTTTTTTCTTGCCATCCTATTGCTATCAGTATAAAAAGTAACCGAAGTAACCAAGTAACCGAAGTAACCAAAAGAACGGCTACTTTCACAAGCAACCGTTTCCAACCGTACAACCGTATTTGAAATCTAAAGATAGAGTCGTTCTGTCAATGATGTGTACCAAGGGGTGTAGGTGCCATCGGGATTATGGATGCATTGGGTAGAGGTGGCGATGCTTTCCGGGTGAGAGGGCGAGAAGGTGACTATGCTGCGCCGTGGGGGCTTGGAGGGCACGGTCTTGATGTCTAAGCGATGGGTGAGGAAGAGTCCATAGATGGCTGCCCATCGTTCGGCTTCGGCAACGATGTCTGAAGGTATGATGATGGCAAGGCTGCCTTCGGGCGTGAGCATGGAGGCGGAGTGCTTCATCAGTGTCGGCATGGGGAGGGTGTCGGCATGGCGTGCTAATGACCGCTGACGGTCGGGGCTCTTCTGCGACTTTATAAAATAAGGTGGGTTGCAGAGGATGAGGTCGAACTTGCCGGTGGGGGTGAACTGCTGCAGTGGTGTTTGCAGCACCTGGATCCTGTCTGCCCAAGGCGACTGGCTGACGTTCTGCCTTGCCTGATTGACGGCATCGGCATCAATGTCGATGGCGGTGACGACGGCATGCGGCAGTTCCTGTGCCGCGATGAGGCTTAGGAGACCAGTGCCGGTGCCGATGTCGAGGATGGAACAGCCCCAGCCCCCCTCTGTCCCCCCAAGGGGGGATGATGTTGCCCATGCGCCGAGCAATACGCCGTCGGTGCCGACTTTCATTGCCGTGCGGTCCTGCTCAATGCGGAACTGTTTGAATTGGAAGTATTCGGTTGACATAGTTTTTTCCAGGTCTAAAGTCTAAGGTCTAAGGTCTGAAGTTTATGGTTTCATACGACTCCGGACCTTCGACTTTTGACATTTTTGTGCAAAATTACTAAAAAAACTATAAACTGCACGATTATAACTAAACTTTTATTAACTTTGCACGCTGATTAGACTTTATAGGTCGAAAGTTGAAAGTCAAAAGTCTTTAGAAGATGGAATCTGAACCTTAGACTTCAGACCTCAGACCTTAGACACAAAAAATGTATGGAACAAGATACAAAACAGTTTTCGATGATTGCCGATTTTGACGGCGATATACGCAATTTGTTCGCTGTGAACGCTCCCGACGAGATTCCTATCCTGCCGGTTCGTAACGTCGTGCTTTTCCCAGGAGTGGTTACTCCGCTGACGATTGGGCGCAAGTCGTCGCTTGCACTTGTGAACCAGGCATACGAGAAGGACCTTGTGATAGGCATCTTCTGCCAGAAGTTCCCCGAGACGGAAGAACCCGTTGAGGAAGACCTGATGCGCGTGGGTGTGTTTGCAAAGATAGTGAAAGTGCTCGTGATGCCTAATGAGATGACAACGGTGATAGTCCAGTCGCTCTCGCGTTGCATGTTGGGAGGCATATCAAAGGTGCGCCCGTTCCTGAAGGGTAAGGCTATAAACTTCCCTGAGGACATACCGTCGGAACGCGATGCAGAGTTCAAGGCTGCACTCAACGACTGCCGAAACATCACGTCGAAGTATATACAGACAAGTGAGGAGATACCCGAGGAGGCAAACTTCGCATTGAAAAACATTGGCAACGACATACTGATGCTGAACTTTGTATGCAACAGTCTGCCGTTCTCGAACAAGGAGAAGATTGACCTTTTGGAGTGCAGTTCGCTGAAAGACCGCGTGCTGCACCTGCTGAAGATACTCGACCGACAGCTGCAATTAGCAAAGATACGTCAGGACATTCGCTCCAAGACTCGTGAGGACATCGACCAGCAGCAGCGCGACTACTTCCTGCAACAGCAACTGAAAAACATTCAGGAGGAACTCGGCAACGGTCAGGGTTCGCCAGAGGAGAAGGAACTCATGGAGAAAGCTGCAAAGAAAAGGTGGAGCGACGACGTAAAGGCATCCTTCGACAAGGAGATGGAGAAGCTGCGCCAACTGCATCCACAAAGTCCTGACTATAATGTTCAGTTGACATATTTGCAGACACTCGTGGCACTTCCTTGGAACGAATACACCACCGACTGCCTTGACATTGATAAGGCACAGCGAGTGCTCGACCATGACCATTACGGCATGGAGAACGTGAAGAAACGCATACTCGAATATCTTGCCGTGCTGCAGTTGCGTGGAGACTTGAAGTCGCCTATCATCTGCCTGTATGGTCCTCCAGGAGTTGGCAAGACATCTCTCGGCAAGAGTATCGCCAAGGCAATGAAACGCAAGTATGTACGAGTGTCGCTCGGAGGTTTGCACGACGAGGCAGAAATACGTGGACACCGCAAGACATACATCGGTGCAATGCCAGGCCGCATAATAAAAAGCATTCAGAAAGCAGGTACGGCAAACCCTGTATTCATTCTCGACGAGATAGACAAGGTGACAACCATGAATACGGCAAACGGCGATCCGTCGTCGGCTTTGCTTGAAGTGCTCGACCCAGAGCAGAACAATGCCTTCCACGACAACTATCTCGACATCGACTTTGACCTGTCGAAGGTGATGTTTATTGCCACTGCAAACAATCTGAACACCATTCCGGCAGCATTGCTCGACCGAATGGAAGTGATAGAGGTAAGCGGATACATACCTGAGGAGAAGGTGCAGATAGCAAAGAAACACCTTATTCCGAAAGAACTCGAAAGCACCGGCTTGAAGAACTACAAGGATGGAAAAGTTACGTTTGCCAAGAGTGCAATCGAGGAAATAATCAACTCATACACTCGCGAGAGCGGTGTGCGCCAGTTGGAGAAGAAGATAAACATGTGTCTCCGTAAGGCTGCATACAAGATTGCACAGCAAGGAAACCTTGAGAGTTACACCATAAAGAAGGAAAACCTTTCGGAATTCATCGACGGTCGCCCTTATCCTCACGACATATATCAAGGCAATGACTACGCCGGAGTCGTTACTGGCTTGGCATGGACAAGTGTCGGCGGAGAGATTCTCTTCATTGAGACAAGCGTCAGCAAAAGCCGTAACCCACAGCTCACGCTCACAGGAAACCTCGGCGACGTGATGAAGGAATCGGCTGTTCTTGCGCTCGAATACATCAAGGCACATGCTGAACAACTCGGAATTGACTACCGCATCTTCAGCAATTACAACATTCATGTCCACGTGCCAGAGGGTGCAACTCCGAAGGATGGACCGTCGGCAGGTATCACCATAGCCACATCAATCGTCTCGGCACTGACTCAGTGCAAGGTGAGAAAGAACACGGCGATGACCGGCGAGATAACTCTCCGCGGCAAGGTTCTGCCTGTTGGTGGCATAAAGGAAAAGATTCTTGCTGCCAAACGTGCCGGTATCACCGACATAATGATGTGCAAGGACAACGAACTTGATATTGATAAGATACCTCAGAAGTACCTTGAAGGCGTCAGTTTCCACTATGTGGAGGACATAAAGGATGTGCTCGAATTTGCCCTGCTGAAGCAAAGAGTGGCAAATCCTATCGCCTTTACTTTCGAGAAAACAACAAAGACCGACGACAACAAATAATATAAGGAATAGGAAAACAACATGAAGTTTACACTGCAACATACCGACACAGCAAGTGATGCACGCACTGGAATCATCACTACCGACCACGGAGAAATCCGCACACCTATATTCATGCCCGTCGGAACGTGCGGCAGTGTGAAGGCTGTTCACTTCAGTGAATTGAAAAACCAAGTCAATGCGCAGATAATCCTGGGCAATACCTACCATCTATATCTGCGTCCAGGACTCGACATACTGCGCCAGGCAGGAGGACTTCACAAGTTCATCGGCTGGGACAAACCTATATTGACCGACAGCGGAGGCTTCCAAGTCTTCTCGCTCACGGGCATAAGAAAACTCACCGAAGAAGGCTGTCAGTTCCAATCTCACATAGATGGATCGCGCCACATGTTCACTGCCGAGAGCGTAATGGACACTGAAAGGGCGATAGGAGCAGACATCATAATGGCTTTCGACGAGTGTCCTCCAGGCGAGAGCGACTACAACTATGCGAAGAAAAGCCTCGCCATGACGCAGCGATGGCTTGATCGTTGCATCAAGCGTCTCGATGAAACTGAGCCGCTTTATGGCTATCACCAGTCGCTTTTCCCTATAGTGCAAGGGTGCAAATACCGTGACCTGCGCTCCGAAGCAGCGAAATTCATAGCCGACAAGGGTGCTGACGGCAATGCAATCGGCGGTCTTGCCGTGGGAGAACCAACGGAAGTGATGTACGAAATGATTGAAGTGGTGAACTCGATACTGCCTAAGGACAAGCCGCGATACCTTATGGGAGTGGGCACACCACAGAATATACTCGAAGCGATAGAGCGTGGAGTGGATATGTTCGACTGCGTGATGCCGACGAGAAATGGGCGAAACGCACTGCTTTTCACCATGAACGGCACCATGAACATGCGCAACAGGAAGTGGGAGAACGACTTTTCGCCTATCGACCCAGACGGTTGCGAGACCGACCTCGTCTATACAAAAGCATATCTGCACCACTTATTCAAGGCTCAGGAACTGCTTGCCATGCAGATTGCAAGCATTCATAATCTCTCGTTTTACCTACGACTTGTAGGCCAGGCACGCCTTCACATCGAGCAAGGCGACTTTGTGCAGTGGAAAAAATCCGTCATTGACCAACTCGGAAAGAGGCTATGAAAAAATTGAACATACGCAAATACCTTGGCTTGAAGAGGCTTGACACCTATATCATCTTCAAGTTTATCGGCACATATTTCTTTGCCATAATGCTCATCCTGGCTATATCAATCGTCTTCGACATCAACGAAAACCTTGCCAAGTTCAGCACTTACCATGCCCCATTGCGTGCTATCATCTTCGATTACTACATGAACTTCATACCGTATTATGCGTGTCTGTTCTCGCCATTGTTCGTTTTCATTGCCGTAATCTTCTTTACATCCAAGCTTGCAGGAGGCTCGGAAATCATTGCAATGATATCAAGCGGCGTCAGTTTCAACCGCTTGTTAGTGCCGTATCTTATCTCTGCAGCATTCATATCAGCCCTGAATTTTTATCTCGGAGCCTACGTAATACCGAAGGGCAACGTGGTGAAACTGGCTTTTGAAGTGCGTTACCGCAACAAGGACAAGAATACCGCTGCCAATAACGTGCAGATGCAGGTGGCTCCAGGAGTGATTGCGTACATCGAACACTACGACAACAACACGAAATGTGCCTACAACTGTTCTTTAGATAAGTTCGAGAACAAGAAGCTTGTGAGCCATTTCACCGCCTCATCCATGCAGTACGACACCATATCAGAATCGCGTTACCACTGGCAGGCACGCAATTTCCGCATCCGTACTCTCAAGGGAATGAAAGAGGAGATAACTACTGGCGCAGTCATCGACACGATGATTGTCATGGAACCTATGGACCTTGTGTTCTCCAAAGGTCAGCAAGAAACCTTCACCTCGCCCGAACTGCTGCGCTACATCAGTCGCCAACAGGACCGCGGATCAACGAATGTCGTGCAGTATCAGGTGGAATACCACAAGCGCATAGCCTCGTCGTTTGCAGCATTTATTCTTACAATAATCGGAGCATCGCTCGCATCAAAGAAGCGAAAAGGCGGCATGGGACTTTCGCTCGGAGTGGGCTTGGCACTGAGTTTCACCTATATCATGCTGCAAACCATCTCGTCAACCTTTGCCATCAATGCCGGAACATCGCCGATGCTCGCCGCATGGATGCCAAACATCATCTTCCTTCCAATAGCATATCTTTGCTATCGTTTTGCGCCGAAGTAGTTCTTCGTTACGCAACACGAATGCTTGCCTACATTATTCACATGTATTAAATAGGTATGAATAATTTGGCAAAAACGACAAATGTCATGCATAAATTTGGCGAATAGAAAAATAAATTGTAACTTTGCAAAGGTTTATGTATTAAAAGTACAGAGAGAATAAATGCGACAATTAAAAATAACAAAATCCATTACGAATCGTGAAAGCCGATCGCTTGAAAGGTTCTTGAACGAGATAGGTCACGAACCTCTGCTCACGGCTGACGAGGAAGTGGAACTTGCGCAAAGAATAAAAAAAGGCGACGAAGAGGCACTGAACAAACTCGTAAAAGCCAATCTGCGCTTTGTCGTGTCGGTTGCCAAGCAATACCAGAACCAAGGCCTGAGCCTCGAAGACGTAATCAACGAAGGCAATCTTGGGCTCATTCGTGCTGCACAGAAGTTTGACGAGACGCGTGGGTTCAAGTTCATCTCGTATGCAGTGTGGTGGATTCGCCAAAGCATAGTCCAGGCAATAGCAGAGCATAGTCGCATGGTACGCCTGCCGATGAACCAAGTTGGCTCTGCAAATAGGCTTAACCGCGAGATAAATCGTTTTGAACAAGAGAACGAACGCAAGCCTTCGATGCAGGAATTGGCAGAGGAAACGAACATGAGTGAGGAGAAAGTGCAGGAGGCATTGCGCATAACTGGGCGGCACACTTCGATAGATGCTCCGTTCAACGACGGCACCGACAATGCGCTGATAGACGTGCTTGTCAATGAAAACTCGCCTATGGCAGACAACGAACTCGTGAATGAATCGTTGAAGGAAGAGGTTGAAAGAGTTATGGGTGTGCTCAATCAGCGCGAGGCATGTGTGCTCAGATACTTCTATGGACTCGAAGACGAGCACGACCTTACTTACGAAGAAATAGGAAATCGCCTTGGACTTACGCGTGAAAGGGTAAGACAAATAAAGGACAAGGCAATAAGAAAACTTAAACGCAGTACGCACAAAGACATCTTGAAGCCATATTTGGGCAAATAGATAGAATAGTATAAGAATATGAGAAAACTATTATTCGCAATAGCATTGTTTGTTAGTTGCTATGCAATGGCTGAGAAAACCATTGTCACGTCGGGTTATGGATTTGGAATATCCGCATCGTTCAAGGACTCATTAGTGTATTTCACCGAGATACAACCTATTGATAGTTTGTATAGGAGCACAAAGACAAAGTTTATTCTTGGGCGAGATTATTATTCGTTACAATTAAAAAACTATGTCGAAACCACCAACAACGATGCTCACCGCACGTGTGTGTTCATATACGATACAAACAAAAAGAAACTTGAGAAACGCTACAACAAGTTGCTGAACAAGTATAAGTCGGGCGAATTTCTTGTCAAGACAATCGATACCGCAAGCTTCAAGTTCACATCAGTTGATATGAGTGACTCAATGGAAAAGCCTGTTGAGCAGAAACAAACAAAGCAAAAGACTCCAAAGAAGCAAAAGGATTCATCAAAGGAATCAAAGAAAAAACAGTAGGATTTCCCCATGTTCTATAAAGTAGCAGACCATTATTTCCAGATAGAAATAGCCGAAAGCAGCAGGAACTCGTTTGATATGCTGCCTTCGTTTACCCCATTTATTGTTGAAAGACCAGAGGAAGAACTCATGTTTTCGCTTGTTGTTGACGACACAACCAAGCCTGATAACGACAACGAAATGGTGGGTGACTTTGAGCTTGGCGACGGCAGAGCAAAGGTTTATCTCCTGAATGACGGCGGATATCAATACATAATCTCCGATGTCGTGGGCAATAGTTGTTGCCTTTTGAAGACTGATAAGCAGTTCAAACATTGCTTTTGCGCACTGCGAGGCAACGAACGTATGCGCCGTTTCGGGCTTAATGATGCCGTAATGTTTGTCTTCGCATTTGCCGGAAGCTTCAGGCAAACGCTGCTCATCCACGCATCAACCATACTCAACCATGGCTTTGGCTACCCATTCATAGCCAAGAGTGGCACTGGAAAGAGCACTCATTCGCAGCTCTGGCTTGACCATATCCCAGGTTCGGAGTTAATGAACGACGACAATCCTGTGGTTCGTGTCAAGGACGGAACACCTATTATATATGGTAGTCCGTGGAGTGGAAAGACTCCATGTTACCGCCAGATTTGTGCTCCGCTTGGTGCAATAACGCGCATCGACCGTGCTAAAAAGAACAGCATCGAACGTCTTGATCCAGTGTCGGCATTCGCATCGTTCCTTCCGTCGTGCTCTTCAATGAAGTGGGACCACGATATTTACGACGGAATTTGCAGCACGATATCAGCAATCGTAGCCGCTGTTCCGGTCTTTACCCTCCATTGTTTACCTGACAAAGAAGCCGCAATAGTATGCAACAAGGCAATATCGAGAGCATAGAAGTAGCCAACGCGATACTGATTCCACAGATAATAAAGTTGCTCGACGAGGGGCACACAGCAACTTTTCGAGTGAAAGGATTCAGCATGAGGCCCTTTCTTGAGAGCAATCGCGACAGTGTGCTGCTGGCAAAACCAGACAAGATTAGGGTAGGATACCCCGTTCTTGCAGAGGTCGCCCCCAAGCATTATGTGCTGCATAGGCTCATAAAAGTCGATGGCAACAAGGCTACACTGCGTGGCGACGGCAATCTTGGCAACGAATATTGTCTCGTCAGCGACATCAAAGGCGTGGCTCTCGGCTTCTATCGCAAGGGCAGAACCACCCTCGACAGTATTGAAGGAAAGAAGTGGAAGAGGTATTCTTACGTCTGGACACGCCTTTATCCAGTGCGCAGATACCTCTTGGCAATATACAGAAGATTAATTAAATACAAACTATACACCCCATGAGAATAAAAGAAGGATTCCGTCTGATGGACGTTTGCGGCAACTCTGTAATCGTCTCTGAAGGCATAAAGAACATCGATTTCAACAAAATTATCAGTCTCAACGAGACGAGTGCATACCTCTGGAAAGCCCTTGAAGGCAAGGACTTCACCTTTGACGACATGGCAGAACTGCTTATTGCCGAGTACGAAGTAGATAAAGAAACTGCTCTCGCCGACAGTGAAAAGTTGGCAAACGAGTGGATAAAGATAGGAATTGTTGAAGTTGCATAGCTTAAAACATAACATACAATACTGTGATTCTTATAGCCGACAGTGGTAGCACGAAGACTGATTGGTGCTTGGTTGAGGGCATGGAAGTGGAGAAATCAGTCGCCACGCAGGGCATCACGCCCATTCACCAAAGCCCAGACGAGATTGAAAACATACTGAAATCAGAGCTTCTGCCGAACGTTTCGGACTATAATATCGACCAACTCTTCTTTTATGGCAGCGGTTGCCGGCAGGATTTGATACCCGACTTGCACGCATTGATATCACGGATCGTGCCTTGTAAGCACATTGAGATACACAATGACTTGCTCGCAGCGGCGCGTGCCCTTCTCGGCACGAATAGTGGAATAGCCTGCATCCTCGGCACAGGAGCCAACTCATGCCTGTACGACGGACACGAAATCATCGCAAACACTCCTCCACTCGGCTTTATCCTTGGCGACGAAGGAAGCGGTGCGGTGATAGGGCGCAACTTTGTGAATGCCCTCTTCAAGCATCAGTTGCCAGCGGAACTAAAGGACGAATTTTGCCGCACGATGCACCTCGACCTCGCCACGATTATAAATAAGGTGTATCGTCAGCCTATGGCAAACCGTTTTCTCGCCTCATTGGTCTATTTTATTTTGGAGCATCTCGAATGCGAAGGAGTGCGTGAGTTCGTCATCGGCAACCTTCGCGAGTTCATCCGCAAGAACATCAATCCTTATCATTCCTCGTCAATGCCGCTCAATGCAGTGGGCAGCGTAGCTCATTTCTTCCAATCCGAATTTGCGACGGCAGCACATGCCGAGGGCTACACGATAGGCACAATAATGCGCCGCCCAATGGAAGGATTGATAAAATTCCACCAAGACAGCAACATCGTTTAGGTATCTATACCGATAGATATCCGTAAAAAAACACCCTCCACCATGGCTGACAACTGGCTCGAAAAGCATCGTGAAGACTACGAACAACGCAAGGCGAAGTGGCTCAAGAAGCAACGGCACTTCACACTTCCCGCTAATGATAAGCGCAAATGAACGCTTAAACCAAAAATACATTCTTAGAATGTTCATCGGAACATTCTAAGAATGTACACGTGAACATTCTAAGAATGTGCAAACGGGAAAAAGGCTCGTTTTTGAAAAGTATAAGCATCAAGTCAACAATTTTGTAAAATAAATCCCCCGAAATGTATGTAAAAAGAAAAAAAATTGTACTTTTGCATAGTGAAACCAATTTTCAACAAAATAAGTTATGTTTAATACAGATTACAGAACAAATACCTGTGGCGAACTTCGACTTGAAGACGCAGGCAAGGAGGTAACTCTCGTAGGTTGGGTGCAGCGCACACGTAAGATGGGCGGAATGACATTCGTTGACCTGCGCGACCGTTACGGCATCACGCAACTCGTATTGAGCGAGGGCGACAAGGACTTTGAGAAGGCTAACACACTCGGACGCGAATACGTGGTTCAGGTGAAAGGCAAGGTGAGCGAACGTTCAAGCAAGAACAAGAACATGCCTACGGGCGACGTAGAGATTCTTGTCGGAGAACTTAACATACTCAACGAGAGTGCGACGCCTCCGTTTACCATCGAGGACAACACCGACGGCGGCGACGACCTCAGGATGAAGTATCGTTATCTCGACCTCAGACGTACGGCAGTGAGGAGAAATCTTGAGCTTCGTCACAAGATGACCATTCTCATACGCAATTTCCTCGACAATCAGGGCTTCATCGAAGTGGAGACTCCATGCCTCATAGGCAGTACACCAGAGGGAGCACGCGACTTTGTTGTGCCATCAAGAATGAACCCAGGACAGTTCTATGCACTTCCTCAGTCGCCGCAGACATTGAAACAATTGCTCATGGTAGCAGGTTTCGACCGCTATTTCCAAATAGTAAAATGCTTCCGCGATGAGGACCTTCGCGCCGATCGACAGCCTGAATTTACACAGGTTGACTGCGAGATGTCATACGTCGGACAGGACGATGTGCTCAACATGTTCGAGAATATGGCACGTTATCTGTTCAAGGAAATACGTGGCATAGACCTTCCTAAACTGCGCCAGATGACTTGGGCAGAGGCAATGCGCCTGTATGGTAGCGACAAACCAGACCTTCGTTTCGGTATGGAATTCGTTGAACTCATGGACGTATTCAAGGGAAAGAGCGACTTCGTAGTGTTCGAAAATGCCGAATACATCGGTGGAATTTGCGCAAAAGGATGTGCAGGTTACACGAGAAAACAGCTCGACCAACTCACCGATTTCGTTAAGCGTCCGCAAGTAGGAGCCAAGGGTTTGGTATATGCACGCGTTCAGGACGACGGAACAGTGAAGAGTAGCGTGGATAAATTCTATTCTCAGGAAGTGCTTCAGGCGTTGAAGGAAAAGATGAATGCCGCTCCTGGCGACCTCATCTTAATCCTCAGTGGCGACAATACAAACAAGACTCGCATACAGTTGTGCTCTCTCCGACTCGAAATGGGCGAACAACTTGGGCTGCGTGACAAGAACAAATTCGAATGTCTTTGGATTATCGACTTCCCTCTCTTCGAGTGGAGCGACGAGGAACAGCGCTTGATGTCAACCCATCATCCGTTCACAATGCCTAATCCAGACGATATTCCGCTGCTCGACACAGCACCGGAAAAGGTACGTGCAAAGGCTTACGACTTCGTTTGCAATGGTGTAGAAGTCGGTGGAGGTTCGTTGCGTATCCACGATCCAAAGCTTCAGGCAAAGATGTTCGAGGTGCTTGGATTTACTCCAGAAAAGGCAATGCAGCAGTTCGGATTCCTCATCAACGCCTTCAAGTATGGTGCTCCACCTCATGCAGGTCTGGCTTACGGACTCGACCGATGGGTTAGTATCATGGCTGGACTTGATTCAATTCGCGACTGCATAGCGTTCCCTAAGAACAACAGTGGGCGTGATGTGATGCTCGATGCACCGTCGGAACTTGATGAAAAACAGTTAGATGAATTGCAGATAAAGGTTGATTTGCGTCAAGAATAAAGTTGACTTTTGTCAAATAATAAGGGCAGTCTGGAAAGATTGCCCTTTTTCTGCCTATACCTTATTATATATATAGTAACTTTGCAAAAGTCAAAAATGACAAGTTTTTTTAAGGTATAATAGATTAGATAACGGTAACATTACAAATTTATTTTAACAAAACATTATGGCAACAAAGAAGACTGCTGCTGAAGCAGAAGTAAAAAAGGTAGTGGCTGCACCTGCAGCAAAGAGAGTTTGCAAGAGAATCTGCTCAAAGAAAACAACTGAAAGCATCTACAATGCAATAAACATTGGCTTTAAGGCAGGTGATGTTTATCAGGCTCTTGCAGCATCAGAGACTGCCCTCAACGTAAAGGAAATTGCAAAGGCTGCAAACATTTCTGAAGAAGAAACACTTCTTGGAATGGGTTGGCTCTTCAAGGAAGGCAAGATTGTACCATTTGACGATAAGGTAGCACTCGCATAAGTTGAGGCAACCTAAGTCAAGGTTGAATAACAGATAAGGAGCAGGATTGCTGACAAAAGCAGTTCTGCTCTTTTTGCATTATTGCGATTCCACCATGAAAAGAACAAGATTACGACGAGATAAAGCATTGATACTTCGATTTTGTCAGGGTGAAGGTTGCTGATTGTTGCGCCTGGCAGAGAGGAAAGATAGCCGAGAAATGCGGTCATAAACCATGCAATGCCGGAAAGAATCATGCCTATTATATGCTGGAGAAAGGCTATTGGCATTGCGAGGAAATAGATGATTGTGGTGTATAGGATTACTGTCGTCAGCGGAACTATCACATAGTTTGCCACGAGGAAATAGGTGCTGAAAGTGCCGAAATAGTATGCCACGAGTGGGAAAGTGCTTAGTTGTGCCGTAATGGAAATGCAAGTCATGGACCATATCTTGCTCGTTTTGCCGTGTTTTATCAGCCATTGCTGGTCGATTGTTTCGTAGAGAATAGGGTAGCAGACAATGATTCCTGTCACCGAAAGGAATGAAAGTTGGAAACCAATATCGAAAAGACTCAGCGGACTAACGATGAGAATGACTACAGCAGCAAAGCAAAGTGTGTTGAAAGGAACCTTTCCTCTGCCCGAAGCAGTGGTTATGGCGTAGATGGTTATCATTGTTGCCGAGCGGATAGCACTGACAGGCATACCTACAAGCAGCACAAACATCCATATAGGTATTACGATGAAAGCATGGGCGATACGGCGTGATCTAATGGTCGGAAACAGTGGGGTTATTAGAATTGAAAGGAAAAAGAAGATGAGTCCTATGTGTAAACCTGACAGGGCAAGCACATGCGACACGCCAGTTTGCGAGAAAAGTTGCTTGGTTTCCTTGCTCAAATTGCTCTTGTCGCCCAGTGTCATTGCGGCAATTATCGGGTAGCCTGAGTCGTTGAGATTGGTGTGAAGTCGTTCTAAAAGGCTTTCCCTAAGCTGAAGCATACGAATGCGTGTCCTGTCCCAATCGGACAACGAAGTCAAACAGATAACTTTCCGTCGCCAATTTCCATTAAAGATTAAGGTGTGACCATGCATCTCGCGACGTGCATACTTGGTCGTATCTCGCTCAATCTTGCTCTTGACTATGATGCCGTCACCTATCTTGAAATGCGGAAAAATGCCCATTTCATCGGGAAAAAATGCAGCGGAAATCTTTTTTCCTTCGCCTTCGCCATTGATGTTGACCACTTGCAAATCGCAACTCACAACCTTATTATGCTTGACGGTAGGCGAGATGACCACTGCCTCAAATACTGTCGCATCCTGTCTCCATTGAGTCTTGTCGGTGAAACAACCGAAACAATAGTGACCGATGAGAATAGTGATGACCACAACAAAGGCTATTCCCATCATTGGATAGAGCAGAAGATAATTCTTTTTTCGCATCAGTATTTCACGTCGTCGAGGAATAAAGCGTTGGCAGGCATTGACTCGCCAGCGTCGCAACGGCTCTTGCCTTCGATGATTTTGCGCAGTCCTTCGATGGAAATCTTGCCTCTGCCCACATCGACAAGAGTGCCCACAACAGCGCGGACCATGTTTCTAAGGAACCGGTTTGCACTGATTGTAAACTCGTATGCGTGGGGTGAAAGTTGCGTGAACCTTGCTTCATAAACATCGCAAAGAGTAGTCTTAACGTCGGTGTGCGACTTACAAAATGCACCGAAGTCCTTGTATTCCTTCAACACATCAGCCCCTTCGTTCATCTTTTCCAAGTCGAGCGGGAACGTGATGAGGCACGAATACTGCCGCAGGAAAGCATCCTTGCGCGTGTGTATATAATAATGGTATGTGCGACTTTTTGCGCTGAAACGGGCGTGCATCTCGTCTGAAACTGGCTCGACACAGAGTATTGCAATGTCGCGAGGAAGCATACGGTTGAGTTTATAGACCATCTGGTCGCAGTCAACTGTGCCTTCAAAGTCGAAATGAGCAACCATCTTCCGAGCATGAACACCTGCATCCGTGCGCCCTGCACCCACTATGTCTATGTCGCGACCAAGCAGTGTGGAGAGCGATTTCTCCACACATTCCTCCACGGTTATGCCGTTGGGTTGTATTTGCCAACCGTGATAATTTGTGCCGTCGTACTGTAATGTGATGAAATATCGTGCCATTGTTCTTGTTTTATCTATTGTCGAAACGCCTTTATTCAGCGAGAATAATGCTTGCCGTGCCCGTAATGTCAGCCACAGTTATCATGTTGTCTCTATCGACGTCGGCGTTTTTCGCGTTCCAGGGAGAGGGATTCTGCCCAAGAATAAACGCAGCAGTCGTGGTAATGTCAGTCACATCAATGTTTCGGTCACCATTTGAATCGCCGAGAAGAATGCTGTTTGGATCGGTCACTTGAGGGTAATACTCGTCAAAAACATCGATTCCATCGGCATTTCCTGAGCGCATGATGTCCTCGACAAGCCAGTTAATATACACCTCGATGTTGGTATAAAACTTCTTTTTCTGGTCTATTGTGTATTCCTTTGCATCGGCTGCCTTGTATGGATCCATGCCATTTGCCAACTCCCACGCGTCAGGTATTCCGTCTTCGTCAGAGTCTTTCTGGCGTGATTTGCTCTTTAGTGTAGGCCAACCTCCACAGTCATCCTGTGAATTTATAAGCCCTGGAGCGAGGTCTGTGCCCTTGTTTTCATCGTAACCAGTGAATGTTCCTTCGCCCAATTCAGCATCGAAAGTCATCACATCGTCGTATGAGTCGCGGCTCAGACTTGCACCGGCATACTGCAAAACCTTCTCGTAAGCCACCTCAGCCGTGTGTGTTGTAGTCGGAAGATATGCGAGAGGCTGGCGCAGACGCATCGTATCCTTGGTGGTTTGCGTGAACAATCCGTCGTTGCTTGAATTGCTAATCTGATTGTAAACGCCGTATGTCCAGTTGTCGTTTGTCACTTGTTTGTAGTCTGGATTAACGTTCCCTTCTACGAAGAAGTGCCCCCAGCGATGCAAAGTTGGCTTGTAATCTGGGTAGGTTTTAACGTAACTGTTGGTGCGGATGCCTATTGCTGCCATGCGCATTTGTTTGGCTGTAGAGAGCTTTTTGGTAGCAGGACCAGGCTTGTAATAGTTGTTTACTATGTTCACATCCTGCGCTTCACCACCGTAACAACCCTCTCCTGACCAGTTGTAGAACACGTTGCAACGCATGTCCATAAGTTCTTCGAGCTGTGTAGTGTAGCGTGGACCGAGCCGAGGTACGCGGCTGCTATGGTGCATCAGAAGGTTATGATGATAGCTGACCTTCGCTCCACCCCAGTTGCCACCATAGCCATGTGCGCCCTTTGAGTGCCCTGCGTTGACCATACTCTGCGCTACAAGACACCATTGTGCAGTGGAATTCCTCACGCCACACAGCGAAAGACACTCGTCAACGCTCCAACTTACCGAGCAGTGGTCAACCATGATATTGCTGCGGTCGAGCGAACCAAGTCCGTCGCCCTCGTGTGCATCTACATGACGATTGCCCAAACGGAAGCGCATAAACCTGATGATAATGTTGTCGCCATTGATTGTTACTGGATAGTCGGCAATGCAAATGCCGTCGCCAGGAGCCGTCTGTCCGGCGATGGTCAAGTTGCCATTGCGTATGGGTAGAGCCGATTTCAGGTAGATGGTGCCCGATACGTCGAAGACGATAATTCGCTTACCCGACTTCTCAATACCCGCACGAAGCGAACCAGTGCCCGAGTCGTTGAGGTTCTTCACGTGGTAAATCGTGCCGCCACGCCCACCTGTGACATATCGACCAAACCCTTCTGCACCAGGAAATGCCGGTATATCTTCGGCAAATGCAGTATTAAAATGTCCGACCACACACGCTAATGTCGCTACAAGGTAATGCAAAATCTTTTTCATAATCGAGAATTTGTTTAGTGAGTTATAGGGTTTACTTGTTCTATATAATATATGTTTTCGTTAGATATCGTGAGTTATGATTACGAATGCAAAGATAATAAATATTGTGGATTTGTGCAAGAAAATGAGGGGGAAAACTTTATGGTTTGTTATGTCGTGCGGAAGGGGGTGAAAAAAACTGTAGCAGTTTTCGATCGAAAACTGCTACAGTTTCCAAGTGAAAACTGCTACAGTTTTGCCGCGAGTATTAGGCTCGTTCTGTAAAAGCCTTGCGTTTAATACCACTTGATAGTGTTGCTGTAGCTGCTGCGCTTATCGTACTTGAGTGCATCGGTAAGCGTTGCGGCGTTGCAGCGGAATGAGAAGTTGTAGGATGTGTAAGGGGCGAGTACCACTGAACATGACATTCCAAAACAGTGAAGGTCGCGTGCAAGTGATGCTGTTGTCATTGAAATTTTGTGGTTTTCGAAGTCGTAACCCGACGAGAAGCTGATGTTCCAGCCTTGTGCAATGGTGATGTTGCCTGAGAAGTTCATGTTTTGCGTGAACTTGTATGGGTAGCGCATTGTGCTCTTGTTGAACTCTCCGCCGGTGTTTTCGCGCATTGTAATACCGTAGCTTACGCTGAGCGACCAAGGGAGCGAGAACTTCATGTAGCCGTCCTCGTCGGTTTCAGCCATGCTGCTTGATTCGCCGCGCTGCTTCCGTCCACCCTTCATCACTGGGTCTTCGTTGGTGTTTACGTCGTCTTCGTCGTTCTCGCGTTGCGTGTCGTCAATGTCTTCGCCACTGCGTTTGCCGTGAAGCCAGTCGGAGATTTTCTTGAAGGTATCGTTGTTGAAAGTGTATGACAGGTTCTGCGACATGCCTTGGAATCTTCCGAAACGACCGTAGCTGTACTCTGTTCTATCGCCTATGTAAGGCCTTCCGTTCTCATCAAGTTCGTATGCATACGTGGCAAATACGGCATTCAGGTTGAAGGTGTAGCTCTTCGAAAGCTTTAATCGGATGCGAGTACTGAGGTCGCTCCACGGACGAGTTTCGGCTGCCATGTTGTACGACATGGATGCTCCGAGTTCATCAATAATGCTGATTTTCTTCGTTCCAGTGGAGTCCTTGTCGGAACGAACCTTCATTTCGATGTTGTTTCCAATGTCCATCGAGATACTTCCAGTCTTGCCTTTGCCTGGCACACCGTACAATGCGCCTTGGTATGGCGAATAAGTCACGAGCGAAACATTGCCTTGTGCGTCGGTCTTAGTGTAGGTGTCGTAGTATCCATAGCGTGGCTGACTGAAGTCTGGGGCGTAACTGAAACTGACTGAAGGCGTCAATACGTGGCGCACAGCGATTATCTTGTCGCCGAAAATCTTGCGGTTTGGCACGTACATACCATACAGTTTGGTGTTAGCAGACACTGACAGACTCCAGTTATATACGTTGTTGAAGCCATATATTGTGTCGCAAACCTCGCGTTGTGAGGCTTCATCCCACGAACGATTGACCTTGTTTGAGTACATTCGGTCGGTGAAGTTGAACGACGGACTGATGTTTATGTAGTCAAACAAAGTGAAGGTTCCTGAGATTGGAATGTTGTGCTGCATACCGTTTCGCCAATCTTTTATGAGCGATGAACTCATGAGTTTGTCCTCCTTTGTGCTTATTGAGTTGCTCAATTGGCCTGTATATGACATTGCAATCTTCTCGTACCAACGCTCTTTACCCGCTGCGTGCTTGCGACGGAACGGATAGAAACGGCTGATTGAGATGTTGAGGTCGGGTAGGGTAAGGGCTATTGTAGAGTCGCGCATGTTTTGTGCGAGGTTCATTGTAGTGCTCAGCGACAGGCCTAAACTTGAGAATCCAGTGCTGTAGCTGACACTTGACGTACGTGTACTCTGCGTCATCGACGTAGGATTATACATCGAAGTGAGGTTGTTGCGCTCATAACTTGTCGATGCAAAGTTCACACTTGCCGAGAGAGTGCTGAATGGATTTGCCTTTGCATCCTGCCGATGGCTCCACTGAATCTTGAAACTTTCGGTCTTTGAATAGTCCGGCATGTTCTTTTCACCCGTTAAGGAATTCTGGTAACTAAAGAGGAAACTGCCGCTGTACTTGTAGCGTTTGCGGTAGTTGCTCGAAGCCGTGACGCCCCATGAACCCTTGGTGTATATCTCGCCAATGAGCTTCAGATCCATCTTATCGCTTATGGCGAAGTAATAACCACCGTCGCGAAGATAGAATCCACGCTCGGTTTCATCGCCGTAGGTCGGCATAATCAGTCCACTTGAGTAGCTGCTGGTGAAAGGGAAAAAGCCGTATGGTATGGCAAAAGGTATAGGAACGTCGGCAACGACCATGTAGGCTGGACCGAAGAAAACCTCCTTGCCAGGGCGTACTTTCGCACGTGAAAGAGCAAGGTAGAAGTCTGGGTTCTCCTTGTCGCAAGTAGTGTAGCGTCCGTGTTTGAGGAAAAGTTCGCCATTGTCAGAGCGTTTTGACTCCTCGCTTGTGAGGAATCCGTCCTGTTGTTCTGTATATACATTTGAAATAAAGCCCTTCTTCGTCTTGAAGTTGAAGGCTATGCTGTCGCTTTGATACTCATCTGTGCCCTGCTTGAAGTCGGGTTTTCCGGTGACATTGCCCAAGGAGTCAGACCTTCCCATGGCATAAACAACGTTTGTCTCGTTGTTCATATTAATCTCGTCACTCGTCAAGTCCATGTCTTGATACTTCACGTTGGCATTGCCATACAGGTATGCCATGCCGGTCTTTGCGTCATAGACCAGAGAATCTTCGCCCGAATAAGTCACCGGAGCCTCAATGGTGTTGCTCTTTGAACTATTGATGCTGTCGGCACGAATGGAGTCGTCAACAGCCTTATTGTGATGATAGACAGCCAACTGAAGGCTATCCATGTTGAGAGTATCGACTTCTATGGTGTCGAGCACGTCAGGACTTGGCATAGCATTGCCGCCCGTTACGAAAAATGTAACGGTAAGCAAAACGGAAGCGAGTATGAAAAACTTATCCTTCAAACTCTTGATACCATTGCTTAAACCGTTCGGCTGTGTCGTGGCCGAACTTCATTAAACTGCGATAAGCTTGTTCCATCGTCTTGCACTGGTTGAGGTGAGTCTTGGAATAAAACTTGTCGGCGTAACAAATAATCTTTTCCTCCAATGTCTCGGGGCAGTAATCTACATACGGCGGCAAAGGCAGTTGCAGCATCTCGATGTGATGTGCTGGCAGTCCTGTGCCTGTGTGTCGTTCGCAGACACGTGCATGTTGTGGGAATCCTTCCTTTCTTAATATGTCCGCACCAATGATACCATGGCGGATGTATGGTTCAGTTCCGTGACAGTCAATGGCTTTTGCGTCGCAGGCAAAGATGCCAAGGTCGTGAAGCATAGCAGCCTCCTCAAGGAATTCACGGTCAAGATTCAGTTCAGGATGTAAATCAGCAATCTGTAGCGCACGTTGCGCTACAGACTTGCTGTGAGTAATCAGAATGCGTTTCCGCTCTGTCTCTTCTGGATAATACTTGTCGATTATCTTGTTATAATCCATCTTTCGAGATTTCGATGTTTCGAGATTTCGATTTCTTTAAGGTCATGCAGACCAGGTTTATTTACGCTTTTCTTTCGATGTAACCAAGGATTTCGCCACGATTAACAAAGCCACCCTGCTTTACGCATACTTCAACGAGAGTTCCGCCGAGTGCTGCACCGACTTCCTGAGTCTGTCCCCAAGGAGTCTTGATGAAGCAGAAGAGTTCGCCCTGCTCGTATTCACGACCGATAGAAGGCTGTGCTGTAGGAGCAGCTTCGTCGCCACCGCCAAATTCCCAGAACAATTGTCCTTTGACTGGACATACAACAGGGTCAGCCTTTGCGTGCTTGATTTCTGCAACCTGCTCAGGAGTAAGAGTTGCACCAAGCTTCTTGTCTTTTGCAGCCTGAAGGTCAGCGAGGAAGTTCTTCTTTGCAGCACCGCTCTTGTAGTTGCGATACTGTTCTGGGTGCATGGCAAGTTCGAAGAGTTCTTCATTGTCCTTACCGAAGTCCCAATTGTTTTCCTTCATTTCCTTTTTGAAGTCATCGAGAGCATTAGGAATGAGAGTATGAGGGTCTGCATCAGTGAATTCCTTGCCCTTTGCCTTTGCAAGTTCGACAAGTTCATTGTCAATCTTGCCTGGCACCTTACCACTCTTGCCAAGAATCATGCCCCACATGCTGTCGTCCATCATAGAGAAGCGGCCCTTGCCCTGTGCAAGTGTGAGAAGATTCATGAGAGCAATGTTCTTTACATATTGTGAGAATGGAGTTACCAATGGAGGATAACCTACGCGAGGCCATACGTAAGCAACTTCGTCGAAGAGCTTAACGAGGATTTCGTCAGTTGAAAGTTCTGGTTCGCCCTTTGCCTTCAAAGTCTTGTTGATTACGCTGTGAATACCAGCAAGGTCTGCCATCATTGAACCCATCATACCGCCAGGGAGTCCACAACCGAGGAGCAGAGACGACATAATCTTGTTCTGTGGGTTGATGAAGTATCCGAGCCAGTCGTCGATAAATTCCTGAGTGAGGCTACGAACCTGCATGTAAGCATTCATATTTATGTCTGCTACCTCGAAGCCTTCGTGCTTCAACATGCTCTGGACAGAGATGATGTCTGGGTGAACCTTACCCCATGACAGAGGCTCAACAGCCGTATCAATGATGTCAGCGCCATTGTTGCAGACTTCAAGTATTGATGCCATAGAAAGACCAGGACCACTGTGTCCGTGATATTCGATGATGATTTCAGGGTGAGCCTTCTTGATCATCTTTGTCAACTTGCCAAGCATTGCTGGCTGACCAATACCTGCCATGTCCTTCAATGCTATTTCCTCAGCACCGGCAGCAATGAGTTCTTCAGCAATTGCTGCATAGTATTCTGCTGTGTGGATAGGAGAAGTAGTGATGCAAAGTGTTGCTTGAGGAATCATACCTGCAGCCTTTGCCCACTTGATACTTGGTATGATGTTGCGGGTATCGTTCAATCCGCAGAAGATACGAGGGATGTCAACACCCTGTGCCTTCTTTACCTTATACATAAGTTCGCGTACATCGTCAGGCACTGGATACATACGCAATGCGTTCAGACCGCGGTCGAGCATGTGAGTCTGGATGCCTACTTCATTGAAAGGTTTGCAGAATGCGCGTACTGCATCGTTAGGGTTTTCGCCTGCCAAAAGGTTTACTTGTTCAAAAGCACCACCGTTAGTTTCAACTCTCTGGAAACAGCCCATGTCGATGATTGCAGGTGCAACACGCTCTAACTGATCCTTACGTGGCTGAAACTTTCCTGATGACTGCCACATGTCTCTGTAAAGGAGACTAAACTGAATCTTTTTTTTCTTCTTCATAACTTAGGTTAATTTACTATAGAATTTTGTCAAATTTTTAATCCTTTACTAAAAGTTTTGCAAAATTACAAAATCTTTCAATATTTACAAGGTTACATCGAGAAAATGTTCAATAAAATAAATAAATTTATATTTATTTGCGCTCGAAAACTTTTTTTTCACATTTATTTGTTAACTTTGCACACAAATATTTGCAATATGAAAACCAAATTGTTTCTGATATTAGCGTTTTTTGCTTTGCTCGTCAACGCATGTGCGGGTGGACAACATGGCAATGGACAACCATCGGGCGTGCAGAATAAGCCTGGCGATTCCACTTTTTATGGTCTTTGCTGCGATTGTAACGACTCGATTATTGAGGTAATGCCTTATGACCTCTCTGATCCAAAAACTTTCGACATTACTCATGCATGGAAAAATCATGAGATATTAGGTATGCCAAAGACGGGCGACAATGTTGCCATAATCCTTTCTGCCGATAGCCAATACGCGGAAAAAGTTATCAATATCGACTTGTTGAAAGGCAAGTGGTGCTATCTTGAAGTTCCTACTTTGCGCCGTCCTGCAGCAATGACCGACAAGGAGTTCGCCATGCTTGAAAAGCATTTGAACGATTCTATCTCCGACTCGTTGCGCCAGGAAATGTTCAAACCTGTGGAGTACGGAATAGAAATCGGCGATAACCACAACGTTTCTTTTGTTGGTATGCGAATTAAAAACGCGGAGGAAACGGGGCTTCAACTTGCCGAATACCGTGCACCAAAAATGTATAAAGGATGGGAACTGTTCAATGGCAACCTTGTTCTCACCCCAATGGCAAAGAATATGCATAAGGATACTGTTGACTTTAAGATATTGAAACAGGACTCTCTAATCATTTTCTTTGATGATGGACCTCAGGGTTATTACCGTAAGAAAGTTGAAGAAAATGCCGATTCCATCGGTAAAAATGACAAATCCAAATAATAACAAATATCGATTATGAACATTGTAGAACGGTTTATAAACTACACAAAATTCGACACTCAGTCATCGGAAACTTCCGACTCAGTGCCCAGTACGGACAAACAACTTGTGTTTGCCAAATACTTGAAAAAAGAACTTGAAAGCGAAGGACTCAAGGATGTGGAGATGGACGACATGGGTTACATCTATGCAACTCTTCCATCGAATATCAAGAAAGAGGTTCCGACCATCGGCTTCATCAGCCATTACGACGTGTCGCCTGACTGCAGCGGAAAGGACATAAAGGCAAGAATCATCGAGTCATACGACGGAAACGACATTGAACTTTCGCCAGGTATCGTGTCTTCTCCACGCCAATTCCCCGAACTCCTCGATCATAAGGGCGAAGACCTTATCGTGACAGACGGCACTACACTGCTCGGAGCAGACGATAAGGCTGGCATTGCCGAGATTGTTCAGGCTATGGTTTATCTGAAAGAACACGACGAGATAAAGCATGGCGACATCCGCATTGCCTTTAATCCTGACGAGGAAATAGGCATGGGCGCACATCATTTCGACGTTGAGAAGTTCGGTTGCCAATGGGCTTACACTATGGACGGAGGCGACCTCGGCGAGTTGGAATACGAGAACTTCAACGCTGCATCAGCCAAGATTGAGTTCCGTGGCGTCAGTGTTCATCCTGGTTATGCCAAAGGAAAAATGGTGAATGCAAACATGGTTGCCAACGAGTTTGCCTCAATGCTTCCACGCAAGGAGACTCCAGAGTTTACCGAAGGGTACCAAGGATTCTATCATCTGACGGGAATGAGCGGCAATGTCGAGAAGTCAAACCTCAGTTATATCATTCGTGACCACGACCGTGAACGCTTTGAAGAACGCAAGGATTTCATTGATAAATGTGTCCGCGAGATAAATGAAAAGTATGGCGAAGGCACTGCAACCCTCACGCTCAACGACCAATATTATAATATGCTTGAGAAGATTGAGGACAACATGCACGTCATCGACCTCGTACTTCAGGCTATGAACGAGGCAGGTGTGTCGCCAAAGGTGCAACCTATACGTGGAGGAACTGACGGTGCACAACTTTCGTTCAAGGGACTTCCTTGCCCAAACATCTTCGCAGGCGGCGTAAACTTCCACGGACCATACGAGTTTGTTTCCATTCAGACTATGGAAAAGGCTATGATGGTAGTCGTTAAACTCTGCGAACTTACAGGAGCATATAATGATTGATTATGGAAGGAGTACCTGTTCTTGTCACTGATTTGGGACTGATACTTGCCGCTGCGGCAGTAGTCACCCTCATATTCAAGAAGCTCAAGCAACCGCTTGTGTTGGGTTACATCGTGGCTGGTTTCTTTGTTTCTCCCCACATGCCTTACACGGAATCTGTCGTTGACGAGGCCGACATCAGCGTATGGGCCAACATTGGCGTCATATTCATGTTGTTCTCATTAGGCTTGGAATTTTCGTTCAAGAAGATTACAAAGATGGGTGCTGCACCGATAATCGCAGCCGTGACGATAGTCTTCTGCATGATGGTTCTGGGCAGTTGTGTGGGTCATGTGTTCGGATGGAGCGACATGGACTGCGTGTTCCTTGGCGGAATGCTTGCCATGAGTTCCACCACTATTATATATAAGGCGTTCGACGACATGGGCTTGTTCCAGCAGAAATTCACGTCGCTCGTCATGAGTGTGCTCATTCTCGAAGACATACTTGCCATTGTTCTCATGGTCATGCTTTCGGCATTTGCGGGCGAAGGCGAACTTAGTGGCGGTCAGGTTGCCCTTAGTGTGCTGAAGATTGCATTCTATGTGTTGATTTGGTTCTTGTTTGGAATCTTCCTTGTTCCGTTGTTGTTGCGCAAACTTCGCGGCATAATCAACGACGAGACATTGCTCATCCTCTCTATCGCACTATGCCTTGGCATGGCGATATTCTCTACAAAAGTCGGCTTCAGCAGTGCTTTCGGTGCGTTTATTATGGGCAGCATACTTGCCGAAACCATCGAAGTGGAGAAGATAGAACGCGTGTTCAATCCTGTGAAAAACCTCTTTGGAGCAGTCTTCTTCGTCTCTGTCGGTATGCTTGTTGAGCCTAAGATTATAGTTGAATACTCCGTACCAATCGTCATTTTGGTGCTTACCATCGTCGTGGGACACGCTGTGTTCAGCACTTTTGCTTACTTCATAAGCGGACAATCGTTGAACAATGCAGTGAAATGCGGCTTTTCAATGGCGCAGATAGGTGAATTTGCATTCATCATCGCATCGCTTGGACTGTCGCTGAAAGTCATCAGTCCTCACCTTTATCCAGTGGTTGTGGCGGTCAGTGTAATCACTACATTCCTCACGCCTTACATGATAAAACTCGCCACACCAGCATACGAACACCTCGAACGACGCATTCCTGACAAGTGGTTAGACGTGCTCAACAAGCTTACGATAAGCTCTCCATCGCTCTCCGACGGGGCTACGCAGTGGAAAAGTTATCTCGTAAAACTGTTGAAACTGGTAGTTATATACTCCGTAATCTGCGTTGCAATCATACTGTTTATGTACACTGTCGGCGGTCCATTCGTCAATTCTCTGTTACCGGAACCATGGTCATCCTTGCTCTCGGCAGTCATAGCATTGATGCTGATGGCGCCATTCCTCAGGGCAATCGCGGTAAAGAAACTGCGCGATGAAGACTACAGGCGCCTCTGGGACGAGAGTTTCCTCAACCGACTTCCACTTATTTTTACCATTCTTGTACGTTGGGCAGTGGCGATGCTCTTCGTGTTCAGCGTGGTAAGCATCTTTAGCGACCAGTTCGGATTGGCCATACTCTTTGCCATCGCACTTATTATATTCATCTTCATTGTCAAGTCAAAGTCGCTCAAGAAAAGCGGTGAATCCATCGAAAAACGCTTCTTCGAGAACCTTGGCGCACGCGAGAAATATCAGCAAGAGAAATATACCGGAGCCCGAAGACAGTTCGGACACAGCCGACTCGTCAATCGTGATATACACATCTCGACCATCACGATACCCGACCATAGTTTCTGCGTAGGCCGTTCGCTCCACGACCTTCACTTCGGTACACGCTTTGGCGTACACGTAAGCAGCATCATACGAGGCTCATACCGCATCAATATACCAGGCGGAAAGAACATACTCTTCCCTAACGACGTGATAAACGTTGTGGGCACCGACAGCGAACTCAGCAAGTTCAGCAAGGCAATAACCGACAGCGAATCATTCGTCGAACGCAAGTACGACGACATGAAAGTGCTCTCCATAGAATTATCATCACGCTGCCCATTCCTTGGCAAGACCATAGCCGACAGTGGATTGCGCGACATATATAAGTGCATGGCACTCGGACTTGACAACGGCAAAGAGCAACTCACGCCAATCGACAAGCAACGACCATTTGCCGAAGGCGACATACTCTTCCTCGTAGGCGAAGAGACAAAAGTGAAAGAACTCGCCTTATTGATGTAATTATTTCGAGAACTCGAAATCTCGAAATCTCGAAGACGAACGCTTAACTCGAAAAAAAAGTTGTACAACTTTCAACTGAATGTTGTACAACTTTCGTGCGAAAGTTGTACAACTTTTTTTCACCCCCATCAGACACCCCTGTAGAGCCTATCGCACACCCCCACAATTTCTACGGTTCTCCCCTGTATGAAAGGATTAAAAAATGTGTCGTTACAAATGCAAAAAATGTAAATAATTTGTAAATAGTAAATGACAATTCATAAATTTTTATTATCTTTGCAAAGCATAAAACTTAAAACATAAATCAAAGACATGAGTTATTTACATTTTGAAAGGGCTTTGATGACCAATCTGGAGTATTCGCTTCGCAAGGAATTGCTCCGTGTGAGCCGCTCGGGAGCATACGCTTGTTCTACGCTCGTGGATTGCAACACACGCAAATATCATGGATTGCTGGTGGTGCCAATACCAGAGATGGACAGTGAGAACCACGTGCTGCTCTCGTCGTTAGACGTGTCGGTCATACAGCATGGGGCACGGTTTAACCTTGGCCTGCATAAGTATCAAGGCCATAACTTTAGCCCACAAGGACATAAATACATCAAGGAGTTTAATGCCGACTATGTGCCTACGACCATTTACAGGGTAGGAGGAGTGCTGCTCAAGAAGGAGATGCTGATGCAGAAATTCGAGGACAGAATACTTCTTCGCTACACATTGTTAGACTCGACGGGGGCTGTCACTCTGCGCTTCCAGCCATTCCTGGCGTTCCGTTCCGTAAGAGAATATACCCACGAGAACGGTACGGCATCGCGCGAATACCAGCAGATAGACAATGGAATAAAGACTTGCATGTACGCAGGGTATCCGGAACTATTCATGCAGTTCAGCAGGAAGAACGAGTTTGTGTTCCATCCTGACTGGTATCGTGGCGTGGAATATCCGAAAGAGCAGGAGCGTGGTTATGCTACAACTGAGGACCTTTATGTGCCAGGATACTTTGAACTATCGTTGCGTAAGGGCGAGAGTGTAGTATTTGCAGCGTCAACATCGCAGATGGATACAAAGAAACTACGCAAGCTTTTCGACACGGAAGCTGCTGAAGTGCTGCATTGGGACAACTTCTATCACTGCCTTGCAAGTGCTGCTCACCAGTTCCATTACAATACAAAGAGCGGAAGTTACATCTTAGCTGGGCATCCTTGGTTCAAGTGTCGTGCCAGAGATGAGTTTATTTCGCTGCCAGGATTAACGCTCTGTATAAAGGAACCACACCACTTCGAGGACGTGATGAAGACTGCCGAGAAGGGAATACGTGAGTTCATGGCTGGCAAGAAAGTGACCATCGACCTTCATGAAATGCAGCATCCCGACGTTTTGCTTTGGGCAATTTGGGCAATACAACAGTATGCCAAGGACCAAGGAAAGGAAAGGTGCGTTACGAAATATGGCAAACTTGTTGCCGATATAGTAAAGTATCTGTCGGCCAATAAGCATCCTAACTTCAAGGTAGAAGATAATGGATTGGTCTATTGTGAAGGCACTGACAAGGCTGTGACGTGGATGAACTCGACAGATAATGGGCGTCCAATCACTCCTCGTTCGGGGTATATCGTTGAGATAAACGCTTTGTGGTATAATGCCTTGTGCTTTGCAGCAGACCTGAAAGGCGAGTCGTGGAGTGGGGCAGAACGATTCCAAGAAGCCTTTACTGCAATGTTCCTCAATGAATATGGCTACTTGTATGACTATGTTGATGGTAATATGGTTGACTGGAGTGTGCGACCTAACATGATCTTTGCCGTGGCACTCGACTATTCTCCACTTGATGCCGAGGCAAAGAAAAGCGTCCTCGACATTTGTACACGCGAACTGTTGACGCCGAAAGGACTGCGATCCCTCTCTCCAAAGAGCGGAGGTTACAATCCTCTGTTCGTCGGTCCGCAGTATCAAAGAGATTATGCTTATCATCAGGGAACGGCGTGGCCATGGCTTGAAAGTTTCTATCTTGAGGCTTGTATAAAGGTATATAAGCGTTCGCGACTGAGTTTCATTCAGCGACAGATGATAGGTTTCGAGGAAGAGATAGCGTTCCATGCAATAGGCACAATGCCGGAACTATTCGATGGAAACCCACCATTCTCTGGACGTGGAGGCATGGCATTCGCAATGAATGTGGCTGAACTATTAAGGATTAGTGAAATTATAGAAAAATATAAGTATTAAGATATGCGAGTACTAATGTTTGGATGGGAGTTCCCTCCCCACATTCTCGGAGGCTTGGGAACTGCCAGTTACGGACTGACAAAGGGCTTGGCTGTGCAGGGCGATATGGATATAACCTTCTGCCTGCCGGCACCTCATGGCGACGAAGACCGCAGTTTCATGAACATTATACCAATGAACTGCGTGCCTATTGCATGGCGTGATGCAAGTTATGACTACGTAAACAGTAGGATAGGGCATCTTATTTCGCCTGAATGGTATTATTCTTTGCGCGACAACATCTATGCTGACTTCAATTATATGAACGTAAACGACCTTGGTTGTATGGAGTTCAGCGGACGATATCCCGACAATTTGCACGAGGAGATTAACAATTATAGTATCGTGGCAGGTGTCGTTGCACGTCAGCAAGAGTTTGATATAATCCATGCACACGACTGGTTGACTTACCCTGCAGGAATACATGCAAAGCAAGTAAGCGGCAAACCACTGGTCATTCACGTTCATGCTACCGACTTCGACCGTTCGCGCGGAAAGGTGAATCCTACCGTTTATGGTATCGAAAAGAATGGTATGGACAATGCTGACTGCATTATGTGCGTGAGCGAACTGACGCGTCAGACGGTCATAAATCAGTATCATCAGGACCCACGTAAGTGCTTTGCAATGCACAATGCCGTGTATCCTTTGGCACAGGAATACCAAGACATTCCTCGTCCTGACCACACTGGAAAGGAGAAAGTGGTGACGTTCCTTGGTCGTATCACTATGCAGAAAGGACCAGAATACTTCGTTGAGGCTGCTGCTCTCGTGCTTCGTCGTACCCATAATGTGCGTTTCTGCATGGCAGGAAGTGGCGACATGATGGAGAAGATGATATGGCTTGCAGCCGAAAGAGGCATTGCCGACCGTTTCCACTTCCCAGGCTTTATGCGTGGAAAGCAGGTCTATGAGTGCCTGAAAGCATCAGATGTGTATGTCATGCCATCGGTAAGTGAACCTTTCGGCATCTCTCCTCTTGAGGCAATGCAATGCGGAACACCGACCATAATCTCAAAGCAAAGTGGTTGTGGCGAGATATTGAACAACTGCATCAAGTGCGACTACTGGGACATTCATGCCATGGCAGATGCCATATACTCTATTTGTAACAACGAATCCCTCTTCCGTTATCTTCAGGTGGAAGGCAAGAATGAGGTTGACCAGATTACTTGGGAGAAGGTTGGCCAGCGCATAAGGAATCTATACGAAGACACAATAGCAAAGACAAAATAAAAACCCAAAATAAGATATGAAAACTATTTGCTTGTATTTTGAGATGCATCAAATCATCCATCTCAAGCGGTATCGCTTCTTTGACATAGGTACCGATCATTATTATTACGATGATTTCGAGAACGAACGCAGCATTTCCGACATTGCTGAACATTCCTATATCCCTGCCTTGACCACGCTTTTAGAGATGGTGAAAGAGAATAAGGGTGCGTTCAAGTTTACCATTTCCCTCTCTGGGTGTGGCATTGAACAGATGGAAATGCACGCTCCAAAAGTGCTCGACTTACTGAAAGAACTTGCCGACACGGGCTGTGTAGAGTTCCTTGCTGAACCATATTCACATGGTTTGGCATCGCTTGCCAACGAGGAATGCTTCGCTATCGAGGTGAAGCGACAGATGCAGAAGATGAAGGAATTCTTTGGTCAGACGCCGAAAGTGTTCCGCAACTCATCGCTTATCTACAGCAACGACATTGGTCGCCAAGTGGCTGCAATGGGCTTCAAAGGCATGTTGACCGAAGGTGCAAAGCATGTTCTCGGCTGGAAATCGTCGCATTATGTTTATAATTGCATCGAAGCTCCAAAGCTGAAACTCCTGTTGCGCGACGTAGAATTAAGCGACGATATCTCTCTTCGCTTCAATGACAGTAGCTGGAGCGAGTATCCATTGTTTGCTGACCGTTATGTAGATAAGATTGCAGCATTGCCAAAGGAAGAGCAGATAGTGAACATATTCATGGAACTTTCTGCGCTCGGAATGGCTCAACCATTGTCGTCGAACATCCTCGAGTTCCTTCGTGCTATCCCTGCCCTTGCAAAAGAAAAGGGTATAACATTCGCAAACCCTACGGAAATCTTCTCAAAGGTGAAGCCAATCGACACGTTAGACGTGCCTGACACACTGTCATGGGTTGACGAGGAACGCGACGTAAGTTGCTGGTTAGGAAACAAGATGCAGCGTGAGGCTTTCGATAAGCTCTATTCACTTGCCGACCGACTTATGATTACTCGCGATGAACGCCTTATCCAGGACTGGTATTACCTGCAGGCATCAAACAATTTCCGTTTCATGACGACAAAGCCAAACTACGTAGGTTTCAATCGTGGTATCTACGATAGTCCGTTTGATGCGTTCACAAACTACATGAACATCCTTGGCGACTTCATCAATCGTGTCAACACCCTGTATCCACAGGAGATAGACAATGAGGAACTTAACGGCTACATTACGCTTATCGAAAACATGGGTAAGCAGATTGCCATAAAGGACCAGGAGATACTCCACCTGAAGACAAACCTCGAAAAACTTGAGAAGGCAAAGAAGTAAGAATTGCTCATCAGCTTTTCTCTTTCGACGTACATGAAGCGTTTGTCTTTTCGTGTATGACCTTTATACCCTTAAAAAAGAGGTCGTGTCAAAAGTAACTGACACGACCTCTTTTTGAATATATTCAT
>JAKSIZ010000015.1 GCA_024398515.1 Bacteroidaceae bacterium | reverse complement strand
GTAACGAATTGTTATTTCATTTGGATTATTTGATAACAATTTTGGATTGATTTTCATCCAAAAGAAGATAGCATAATATTTCAAGTCTTTGCATTCTATTCATAAATGTTATAATATTCATCTGAGCTTTTAGATTATCTGTGCATTGATCAAGAAAATCTGCTTCCTTTAAAGTCCTGTCACTGTAGCATCCTCTACAGCATCATCTGCAACTTTGCAGTCTTGTATTTATCTGAAGTGACCTTGAGCACAACCTTTCCGCCGACCTTTCCAGCACGCAAGATGACCAGCGCACTGCCTTGATACAGGCTGCGACTGTTGCCAGTGTGGAGTTCGTCACTGTAGTTGTTGCCGTTGTCAACACCTACAATCTTTGCATCACCCTCGACTTCAAACGTCAGTTTCTCGTTTGCATCGAAGACGCGACGACCTTTCTTATCGACTGCGTTGACGCGGATATACTTCACGTCCATGCCGTTTGCCGTCCAATCCAAATCGTCGTCGGCAAAGACTTTGAGTGCTACTGCGTCGCCCGTTGACTCTAATTTATGGCGAGCAACTTCCTTTCCGTTGTTGCGGGCAACGGCTTCGAGCGTACCTTTCGCGTACTGAACCTTGCCCCATGATATGCGGTTGCGGACTTTTGCATTCTTCTTGTCGTTCTGCTTCACGCCAAGACTGCGGCCATTCTGGAAGAGTTCCACCTCGTCGGCATTGGTGAAAGTGACAACATCATACGCCTTTCCTTCCTCGCGATTCCAGCTTTCGCTCATGATTTTTGTGCCCACCTGAACGTCGTTCCACAGTTGATTTGCGTTAGCATTGTCGATGATTGCAACGTGGACAAGCGGTTCTTCATCGTTGAAATAGCTTTTCAGGAAGTAGGCAGACGGCTTTGGCTGCAAGGAAATATCGAACATTCCCTGTATCCATCCCTTTGCTGGCCAGCCATTACTCTCGCCGAGATAGTCGATCATACCCCAGTATGCAAGTCCGACAACCTTATTAAGATCCATCTCAAAGAAGTTTGGTCCCATACCGGAAACGTTTGCCTCACTCTGGTAGAATATCATCCACGGGAACTTTTGCCCATCACCTGGGAAGTACATATAGCGATAGTTGTATGCCTGGATATCTGTTTCCATCGCAAGATTGCACGGAAGTGAGTCGGTCTTTTCGTTGCGGCCACGTGGATGCATGGCTACTGTCACCGGACGAGTAGCATCATAACGCAAGAGCAGAGGCTTCTGGATGCGATATGCAGTCACACCATAATCGCCATAAGGTATCTGAGGATATGTCTGGAGTTCGTTGCCGAGACTCCACATAACGACTGACGGATGGTTTCTGTCGCGTGTGATGAACTCAGGAATATGCTGCTGCCAAAGCTCGGTCCACGATGTTCTGCCACCTGTATATTGTGTAAGCCACTTGTCGTAAAGTTCATCGACAACGAGAATGCCGTATTTGTCGCACAAGCGTAGGAAGTCTTCTGAGTAAGGATTATGGGAAGAACGCACGTGATTTACGCCAAACGACTTGAGGAGTTTCAGTCGTTTTTCGATTGCTTTAGGGTAAGCAGCAGCACCGAGAGCACCAAGTGTGTGATGGTTTGCTATGCCTTTCAGCAAAACTTTCTTGCCATTAAGCTTGAAACCAAACGCTGGGGAATACTCGATGGTGCGAAATCCGAACTCATCAGAAACCTTATCCATCGTTTCGCCTTTCGCATTGATAATTGTCGCTTCTATATTATATAAATAAGGTGTCTCGCAACTCCAAAGGTTTGGATTGGTCACTTTCATTGAGTCGAGCACATATTCGGCATTGCCCTTTTGGCGACGGTTGCCATTTACTTTGTTTATATGCGTCGCAACTACCTGTCCTGCAGCATCGGTTATCTTGACCTCAACGCTGAAAGCATCCTTTGAATTGACCTGATATGCCATTGAAGCCTGCACTTTTACCCATTCGCCATTGGTCGTGACATACAACGGATGACGCGTGAAATACTGCTGTGCATTGGTGCGGACAAGCTTCACATCGCGGAAAAGACCGCCTCCGGTGTACCAACGTGAGTTCTCTGGTCGTTGCGTATTAGCCTTCACAGCAATGACATTGCGCTCTCCATATCGCAACATCTTGGTTATGTCAACCTCGAAACCAACGTATCCGTATTCCGTTCCGCCAATACGTTTTCCATTCAGATACACGTCGCCGACATACATTATTCCGCCAAAGTCGATGAGTGTGCGCTGCTGTTTCCACGATTCTTCAGGCGTAAACCAATAGCGATACCAGCCTATGCCCATCTCCTTGAAGCCTCTCGACGACAGGCGACTCTTGATATTTGCACCTGGATCACTCTCGTCGGGACGTTCATCCTTCGATGGTTCTACCCAAGGTTGACTTATCTGATAGTCGTGAGGAAGGTCAACAACAGCCCAACGACTATCATCACAATCCATACTTTCACCATTGGCAACATCTCCGACATGGAACTTCCATCCGAAATCTATCACTTCTTCACTACGCTGAGCCCACATTCCTAACGTCGAAACTGCGGCAATAATCATCACGATAATCCTTTTCATAATATGAAGTTTTTATATTTCCACTGCAAAGGTAATGCAAATCGAAAACAATACAAAATAAAAGACATAGTTTTTTATATTTATTGTTAAGATGCAACCTACGTTCTTGCAGTCGGACAAGCCCTTTGTGCAAGCGGCAAGCCGATAACGACACCGTCAAAGGTAATAAAAAAATATGACACGCGTGCCATATTTTCCTATTATCATTTACTATTATTCGTAAAAGTTTCGTATGTCCCGTCGTCGAAGAATATGCGTATTTCCTTTATTTCACGCTTTGGCAAATATACGGTTGCATGCTTATCCGCCTCCGATAGGGTAGCAGGTTTTGCCGGTCCATCTTCGTAATTTGTGAAGAGATCGCGCATTCCTAATGACTGGTTTTTCGCTTTCGGCAGTTCCATTGCAGCACGAGTCTGAGCCTCGGTGCTCTCTTCTTTATACATTCTTCCTTGTCCCGTGACGAGCCAATCGAGGCTAATCTCTGGGAACTTTTCGATTATTGCCGATACGGTTTGAAGCGTCGGCTTTGTCTTTTCAGTAAAGATACTGCTTAACACTGCAGGTGAAATGCCAAGATATTCCGAGAAAGTTTTCTGGCTCATCTCCTGCGTTTCCATGATTTTTTTGATTCGATCTTTCATTGTTTTTATGTCCTGAATTTGAAGATTCACTACTACGATGCCCCAAAAAGAGGGGTATTTTCACATTTCTTAAACGTTTTGCAAAGTTAAATCATTAAATTCAAATCTGCAAATTTTTCGCAACAAATTTGCAAATTCTAATCTTTGAAAAATCAAATTCAACGTTAGATTTCTTGAATTTGACTTTCCAAATTCATACTGATCTCCCATCAAAGTCCATAGAATGAAGCAATGCTTTAACAAACCCTTGCTTAAACGCATTCACATTAAATAACTGACTTCAATATGATTATATATATACTCGCTATGACTATCTATATGTTTTATGCAGTTTTTCCGCAAAAAAGGATATTCTTTGACATAAATCACTTTCACCACTACATATAATCGCCTGATTATATAGCGTATATCTATTTTGAAAATAATGGTCGAAATCGTTATTTGTAAAGCCAAATTTGGATATTTGAAAACATTGATGGGTTTTGATTTGCGTTTCAGTATTCAATAAATGTGTACTATTGTCGCTCAGAGTATCTGTTTTTCAAATGTTAATCGTCGTTTGCAAATTCAAAATTCGGTGTTTATTATATTAAAATATGTAAAGTCGAATAATCCTGTCGTTCCGTTTTGCAAAATGCGTCAAAACTTCGATATTTTGAACAAGAATACGAGAAGTTGGATTTCACGCGAGTTTTGAAGGGGTGTTTTTGGGGCAAACTCACTGAAAACGACTGCGTTTACCCCCAAAATTCTTGTATAGGTTTTCAGTGATTCTGGAAAAGAAACATGCGTTTTCACACTGTTTTTGACCATCGTTGAGGGGTAAAAGTGCGAAAATGAGGTGTCGGATGCACAAAAAAGAGCGTTTTTCCAGTAAAAAATGCAAAAATAAATGCCTAAAAGTTTCATTCATTAAACATTTTTACTATCTTTGCAATCGACAACTACATTATTTATTATTCATTAAAATTAAGTATTATGAAGAAAGTATTGTTATTTGCAATCGTCGCAATGCTCTCTATTCAGATGGCAAGTGCAGGCGATGTATGGATCAGCACAAGCACAAGTGCAACAAAGTATCACAAAGTAAAGGACTGCCCAGGACTGCAGAACACGACAGCAACCATCAAGAAGGTGACCGAATCTGAGGCAAAGAACGTTGGTCGCACAAAGTGTGCACGCTGCTGGACAGATGCTGTGAAGTCGTCAACTACCAAGACAACCAAGAAGACTACAGCGAAGAAGACTACCGAAACAAAGGCTGCAGAGAAGAAGACTACGGCAAAGAAGTCAACTGCAACAAAGAAATCAACTACGGAAAAGGCTACTGCCGAAAAGGAAACCAAGGCAAAGAAGGCAACTCCTGCACGCGATGAGAATGGTCGTTTCATAAGTACAAAGAAGGCGAGCGACAAGGCGACTGCAAAGAAATCTACGTCGAAGGCTAAGAAGGAGACAACCACAAAAGCCAAGAAGGAGACTACAAAGAAGAAATCTACAAAGAAGTCAACTCCTGCCCGCGACGAAAAGGGCCGCTTCATCAAGCAGTCGGCAGAGTAAAGTCCTCTGCTCCCCTACTCTATTTTTACGCATAAAAAAACAGTGGTTCTACATTCGTTCCACTGTTTTTTTTGTATTATTGGTGTCCGCTAAATTATAGCCTGAAAGGCTTACACCTATCAGCCCAGGGCAGAGCAAGGCGACACCCTGGGTAAGGCGTATGTCACAAATGTCACGCTCTGTAAGAGCAAAAGCTTTATAGTTGCATCGCGTATAAATGCTTTTGCTCTTACAGAGCGTAGATAGTCTGCATCATTATACCCAGGGCGTCGCTTCGCTCTGCCCTGGGCTATTAGCATGTTGCTCCTCCGGAGCGCAGAAAATTGCTCATATATGGCGTATCCTTAAATATCGTGTATTGATATAATATGTTTGGGATGTTTAGCGGACACATGTTTTTTCTTAACTTTTTTCGAGATTCTTTCGTTATGGTCGGTGGGCATGGACGGTGGTGTTGGTTTGGACGTGCTTTTATCCTTTTTGCACATTCTTAGAATGTTCGCCTTAACATTCTTAGAATGTTCACGTGAACATTCTAAGAATGTGCAAAAGGGTTTAATGCTTGTACCGAGAAACGACTGCGCTCACATTGGCCGACGCATTCCTACAATATAAATGAAGTTAGGCTATGGGTTATCGGTTTTGGGTTGTTGGCTTGGGATAGGTGTAGAGAGTTTGAGTTATAAAAGACTAAAAGTATATTACAGGTTATTGGTGTCCGACAAAAAAATACGTGAGTGCTTTGGGGCACTCACGTATTATTTATTAATACTCGTAAACTTAGATTAGTTACCCAAGATAATTCCTGCAATGCCAGTGATGTCGGATACAGTAATTGCCTTGTCACCATCAACGTCGGCATTATCGAAGTTGAATGGTTCTGGATTGTTGCCAAGAATGTAAGATGCAGTAGTTGTGATGTCGGCAACTGTTACACTTCCATCTTCATCGGCATCACCAACGAGACCTTGTGGAGCAGTTTCATGAATAGTGAATACATCGCTGAATCGGTCATCGAAACCACCTGCGCCATCAGGATACTTACCAGGCCAACCACTTACTTGACCTGCGTCTGGATCTGTGTAGTAGTAATAGAAAGGATATATAGTACCAGTCTTTGTCGCTGCATCGAATGTTGATGAACAGAATTCAGGAAGGAATGTTTCAGAGTTGAATGAAACAAGATCCTGCACATATATATCGACTTCCTCTTCAGTTTCCTCGTCAGTCTCAGTACCACCAGTCAACTGCTCATCAACAGAGATGGTTCCGTTAGCATTGATATGAACGATGAAGTCAACACCAGATCTCGTCCAGTAACCAGAGCCCCATTCTTCAAACCAGTACTCGCATACTCTTGGATCTGGATTGTAGATACGCTTATAGACAACGATATCTTCCTGCAATCCTGTTTCGCCTTCTTCTTCATCTACCATCATTCCATGAGTGTATTCTGCAGTTCCACATTCTGTCCATTCTGTCCATTCAGGTTTTGAACCATCCATGAGGAACTTTTCTTCGGAAAGACCGAAGCCACCCATTTCACAGAAGTAGTAGAGATTGAAAGTGAACAAACCATAGTCTAAGTCTGCTTCACATGGGTAATAATTATAATATGTCTGAGGCGTACCCAATGACTCAGGAACGTCGCCAAGGTAGCACTCAAGTTCATAAGTGTCGCCTGTAGTTCTGTTTATTACAGAAATGAAGAGGTCCATATCCTGAACAGGGACTACACACTGACCTGTCTTAGTGTTACACTTGAAATACAATGATACGAGGGTTGTATCTATTTTAGTCGTATCTTTAAGATTTTTGTGAATCAGGCCAAAGAAGTTTTCAATCTTGAAGTAAGATGTATCAGGGTTTTCAGCCATCTTTTGTGTATAGATATTACAGTGGATTTCACCTGGATCAACGAGTCCGTGGTCTTCATTTGTACGGATGTAATTACCTGCTGATGTGCCATTAGGTCCTTCGTATGGTTCCCAGCCTTCCTTTGGTATCCAATCGTTAGTGGCTGTCTTAGGACCTTTCTTTACTTGCTTTGCATAGATACCTGTAATCTCATAGTTTTCGCCAATCTTGTTACCAATCTGGAACTTTGTAAAAGTAGCAGGATTGATTGGCAGTTTCTTTTCAGCTGCATTAGCGTTTGCCGAAAGTGCGAATGCGCACACAAACAGCATTACTTTAACGTAAAAATACTTCATAACTTTACTTTTTAAATTAATAAATTCAATTATTCTTTTGTTTCCTTTTTAATGTTTTTGTTTACAAATGTAAGCAAAAATTGGTAGGTGACCAAATTTTTGCTTACATTTTTTACATTATATAGCAAATTCGCTATCCAATGTCAAGTCTTATACTATTCAAGAGGTCGAAAATCTTCGCTTGCGACCTTTACTTTAATGACATTGTCAGGGTTTGCATCTTCTGTCAGTATTATATATGAAGGCTTCTTCTGTCTGTCGGTAGTAAGATTGAAGATTTTGCCTTCCTTTGTGCCTAATGTATAGACAGCATGATTGAAATCCTTAACCTTCTTAGGGTTCAGATAGAATGAACCACCATCGTCGCAGTCGGTATTCTTCTTGCAGGCATCAGCAAACGTGATTTTAATCTTATTGCCATCAGCATTCAGAGAAGAAACCGTGAACCATACCATACCGGCATCGCTTGAACTTACGTTTGCCTTCTTCTTGGTATTGTAGTTACGTATGTACAAACCAAAGTGATTGCTTTTTGTCTGGAGGTTTACATAGCGGAAAGTCTCGTTCAATGCAGCCATTCCCTTGTCTGCGATATCCCATTCTGCCTTGATAGGGTCGCTGAGGTTTTCACGTGTAATCCACCAAACATTAGCCTTGTTTGTAAATTGTTCTGCCAATGAAGGGAATTTCGGTGCGAGAATGACGTCACTATTCTGGAAAGCCTCGTAAGTCTCAGCATTCTCAATATACTTGAAGCCATTGATTGAATAATCGCCGTACTCCAAATCCTGATAGAGTTTTACGCCCTGTGGAGTTACGATATAGCATATCTGCTTTACCTTATCTTCAATACTGTCGGTCTCTTCGTTCATCTCCTGATATGAGAAAACAAACGAACGGTTGACTGGAGAGACATCAACAGTGTCTTTGCCAATATAAAGTTTGTAAGAGCTGAAGATCATTTCTTCCTCAACTTCTTTCACTTTTGCGAGATAGCCTTCCCAATTGTTGGCATACTCATCTGGCACTGGAGTCATTACGACGCGTGCTCCATGCTTCTTGCCGCGGAGGATGATTGAATCCTTTGATGCAGAAAGTATGCGGAATTCGAGGTCGCCCTCGAAGCCGTAACCTGGTGTCCATCCTTCCTCAAGTGCTGAAGGGTCAGAGAAGTAGTGAACAAGCTCGTTGTACTCGTCGAATGAGAGAATAGTACCTGCACTCTGCTCCAGTTTGAAGTGTGAAGTGACAGTACGATATGGGGCTGTAGCCTTTTCACTTCCAACCGTAACAGTGCTGTCGGCATTGAACTTCATAAGCAGGTTGACACCACCGAAAGAGTTTTCTGTCGGAGAACCAAAAAATTCCATAACCCATCCATTGGCAGCAGAGGTCAATATCTGTCTTTCATTCTCCAATGCAGTCTGAATACGATTTGCAGAAGAATCATCAAAGATATCTTCAACCTCGCTTACACAAGAAGTGTATGTAACGGTGGTCAGCAATGCCAAAGCATAAAATATAATCTTTTTCATTGTGTTGTTCCTTCCTTATTAAAATTTCAAATTCTTAATATCAACATTTCCCTTTCTGATGTCGTCAGTACGTGTGAGCACAACGCTACGGATAGAATCAAGTTCTACTTCCCATGAGTCGTGGAAATACTGGCGGACAATGTCCATCTTCTTCTTAATCTTCGTTGAGCCATCCTTTGCTCTTGTCAGCAAAGCCTGCCAAGCATCTTCTGAGTGAGTAACATAATATGAATAGCACTCTGCGAAGTCTTCATTTGTCTCTTCTGATGCGTATGCAGAAACGAATCCTTCAGGTATCATTTCAGAGTCAGACTTGTTGTGCCAGTCTGTAGGGATATACGTTCCGGCAGAAATAGTGTTAAAGTCTGTAGGATAGTCCTTAGTCTGAGTGAGGATGTGACAGAACTCGTGGTGCATAGTGTGGAAGAACCAGTAGTTCAAGTCAATCGGCTTGTGGCCCTGCTCAGCAATTGCATTGTCTGTGTCAATATAGATATTATCAGGGTCGATAGAGTTCACATTGAGCAATGAGATCTTAAGACCACCTTCTGCAATACCGAGTGTCATACTTCCAGTACCATTATACTGTGGAGAACCTATAAACTGGATTACTCGTGGAGAGTAAGTCCTGATGAAAGTCTCGCTCAAAGCCTCCTTGTATGCATCAAGCCAGATGTGACGAATCATAATAGCAAGGGCACGAGCTTTATCTTCCTGTGCAGGGATTACGTTGTAAGTACCTGATGTCTCCCTGTCGCTGTAACGATAAACCAGATTGATGTTGAATGGCACTGTATAGTTCTCAATCAGCCATCTGTCAAATTCTGTACGTACAGGTGGCGTAGTATCGAATATACTGTTTGGATCCAAGTCATCGTTTCTACATCCTACCAAAGATGTTGCGATAACTGATACGAATAATAAAATTTTAATATATTTCATAGTGCTACCTCCTTTTATTTTGCTTCTTCTAATCTTGGGTTAGCCTGAACACCTGAATTGATAACAGCCTGTGGCAACTGGATTGCACCACGAAGGTCGCCTGCCGTGAATGTTATCGGGTCGATATGTTCAGATTTGTCAATGAAGTGAGTGAATTCTATACCATAGCGCTTGAGGTCGTAGAAACGCAGTCCCTGGAACAAAGTCTCAAGACGGCGGAAATGCAGAATTGTGTGGATAAGGTTTTCCTGCTCACCAACTTCAACTGTGAATCCCTGAGGATGCAGTTTCTTGCGAAGAGTTCTCTGCTTTGTGTTTTCAGGAATAGGATTTGAGTAATCAACATCCTCGAATGACTCAGCAATGGTTTCTGCATTCAAGATAGGACGGGACTCGAACACACCAGCCTTGTTCTTAGTATGAGGAATTGCCCAAGTATTCAGGTCTTTGTATGCCTCCTGATACTTCTTTAGGTGTGTGTATGCCTCTGCACGGACAAGGATAGTCTCGTCGCCTGTGAAGGCACAGTCAACAATGTGCGGAGTACCTGTGCTGGCAATCTTATCAGTATATTCAAACTTCTCCAACATCTTAGGGAAGAATGAGAATGCTGAACTCAAACCATTATAGATGTAAAGCATATCACACCAATAGAACAGTCCGAATGTGCTTGCGCCGAAGATACACTTTGCACCGTATGTCTCATTGCCTTCAATCCATGCGTTGTGGTTGAAACGGTTGTAGCTGCTACCTGCACGACCCATCAAAGAGTAAGCATTGAGAATCATGAAATTGCAGTTGTTAGACGAACGGATATACATATTGAAGATATCATCTGCACCTGAAGCGTTCTCCTTGTAAGTAGAAAGATCGCGCAGGTAAGCTGAAGGATTTGCGCCTAAAGCCTTGGTTGCATATTCTGCTGCCTTGTCCCACTTCTGATAATAGAGGTTGAAGCGTGCTGCGAATGCGTATGCTGCCTTGAGGTTGAAGTGATACTTAGGCACTGACATGTGGGCTTCGTTCAACATAGGAACATTACCGCCAACAGCTTCTTCGATATCTGCATTGATGTTTGCATAGAGTTCAGCAAGAGTTCCACGCTCTGGAACTGAAGTGATGTCCTCGATGACTGTCTTTGGATACGCAAGTCCCAAATACTCGTCAGCCTTAGTAGGGTCGTAAGCCATACAGAACACTTCTGCCAACTTCATCATGCTATAAGCACGGCAAAGCAGAGCCTCGGCTCTTTGCGGTTTAAGTTTCTCTCTACCAACTTCGTCAATAGCCTGAAGTGCGGTATTTGCAGTTGCTATTGCCTTGTAATAGTAATTCCACAACCAGTAAGGAGTGTCCCAGTCTTCATCAATTACCTGCTGGAAGCAGAACATTTCTTTCTGTGCACTGCTGTAGTTTGCTTTCACAGCTGCATAGTACTGAACGTCGTCAACATTATCGGAGCTCATTTCAGCAATGAAGGCATTGCTGCAGTCCGGATATGCAGAAGTGATGATATAGTTTACCTTTTCCTCTGTGTTCACTTCAGCTCTGTCGTCAGGTAGTTTATCCAGATATTCATCGCAGCTGACGAAAGTGAATGCCATTGCAAACACAACGGCTGCCATGATTGAATTATATATATTCTTTTTCATAGTTATTTTCTTTTTTTACACCTTATATATATATTACAAACCTAAACGGAGAGTGAATGTAAACTGACGAGCCATTGGAACGGCAACACCACCAGTGTTGAAGAATTCAGGATCCTGTCCGTTGAGTTTCTTATCAGCATAAATCAAGAAGAGGTTTGTAGCCTGAAGCTTCATGCTCAAAGCTTTCACTGCAAGGTGAGTGAGCCAGTTCTTAGGGAAGTCGTAAGAGAGGGAAATCTCCTTCATACGGATGAAGTCACCCTTTGCTGTTCTTACCTGTGAATAGTTGTATGCTGTATATGCACGAGAGAGTTGTGAATCGTTTATGTATCCGCGATAGTCTGCGAGTACAGGAACATCTGTGAATGCCTCATCGCCTGGCATAGTCCAACGGTTCTTGAATTCCTTTGGATGTGCAGTCAGGTCGCTGTATGCTGCAGAGAATGAAGGATCGAGACGTACAACGTTTCCGAATGAATAAGTTGCAAAGATATTCAGTCTCCAGTTCTTGTATGTGAATATGTTACCGAGCGAACCTGTAATTGTTGGGTCTGTTGGACCTTCATAGATAAGGTGGTCGATAGAATATGACTGATAGTCGATGTCGCTTACTGTCAGGTTGCCTTCCTGATTGATGAATGTTGGATAACCATTACTGTTCAGTCCCTGATAGTCGATTGAGAAGAGTGAACGGTATGGATAGCCTTCCATTGTGAAACCTGTACCTGTTACCATCTCATAAATCTGAGTACCTGTTGACTGGAGGTCAGTAACCTTAGTCTTCACGTGTGAGAAGATGAAGTCTGTGTTCCACTGGAAGTCCTTGTTTACGATATTCTTTGTTGAAATTGAGAGTTCCTCACCATTCGACTTCATGTCGGCGATGTTTGGATAGAAAGTAATCGCTCCTGAATAACCTGCTGTGTTCATAGGGCCGATAAGGTCGTAGTTGTTACGCCAGTAGATATCGAAACCGAGGTTGATGCGGTTATTAAGGAAACCGGCATCGATACCAAAGTTGAACTCATGCTTCTTTTCGTAAGTCAGACCTGGATTAGGGAACTGAGAGATGTAGAGTGCAGACTCCTTGTCAGAGCTGAATGCACGCCAAGGGTTTGTGCTGTTGATAATCATCTGTGCGTTTACCACTGCCGGTTTGTCACCGGTAAGAGAGTAAGATGCGCGGAATGTCAAGTGCGACAAAACCTTGTTGAGCTTCTCAAACCAAGACTCCTCGTGAGCGTTCCATGCTGCTGACAGGTTCCATGTAGGCAACCAACGTGCACTACGTGCCTTACCAAGACGGTTACTACCTTCGTAACGTACTGTTCCGTTAATCGAGTAGCGTCCCTTGTAAGAGTAGTTTGCATTTGCAAAGAATGCAGCTTCACGTGAATAAGAGTTTCCAAGGCCATAGTAGAGTGAGTTCTCTTCTGATGTCTGCTTGAAATACTTGTAGTCGTAGATTGGGAGATAACCCATTTCATACTGCATACCAACACCTTCCCAAGAAGAAGCGTTACGGTTGATTTCGTTTATTTCAAGACCACCGAAGAGGTTTACGATATGGTCTTCAGCATATACATCATTATAGTTTGCAGTTGCACGTACTGTCCAGCCATTCATCTTGTTCTTTGACTCCTTATAGAAACCACCCTTTTCCAATACTGAGATAGGAAGTGAGTTGGCATCGTCTGGGTCTGTATAGAGCCAAGGGTTGGAATCACGCATCGTTGCATCGTCCATTGCACGATAAGCAAGAGCCTGGTTTGAATGTTCCTTTACATAGTGCTGCTGGAGTGAGTTTGCATATTTGTAAGATGCGATTGCTGAGAGTTCCAGAGTTCTTATTGGCTTATACTTCAATTCTGCCTGAACCTTGAGATCCATAACATCGAGGTCCATGTAGTTGTTGTCTAATTCATGGAAGATGTTGAAGTCTGCATAGTTTCTTGTGTAGAACACATCAGGGTCGAGAGTACGTGATGAGTTGATAGCGTATGAATATGGATTGATATCGAAGTTACGGCTAACTTCACCCGTAAGTGAGTTTGTTGAAGCACTGAGTGTACCAGGAGCTTCCTGCTTACGATATGAAGCGTTTCCAATCAGGTTTACTGTAAGCTTCTTGCTTACGTTGTAGTTTGCATTGATGTTTGCAGTATAACGCTGCACCTTACTTCTCTTTGACCATCCTGGGTCGCTCATGAGTGAGAGGGAAGTATAGTACTGTGCCTTCTCAGTACCGCTCGACATACTTATTGAATGGTTCTGCTGGATTGAATTGCTGAACAAAAGGTCGAACCAGTCTGTATTTCTCATTTCAGCTTCCTGCAGATATTTGTTCATTGCCTCTGGTGTGTTAGGCAGACCGTATGTGCCTGTCTCTGCGTCGTACTTGTTCATCAACTGGTACATCTTTCCATATACACCACTTGAACTTCTGCGATAAGAAGACTCAAAGTTCAGCCAACCGTTGTTATACATTTCTTTATATACACCCATCTGCTCCTGAGAGTCCATGATATTGAACTGTGTATAACTTGGTTTCAGGCGCATAGTGAACTCGCCCGTGTAGTTAATGCTGTTCTGACCTGCCTTTCCTTTCTTGGTTGTGATGACAATGACACCTGCCATCGCGCGCGCGCCATATATAGATGTAGCGCTACCATCTTTCAATATCTGGAAACTCTCGATATCGTCGGAGTTAAGACCAGCGATAGCAGATGAAATAAGAGTCACTGCATCGCCTGATGAAAGCTGGTCGGCAGAAACTTCTGTCACGTCTTCCATAATCACGCCATCAACAACCCACAACGGCTTTGAGCTACCATAGATTGACGTTGCACCACGCACACGAATCTTTGGAGCAGTACCAAAGGTACCTGACACGTTCTGGACTGACACACCTGCCACACGTCCTTCAAGTGAACGGCTGACGTCAGCCACACCATCAAGTTTCACCTTCTCGGCTTCGACTTTGGTTGTAGCTCCTGTAAACAATCGCTTGTCCATCTTCTGCATACCTGTAACGACAACATCGCCAAGGGTTGTTGCATCGCCTTCAAGCACAATTTTCATCTTTGGCTTAGCGGTCAATGTTACGGACTTCATACCAACATAACTTATGGTAATCTTTTTCCCAGATGGAACGGAAATACTGAAATTACCATTCATGTCGGTTACCGTACCTGTCTTTGCGCCCTGCACTTTAACGGTAGCACCAATAATCGGTTCGTTAGTGCCAGCTTCTACGACAGTTCCGCTTGCCTTTGTCTGAGCCATTGCTATTCCTACAAACAGAAACAGCATGCTCAACATCAAAGTTACTTTTTTCTTCATAGTTAAAATTAAAAAATATATTTATACTTTTTTTGCCTTATAATTGTCTGAACAGATTTCAGCAAATTAATTCAATCTGCAAAATTAACAAATATTTTTGAAAGTACAAATTTTTTTAATCTAAAATTAGTCTTTACGTGCTACATTAGAACTAAAAGTGGGCTTTGTAGGGGCATTGTATTGACTAAAAAAAGGGTTCTTCCGCTTTGCTTTGTGACAACGACATTGTTGATTATTATAGACGTCATTTATACTCGGGCGAAAACTGCTACAGTTTTCACTTCAAAACTGCTACAGTTTTCGATCGGAAACTGTAGCAGTTTTTTCTCATGCAAAACGTTCGTTTTATAAAAGCCAAGCGTTCGTGTCATGGCAGACTACATTTCGTGTCAGCAAATGCTAACGAAAAAAAACGCCTCTCAGCGAGATGCTGGGAGGCGTTTGATATAGAATTGGTATGCTATTACTTTGCAATGTACTTCTTTCCGTTTACGATGTAAACGTTGCCTGGACGCATTGTTGTTACCTTCTGACCACGGAGGTTGAAGATGCCTTCTGCGCTGACAGCTGGGAAGTTGTTGATTTCATTGATACCTGTTGGCTGCTCTGGCTGGCAGAATACCTTACCGTAGTAGATTTCCATGTCGCCTGCTGTACCGCCAAGAACTACTGTATATTTACCATCGTCAGGGAATACGTAAGATACAGTGTTAGAAGCCTTGCCCTTACCTGCAGCGTCACCGCCTTCTACAGTTGCGATTGTTTCGCCAGCTTCGTTGAGTACCCACATAGTTACGGTTGTAGAAGAACCACCTGAACCTGTGTAGTAGAACTTGATAGAGTCAGCCTTAGCAATGCGGATTGACAGAGTCTTCTGTGTACCTACAACTGGAGCTACTGCGATAGAGCCGTCAGAAGAAGTTGGTACGTATGACTGGTCAGCTGCATCAGTGATTGGGTTGATGAATGCTGCACGGTTAGAAGTCTGGATCTCGATAGGAGCACCTGGGTTGAAGTATGAAAGGATTGCTGACATAGGAGCATTCATTCCATACTTGTTGCTACCGTTGATAGAGTAAGTAGTGAGTATGTCACACATGTTGAGAGCTGTGTAGTTCAGACCTTCGTCTGCATAGCAGTCAGCATATTCTACAGGTGCGCAAACCATTACTACGAACTCAGTAGTAGCAGCCTTGAACTCAGCTGTTGGTTCCTGAGAGAGTGTGATTGTTGCATAACCAGGAGCCACTGGAGTGATCTTACCTTCAGCGTCAACAGTTGCAACTGCTTCGTCAGAAGATGCGAATGCAGGAGTTGCAGGGTTGAGTGAAGTCCAAGCAAGCTGATATACTTCGTTAGAACCGAACTTCCAAGTAGCAGGACGCTTAACCTTAACGCCTTCAACCTCGATAGAGTCTGTTGCGATAGCAAGAGCCGGAGCTACTACCTCAGCTGCCCAACGTGGGTCACCGAAGCTGTTCTGTGCTGCGTATGACAAACCGTAAGGAGTGAAGTTAGCCTTGAGGTCAGGATTTGTAAGGTCGAGAGCTGCTGTAGGAACTACGAATGGCTTTTCACCGATGATGAGGAGAGAGTCGATTGTAGCAAATTTGCTTGCATCTGTTGCGTCAACAGCCCTTGTAATACCGATGATAGAGTTGTCAGCTGCTGTGAAGTTTGCTACGTTGCCCTGGATAGCCTTCTGAAGGAGAGTTGTGTTGTAGAATACATTGCCTGTCCAAGTGAACTCGCAGAGAGGGTTCTTGTTTGGATAGTTGTTAGCAAAGTTCTTGTCTGAAGGCAAGTTGACGAATGTATTGTTTGTCATTGTCCAAGAGCACTTGCCATCGAACTGAGGTTCTGCCCATGCCTTCTGAGGCTGAGAGTTACTGCTGTTCTGGTAACGGAGGAAGTAGTTGCTGTTGCCTTCTACTATATTATATAATGTAGAACCTTCGATAACGATTTCCTTGATTGAACCTTCGTTATTACTGTTGCCATACCAGTTGATGTATGAGTCGATGCCTGAAGCTACGTCGAACTGAACGATACAGTTCTTGATAGTGAGGTTCTTAAGGTTCCATTCACGCTTGTTAGCTGAAACGAGAGAAGTCTTTACTCCGCTGAAGTTACAGTTGCTGAGTGTGATTGTTCCTGCGTTATAGAATGCATTTGCACGAAGAGATGTGCCTTCTGTCTGGAAGTTTGTACCTACGAGGCTTGAGTCAGGATTTGCTGACAAAGCGATAGGAGCAAGCTTAGTGTTAGCTACACAGTCGAAGTTTACATCGTTGATGATGAGGCTTGCCTGACCTGCAATCTGAACAGAGTCAGAGAGAGTAACGACAGCACCATTACCGTTTACAATAATATTAACAAGACCTGCGTCAACTGGCTGCTCGAATGTGTAAGCTACCTTACCGTCGAGAGTTACAACTGCAGTGTCGCCCATAACCTTACCTGCTACTGCTTCTGCGATAGCAAGACCTAAGTCAGTAGGACCAGCGTTTTCAACAGTTACATTAATAGTAGCAACGCCTTCAAGGAAGTAAGCGTTAGCTGGCTGAGTTACTGTGATTGTTGCTTCACCAGCACTTACGCCTGTGATGTTACCCTTAGCGTCAACAGTTGCTACGCCTTCATTGTCAGAAGTGAAGAGAGGAGCTACAGCGTTGTTAGATGACCAAGTGATAGGAGCTACGTCGCCAACCTTGAGAACATTGCTTTCAACACCTGCCTTGAGGTTTGCCTTCAAAGCGACAGGAGCCTTGTCAACAACAGTAATCTTCTTGATAGTAAGCTGCTTCCTGATGTTGAACTGAGGGTTGTCAACCTTAACTTCGAAGATGTAACCACCTACTGCGCCTGGATAAACTTCAGCAGTGTCTTCGCCACAAACAATCTGAGTGTTGCCACTTGCTGAGAGAGCGTCGAAGATAACGTACTGACCAGTTGTAGCAGGAACAGTTACCTTGAGGTCCTTATTATTAGAGAAGAGTTGCTTTCCGTTGTAATCATCTGGGTAGTTGCGGATGTGGAGCCAACCTGAACCACCTGCAGTGAACTTCAAGCCCTTAGTTACGTTGTAAGGAACGCCGTCAGCGATTGTAAGTTCTGCGTCAGTGATTGCTGCATTATTCTGGTGATTTGACCAGCTTGCACCACCGTCGTCAACGATGTTGTTCTTCAGGTTACCAGTACCATCTGCTACAGAAGCTGTAATTGTGTTGAAGTCCCAAAGACCTACAGGCAATTCGTCAACAACTTCAATCTTCTTGATAGTAGTCTGCTTTACGATGTTGAATTTAACATCACCATTCTTTGACTGATATACGTATGGTGCGTTTCCGCATACATTAATAATAGTAGTGTCAGTGCCTTCGATAGCCTTAACAGCAAGAACACCCTGGTTAGGAGAGAGAGCTGTGAGGATTACATACTGACCAGCCTGTGCAGGAACAGTCATCATGAGATCCTTATTGTTAGAGTAGAGCTGCATTCCGAAGTAGTCTTCTGGATAGTTGCGGATGTGAATCCAACCTGAACCACCGGCAGTGAACTTCAAACCCTTAGTTACTTCGTAAGGAACACCTTCAGCGATAGTAAGTTCTGCATCAGTGATTGCAGCATTGTTCTGGAGGTTAGACCAACCTGCACCACCATCGTCCTTGATTTCGTTCTTCAGGTTACCAGTACCGTCAGCCTTTACAGGAGTGAGCTTAGTGAAGTCCCAAAGAGCTCCTGCAGGTTCTTCTGGAGTTGCAACCTTAACCTTGATAACGTTAATCTTGCAATTTCCTACAGCTGCAAATGTCTTGCTTGTTATAGTAGTATCTGCTGGAGCATTCCATACTGTATGAGCCTTTGTGCAAGTTTCGAATTCACCATCTTCGCCAAACAGACTGCATTCTGTACCAGTGAAGTCTATGTTTACGATGCTATAGCCTTCAGGAACAGAGAATGTGAATGAACCGCCTTTATTATACATGCGGAGGTCAGTAACACCCTCAGTGTTCCATACGCGTGTAGCAGTTCCACCGTCTGTAGTTGTCATAGTTACAACATCGCTTGTCAAAGTCTTACCAGTGAGGTTTGTTGCAGCTCTTACTGCTGGCTTTTCAATTCCTAAAGCAGCAAGACCTTCGTCTGAGTTGAATACGAAATTAGCATAAATGAATGGGTTCTTCAATACTTCGATTTCCAAAGTAGTATCTACAGCGTTGAACTCATATGCTGCTAACTGAGACACTCTGATTTTTGCAATACCAGCATCATTACCTGTTACAACACCCTTAGTGTCAACAGTTGCAAGTTCTGGAGTCAGGGACTCGTAAGTTGCAGTTGCGAAAGTGTTGTCGGAAACAATCTTAACTGTTTCGCCTGCAAGAACTGAAGTTGCGCCATTTTCTATTCCAATGACAGGATTTCTGAAGTTGATAACAGCACGGAAGAGGCCGTTTGTGTTTACATAGTAGTTGTTTGAAACAAGTGCCTTTTTAGGGAATGTGATAGAATAGCCATCGTATGTTCCACCTACCTTTGAATCTGCCAATTTCAGGTTTAATGGCATGCCACCTTCAACGTCAATACCTAAGTCAGCATAAGAAAGCTGGAATGTAGGCTTTACAAGACTATGATTCTGTGCATTGATATAGATGTATGCGTTTTCAAACAAAGTGTAATTACTGAAATCAGTCTTGGTACCGTATGGGTTCTTGATTCTGAAGATGTCCTTGTAAGTCTTATGCTTCTGAATCTCTACCTCATAGTCATAACCTGTAACGCCAAAGTTATACAGAGATGTTACGATATCGTCGCAATATGGACGCATGCCTAAAGACTCCCATTCTGAATCTGGGTGTACTTCATACACGTCATAGTCGTATTTCTTCATTACTCCATCAACAAATGCAGAAACTACAACAACGTAGAGTCCATAACCGCTTCCCTGAAGTTCTACGGTTGCACTTGTGCCAGTGTAATCTTCACCAGGAGCTGATGCTAAAGAGTCTAAATAAGCAGTAGATCCATTAGCTGCAGCATAGTTCTCGTATGTATCAGCGTGTACACGGAAGCTTGTGAGGTCTTTTCCAGGAACGACATTGACAGTCTGCTTGATTGGAGTAGCAGCGTCATCAACAGTGCCTCTTAAGAAACTGAGATTATAATCCTTGAACTCACCAGCCATCTGGAGTGTTTCAGTACCAAATCCAAAACCTTGACTCATCACATAATACTGAGGAACAGAGTAGCCAACATAGAATGTGAACCTACCTTGCTCAGGATCGTATGAACCGGTTTCGAAAGTACCAAGAACTGCGTAATCATTATAATTTGAAATGTAGTATCCTGTACTTTGCATTGGAATTTCAATGGTATTGTCGTTCGAGTTCCAGTTCAGCAGGATGTCAACGCCTGATGCAGTGAAGAAACCAGCACCCCAACCTTCGCACTTAATCTGTTTTTTAGCAGGGTCAGATGCAGATACACGAACATAAGTCTTTACAGACAGCTTGCCTGACTGCCATGCAGTGAGAGTCCATACTGCATCGTTAGAGCCACCAGGAGCAAACATTGTCCATTCGCCCCAGTCTTCACCCTCTGATTTAGGCTGAGCTGTGGCTCCCTTCTTGTGGGCTTTAGCTTTGACCATTTGGTCCGTTTGAAGTGTTGCAGCAAATTCTGTCTTAGCGTTCTTGCCAGCAAACTTCAGTCCATTGCCTGGTGCATAGTTGACAGCGACTGTAATGCCCACTGCCAATGTGACCAAAGCAAACAATGATAAAAGTTTCTTTTTCATAATCTTTTTGTTAATTAAGTGAATAAATAAATGAAATAAAAAAAATGTTTTGTTATATACTTGTTTTACGTGTTGACGCGTTTCATATTTTTTAATTTATACAAAATTTTTGCAAAGTTATAAAAAAAAAATGTTTTCGCTTACTTTTTGTAAAGTTTTTTTCATTTTTTTTGCGTAAAAATGCAAAAAAACGTCTATATCAAGTTCACAAACCGTTGCAAACAGAAAAAAACATACGAAAAATTTCTCTATTTAAAAAATAAAATTATAACTTTGCAGCCAATTATCAAAATGATGTTATGAAAAAATTTTTATCACTCGTATTTGTTTTACTTTCTGCAATTGCCTTGCAGGCTAAAGTAATCAGCGTCACAGAGGCTCAAAGCCTTGCAAAACAAAGTTTCGTAAAAGCGTATCAAAACCTTGAACTTGCCTATACGGCAATTCCAGACAAGCCGTTGACCGTAAACCGCGACTTCTATGTATTCAACAAGTCGGGCAATAATGGTTTCGTTATCGTTGCAGCCGATGATATTGTTGAAGGAATCATACTCGGATACTCCGACAGCGGTTCGTTCGACTACGACAAACTGCCAGAGAATGCCAAGATGTGGCTGAAAGGCTATCAGGACCAGATAGAATACCTGCGTGCAACGGGCGAGAAGTCCATTCTCCCTAAGTCAGCCAAAGCACCTGTGCCAGTGATTTCGCCATTACTCGGTGAGATTACCTGGGACCAGGGCGACCCTTACAACCGTCTTTGCCCTATTGATAACAAAGGTAGGTGCGTTACCGGCTGTATTGCCACAGCAATGGCAATGACTATGTACTATCACAAATGGCCGTTGGTCGGCACTGGTTCTAAGTCTTACAGATGGAATGGACAGACTCTGAGTGCCGATTTCTCCAAGTCACATTACCAGTGGGACAAGATGATGCCACAATATCATGATTTCACTGCAGAGCAGGCAAATGCTGTTGCACAACTGATGTACGACTGTGGTATTTCCGTGTCTATGTACTATAGTTCTGACGCCAGTGGCGCATACACAAATTCTATTGCTTCGGCACTGAAAAACTATTTTGGCTATAAGACGAGTACGAAGTATGTATATCGTGGAGCTTACACTCAGACCTCTTGGGGAACTATGCTGAAGACAGAACTTGAAGCGGGGCGTGTGGTAATCTATAGCGGCAACAACACCGACGGTGGTCACGCTTTCGTCGCTGACGGATTCGACTCTAACGGCTATTTCCATTTCAACTTCGGCTGGTCAGGCATGGGAAACGGCTACTTTACACCTGCCGTTGCCGGCTCATTCACTGATAGCCAAGAGGCCATTATCGGCATTGCACCTAACAGATCAGAAAATATGGTTGATGGCCTATGCTACAACATCCTGGGCGATGAGACTGTCGAAGTGACATTCTCAACAAAGAGCATTTACTCTGGTGACATCGTTATCCCTTCAACTGTCGTGCTCGACGAAAAGGAATATCGCGTCACGGATATAGGTCCTAAGGCTTTTGAATATACCAATATAACATCGCTTGTCATCCCAGAGACTATTGAGCGCATTGCAGCCAATTCAATCATCAATTGCAGCAAACTGACTTCGGTAACGATTGAAGGCGACACACCTAAGGACTTCCTTACGACAATCTTCGACAACACTGCATACGATAATGCAACACTCCACGTGCCTGCTGGTATGTTCGATACTTACAAGAATGCTTTCCCTTGGTCGGTATTCCACAAAATTACCGATGGTAATGACTCTATCGAGTGGTCGAAGTGGGAGCCTGTGAAAGACGGATTCGGCACTTACACCTACTCATACAAGGATTTCTACGAGGCATCAGAGTCGCCAGTAGCAAGCCGTTACCTGCTGTCCGACGGGAATGCTCAGCAGTTTAAGATTGACAACTTCGGCACGATGTCGTCACTCATAGTCAATCACGACAGCACAACCCACAACTGTACAGTGCCAAAACAGCATCTTGGCACCACGTATAGTGGTCATGTTTTTTACGTAGCCGACGCACCGACATTCAACAAAAACAACTCATACAAGAACTCTCCATGTACGTTCGATGAAGTGATAGGCAAGCTGTCACTGACACTGGTTTACCATTACGAGAATATGACGATTAAGCGTGGCGTAGATGAATTCCTCATCTCGGGCTTCCCAATCTACGACATCGCTATCGACGATGTAACGGTTGACGAGGAAGGCGAAATGACAGGAATACTTTCATTTACCGACGATGTAAAGAAGTATGCTTACGTTATCAATGCTGGTACACTGATTAAAACCGATGTACAGACTATTGCCAACGGCATCAAAGCTGGCACTATTACACCAGAATACGCAACAGAACACGAATTGAAGGTTCAACTTACCGAACCTGACAAATACACCCTGACCGTTGTCTCCATGACTCCGGAAGGGCAGTTCCGTGAGTTTGCTTTCTTCAACTTCGAGTACCAAAGCGCAAAAGAACCTGAATGGATAGCAAAATATGAAGGCACATACGAATACTCTATATGGGAGAAAATAACACAGAACGACGTAGTTGCATATCAAGACAAGAACAACACTAAGAACTGGAAACTGACTCCGATGTACGGCGACACTGAGTTCTTCTTCTATTGGGACACAGAGACTGGAACAGTTTCCTTCGAAGAGCAGAAAACGGCATTCGTCTATAAGAAAGTTGATGTCACTGTCAACGACTATCGTTCTGTCAAGTCAGGTAGCGATGCTTCATATTACGATGCTGAGAAGAAGACACTCTTCTTCGACACTTATTATCTGAGTGGAAAATTCAAGGAGTATGGTTTTGAGACTTACACAATACTCAAGGAACTTGCACCTGAAGGTATGGCAGGCGATGCCAATAACGATGGAAATGTTGATGTAGCCGACATCACAACAATTGCAGCATTCATCTTAGGCACGTCTCCAGAGCCTTTCAATAAGGACAATGCCGATGTTGACGGCGACGGAGTAATCACAGTAGCCGACATCACAAAGACAGCAGCTATCATCCTCGGCAAATAATCGATAACATCATAAAAAAGTTTCGCGGCACTTCAAATGAAATGTCGCGAAACTTTTTTTTATGAATAAGGTTCTGCTACTCGTTTCCTAATATCATTGCCGCAAGAGCAGTTATGTCGGCAACCGTTATGACTCCGTCCTTATCTATATCGGCAGAGAAACGGTTGAAGATGGTTGGTTTGTTGCCAAGTATATATGCTGCCGTTGTCGTAATGTCGCTGACATCAATAGCATCGTCCTTATTAGCATCGCCAAGCTTCATATCATATATGTCGTTGTAGTTTACTATCGTTGACGTATAGTTGCGGAAGTCGCCATTCTTACCGAAACCTGCAATTACCATTGTGTAAGTCTTGCTTACGGAAGCAGGTTTGTAAGTTGACAAGCCAACGTAGGCAGTCTTGCTTTCAATGAGAGTGTCGGCTATCTGCTGTGCCACTACAGCAACCGAATCCTGACTTATCTCGCCTTCCACAAAAACATATTTGCATGACTTTATCCCGTTTGCCGCCGTGATTCTGACTCCAATCTTCTTGCCGAATGTCTTGTCGTAATCATATATTGCAAACATATCGGTTAAAAACCCATCAATCTGGAATGTCTCCACTCCATGATTTTTGTATGCATCATCATTTTCCCCACCACACTGATAAATAACATTCAATGTAAACAAACCTTTTTCAGCATCATATTTGCAAGGATATTTCTCATAAGTATATTTTGATGAGAAATTCGGAACATCTGAAATATATACTGACGCCTCTACACCATCAATAAGAATTTCATAGCCTGCATATTGTTTTGGAATGAAGCAGTTTCCCGTTATGCTATCATAGGTAATATATAGGTCGGTATCGTATGACCAATGCAGAAGCCGGAACTGCCACTGTCCCTCATTAGTCTTACTCTTTCTAACTGAGATTGGCATGTCTGTGTCTTTGAAACCTTTATCAAAATAGTAATTGGCAGTATATATATAAGTACCTCTTCCATCATCAAACGGTTCCCATTCACTCCACTCAAAACTATGCCCGATAGTATCCTTTATGCACAAGAACTTATCCCATCCTATAGTATTTGCATAAAGTTCAACACAATTATCCGGTACGATGAGCACTGTGTTTTTATATACAAAATCACTGAATACTCTTTCTGCAGCAGGAGGCGTTGTCCACGGCACCTGAATAGAAGGCGCAATCACCTGTTCCGACAGACATCCTGGAATCAGACCGCTTACCTTATATGTCACACTATCAATAGTCACTTCCTCAGGAATAACAACAGAATCTGTATATTCAGAATCATCCCTATAAGTAAACACAACTGTTGAGTCTGACATTATTTCATAGCACAGTCCATCTACAAGTACAGTTGAACGCGGTTCTATTCCAATCGTAATATCGTTGAAAATGTTAAATTTATATCCACTTACATTTAGCGCACCAGTCTTGAAATATCCGTTTCCGCTTCCGTTCCATCCCCAGTTAAAATGGAAGAAGCCTTCTTGCGTATATCCATCGCACACAAAAGCATGTCCTCCATACCCATTGTCGTCCTGACCACAATATAGAATAGGTCTGGCTGCATCAAGTTCTGCTACGAGTACGCTGTCCCATTTTTCTTTTGGCATATTAAATTGCGCCAAGTAATGAGTCTTGGCAGAATAACCGAAATTACGCACAAAAGCATACTTCATTGCCCTTGAATCCGCACCACTTTCGCGGGCAGTGTATTGCATATCAACACTTATACCTGCATCGGCACACAATCTCGAAGCAGCCTTTCCCTGTTCATCGGTGTATTCTCCACTACGATATTTCGGCAACATGTTGTCCCAATCGTATATTGACTCACTGAAATTGCGGGAAATCGTATTACCATTCCATTCATATTCGTGATACCCATGCCCCCTCATTGGCCATTTGTGGTAATACATTATCTGCGCCATTGCCGTTGCCACACAACCTACAGCACTGTAATATTTACCATCAGGCGGACAGTAAATGCAGAAAGGAAGGTCTTGACTCCATTCTGTTTCTCCCAGAAGAGGTTGCACGATGATGGAGTCGCTGTCGCTCAAAGCTTGGGACTTTGGACTTTGAACCCCATTGGTGCGAGCCCAGTTAATCTGCTCCTGATACTGGCTCAACCACCACTTGAGGTTTTCAGGCATCTTGTCGTAGTCGAACGTTCCTGCATCGGAATAGCCTAACACTTGGTCTTGGCTGTCAAGAATAACAAATCCCTTGTCGCCGACCTTGTTTAACACTGTGAAGTCAACCTTACCAGCTGTCTTTGCTGTGTAGGCGACTTTCATGTTTGCCTTATTTATGGTTGCACCGCAAGTCAATGCAGACAATAAGGCAACTGCTAAAAATAATTTTTTCATAATAAACATATAAATCGGTTGCAAAATTATAAAAAATTTTTGTATTCATTGCCTTTTTACAATTTTTTTTTGGGTTTTTACGCTTTGATGCAAAGAAGCGACAATGTTGATGACTCAGGACGAACGCTAAACCCGAAAGAAAACTGCTACAGTTTTCAAGTCAAAACTGCTACAGTTTTCGATCGAAAACTGTAGCAGTTTTTTTTCAGTCGCTTAACTTTGTGTTAATCGTCTCTTAAGCAAGAACCTTGCTGCGGTACATAGGATTTACTGCTGATTGACGATTATCTTGTAGCGATATGATTCGCCGTCGAGGGTGAAGGCGATAGTGATGTAGTCGGACTTCTTGGCGTCGAGGGTGAACATTCCGCCATGACATTCGCCATTGTCTATGGCACGAGAGACGAGTGCGCGGTCGGACAAGTCGGTCTTCAACTGCTGAAGGTATCGGCTGAACACGGCGTTGTTGTCCGTCACGGCATATCGCGACAACACGTCGAGAGTGCTGATTCGCGTGGAAGTCTTGCGTCGGGGTTCGTCTTCGTCGGCAAGCAATGCCTCGTAGTCATCCCATCGTCTGACGCTATTCCCTACCCCATTATTGTCTGCCACAGGCATGGTAAGCGCCACTTCTTTCTTCTTTTTGTAGGCAATGATGTTGAGGTCGTCGGTGCTGAAATTGATGCTGCGGCCCGTGTTGTTCACTATGTCAAGCATCACCTTAATGTCGTCGCCCTTCGCACCAGTGCGCATGGAGTGCATCGTCAGCGTCAGTCCTCGGCATTTCCACACGTTGTAGCGGCTGCCTCCGACGTTCACTACGTTGCGATGTTTTATATGAGTGTCTTCGAGGAACACGTCAATGTCGTAGCGTCTTGTCCTCAGTTGCGTGTTCACTTTTATTGCATGGAAGTTGAAAGCAGTGGTGCTCAGTTCGTTTTCAATGAGGTCGAAAGGCTTGTCAATGGGCACTTTGTCGAATGCAAGAACGAAGTTCAGCCTCTTCCCTGCCCTTCCGGCGACCGACTTGTCGCCTCCATCGTGCGACACAGGCATATTGCCTGCGCCCTTCAGATAGTAGTCTATGCCCCCCACTTTGAGTCGTATGGCATCAGAGACATAGAGGTAAGTGTTGGGGCGAGTGTTGTCGTAGGTGAAGTAGAGCAGCGTTGCGTCGTCCTCACAGTCTATCTGTACGAGTTTTGCAGCACTGTTTGTGAGGTAGCGAATATCATTGTATTGCGCCCACAAAGGCATGGCGGCAACGATGAAAAGCATCGTCATCGCCCCTCGCAGCACTCGTTTTTGCAGTAATTGACGTATAAGTTTGTTCTTGTAAAGCATCATTCGGCAATTTGTTTTGCGTTCCAGTTGACAAGGAAAAGCTTCTCCGTGGCACGTGTGAAGGCTGTGTAGAGCCAGTGTATGTAGTCCTCGGTGAGCATTTCTTCGGTCATGTAGCCCTGGTCAATATATACATGCGACCACTGACCACCCTGTGCCTTATGACAAGTAACGGCGTATGCAAACTTCACTTGCAGTGCATTGTAGTGCGAATCATTGCGCACCTGGGCAAGAAGTTCGCGCTTCCGAGCCGGTCGATTGGGTTGCAGCGAGTAGTCCTCAAGCACACTTTGATAGAGATGTTCGCTCTGTTCGCGTGTCAGTGCGGGACTTTCGGTGTAGATTGTATCGAGCATCACGTGTGCCGTAAACTCGTAGTTGTCGTAGTCAGGCATTTCTAAAGTCACGTCAGCAAAGGTGAAACCATAGAGTTGATGCTCGTTGCGAATGCGTTTCACCACAGCCCTGTCGCCATTTGCAATGAAGGCGATGTTGCAATCAGGGTCGGTTTCGGTCCAGTAATAGTTGTTTTTCACCACTAACAGCATGTCGCCTCCGCACATCTTATCCTCGCGGTCGAGCACCGTGCGGCGTATTCCCTGGTTGTATATATTGGCACGTTTGTTGCTGCGAGTCACCACCATAGTCTCGTCTATGCCTACCTCGCGGTAACTATTACTCAGGCTTTCGATGAGTTCAGAGCCCGTCACCACCTGAACATCGGCAAAACCGGCAAGACGAATCTTGGGAAGTTCGTAAGCTAAATGGTTCCTAATCTGCGTCGCATTGTATAGAATTCCGCTCTCTTCATGCTGACGGACCACCTCGTTAAGCTCCGCCACCGACACCTCAAGCCCATATCCTTCGAGAACATCAGCACTGAGGGCAGGACTTTCATCCTCCCCTACCGGCGGCAATTGCGCCTTGTCGCCCATGAAAAGAATGCGGCAGTTGTCGCCTTCTTCATATATATATTGAATCAAATCGTCGAGCAGACAGCCACTTCCAAAGATACTTTCGCCCCCGAGATTGGACACCATCGACGACTCATCGATAACAAACAGCACGTTCTTGCCCTTGTTGAAGTCGAGCGAAAACGACACTTCGTCGCTTGTCATCGACTTCTGTCGGTATATCTTGCGATGGATTGTAAGCGCTTCTTTGCCCGAATAAAGAGAAAACACCTTTGCTGCACGGCCTGTAGGAGCAAGCAGTACGACCTTTCGCCCCATGTCGTCGAGCACTTTCACTATTGCACTTGCAAGAGTTGTCTTGCCCGTTCCGGCACATCCACGCAGTATCATTGCCGACATATTGTTGCGTGAAAAGAAGAAACCAGCGAAGGTTTCTATAGCTTCAGCCTGCTCCCGCGTAGGAGGAAAAGCAAGTGCATCGGTAATCTTTTCTTTAAGGATATCGGTAATCATGGGGGCAAAGTTAGTGCAAATCGAAGACAATACAAAGAAAAAGACGAAGTTTTTTGCTTTTATTGTTGAGATGCAGCCTAATTTCGACGCAGTCAACGTTAGTGCTTATCGAAGACAATACAAAGAAAAAGACGAAGTTTTTTGCTTTTATTGTTGAATTGTTCTGACAGTTACTGCCGTAATTTCTCCCACCTATCCTATGATAATTAGAAAAAAATAACGTACCTTTGCACCGACAAAACGTAAAACCATAAAAAGAAAGGAACGAAAAGAATGAAGATCGTATATTTCCACGGCTTTGGCAGTTCAGGAGCCAGCGGCACGGTAGAAGCCCTGCGCCGCATATTCACCGACATCGAAATCGTAGCCCCCGACATACCCGTTGACCCCGTCGAGGCGTTGCCTTACCTGCAGGAATTCTGCAAGCAGGAACAGCCAGACCTCATCATCGGCACATCAATGGGCGCAATGTATGCACAGCAGATGTTCGGGTTCAAGAAGATTTGCGTAAACCCAGCGTTCAACATGTCAACAATGTCGAAAGTGTTGAAGACCGGAACATTCAAGTTCCTCAATGGCCGCAAGGACAATCAAAAGGAATTCCGCATCACTCGCGACATCATTCAGCACTTCAACCAGATGGAACGCCAGCAGTTTAAGGGCATAACCGACTTCGACAAGGCAAACACGTACGGCATGTTTGGCATTCACGACACCACAGCCAACTGTTACGACCTCTTCAAGAAGCACTACGCCAACGCCCAGCGTTTCGATGGCGAGCACCGTCTGAACGAGAAAGTCCTACGCCAACACATCGTCCCCCTTGCCAAGCAAATCCTCGGCTTGCAGTAAAAACGAGTGACAAATCTCTTCCTCATAATTATCGAGAATGTTGAGCAGTGTGGTCGAATAAGAGCAACGACATTAGTTTCTCGCTGAGGGCAAGAATATCGTTCTCAAGCACATCAAGACGAAAGTTCTCGTTTGACATCTGCATCGAAATTAGTGCATCATACTAATTCCGAACGGACAATTTGTTGCGAAAAAAGCAAAAAAAATCGGCTTGACAATGTTGCCAAGCCGAGACAGTAAGTTCTTTTTTTGTCCCTTCAAAGAGTGGAAACATACTCCAACACCTTTCAAAAGGAATTTGAAGGTGTGTTCTTATTATGCAAGTTTGCCGTCAGAACCGAGTACATTCACTATCTTGTGGATGTACATCTTCTTCATGTTCTCACGTGCAGGCTTCAAGTACTGACGCGGATCGAAGTCTCCAGGATGTTCTGCAAGGTGTTTGCGGATGGCTGCAGTCATTGCAAGACGTGAGTCAGAGTCGATATTGATCTTGCAGACAGCAGACTTTGATGCCTTGCGGAGCTGCTCTTCAGGAATACCTATTGCTGCTTCGAGCTTGCCACCAAACTGGTTGATAGTGTTTACTTCTTCCATAGGAACTGAAGATGAACCGTGGAGAACGATAGGGAAACCAGGAAGTTTCTTCTCGATTTCTTCCAAAACGTCGAATGCCAATGGAGGAGGAACGAGGACTCCGTTTACGAGTGTACACTGTTCTGGGGTGAACTTGTGTGCGCCGTGCGATGTACCGATTGAGATTGCCAATGAGTCGCAGCCTGTGCGAGTTGCAAACTCAATAACTTCCTCTGGCTTTGTATAGTGAGACTCTGCTGCACAAACTTCGTCCTCAACGCCTGCGAGTACGCCAAGTTCTGCTTCAACTGTTACGTCGAACTGGTGAGCATAGTCAACAACCTTCTTTGCAAGTGCAATGTTTTCCTCGAAAGGAAGGCTTGAACCGTCGATCATTACTGAAGAGAAACCATTGTCGATGCAGTCCTTGCAGAGTTCGAAGCTGTCACCGTGGTCAAGGTGAAGCACGATTTCCGGCTTTTCGCAACCGAGTTCCTTTGCATATTCCACTGCGCCCTTTGCAAGGTTGCGGAGGATTGTGCCGTTTGCATAGTTGCGTGCACCCTTTGATACCTGCATGATTACAGGCGACTTTGTTTCAACTGCTGCCATTACGATTGCCTGCATCTGCTCCATTGTGTTGAAGTTGAATGCTGGGATTGCATAACCGCCGGCAACTGCTTTCTTAAACATCTCGCGTGTATTTACGAGACCAAGGTCTTTGTAATTAACCATAATTTGCTTTACTTTTTATATTTGTTGAAAAACTTAATCTATCTGCAAAGATATGAAATTCCCACCTTATATAATATATATAGGTGTGATTTTTTTTATTTTTTAAGGAAAAAACTTAATCTATGACAACATTTTGCCAAATTCATTTCCCTTTTCCTGCGCTAAAGTTAAGTTGCATTTCTGCAAAAAAAAATGTTTCTTCCGCTTTTTTCGTTGGCAGTCTTCTGTACTTCCTGAACGGTTGAGCGTCATGCTTTCTCAAGACGAGCGTTATAATCGAGGGAAAACTGCTACAGTTTTCAAGTCAAAACTGCTACAGTTTTCGATCGAAAACTGTAGCAGTTTTTTTTCACTCACTACGCTTAGTGCTCATCGCCTATTAGGTCACTCCCCGACAAACAAAGTGTTTCGCGATAACTTTGCAAGCAAAGCGTCTGATGAGGAAAAGCCAAATAAATTCGCAAAAGCGTAAAAATATATTCGATTTTGACGGTTATATAAAATAAATTGTGTACCTTTGCAAGAAATATATTACAAAAGGTATGAAGATAACATTATTGCAGACTCAAGTGAAATGGGGAAACGTGGAGGCAAACATTGCCCATGCCGACGAGGCAATCAACCGCAACCTCGGGTCTGACTTATATATTTTGCCCGAAATGTGGACCACTGGATGCGTGATGAACCCTGCAGGATTTGCCGAGAAGGCAGACATCAAGGTGGGCGATTATATCGTTCCGCTGTCGGTGGAATGGATGTTGGGCAAGGCAAAGGCTGTCGATGCCGCAATATGCGGAAGCGTTGCAGTGGAGTTCGACGGCAAGTTCTACAACCGCATGTATTTCGTCAAGCCCGACGGAAGCATCACAATCTACGACAAGGCTCACCTGTTTACCTTCGGTGGCGAAGGGCAGTACTACACTGCCGGCGACAAGCGTGTCATCGTAGAATGGCGTGGCATCAAGATATTGCTTGAGGTGTGCTACGACCTAAGATTTGCCATGTGGGCACGAAACGTAATCACGCCAAGCGGCCGTCCATCGTACGACATGATAATCTATCCCGCAAACTGGCCTATAGCAAGAGAGTTGGCATGGGAGACATTGAGCGTGGCTCGCGCGATAGAAAACGAGTGCTATGTGGCACGTGTGAACTGCGTTGGCAAGGATGATTGGGGCGAATATCGTGGCGAGAGTGCCTTGATCCACCCATACGGACACATCATTGCACGCTGCGATGACTATAAGGAATGCGAGGCGACAGGCATACTCGACAAGGAAGCATTGGACAAATACAGAAATAAATTCTCAACACTTAACGATATAGTATGGACAAACAGGCAAAATTATTATTAGGAGATGAGGCTATAGCATTGGGTGCCTTACATGCAGGATTAGGCGGAGTTTATGCTTATCCTGGTACTCCTTCGACGGAAATAACGGAGTATATACAAGAATATACGGCTGCCAACAAGGCTGAATGCGAAGGTATTCACTCGCGTTGGTGCACGAACGAGAAGACTGCAATGGAGGCTGCACTCGGCATGAGCTATGCCGGACGGCGTGCATTGGTGTGCATGAAACACGTCGGGATGAACGTTTGCGCCGATGCATTCGTCAATTCTGCCGTTACAGGAGTGAATGGTGGCGTTGTTGTATTGGCTGCCGACGACCCTTCGATGCACTCAAGCCAGAACGAACAAGACAGTCGTTTCTATGGAAAGTTCGCTCTTGTACCAGTGTTTGAACCGTCGAACCAGCAAGAAGCATACGACATGATGGCAGTCGCTTTCGAGTATTCCGAGCGAATAAAAGAGCCTGTCCTGATGCGCATGGTCACTCGTCTTGCCCACTCAAGGGCTAACGTAGAGGTTGCTGCAAGCAAGATGCCAGTGGCTTCAATGCCTGCATCAAAGGAAAGGACATGGGTTCTGCTGCCTGCAATAGCACGCCGCCAGTACGTTTCACTCCTCGAAAAACAACCCGAAATGCTCCGTTCGAGCGAAGAAAGCCAGTTCAATACGCTGACCGTAGCCGACGGCGCAAAGACGGGAATCATTGCTTGCGGCATAGGATACAACTATGTTCGCGAGGCTTTGGGCGAGAAAGTAGGCGACTTCACCATACTCAAAGTGTCGCAATACCCTTTGCCTGAGCGACAGATTGTGGCTATGGCAAAGAACGTAAAGGAAATAATCGTAGTAGAAGACGGGCAGCCTGTGGTTGAAGAAGGCGTGAAGGCAGTGCTTCAGGACAATGGCATAGGCGATTGCAAAGTGACAGGTCGCCTGACGGGAAAGCTCCCTCGCACCGGCGAATTGAACCCTGACAGCGTAGAAAAAGCATTGATCGGAAGCGTTTGCCAATTGCCGGCAGCCAATTGTAAATTAGACAATGTTGTCGCAGCACGTCCACCTCAGCTCTGTCCAGGCTGTGGTCACAGGGATGTTTACGCAGCATTGAAGGCAGTAGCAGCAGAATATCCTGACTACAGAATCTTTGGCGACATAGGTTGTTACACCCTCGGAGCCCTCCCACCATACCAGGCTTTGGCAAGTACGGTGGATATGGGTGCATCGATAACCATGGCAAAAGGTGCAGCAGATGCAGGACTGTTCCCTTCAATAGCAGTTATCGGCGACTCTACTTTCACCCATTCAGGCATGACAGGACTGTTGGATGCAGTGAACGACAAGAGCAATATCACCGTGATAATCAGCGACAACCTCACAACAGGAATGACAGGCGGACAAGATTCAGCCGGCACAAGCAAATACGAAGCAATATGCCTCGGGCTTGGCGTAGAGCCAGAACACTTGCATGTTGTAGTTCCGCTTGAGAAGAACATGGAAGAAATAACAGGGATTTTACGCAAGGAAATAAACTACAATGGAGTGAGCGTAATCATTCCACGCAGAGAATGTATTCAGACATTAAGAAGACACGCAAAAGCAAAAAAGCAATGAAAAAGGATATAATACTGTGTGGCGTTGGAGGTCAAGGCATCCTCTCAATAGCAACAATCATAGGCGAAGCAGCAACTAAGGCTGGAGTGAAACTGAAACAAGCCGAGGTTCACGGCATGAGCCAGCGTGGTGGCGACGTGCAGAGCAACCTGCGACTGAGTACGGACAACATCTGGAGCGACCTCATTCCGCAAGGCAAAGCCGACCTCATAATATCAATGGAACCCATGGAAGCACTGAGGTACATGGAGTTCACGAATGAGGACACGTGGGTAATAACTTCGTCGAATGCTTTTGTAAACATTCCGAACTATCCGGAATTGGACAAAGTGATAGCCGAACTCGATAAACTGCCACACGTTCAGAAGATGGCAATAGAGGATATTGCGAAGGAGAACAAGATGCCACGCGGTGCCAACATGATACTGTTAGGCATGGCAGCACCTTATCTTGAAATCATCTCGCCCGAACAGTTGCGCGAAGCAATAAAGACAATCTTTGCTCGCAAGGGCGATGCAGTGGTAGAGTCGAACATCAAAGCGTTCAATATAGGTTATGAATACTCCAATAGATAAACAAATCATCGACCGTCAGATTGCCACACTTGGCATAAAAGACTTCGCAAAAGCAACCATTCGCGAGATTGTTGCCATTGCTGCCAGTGCAGAAAAAGAGTCGGGCAAGGAATTCGTAAAGATGGAAATGGGTGTGCCAGGTCTTACTCCGTGCCAATACGGAGTGAAGGCACAGGTGGAAGCGTTGCAGAATGGCATTGCACAACTCTACCCTAACATCAACGGATTGCCTGAACTCAAACAACAAGCATCGCGGTTTATCAAGGCTTTTCTCGATATTGACATTCGTCCTGAGGGTTGTGTTCCAGTCTGCGGCTCAATGCAAGGCACATACGCATCGTTTGTCACTTGCACCCAAAGCAAAGAAGGCGGAAAGATTCTATTCATAGACCCAGGATTTCCTGTGCAGAAACAGCAGTGCGCAGTGATGGGTGCTGGTTATGAGACATTCGATGTCTATGAATACAGAGGCGAGAAACTTGGTCCGAAACTCGAAAGTTACTTGGAAAAAGGCGACATTGCCGCAATCATTTATAGCAACCCAAACAATCCGACATGGGTTTGCCTGAACGAAGACGAGTTGAAGACCATTGGCGAACTTGCCACAAAGTATGACATCATAGTGCTTGAAGACTTGGCATACTTTGCCATGGACTTCCGCCGAAACCTGAGCACTCCGTTCAAGGCACCATATCAAAGCACGGTAGCAAGATTCACCGACAACTATGTTCTGCTCATCAGTGGAAGCAAGGCTTTCAGTTATGCTGGCGAACGTATTGCAGTAAGTTGCATTTCCGACTCCTTATATAATAAGGTGTATCCAGCTCTTGAAAAGCGCTACGGCAATGGAAGTTTCGGAAGTGTATTCATCCATCGAGTGCTTTATGCCCTGTCAAGTGGCACGTCGCACAGTGCACAGTATGCTCTTGCAGCCATGCTGATGGCAGCAGCAGACGGTGCTTACGACTTCCGCAAGGACACAAGTGAGTACGGACGACGTGCAAAATTGCTGAAAGATGTCTTTCTCAAACACGGTTTCCACATTGTATATGACAAGGATCTTGATGAGCCTATTGCCGACGGATTCTATTTCACAGTCGGGTATCCAGGCATGAAGGGAACGGAATTGGCAAAGGAGATACTGTATTATGGCGCAAGTGCCATACCACTCGACTCAACGGGTAGCCATCAGCAAGGCATCAGAATATGCACTTCGTTCATTACCGACAAGCAAATTGACCTGCTCGACGAACGACTTTGCCTGTTTGAAGAAAATCATAAAACGGAGTAAAAAGTTAATCCAATTTGATTCATAACTCCTTAATATCTTAACTCCAAATATAGATATAATGTATTGGAATAAAAACAAAGAATGCATGAGCATCGACGAAAGGCGCGAGCTTCAAGGCAAACGACTTAACAGTATTGTGAACTACGTCTATCACAACGTTCCGTTCTATCGTCAGAAAATGCAGGAAATGGACATTTACCCTGACGACATAAAGACTGTGGATGACATTGTCAAACTGCCTTTCACAACAAAGAAAGACCTTCGCGACAACTATCCTTTCGGTCTTCAGGCAGCACCTGCAAGTGAGATTGTACGTGTTCATGCGTCAACCGGAACGACAGGCAACCCAACAATCGTTGGCTACACTCGCAAGGATATCACTATTTGGAGCGAATGTATGGCACGCTGCCTCACTGCATTTGGCGTGACGCGCAACGATGTTTTCTCCGTGGCTTACGGTTACGGACTTTTCACAGGTGGTTTGGGTGCACATTATGGCGTTGAAAATCTCGGTGCTACAGTCATTCCTGCTTCGACAGGCAACACTGAAAAGCACATTCGTCTTATCCACGACTTAGGCATCACAGGCATTGCCTGCACCCCATCCTACGCTCTGCACCTCGCAGAGACAATGGCAAAGATGGGAATAACAAGGGACGACATCAAACTCCGCATCGGTGCTTTCGGCGCAGAACCTTGGACAGAAGACATGCGGCAAGAGATAGAAAACCGACTCGGACTCAAAGGATACAATATCTATGGCCTAAGTGAAATCATGGGACCATGCGTAAGCTACGAGTGCGAATGCAAAAACGGTTCCCACATCTGCGAAGATCATTTCTATCCAGAAATAATAAACCCAGACACCCTCGAGCAATTGCCATACGGCGAACAGGGAGAACTCGTGTTCACAACACTCACAAAAGAGGGAATGCCACTGCTCCGCTACCGCACACGTGACCTTACGTCGCTCATACAAGATGACTGTCCTTGCGGCAGAACAGAAGTAAAAATGACTCGCATCGTGGGACGTAGCGACGATATGCTTATCATTCGCGGCATTAACGTGTTCCCTTCACAGGTTGAAAGCGTCATTCTTTCTACCGAGGAATTTGAGCCTCACTACCAACTCATCGTTGATAGAAAGGGCAACCTCGACAACCTTACTGTCAACGTAGAACTCAAACCGCAGTTCTTCAACACCGACGACCTGCACCAACTCGAAGCACTTGAGCGCAAGCTTGAAGGCAAACTGAAGAGCGTCCTGAGCATCAAGGCTGTCGTTCGACTACATCCTTCTGGCACTCTTGAACGCAGCGAGGGCAAGGCAAAGCACGTTATTGACAACCGTATTCTTAAATAAAACTTACAATATGAATAGAGAAGATTGTTTTAATCCGGAGTTCGAGATGATGTCTCGACCCGAAATTGAGAAGCTACAACTTGAGCGTTTGCAGAAGACTGTCAAGCACTGCATGAACTCTCCTTTCTACAAAAAACGCTTCGATGAAATCGGACTTAAGCCCGAAGACATCAAGACACTCGACGACATCCGCCGCATTCCTTTCACTACAAAACAGGATTTGCGCGACACTTACCCATTTGGAATTGCCAGCGTAGGACTTGATAAATGCGTACGTCTGCACTCATCGAGCGGCACGACGGGTAATCCTACCGTCATCCTCCACACTCAACGCGACATTGACCAATGGGCTAACGCCGTTGCACGATGCCTTCACATGGTAGGACTTCGCCCAACAGATGTGTTCCAGAATACGTCAGGCTACGGCATGTTCACTGGTGGACTTGGCTTCCAGTACGGTGCTGAACGCCTTGGAATGCTCACTGTTCCAGCCGCTGCGGGCAATACTTTGCGCCAGATTAAGTTCATAAAGGACTTTGGAACAACAGCAATCCACGCCATGCCAAGCTATGCTCCACGCCTCCGCGAGGTTATGGATCAGCTCGGAATAGACCCACGCAAGGACACAAAGCTCACAACATTCATCATTGGTGCCGAGCCTCACAGTGAAGCACAACGCAAACGCATCGAGGAAATGATGGGCGTGAAGGCATACAACTCCTTTGGTATGTCCGAGATGTGTGGCCCTGGCGTAGCCTTCGAGTGCAAAGAACAGAACGGTATGCACATTTGGGAAGACTATTATATAGTGGAAATCGTCAACCCAGAGACACTTGAACCAGTGCCAGATGGCGAGATTGGCGAACTCATCCTAACGTCAATCAACCGCGAGGCAATGCCTCTGCTTCGCTATCGCACACGCGACCTCACGCGTATCATACCTGGTAAATGTGCCTGCGGACGCGAACATAAGCGCCTCGACCGCATGAAGGGACGTAGCGACGATATGATAATCCTCCGCGGAGTCAACATCTTCCCTATCCAGATTGAGAAGATACTGATGCACTTCGACGAACTTTCATCCGACTATCTCATCACTCTGACCGAAGCAAGTCAGGACGAGATGACCGTCGAAGTAGAGCTCAACGATGCCAAGTTCACCGATGATTACCAGCATCTCGCCAACCTCACAAAGACCATAACACGCCAATTGAAGGACGAGATACTTATCACTCCTATTGTCAAACTCGTATCAAAGAACACTCTGCCTCGCACAGAAGGCAAAGCAGTACGCGTAAAGGATTTAAGAACTCATTATAAATAACATATCAGGTTGCACGGTTTTTCGAGATTTCGAAAATTCAATAATTCGAAATCTCGAACCGTAAGGCCCCCAAAAACCAAAGACTATGACAATTAACCAACTATCTGTTTTCATTGAAAACAAGTCAGGAAAACTCCTGAAAGTATTGCAACTCTTGAAGGATGCAGACATCCAGATTGTAGCAACCACCATTGCCGACACATTAGATTACGGCATCTGGCGTATCATCTGCAACGACCCTAAAAAGGCATACGAAGTAATGCGCAACGAATCTGTAAGCGTAACCATTTCCGAGGCCTTTGCACTGAAACTCGAAAACTACCCAGGTGCAGCAAGAGACGTGTTGCAGATACTTGCCGAAGAAGGCATCGGCATCACCTATCTCTACTCATTCCTACTCGGTGGCAAAGGCATTCTCCTATTCCGCACCGACGATGAAGAGAAGACACGCAAGGTAATACTCAATGCCAACATGAGCACACTGAACAACGAAACTCTCGCTGAACTTATCTAAGCGAAAATACGTAGATTCGAGTACCCGAGTACACGAATTTTCAAACACGAACGCTCGATGTCCTGAACACGAACGTTCAACTTTTCTAACACGTGCGCTCAACTCAAAAAAAAACTGTAGCAGTTTTCGATCGAAAACTGCTACAGTTTTAAGGTGAAAACTGCTACAGTATTCTGGCGACTTCAGCGTTCGCGTAAACCATCCCCACCGCACGTGTTAAGAATCGCCAAGCGTCGAGCGATGAGAATGCACCATAGCATCTTCATTTTTGAGCAAAAAAAATCCCCTCTCTTCTTTCGAAAAGAGGGGATTACTTTATTGGCGATGCTTACCTTGCATCTGTGACCTTCATCTTAGTCAGTTTACCGTTTTTCCATTTCAAGTCAACAACCTTTCCGCCACGGGCACGGAAGCCCTTTATGCTTCCGCTCTTCCATTCGTCGGGAAGTGCTGGCAGAGGAATGATATTCTCGTCGTCTGACTGCAAGAGCATTTCGGCTATTCCGGCACATGCACCAAAGTTTCCATCGATTTGGAAAGGCGGATGTGCATCGAACATGTTTGGATATGTCCTTCCGTCAGGATGCTGTCGCATCTGACTGTCATCAGGAAGCAGACGCAACATATTGCATATAATCTTGAAAGCATGGTTGCCGTCGCGCATCCTTGCCCAGAAATTTATCTTCCATCCAAGGCTCCAACCCGTAGCATTGTCGCCTCGTTGATTGAGGGTTGTGCGAGCAGCATTGAAGAGTTCAGGCGTTGCATCGGGCGTTATCTGGTGCGAAGGATAGAGTCCATAAAGGTGTGAAATGTGACGATGCTCGTCTTTCGGGTCGTCACCATCCTGTTGCCATTCCTGCAACTGACCGTATTGGCCAACCTTCATCTTAGGCAGCGAATCTATTTTCTGTGCAAGCAGACGGCAGAAATCAGCATCAACGCCAAGCACCTTTGCTGCATCGAGTGCATTGTTCAATGCGTCACGTGCTATCTGAGTATCCATTGTGCAGCCCGAAGTCACAGCCGTACGCTTGCCGACAGGTCCATGTTCGGGACTTACAGAAGGCACAACCGACAGACACCCCGTGCGTGGATCTGCCACCATATAATCTATATAAAACTCAGCAGCACCTTTCAATATTGGATAGTATTGACGCAAGAATTCCTTGTCAAGTGTGTAACGATAGTGTTCCCAAAGGTGAGTTGAGAGCCACGCACCGCCATTAGGGAACATTCCCCACTGTGCTCCATCAACAGGACCAGCAATACGCCAGAGGTCAGTATTGTGATGTGCCATCCATCCTCGGCATCCATACATGCGTCGTGCAGTGGTTGCACCGGTCTCGCTGAGGTCGCTAATCAACGAGAACAATGGCTGAACCGACTCAGTAAGACCGCAAACCTCTGCCGGCCAATAGTTCATTTCAGTGTTGATATTGATTGTGTATTTGCTGTCCCAAGGCGCATTTTCCTTGTTATTCCATATTCCCTGAAGGTTTGCTGGCTGTCCTCCTGGCTGCGAACTACTGATAAGAAGATAACGACCATAGTTAAAAAGCAGTTCTACCATGCCGAGGTCATGCGTGTCCTTAAAGGTTGCAAGGCGTTTGTCGGTAGGTAGCGTCTGGTCTTTCTTACCGTCAAGCGTAAGACTTACACGGTTGTACTGCTCTTTATAAGCAGCAATATGACGCTGCTTCAACTGCTTGTACGAGTATTTACATGCGGCATCAAGGTAGTTTTCATTCGTCTTTGATGCATCGCCACTCACGTCATGATAGTTCACGAAGTTGGTTGCAGCACTAATGATAACCGTTGTGCCACCATCCTCATGGCGCACAATTGTCCTCACCTCTGCCGTGAGTTTACCTTCAATACCCTCATGATCTACGCCTTTCACAGTATAAACCGTATCGCGGAAAGCCTCATTAGTATTGTAATGAACAACAATAACCTTCTCAGCCAACGATGCAAACACTTCGCGCACATGCTTCTTCCCTCCCGACTTGAAGGTTGTAGTTGCAATTGCCGTGTTCAGGTCGAGCTGCCTGCGATAGTCTTTCGCATCAGCTGCAACGTATGGCGAATGGTATTTCAACTCGCCAAGGCTCAGGTATTTCATGCCGTGAGGTCCCACGATGAACTCCTTGTTTATCACACCAGCCGCCCGTTCTTCCTTGCCATCGAAGATTAACTGTCGCACCTCGTTAAGATGTTGCAGCGAAGTCTTACTGTCGTTATCGTGCGGACCACCGCTCCAGAAGGTTCCTTCATTGAGTTGTATAACCTCGTCGGACGAGCCACCATAGATCATAGCACCCATTCTGCCATTACCCACCGGCAATGCTTCGAGCCAATGACGTGCAGGAGATTGATACCACAGCACACTCTGTGCCTCGACATTTAATGTGGCAATAATGTTGCAAATAGCAACAGAAATAAAAAACAAATATCTTCTCATAATCATATTATTTTAGGTCATTAAATTCCATTGTCTGTCCTTCCTTGCGATAACCAGTTGTTGTGATGACAGCAAGAAGGTTTTCTTCATCATCGGTAACTCGGATTTCAGCGTATGGAAGTCTATGATGGTTCACTATTTCATGCGCCTCAGCAAAGATTGTTGCTCCAAGCTTGGCAGAACGAATGAAGGTTATAGTTGAATTTGTGGCTACTGTCACTGTGCCGTGAGAGTTTACGGCAACAGCAAATGCAAGGTCTGCAAGCGTGAAGATGGCACCACCTTGGCAGAAGCCAACAGCGTTGCAGTGCTTCGGAGCAACTGTCAGGCGCGTCTTTGCATAACCACTACCCCACTCTACGAGTTCCATGTCGTTGAGTGTGGCAAATCTGTCTTGCTGGAAAAATTCTTTTACAGTCATAATACTTTGGTTGATTGTCTAATATCCAGATGTATCTGCATCTAAAATTGTGGCTTAATGACAAACTTCACACAATGCTTCGTGGCAGTCGGCAAGTCGTTGTAGTTCAAACGACGAATGTACTCCACTTGCACCATCTTAAATATATTGTATATACCAAAACACATTTCTGTATAAGGTCGTTTGCCATCCATCTTGTAGCATCCTTCAGGGAATTTCAGCACAGTATCGTCGATTATTCCCTTTGAAGTATAGTAGTCAGGATTGTTTTTGTCTGACAGTGTACCCCAAAGTGAGCGGAACTTTACCATTTCACGCCATTTCAACTTCTTCAACAAAGGTATTCTATTGAAGATTTTTCCGTTGAAGTCCCAGGTGAGGTCAAGCGACGCATAGCGGTCGTTAAGGAATTCCATGTTGTTTATCATGTCGAATGTCTGCGGCTGAATAATAAACGAAAGGTTTGTCACAGGCATAATGAGATAGGCAAACGGCACCTTGTTCCACTGCACACCACCGCGCAAACGTGCGTCGATCTTTCCCCAACTATGCGGTAACCACGTGCGTTTGTATAGTTCTATTTCGGTCAGGTTGTAGTTGTAATTGCCTCCGAATGCGTTCTTTATGCCAAAGGTATGCTGAAGGCGAACAATCGGCGCATTGTAAGTGATAGCCCTACGACGTTGTTTCGAGTTGAGGAACGTCTCGCCTGGAGCGTAGCGGAAACCCATTGTGAGTTCTGTTGACTGCAAGTTACGCATAATGTTTCCGTCAAGAGTCTCGAACTTCATCACATCGCCGACTGGTTCCATTCGCTCTGCTTTCATATTGGCAAAGAGTTTCATACCCCAATCGTACTCATAGACAAAATCAAGGTTCTGCTTCGTGTAGAGGAACATCTTGTCTATCTTGTGCATCTTAAACGAGATAAACACGTTGTCTTTATCGGTGTCGAAGAACTTATCCGACGGCATGGCAACGTCACGCGAAGCAATAAACGTCAGTGTCCGCTTAGGGAACTCACGCGGAAGATATTTCTTTTCATTGAACGAATACGTCAACTCTGCATCATAATAATTGTTGTTCGTCTTTGTTCCATGAGCATAATATCCCTTCAGGAACCAATGTTTGTTCAGATTTGCCGTGGTCTGCGCACTTGCACGGAAACGCATTCCATCGTAGAAGTTCTGCGAGATAGTCGTGTTTATCGGTCCAATATCAACCTTGCTCGGGGTGTTCTTGCTGCCTGTTTCTACAAAGTTCTCAAACAAAAGTTTCAATCCAAACAGGATATAGTTGAAACCCTTGAGGTTCTCAATGCGATTGATGAACGTCTTCATCGAACTTTCGCTCTTTGTAAGTTCTACCTTTCTGTTCTCTGTCCAGAAGTTTTCGTCCTGCATCTCGGAATCAGGATTTATTATTTCCTTACTCTTTCCTCGGAACATTTCATCTGGCAGTGGGGCGAAGGCAAAGTCGGTATTTCGTGTATTGCGTATGACTATGAACTTCTGCAAGAAGTCGAGAAGCATCAACTCTACAAACATATCGTCTGTTGTCAGCACCCAGCCATTGCCGCCTACGCTTGAAAATTCCTGTATGCATCGCATGTTCTCCACAAAGTTCACCTCGCTCGTCTTTGGTATTGTCATCTCGCAACGCTTCACCCTATATGTAGAGTCGGCAAGGATGTAGATAGTTCCGCGGAAACCAAAGTCTTGCTGGTTGTTTGGTGTGAAGTCGAGTTGAATACATTTCTCGCCATCAACATACGTGGTATCGGTAATGTAATAGCGATAGAACCAAATGGCCTTGTCGGCAATCGGACTCGTAAACGGATGTTGCAGCAGACGTATCTCGTTCTCGTAAATGTTGACATTGGTGAAAATGTCGTTCATCGCCACATTCATTATGTCGCCTGTCTGCAGAAATTCATTCACACCCGTCGTTTTGTGACCTATGACTATCGTCTTTTCGCTCTGGGGACTCTTGCGGTATATCTGCTGCTTCACGTCTTCCTCAACCGAAATTGGCAATATAAGTTTGTTATTGTACTTGCAAACTTCAATCTGGTCAAGCAGCCATTGACGCTTTTTCATCTTTTCCGACTCCAGTTTCTCAGGTGAGAAGTCGTTGAGGGCAAGCGTCAACTTCTGATATTTATTATACTGATAGTAGTCGTTTGTCTTCAGGTCGGTGAGTTTCTTGCGCTCTATCACCTTCCTCATCAATGCGACTGCAGGGTTTTCCTTACGGCGATATTTTGATTTACGTTTGGAGTCAACCACCACTTCTTTCAGCATCTTCGAGTCAGGACGAAGCTTTACAACAAGGAAATTGCCGACTTTTTCGCTGACGTTCACCACCTCGTTCTTGTAACCTATAGCACTGAACGTTAGTTTCCAACCATTATGACGCGAAATCTTGTACTGTCCCTTTGAGTCGGCAGACACTCCAACCTTATGTCCTTTATATGACACACTGGCAAAAGGTATGCTATCGCCCGACTGACGGTCGATGACATAACCCGCCAATTGGGCGCTGACAGACAATGCCAACGCCCAAATTGCCAATGTGAGTATGAAGAATCTTTTAGTCAATTTCTTCGTCTGCTTCGTATCCACCCATCTCACGCAATGCGTTCTTCAACATTGTGTGCTGACGGTACAGATGGTTCACAGCCTCTTCTCCCTGCGTATAATCGTGCATAGGACTCTTGAGGAAGAAACTCAGGAATCGCTGTATGCCAAACTTTCCTGCACGTGCTGCAAGGTCAGACAACAAGCAGAGGTCGAGCAATACTGGTGCAGCAAGTATTGAGTCGCGGCAAAGGAAGTTGATTTTTATCTGCATAGGATAGTTCATCCAACCGAAGATATCTATGTTGTCCCAACTTTCCTTATTGTCGTTACGAGGCGGATAATAATTTATTCTTACCTTATGATAATAATCGGTGTAGAGGTCTGGTTGCTCTTCTTCCTTGAGTATTGTCTCAAGTGTAGAGAGTTTGCTTACCTCCTTCGTGCGGAAGTTTTCAGGCACATCAAGCACAAGTCCATCACGGTTGCCAAGTATATTTGTCGAGAACCAACCGTCAAGTCCAAGGCAACGAGTGCTGAGAATTGGTGCAAAGCCTGACTTAACCAATGTCTGACCAGTCTTGAAGTCCTTGCCACAAATAGGCATCTTTGTCTTTTCTGCCAGTTCCCACATTGCAGGGATATCGACTGTTGTGTTAGGAGCACCCATAATGAATGGCGCACCTTCCATCAATGCTGCGTATGCATAGCACATCGAAGGAGCAACGTGCTCCTTATCATCGTCTTTCATTGCCTTTTCAAGCGCAGCAAGCGATCCATGCACAGGTTCAAACACTGGCACATAAATCTCTGTCGATGCTGCCCATGCCACAACGATACGTGCGCAGTTGTTCTTCTCCTTAAACGTGCGGATGTCCTCACGCAACTGTTCTACCATCTCCCAACGTGTCTTTCCTACCATTACATTGTCGCCATCGAGTCGCTTCGCAAAGTTCTTGTCGAAAGCAGCCTTCATAGGGACAATCTTCTCCAGTTCGTCCTTCACAGGTTCTATATCTGCAGGTTTCAGCACTTCGGCATACATTGCCGAGCGGTATGCATCAGCAGGATAAACATCCCACGCACCGAAAACAATGTCGTTCAAATCAGCAATCGGCACGATTTCATTGTAATGAAGATATTTCTTGTCCTCACCTTTTCCTACGCGGATCTTATCGTACTGCGTCATTGAGCCCACTGGCTTTGCCAAGCCCTTGCGTGCCATGAGCACACCTGTCATAAATGTTGACGTCACTGCGCCTAAACCAACAACCATAATACCAAGCTTTCCATCAGCTGGCTTTACATTTGCATTATTCATGATTCTCCTTGTTTTTTTACAATTATATTTTTCAGTTTGTTCAATTTCCGACAAAGTTAATAAAACTTATTCTGTAATCAAGGTTTTTTTAACAAATTTAGCATTTCAACACGATATTTAGTTTATAAGTTCATATTTCTTTGCAAGCAAAAGCCTCAACCTACACCTTATTAATAAAACGCGCGTGCGTGTACGCGCATACAAAGTATCAACTTTTTTACACACGAAAGTTTCACTTTCCGGCAATTTATTTCTACTCTCTTTATATTTGTTGATATATATCAGCACAGTGTTGGAACTCAGGCTATGATAAAAGCAATTATTGTTATTCGCTAAGCAATAGTCTGAAAGGCTTACACCTATCAGCCCAGGGCAACCGATGACAAACCGAGAGTAGAGTTGAGCTTGCTCAATCTATACCGAGGTGCGAAAGAGGAAGACGACAGTCAAAGAGCAGCCCCCCTCATTCCCCCCAAGGGGGGATGAAGGGTTTTATTTCAATTTATAGCCTGAAAGGCTTACACCCATCAGCCCAGGGCAACGCCCTGGGTATATCGACGCAACCATACGCTCTGTAAGAGCAAAAGCATTCGGCACATCCGATAATCCTGCGTAATCATATAATAGATAAAAATCTTTTCATTGTCTTCTTCTTTGCAAGTCTGCACTTCGTGCATCCTTTGCAGTTGTGGTCATCTGTTTTCCTTGAGAACAAGTTCTCAGACAAAACAACTGCCCACACCTGCAAGAAGACAATGAAAAACAAAATATGCTAACGCATAAAAAAT
>JAKSIZ010000014.1 GCA_024398515.1 Bacteroidaceae bacterium | reverse complement strand
ACCACATCTTTCGTCATCAAAAGCTTTCCATTCCTCAGCAGTACCCCGTGGAATCTCAAGCCATATCTTTCTGGCTTCGTCATCATCTATTGGCTCAAATACTGAGAGGGTCTTCTGTATTTCAAGAAGCAGTTCAAGGGACTTCTCGTCAAGATAGGTTTCTTCATGGTGTCCACTATGGAGCACCTGATGTATTATTGGTTGTATTATTCTCATTGTCGTTTATTCTCTTTTCTTGTTCAATTGTTTTTCGATTATCTTCCTAACCTGGTCATAAGACACAGGAGCGAAATTATTATTGTCCACACCTACATCATACTGGGTTGGATAGAGATACTGTAGTCGGCCTGCATCTATACCTGTATTGTTCTTCCTTGTGTGTACATGTCCAAAGAGCTGCCATACATCAGTTTTGTACGAACCGCTGAAACATAGGAACGGATAGTGATTCAGGTAGATGCTGTGCTTGTCTATCACGATGTGGCGTTGCATCACCACCTCCTCAAAATGGTTGATGAATCCCTGGCGGAGGTTCTTCAAGTCATGATTGCCTACGATCAGGTGTATCTTTCCATTCAATCGGTCAAGCAGCTTTGTCCATTCGGCAGCGCCTCCATGGCAGAAGTCACCGAGGTGAAAAACGGTATCGTCCGTGCCGACTACGCTATTCCAGTTGGCAACCAACGTTTCATTCATTTCCTCCACATTCCTGAAAGGACGGTTGCAGAAACCGATTATATTAGCGTGACAGAAGTGAGTGTCTGACGTAAAGAACACCTTGCTTCCTTCAAATTTATTGTTTGTCATCTTAATTGTCATTTAATTCGCATAGTGCGAGGGTTAATCATTATTGTAAATGCCCATGCCAAGGATTGTGGGAGAAGGATAAATCACAAATGGGCACGAAAAAAGTAGTTGGAAAGCTTGGTAAGGATTTTCCAACTACTTTTATCTGTCACTATATACGGCTGTTATGCCGCTATACTGGATTTGTCATTACAAGTTCGTTGGAAAGGAGGTGTGTGCCACATAGGTGTGACCACATTTGTAGCAAGCACATCAATAGTACGTTCTGAACATTCTTTGCTCAGAATATACGCTGCTGATAAAATGTGAATTCTTGCTTGCTGCATTATTGTGATTTTATGACTTTTTGAAAATTGGCTGCAAAATTACAGCATTTTTTACAATTCACCAAAGATTCTTCAAACTATTTTCTGCGACGAATTGCTTTACTACAAGTTGTAGAGTCCAACAGCAAGCGGCCAAAGGTCGATAATTTACAGAAATACGTATATTTATTTTGCTATCTCATTTTTTTTTATTTCCTTTGCATTGCAAAGCTAAATTGTTAGCATGATTATTAATAATAAATTGACGAATTCTGTTAACAAATTGTGCCAACACGAGTGATTTTCACTTAAATTTCAGAGAGATTTCCTTTGTCCACGACGAGAAAGAGACGGAACGTTTTGATGATGTTGAACCGAAACTTTACGGGAAACAAACTGTTAGTCGTGGTATTTTCCACTTTAATGACACGGAATCGCAGTATATTGCGAATAGTGCTGTAAACAACAAACTTTCAGACTCGCTTGAGCAAAAGCTATGCTTGGAGACAAAACCTGAACACAAGCCAGACATCAAAGTAAAGGTGGTGTTTGGCAGAAAAATAAAGACGGGAACCATATCAAAAAAGGGGAGAATAAAGACAGGGCATGGAGTGATATTTACAATCGACGGCGATGAAGTGCCTGTATATATCAAGGGAACCACTGAAAATATGCTCTATGCCATGACTTTGATTTTCGCAAAGCAAAACGACGGCACTTTCCTAACCAGAGAAGACTTCCTTTTTGGAGAAATGACTAAAGCGTTATTACATAAAATGAAAGAAGTTTTCTGTAAATATGCCTTTGCGAAGGGATTCGACGAATGGTACAAAAAGCAGACATCGCAATCGCCATTAAACACCGCAAAGTACAAGTTGAACATGATAATATGGAACGCATTGAAGAATACGCATAGGGATGCATACTATTATTGTGCTTTGCGTACTAAGAAAATAGGTAAAAGTCGCTATACTACGAACCTTAGCGACAGCGACATAGAAATCTCATAAAATAGGTTTTCGCCTTTTTTCTCTTTGCCCATGACCTATGCTTTCTGGCAAAGTGTGCGATACCCCTTTAGAATATGTTCTGTTGGGGCTGAAAAAAGTTGTACAACTTTCACGCGAAAGTTGTACGACTTTCAACTGAAAGTTGTACAACTTTTTTTTGAGTTAAGCGTTCGTGTTGAAAAGGGGTAACGTTTATGCAGCGATGCGAATGCTATCGACTACCGAGGAAAAGGAAGAACATGCTCAGGAGAACGAGCATGAGGTCGAGGGCTTTGCTGCGCAGGTTTTTCTCGTGGAACAAGACGGCTGCACAGGTGAAACTGACTATTACGCTGCCTCGTCGTATCATGCTTACGATGCTTATCATGGCGTCGGGGAACGTGAGGGCATAGAAGTAGGCAAAGTCGGCTGCCGAGAGGAATACGCTTACAAGTACGACTGCAAGCAGGTAATTCTTGCCCTGGCGGAACTTGAACTGCTGCGTTACGCGACGCCTATATATAATAAGGAGTACGATTGCCATGAAAAGGCATTGATAGATGTTGTACCAGCTCTGCACAATCATGCGGTCGAGCCCTACCCCACCCTCGCTGACGGGTGCCATGAGGTATCGGTCGTAGAGTCCGCTGATGGCGCCGAAGATGCTTTGCAGCACAACAAAGAGTATCCATTTGTTGTGGCGGAAGTCGATGCCTTCGCGCTTTCCGCTGCGGCTGAGCATATAGAACGACGTGATGGCAAGCATGACTCCAATCCACTGATAAAGGTTGAGCCGCTCACCAAACACGAAGATTGCGCCTATCAGTACCATGACCGGACGCGTGGCATTGATTGGTCCGGTGATGGATAGCGGGAGGTTTTTCATTCCCGCATAGCCGAACATCCACGACGAGAGCACTATGAGACTCTTGAGAATGATGTATTTATGCGTTTCCCAACCGCCCTGTTCTACGTGGAATATGCTTCCGTCGAGGGCGTTTGACGTGTAGGAAATGACGATGAATGGCAAGAAGATGAGTGAGCACAGCAGTGTATTGACAAACAACAGTGTGAAGATGCCGTTACCTGAAAGTGCCCGTTTCTTGCATGTATCGTAAAGTCCCAGCAGCGTTGCCGACAGGAATGAAAGTATTAGCCACATAGATTTTTACGGTTATACGGTTTTGTGGTTATACGGTTTTGCGGTTTTGCGATTATTCGTTTTACTTTACCCCACGATTCTTTAGTCTCTCAACTCCTTACTGTACAGTTTCAGCAACTTCTTTACTGCGTTCTTTTTGTATTGTTTCTTGAGGATTTTTTCGAGGCGTGACTTCTCTTTGGCATCGGTTGTTGCCTGCTGTTTTAGCGTAAGTGCCGACCATGCTTCGAGCAAATCATACTCGTCTTTGGTCACTTGCATGAACGATCCATGCTGTGGCAGCACATCACCCTGAATGACAACGCCCTTATCTACGTTAGCTTCATTGGCATCGGCATTGCATATCTTGTATGCATTTCCACCACTATAACGTATGTAGGCAACCTTCCAAGCGTTTTCGCCAATCAACTTAAAGGCACTCGGACCCTCAACCTGTTCCTTACCTTCGTTCGTAATATGGAACTTATCGTTCCAATTGCTTTGTGGAAGTTTCTCAAATGTAGCCGACCAAACGCCACGATCAACGCCTGGTGCGCCCTCTTTCTTATAGAAGACATGGTAGAGATTATCGTAATCGTTCCAGTCGATATGGCAATCTATCACGGCAATTCCCTTGTCGTAGAACAATTGCGGCTTGGTCAAAGTTGTGAAATCATCGTTTGCATACGAGTAATAAATCTTGTCGTAACGGTCGCCTTCATTGGTGCTGAGCATGGAATAATACACAAACCAACCGCCTTTTCCATCCTTGTAATCCTTGTCCCAAATGATTTGCGGAGCCCACACACGGTTTATCTTGCTGAAATCTGCAAGCACATTTGGACTCTCTGGGTCGGAGAAAATCTCTGAACCTTTGCGGAAATCGAACGTAACCGATGTCCAATGTATGAGGTCGTTTGAGTGCAAAAGGTCGATGCCATAGTTGTTCCAGATGCGCGACTTGCGATTGCACATGTCTGTGGCACACATCAGATAGTCGCCCTTCTTGCCTCGACAGATGAAAGCATCGCGTGTTCCGCCCTCAATGCGAGCCACTTCCTCAGCGTCGAAGATGGGCTGATTATTGAGAAGTGGGTGGAACTTCTCGCCGCGATCAGCCTTTGTGCCGAGTGCGTAAAGCGTGTTTTCACTGTTTGCTGCCATGTGGCAGTAAAGATAACCATAATACTCCTGAGCCGTTAAGGCTGTTCCAATCTGGCAACACAATGCGATTGCCAATGCAAAAATCTTTTTCATATTCGTTATTCTTTTGTTATTTTCTATACGTTTTGCCGACAGATGAATCTGCCGGAACAGTAACTATTTCAAATGTTTCTTTATCCATTCCATGTGGCCGAACTCTGTTGCTTCGCTGGTCCAATGCTCATTGATTGGCGTAAGAAGCGACTCTTTGTTGCACGTCATGCGATTCCACACGGCATAACTTGTGGTAGGAGGACACGTTGAGTCGTTATATCCCCACGTCAAATAGGCATCACCACGAACATAAGGAGCGAAATTCACAACGTCATAATACGCCATCGTCTGCATTCTGTCCTTTGTCAGCATGTCCTTAGTGCGGAAATGCGGATAACCACCAGTGTGTCCTTCCTCTGCATAACCAGCCATATCGCTGAGTGCAGGGTGATTAGCCACGCATTGAGTTACGTGGTCGTTATCGAGTGCAGCAGTGATAATGCTCAACGCACCGCCTTGACTTCCGCCCTGAACAATCAGGTTCTTGCCATCCCATTCAGGCAAAAGGCGCAAGAAGTCGAGCGCACGAACACATGCAAGATACACTCGCTTCATATAATATGTATCGCGATTGTCGATTCCATTCTGCAAATAACCATTCTCACGCCCATTGAATGCACGGCTGATGTCGCTGAATGTTTCTGCCGGAAGGCGTGGGTCAAGTCCATGAATCTCGACCTCAAAACGAATCATTCCATTCTCTGCATAGTATTTATGGCGCAGTGGTTCCTTTATTGTCTTGATGCCAGCACCTGGAGGACAAAGCACTGCAGGGCACGACTTGACACTTGCATCCTTCGGATAGAACAGATAACCGTAAATAGATTGATGCTGTGAGTTGATGTCAAGCTTCACTAAATAGCAGTCAACCTTATCGGTGCAATACTCCTTTGCAAGTTCTCTTGTGTATGACATAGGCATCTCGCGCATCTCTGCCACAGCATTTTTCCAATAATCGAGGAAGTCTGACGGTTCTTTTGTATAAGGCACAATCTTATCAACCGAGAAGCCAACCTTAACGTGATGACTGTATGACTTGCCGTCAACCTTCACTTTAAGTTTCAAATCGCGAAATCCTGGCGTCTTCTTTGTGCCCATGTTTATTGAGGCACGTCCGTCTTTGAGTTCCGCCTTGCCACTTTTGTCAGCCTTGAGCATGTCTGTGGCTATCTCGTATTCTATTATTCCGTCGCGAGGTATGCCGTATTTGAAGAACTCAATCTCCACGTTTGCCTTTTCGCCACACTTGTAAAGCCAGTCGGAATGGTCTGGTCTTGTCACCCACAGCACATCGCTGCGATAAGGATAGTTCTCGGCTTCGACACTGATGAGTGCCATTGCCAATAATGCGAATAACAGTATTACTTTCTTCATTACTTATTTATTGTTTATTTGGTTATATCGTTATCTCACCAGAACCAAAGCAACGGTGATGGTCAGAATCGTAGAGAACGCAGAACTGTCCAGGGGCAACGCCATGAATAGGTGCGCTTAAGACTACACGGAACGTATGTCCTTCTTCGTCTGCCTTAGTGATTTTCGCATCGGTAAACACTGGTGTATGGCGTATCTTTATGCTCACTCGTTCTGGCAATTCGCACGGTGTGAGCAGGTGAATGTCGTGTATTAGGAATTCGTTCTTGTATGCAGTTTGTGGGTCATAGCCCTTGCTGACGTAGAGAATGTTTCTTTCCATGTCCTTCTTCACGGCAAACCACGGTCCTTCGCCAAAGCCCAAACCTTTGCGCTGACCTATTGTGTGGAACCATAATCCCTTGTGTTGTCCGAGCCTACGACCTGTTTCGAGTTCGATGACGTCGCCAGGATTTTCTCCAAGATAGCGGCGAATATAATCGTTATAGTTTATCTTTCCGAGGAAACAGATGCCTTGCGAGTCCTTGCGCTTGGCATTTACCAGATGTTCACGCTCGGCAATCTCGCGTATCTCTGCTTTCATCATTCCTCCAATCGGGAAGATTGCCTTCTGTAATTGCCACGGTTCTATCTGGCAAAGGAAGTCTGTCTGGTCCTTCACTGGGTCAGGACTTGTCGTCATCCATTTCCTTCCGTCGGCGTCAATCTCTGTTTGGGCGTAATGTCCTGTGGCTATGAGGTCGTATTCATGCCCTTTTTTCCCGTCGAAAGCACCGAACTTCACGAGCCGGTTACACATTACGTCAGGGTTTGGAGTAAAGCCATTCTTCACCTTATTCATAGTATAAGCCGTCACTTGATTCCAGTATTCTTCGTGACAATCGACTATTTCAAGGTTCAGCCCATACTTATGTGCCACCGCCGTTGCCATTTCTATATCCTCTTCCGATGAGCAATCCCACTCCTTATCCTCCTCTGGTCCTATCTTAATATAAAAGCAGTCGGGGTGAAGTCCTTGCCTCACAAGTTCATAGACAACGACGCTACTATCGACTCCTCCCGATAACAAAACGGCAATTCTCTTATCTATCATATCTTTCTCACCATTTATTTTTGTCATTTTCCAACGCTTATCTGCCATACGAGGTGCATAATTGGTGGATGTGGCGATTGAAAGAATCGTTGGAAATTAGGGCGTCAAGGTCCTGCGACATGCGCCAACGCCAATAATGACGAGGGTTGGCAGGTTCGTTTATGCGCTCTGAAAGTGCATCAGGATAACGCAACGTTTCATCTATTCCAACCCAATCCTGCAACGTGAGTATGCATAGCAACGACGAAGACGCAAGGTTTCGTGCCACAATCATCTCGTTCATCCAGCCTGGAAGTTCCTTTGGAGCGGCATCCCACAGGTGCAATACATTATTATAATAACGCTGTGCTCGCTGCGGATCGTCCTCCCACCATCCGCGCAACGTATGGGTATCGTGCGACGAAATGGTGCATACCGACATCTGTGGATAGGCGTATGGGTTGCCAAAGTCTGTGCCAAACTCCTTCGGCATATTCTCTATCTCAAGCGAAAGTATGTTTAGTTGTTCCATGACCGACGGCACACACGACGGCACCATACCCAAATCCTCACCGCAGCACACCATAAGATTGCTCCGAGTCAGGGCTGGAAGTTTCTTCATAGCCTCTTGATACCAATACTGAGTGTTGCGATTGAAGAAGAAATTATAGTGTATATTGTTGAATGCCTGACGCTGTCCGTCGTCGAGATTGAGGAATGTTTCGGTGTTCTGCCCCGTTATTCGTGGGTGGAAATGGTCCTTTTGCTTGAAGTCCTCGACGAACAAACCATCGAGAATTGCATCGTTAATGTGCAAGCCGTAACTGCTTATCTCGTCCTTCGACATAGGTATTGCTGGCTGGAACTGCCCTTCGCAACCCGAGACTACACCGTTAGACTGTTTCAACTCCTGCCCTACCCTACGTGCAGACATCGGTATTGCCCAGATACGGAAGAAGCCCAACAGGTGGTCGATGCGGTATGCCGAGAAGTATTGTGCCATATTTTGCATACGGTTTTTCCACCATTTGTAGCCGTCCTTCGCCATTTCGTCCCAGTTATACGTAGGAAATCCCCAGTTCTGACCATCGGCAGAGAAGAAGTCAGGCGGCGCTCCGGTGCTCTGATCTGTGTGGAAAAGTTCTGGAAAAGAACTCACTTCGACGCTCTCACGGCTCACTCCGATTGGTATATCTCCCTTTAACATTATGCCTTTTTCACGCGCATAATCGGCTGCTGCCTTCAATTGAATGTGCAGGATATACTGTGTGAAACAGTAAAGACTTGGCGAAAACTTGCCTGTCTCGAAGTCATAAACGTTCTGATGCGCACGGAATTCTGCGTACGGACGAAGCCAATGCTCATTCTTTTCGTACCATTTCCTGTAGTCGTCCGAGGCTTTAACCTTGGTCCAATCACGCTTGAAACACTCCGTGATAGCCTTTCGCTTTGCGATATTAACACGTTCGTAGTCTATTTGCTTCAGTTCATTCAACTGCGAGAGTTCGTCTGTAGTGCCGCCAATCTGGCGTAAATCTACGTACATCGGGTGCAAGGCGTAGGTCGAAATACTGTTGTAAGGGTATGAGTCGCGGTATGTTCCGTCGTTGGTCGTGTCGTTGATTGGCAGTATCTGTATGGCTTTCATGCCCATCGTGTCAGCCCAATCCACGAGAGTCTTCAGGTCGCCAAAGTCGCCGACACCCTGACTTCCCTTTGTCCTGAGCGCAAACACTGGCACAGCTATGCCTGCCATTCGCTGCGGATTGCGCCATTCGTCGTCTAACGTCAGCGTTCCGCCGGCAGCCGGTGAGCCTTTTACGATGTGCGGCATACACACTGTCTCGATGCGCAACGGCGTATCATCGTCGCCTACTATGCAGTAGCGATACTGCGCATCTTCGTCAATCTCCGTCTCACCCTGCCATACGTCGCCCACGTTATAGGCAAGTCGTATCAGTTCCTCGCGTTCGTTGGTCTTCACCGCAACGCTTTCACCCCATTTAGTCTGGTATTTTATCTTGAATTTTACTTTCATAGCGTCATGTTTTTCTTTTCGTTTGCAAAGATATAAAAAATATATCAATTTACAATATACTATTTAGTATTTACAATTAATTTACAATTGATTTTTGACTGTTGTTCGATGACGTTGACAGGAACGAGCGTTCAAGTCGAAAAAAAGTTGTACAACTTTCAGTCAAAAGTTGTACAACTTTCGCGCGAAAGTTGTACAACTTTTTTCACCCCCAACAGAACATACTGTAGAGGGGTATCGCACGACTCGCAAAAATCATACGTTCGACTATGAAAATTATGAGCGTTTACCGTGAAAATTTCAACGTTCCTGGGTGACGGCGAAACCTATCGCCGAGAGGTCTTTCCAGAAAGAAGGATAGGACTTGCTGACCACCTCGGCATCGCGGATTACGATGTGCGGAAGGCAGAACGCCAGTGGCACCAACGACATTGCCATGCGATGATCGCCGTGAGTACGGAAGACATTGCGCGACGCATCCACCGGCGGAGGAGTGATAAATGTGCCGTCGGCATCGGGCACAATCCTCATGCCGAGTTCCTCTTCGAGTGCCGCGATGCGGTCAGTCTCCTTGATGCGCAGAGTGTCGATGCCCGTAAACCGGAACGGTTTGCCCAACGCATAGCAGCACACGGCAATAGTCTGCACAAGGTCGGGCGTCGAGGCGAAGTTCCATTCAAACGGTTCACTGCTGCGCAAGCGTCGGAACAGTTCGGGAACAATGGCATCGCCCTGCAAACTACTGCTCGGAAGATTGGAGAACGACAGACGATTGTCGGCGTCATGACAGAGAAGTTGCATGGCAAACCAATACGATGCAGATGTCCAGTCGGCTTCAACCGAATAACTACGCGCGTTATATATATAAGGTGTAGGCATCACCCGAATAGTGTCATTGGCTGTCCATGCCACATCAGCACCGAAACATCGCATCATTTCAATGGTCATCTGGATGTACGAAAGCGATGTTGCGGGTGTCGTGAAGTGCAGTTCTAGCCCATTATCAAGCAGAGGTGCGACCATCAGAAGTGCCGATGCGAACTGCGAACTGACGTGTCCAGGCATATCTATGCGACCGCCTTTAAGCCCATGACCGCACACTTTCAATGGCGGAAAGCCCTCTGCCGCGAGATAATCAATGTCGGCACCAAGGGTTTTAAGCGCCGTGACGAGTGGCGCAATGGGGCGTTCATGCATACGATTATTGCCGCGCAGCACAAATTCACCGTCGGTGACGGCAAACATTGCCGTAAGAAAACGCATGGCAGTGCCGCTGCCATTGATGTCGATAGTCGCGTTTTTTGCCGATTTAATCGAGAGAAATGCGCGTCGCAACACCTCGGTATCGTCGCATTCAGCGAGGTTGTCGATACCGAAATCCGCACGCATCAACTCACGAATAACGAGGACTCGGTTGCTGATACTCTTCGATGCCGGCAACGTAACCGTTCCCTGCAATGCCTTTGGTGCAATAATCTTCAAATCCATAACATTTGCTTTTGATTTTGCAAAAGTATGAAAAAAAGTTATATATGCAAAGAGTTATTTGCAAATTATTTTGTAATTTTGCACGCAATTATGGTCTATCCACAGAATTTTGAAGAGAAAATAGGCTTTGACAGGGTTCGTGAGATACTGTCATCATACTGCTTGTCGTCGCTCGGAAAGGAGAAAGTCGAGGAGATGAGCATGTCTGTCAATGCCGACGAAATAAACGAATGGCAAGAGCAGACACACGAATTTCGCCGTCTGACAGCTGAACATGACGACTTTCCATTGACGTATTTCTTCGATGTACGCGAGGCTGTAATGCGCATAAAGCCTGAAAATACCCACATGGAAGAGGAGGAACTCTTCGACCTGATGCGCAGTCTCAGTTCGATAGACGCTATTGTCAGCACACTTCAAGCCTACAACAAAGAGGGCGAAACGCAGCCCTACCCTGCCCTATTGCGCCTTACCGACGATGTATTGACGTTCCCTCAGATAATCCGACGCATCAATGTAATCCTCGACAAGGCTGGCAGAATAAAGGACGGAGCATCGTTTACCCTTGCAAACATACGCGACGAACTGAAGCGAACGAATGGAAAAATCTCAACAACACTGAATACCATACTGCATCGGGCACAGGTTGAAGGGCTCGTAAGCAAGGATGCCACGCCGACAATGCGCGACGGACGACTTATGTTGCCAGTGTCGCCACAAGCAAAAAGGAAGATTATGGGCATCGTTCACGATGAAAGTGCCACGGGAAAAACGGTGTTCATCGAACCGGCAGAGGTCGTCGAGGTGAACAATCGCATTCGTGAACTGGAATCAGAAGAGCGTCGCGAGGAAATCAGAATACTCACCGAGTTCACCAAGGAGATACGTCCATACATAAAGGAAATAGTGGATTCGTTCCAGATGCTCGTGCGCATTGACTTCCTTCAGGCAAAGGCAAAGATGGCTGAAGAGTTCAATGCATACGAACCGACCGTTGCCCCAGAGCCAACAATGGACTGGGTTCAGGCAGAACATCCGTTGCTGAAACGATCGCTGACCAAGCAAGGCAAGAAGATTGTGCCGTTAGACATTAAGCTGACACGCGAGAACCACATCATGATTATCTCTGGTCCTAACGCCGGAGGAAAGTCAATCTGCCTGAAGACAACGGGACTTCTTCAGTATATGCTGCAATGCGGATTGCCAATACCAGTGAGGGAAAACTCGTTGACAGGCATCTTCACCGACATCATGATTGACATCGGCGACGAGCAAAGCATTGACAACGACCTCAGCACATACTCGTCGCACCTGCTCAATATGAAGGCAATGATGAAGCAATGCAATGAAAGTTCGCTGCTTCTTATCGACGAGTTCGGCGGTGGAACCGAACCTCAGATAGGTGGAGCATTGGCAGAATCGTTCCTCGACACGTTCCTCCAGAAGAAAGCTTGGGCTGTGATTACCACACACTACCAGAACCTGAAACTCTTTGCTGACGACAACGACGGCATCGTCAATGCTGCAATGCTCTACGACAGAGGCGAGATGCGACCATTGTTCCAACTCGCAATCGGCAACCCTGGCAGTTCGTTTGCCATTGAGATTGCACGAAACATCGGTCTGCCAGAGAACGTAATTCAGGAAGCATCCGAGAAAGTCGGACAAGACTATATACAAAGCGACAAGTACCTACAGGACATAGTTCGCGACAAACGCTATTGGGAACGCAAACGGCAAAACATACACCAGAAGGAAAAAGAGGTGGAGCAAGCCATTGCAAAGTATGAGGAACAGATAGCCAGACTCAAAGCCGAACGAAAGGAGATAATCGAATCAGCCAAGGATGAGGCTGCACGGCTGCTGAAAGAAAGCAATGCCCGCATCGAAAGAACGATAAAGGAAATAAAGGAAAAGCAGGCAAGAAAGGAAGAAACAAAGAAGGCCCGACAAAAGTTGAGCGAATTTGCCGAGCAAGTAGAACAGACCTCAACGGACATAAAAGTAAAGGGCGAAAGGCATAATGCGAGAAGAAACACACCAACAAATGCACCAGAAAAGGCAAGAAACACCGACGTTTCCAATAAATCAGGAGCATCAGGAACTTCCGCAAAAGCCTCGGCAATAACCAAAGGAGCATACGTCAAGATTGTCGGACAGGATACTGTCGGGCAGGTTGAAAGCATAAGCGGGAAGAATGCGACGTGCATATTTGGTCAGATTCGTACTATCGTCAAGGTGGCAAAGCTTGAATTGGCAGAAAAACCAAAGGAGAAGACAATAAGCAATCTCAGTGGTGCTGCGCTGACACCAGCAATGAGGCGGATGCGCGAAGAGATTGATAACAAGCGAAACATGTTCCATCCCGAACTCGACATACGCGGAATGCGTGGCGAAGATGCTCTCAATACTCTTGTCCACTACATGGATGATGCCCTCATGATAGGTATGCCGACAGTGAGAATACTCCACGGCAAAGGCGACGGAATACTTCGACACCTCGTGCGACAATACCTTTCATCGTTAAGGAGCATCAAGTCGTACCGCGACGAGAACATACAGTTCGGCGGCACAGGCATTACGGTTGTAGAAATATAATGAAAACATATTACTAATAATAAAATTTGTAGCACAAGCATGAAAAGATTTCTTACACTTACGTTCTTTTTGACATTGGCAATTCTATCATTTGCCAATACAGATGCAGACTCGTTGCTTTTGGCTCAGTTGGAACCAGAAACTAACGACGCATACGCAGACTTACTGGAAGCCAGTACACTCTCTGAACCACAGGCAGACAACCTGAAGACCTACACGAACTGGGCAGGCGAAACATGTATTGCCGAACAACCTGGCAACACACGCTCTCACCCATACTACAACTGGAAGCGCGACCTCACATTCGCAGGCGTGCCTATCTTCCTCGCTTCATTTATAATTAAGGATCAGAAACGTGCGTTCCGTTCGGCTCGATTCCACTATGAGAAGTCTTTCAAGTCTGAAATCGATAACTATAGTCAATTCTTCCCTTACGCCGCAATCGTGGGAATGAAGGCTTTTGGCTATCAAGGACGTTCAAGTTGGGACAGGTTCGTGGTCAGTTCACTTGCTGCTAATGCAGTGATGGCACTTGCTATCAATGCAACAAAATACTCTGTCAAGGAAATGCGACCAGACAACTCATCGAAGAATTCGTTCCCGTCAGGTCATACCGCAACAGCATTCACAGCCGCAACGATACTTCACAAGGAATATGGTCTGACACGTTCGCCATGGTTCTCAGTAGCAGGTTACGGTGTTGCAACGGCAACTGGCGTGATGCGAGTATTGAACAACCGCCACTGGATAAGCGACGTTATTGCTGGTGCTGGACTGGGTATCCTCTCAACAGAACTGGGTTACTGGTTTGCCGACATGATCTACAAGGACAAGGGAATATGCCGCTACGAGAAATTTGACGAGATAAATGCCAACAAACCTTCGTTCTTCGACATTCAGATGGGTATTGCCATGCACTCAAGGACTATGGAAGTGAATTATGACAGCTTTGACGGTTTCGACGGCGAAGAAATAAAACTCGGAACAAGTTCTGTAGTAGGTGTAGAAGGAGCATACTTCTTCAACAAGTACCTCGGAGTCGGCGGTATTGCCCGTGTGACCACAACTCCAGTCAAGAACATGGCACTCGACGCAGAAGAGAAGGGCTCAATTCAAGTGATGAATAACGAGTTGGAAGGATATAATCTCCCAGGCATGTACAGCATCAGCACCGAGGACAATAACTTCGTTGATGCATCGCTCGATGCTGGTGTATATTTCAACCTCCCACTGAGCAAGCATTTCTCTATCGGCGCAAAGGCACTCTGCGGTGCACGCCTTTCCGACGGTATATCCTATCAGGCAACAAACGGTTTCCGCAAACCATACTGCGACGAACAGGGCAACCAATACTATATGGGTTCGTCTTCAACCAACGCAATGCCTATGTGGGTATTCGTTGACGGCGAAGGCAACGAATTCCCATCCAACGAACTGTTACAGCCTGGAGTATCGACCACATACAACTACGCACTTGACGACAAGCAATTCAAATCGTCACAGTACGACGTTATCAAGATTACAGGCAGCAACTCGTTCAATGCCGTCTTCGGTCTCAGCTTCACGTATCGCTACAAAAACAATTTCTCATGGAAGATTTTTGCCGACTATGACGTGACCAAGAGCGAATATAAATACACTGGCAAGATGACATCGGATGAAGCTCTCAAGATTATCGAGCCTATAATAAAGACTGCAAATCCTGACCTGTATGATATAGTCAATGCCACAGAAACAGGCAACATTAAGAAGAATTTCAACTTCTTCACTCTCGGAGCAGCATTTGAAATAAACTTCTAACACTCCATAATTATATATAAAAAATGGGTGCGCCAATCTTTTGACGCACCCATTTTTCTATTCCTTATTAATATTATAGGCTTTGTTTCTTGAAAAGGGTGAAGTTCACACTGCCATAACTTCTATGGTCGATGAAATGAGGTGATTCGCTGAAGTCGTAGTCCTTACCGTGCTCAAGCACAAAGATGCCCTCTGGTTTCAGCAACTGATGGGTTGCATTATCAAAGCCCCCCTCTGTCCCCCCAAGGGGTGATGAGACACTGCCGAGGATTAGATTAGGAAGTGTTGCAAGATTTTCAAGTTTGTACGGTGGATCGGCAAAGATGAAGTCGAACTGCAACTTGCATGACTTCACGAAACGAAACACATCGCCACGTATCGGCGTGCAGTTGCTATCGCCAAGTTTTTGCAGACATTGTGTGATAAACCTGTGGTGATCACGGGCCATCTCGACGCTTATCACCTTACTGCATCCACGTGAAAGAAGTTCAAGCGAGATGCTGCCCGTACCGGAAAAGAGGTCAAGTGCCGTCGCATCTTCAAAGTCTATATACTGGCGAACGACATTGAAGATGTTTTCCTTTGCAAAGTCGGTGGTTGGCCGTGCCTTGAATGAATGCGGCACGTCAAAGGAACGTCCCTTATATTTACCTGTTATTACTCTCATGACATGGCAGAGGTTATGCTTCTTACTATCAAGAACAACAGCAAGATAATGATTGCTACGAGTACGATATTAATCCATTTCTTCATTTGTCCAAAGTTAATCCCAACTTCTTTGCTTCTGCCTGCAGCAGTTCCATCAACGGTTCACGTTCGTTTTGCACAATGCCGTCGAGGATGGCATCCTTCATTACTTTCTTCAAATCGCCCACTGCACGGCATGGCGTGAGGTTAAACATCTGCATTATCTCGTCGCCGTCGATGCATGGCTGGAGCAGACGCTTGTAGTCCTTTTCCTTTAAGTCGGCAAGTTTTTCGCGCACAATGCGGAAGTTTTCAAGAAACATTTTCTTTCGCATTGAGTTCTTGCTCGTTATGTCGGCTTCGCATAGAGTCATCAAGTCGTCAATATCATCACCGGCATCACTGAGCAAACGTCGCACAGCACTGTCGGTGACCTTGTCGTCGGCAATGTTTATCGGTCGCATGTGGAGCGAAACAAGTTTCTTCACATACTTCATCTGCTGGTCGAGAGGAAGTTTAAGACGACGGAAAATCTCGGGCACCATCCGTTCGCCAACAAGGTTATGGTTATGGAAAGTCCAGCCTAACTTGCTGTCCCACTTCTTTGTCTTTGCCTTTCCTATATCGTGCAGCAGTGCACTCCAGCGTAGATAAAGTGGTGTATCTGGCGACTTTGCCACATTGTCAAGAACCTCAAGCGTATGGAAGAAGTTATCTTTGTGTGCCCTGCCATTCTTTACTTCAACACCTATCAGTGCGCTTACCTCTGGAATAATGAGTTCAAGAAGTCCGCAACGCTCCAGTTCAACGAAGCCGATACTTGGTGCCTTGCACATCAGTATCTTGTTCAGTTCCGTCATAATCCTTTCGCCACTGACTATCTTTATGCGTTCCCTGTTGCGACAAAGTGCCTCAAAGGTCTCGTCGTCTATTCGGAACCTGAGTTGTGTAGCAAAGCGAACACATCGCATCATGCGCAGTGGATCGTCGGAAAATGTTATGTCAGGGTCGAGTGGAGTACGTATTATTCCGTCTTCCATGTCGTAAAGTCCATCGAAAGGATCGACAAGTTCACCGTATCTTTCCTTGTTAAGGCATATAGCCAAGGCGTTAATAGTGAAGTCGCGACGGTTTTGATCATCCTCCAAACTGCCGTCCTCAACGATAGGTTTACGCGAATTGCGCTGATAACTCTCGCGTCGTGCTCCGACAAATTCCAGTTCTTCATCAAATCCGTTGACCTTCAACTGCGCCGTACCAAAGTTCTTGAACACCGACAAATGTGCCTTTCTACCGATTTTCTTCTTCAGTGTCTCGGCAAGAAGTATGCCTGGTCGTTCAGTCCCGATACACACTACATCAATGTCGTTCGACGGTCGCCCGAGGAAAATATCGCGCACATAACCACCTATGACGTAGCATTCAAGCCCCAGTTCATCGGCAGTTTCTCCTATGAGGCGAAACATTTTCTCGTCAAGTATTTCGGCTAATTCGTCGTCGGAATAGTTCTTGAACATATCAGACTAAAGATATTGTGTAGAGATAAATTACCACGGCAGGGAATGCCATGAGCGATGAGTCGAAGCGGTCAAGCATTCCTCCATGTCCAGGAAGAATGTTTCCGCTATCCTTGATGCCCAATGTACGCTTGAAAAGCGACTCGACAAGGTCGCCAAACGTACCGAATACGACAACTATAAGCCCCATTCCCATCCATTTAGGTATGCTTAATATGTTTGCGGTTTGTTCGTATTTCCCAAGCACGATGCCTATCACGGCAGCAGCAATCAACACTAATACTGCACCGCCGATACTGCCTTCCCAACTCTTCTTAGGCGAAATCCGAGGGAAAAGTCTGTGTCGTCCAAGCATCGAACCACACAAATATGCGCCCGTGTCGTTAAGCCAAAGGAACACAAACACGCTCAATGGCAGCACACAAGAGAACACTGGAAAGCCATCGGTGGCAGGAAAAGCCAGGATGTTTATCGTTGAGAACGGCACGGCAATCCACATTTGAGAGAGCATAGTGTATGCCCAAGTATCGACCGGCTGTGGGTTCTTTGCATAAAGTTCAGCCACCATAAGGTAGATGATGGTTATCAGGTAAGGTATAAACACTGCAGTTGGTGTGAGTTCACTACAGAATCCTGCAACGGCAAAGAAGAAATAAACGCCTGCCACCGTGCAGATAAATCGGTTTGTGTTTACGTTCTCCTGCTCGTTTACCAAACCTGTATATTCCCAAATCGTCAGTCCTGTGACCAGTGCGAAAAGCATTATCATTGCCACAGCATTGAGAAAAGAGCACACGATTGCCGCAACAAACAGCAATCCCGTTACGCTTCTAACTATTAGATTCTTCATCGTTTTCCTTTGGTTCTTCTACTTTTTCCATTATTTCTTCCGAACGTGATACGAACGGACGCTTGCCAAAGATGCGCTCTACGTCCTCTGCGAATATCACTTCACGCTCTATCAATACCTGTGCCAATTGGTTGTGACCGTCCTTATGCTCCGTCAGCATCTGCTTTGCACGGGCATATTGTTCGGCAATCATTGCCTTCACCTCTTGGTCGATAAGCTCTGCCGTTGCCTCGGAATAAGGTTTTTGGAACGAATATTCCTGGTTGTTGTAGTAGCAGAGGTTAGGTAGTTTGTCGCTCATTCCCACGTATGCTACCATGGCATAAACCTGTTTCGTGGCACGTTCGAGGTCGTTCATCGCTCCAGTTGATATGTGTCCGGTGAAGAGTTCTTCGGCTGCACGGCCTCCGAGGAGGGCACAAATCTCGTCAAGCATCTGTTCCTTTGTCGTAATCTGTCGCTCTTCAGGCAGATACCACGCTGCTCCGAGGGCATTTCCCCGCGGCACAATCGTCACTTTTATAAGCGGATCGGCATGTTCGAGGAACCATGAAAGCGTTGCATGTCCTGCTTCGTGAAGTGCTATTGAACGCTTTTCTTCGGCTGTCATCACGCGTGTCTTCTTCTCCAATCCGCCTATTATGCGGTCAACTGCATCGAGGAAATCCTGTTTGGTGACCTTTGGCTTGCCGTGACGCGCCGCTATAAGTGCTGCTTCATTGCACACATTGGCTATGTCAGCACCCGAGAAACCTGGTGTCTGGCGTGCAAGAAGTTCCACATCTACCGATTCATCGAGCTTGATTGGTTTCAAATGAACCATGAAAACTTCCTTTCTCTCGTTGAGATTTGGCAGGTCAACATGTATCTGACGGTCGAAACGACCGGCACGGAGCAACGCCTTGTCGAGCATATCCGCACGGTTTGTTGCCGCAAGGATAATCACTCCGCTGTTAGTTCCAAAGCCATCCATCTCGGTCAGCAACTGGTTGAGAGTGCTCTCACGCTCGTCATTGCCGCCCATTGCAGGGTTCTTGCTGCGTGCGCGACCTATTGCATCTATCTCGTCAATAAATATAATGCACGGCGATTTGTCCTTTGCCTGACGGAAAAGGTCGCGTACTCGTGAGGCTCCGACACCGACAAACATCTCTACAAAGTCCGAACCACTCATCGAGAAAAACGGTACTCCTGCCTCGCCTGCAACGGCTTTTGCAAGCAGAGTCTTGCCTGTTCCCGGAGGTCCTACAAGCAATGCACCCTTTGGAATCTTGCCTCCGAGGTCGGTATATTTCTTTGGATTTTTGAGGAAATCAACTATTTCCTGCACTTCCTGCTTGGCTTCTTCCTGTCCAGCCACGTCTTTGAAAGTCACATTCATAGTGCTATTCCCCTTCTCATACATCCTTGCTTTGCTTTTACCTACGGAGAATATTCCGCCTCCACCGCCGCTGAACCTTCGCATGAGGAATATCCAAATGGCGAAGAACAGTATTAATGGGCCGATGCTAATAAAGATGTCCCATAAGAAATTGCTCTTTGCATTTTCATAGTTTACCTTGCCACTGAACACTCCCTCGTCGGTCTTTTCGTTGAGATACGTCTCAACTTTGTCGGCACTGCCAAACTCTACGCTGACGTAAGGGTTCGGTCCGACTTGCTTTGCACTCTGCTTGAATATGTCGCGCACATGCTCTGCCTTGACGAACATCTTAAGTTTTTTCTCGTCATTGTTGATTACAACTTTCGATGCATAGCCTTTTGCGACGAAGGTTTTGAAGTCTGAATAGTCGGCACTCTTCTGCATTCCCGACGACGAACCTTGTGTATTCGTTGCCCAAAGGAATATAAGCACCACCAAAATCAAGCCGTAAATCCAATTCAGATTGAACTTTGGCATGTTGTTTTTATTGTTGTTCTGGTTGAAATTCTGTCGTTCGTCCATATTGTTTCTTGTGTTACGTGCGTATCAATCGAGGTTAGCAATCTTCTTCAGTTTCGCATCTTCCCACAGGTGTTCGAGGTCGTAATACTCGCGTACGTCGGGCAGGAACACGTGGACCATCACGTCAGTATAGTCCATTGCTACCCACTGGCAGCTCTCTAAACCTACTACGTGTGTCGGTTTCTCGCCTGCCTTGCTTGCAAACTCGCCTATCGACTCTACTATTGCCTCTACTTGCGAAGGCGAACCGCCTTGTGCTATTACGAAATAGTTGCAGATTGAACCTTCAATCTTCCTTAAATCCATTACTACAATATCTGTACCTTTCTTCTCCTGAATACCTTCTGTAATGATTGAAACTAAACTTTTCTTTCCCACTATTTATCTATTATTGGTTTGAGCGAACAAAGTTACATCAAATCGCAAAGAATACAAAGAAAAAAAACATTTTTTATGCTTTTTTCCTTGAGCGAAGGGTTGCGTTTCGCGACGCGTGCGATGAAGTTTGTTGGAACGAGCGTTTAACTCGGAAAAAAGTTGTACAACTTTCGACTGAAAGTTGTACAACTTTCGCGCGAAAGTTGTACAACTTTTTTTCACCCCTAACACAGCATATTGTAGAGGGTATCGCTCGTATGTTAAAATGAATGCGCCCGCGTGCGAAATAAATACAAAATATTTTCGATTATTAGTTGTAAATTATCAATTATTTATTAACTTTGCCCCCCGTTATGAAAAAGAAGATTATCGTCGGGCTATCGGCTCTGCTGGTGGCTAACATCATTTGGGGCGTGATGGCTCCTCTGCTCAAGGAGCTGCTCAACACGGGTGTAATGTCGGGCATGACAGTGTCTGTAGTGCGAATGATTTCGTGTACCGTACTATTTTGGGTGCTTGCATGGATACTGCCAAAGCGCATCACCGGCGACCAACCAGTAGTTATAAAGGACTTGCCATTGATGCTCGTCGGCTCATTGTTATTCATTGTCGGCACACAATCGCTGACCAATATAGGCGCGGAATATACATACCCTGTCGATGCGGCAGTGTGCTGCTCCACCACTCCAATCTTCACCCTAATACTCGGAGCAATTTCCTATCACAAGAAGTTCCCGCCATTCCTGAAGATTCTTGGCGTGCTGATGGGACTTGCCGGCGTACTGATCTTCATATTTGCAACTGCCGAAAACCCTGAGATGCACGTAACAAACCCTCTGCTTGGCGACACACTTTGCGTGCTTTCACAGGTCTGCGGAGCCATTTATCTCGTTTTCTTCATCGGGCTTGTAAGCCGGTATTCATGCTTCGCACTGATGAAATGGCTCTACACATTGTCAACAATCTGCGTACTTCCATTCACGTATGGCGACCTCGTAGCAGTGCCTTGGGCTGAACTCACGGGCAAAGCATGGTTCGCATTGGCGTATATCTCGATACTCGGATCGTTCGTAGGATACCTTCTCATAGCACTTGCACAGAAGAACGTAACGCCGACTGTCATCGCAATGTGCAACTATATACAGCCTATCACCGCTGCAATCTATGCCGCAATACTTGGACTTGCGGTCATCACACACGAGAATGTCATAGCCACACTGCTTATATTCGTGGGAGTATGGCTCGTAAACAAGCAAGGTAATGAACTAAAAACAGAATAGCAAAATGATTATACAACTCACTTTCAACGAACTTCAGAAGATAATTCAGCAGAGAACAAATAAGGATTTAACGCTCGGTTTCGTCAACGACAACACTTGTTCCGTTGCCACAACAATGCCGATGCCTATCATAAACCGCCCCATTTCAGTCACCCTCAACCTTACTGTTGAGCGCATTGAAGGCACGGATTTATACCTGAGCATAGGTGGAATGCCAGGAATTGAAATGGTGCTTGGCCCTGCAATGACAATACTTCAAAGCAATGTTGGCGGTGTTGCAAACGGAATACCAGAGGGATTTGTAGAGAAGATTTCGGGCAACCAACTCGTGCTTCACCTTGACAAAATAGAACGATTGCAGCAGATTTTAGCAAAACTGACGCTCGAATCCGTCGTTTTCACCCCAGATTCTCTCGCCGCAACATTGGCGTTTGTATAATACTACATTATTAATAATAATATAACTTTTAACAAAACTTTTTTTTCATATGGACTACAATTATACTACAACTCGTATTATTTCTAAGTTTGACATTACCAAATACGTTTATAAAGGTTTGGTAATTCCCAGTTCGACTAAAAGGACTGAATATACGATACTTGATATAGACAACAACTATATTACCCTAAAGGGAAAGCAAACTAAAAAATATGAAATTCCCTTAAATGGCATTGTCGAAGCATATTCGAACAAGTTATGGGAAGGTGGACAAAAAAATGGTTTTGATCCTTATAACGCAGCAATAGCCAAATACATTTTTAAATGCTTGCACTCAACAAAAAAATAGAGATTTTAAGCAAGTCTAATCTTTTGTTGGAACGGTATTGAGTTTCTTATACAGGTTTCTCACGTTTATGCTAGTGCTCAGACTGGTAGGGCGTTGTTATTTCAACTTCTTACCTAGTGCGTTGCCATGAACTATGTGCATATCGGGTTTACAACCTGTTCGTTCACATGTAAAACTATATTATTTTAGATTTGTGTCCGCTAAATTATAGCCTGAAAGGCTTACACCTATCAGCCCAGGGCATAGCGTAGCGGCGCCCTGGGTAAGGCGTATGTTTCTAATGTCACGCCCTGTAAGGGCAAAAGCTTCCTTGGGGCATTGCGTTTTAATGCTTTTGCTCTTACAGAGCGTAATTAGTCTGCGTCATTATACCCAGGGCGCCGCTACGCTATGCCCTGGGCTTATGGCTTGTTGCTCCTTTGGAGCGCAGATTCTTGCAGTCGCGCTTTCGCGCTTTTGTGCAAGCGGCAAGCCAATAAGTTTATGCAGGGCTTATCCTTATATATGGTGAAATATTTTAGCTTGTTAGAGATGTTTAGCGGACACCAATAATTATTTTACATAAAGTAGCACTATTCTTTCTTCTTTCGACCGAACTCAGGGTCAATCTTTACAAGGGCAGAAACTATGAAAGTTATTACGCATAGCACTGTCACAACCACGAAGAATGTGGAATAACCGAGCATGTCTTCGAGCCATCCGGCAATCATTCCTGGTAACATCAGCGACGCAGCCATGAAACCTGTGCATATTGCATAGTGTGCTGTCTTGTGTTCTCCTTGGCAGAAATAGATAAGGTAAAGCATGTAGGCAGTGAATCCAATGCCATAACCGAACTGCTCAAAGAACACACATATATTAATAGGAAGCAAACTTTCAGGCTGGAAATAGGCAAGATACACATAAACCAAGTCGGGAAGTGTGATGGCACAAACCATCGGCCACAGCATTTTCTTCAGTCCCCAACGCGAAGCAATAATGCCTCCGAGTATGCCTCCGACGGTCAATCCAATCAATCCTACCGTTCCCGACACGAGACCTATGTCCTGTGGTGAGAGCCCAAGACCGCCCTTGTGCATCGGGTCATTGAGGAAAAGCGGCACAATTTTAGTCAGCATTCCCTCTGGTGCACGGTAGAAAAAGATGAACAGCAACGCGACTATGATGCCATCCTTGCGGAAGAATGAGACGAAAGTTTCGGCAAAGTTGCTCATTATATTCGCTGCTGTCGGGCGTTCTGCACCGTCGGCAACGGCTGCCCTATCCTCTTTCGGACGTGGAAGAATGAATCCATGGAACAATCCTATAGCAATCATTATGCCTGCTGCAAGGTAGAAAGTGAGGCTCCATGAGTAACGAATGTTGCGCGTAACAACCTCAAGGTTGCCGGCAATCATTACCAAAACACCTTGTCCGAACATCATTGCAAGGCGGAAGAAAGTGCTGCGGATGCCCGAGAAGAACGACTGTTGATGGTCGTCCAAGCCAAGCATATAGAATCCATCGGCGGCAATATCGTGCGTTGCACTGCTGAATGCCATTACCCAAAAGCAGAACAACGAGCCCTGAATCCAGTAATCGCCAGGGATTGTAAACGCCACTCCGCCCAATGCTGCGCCTATAAGCAACTGCATAGTAATGGTCCACCAGCGTTTTGTCTTCAATATATCGACAAACGGACTCCATATTGCCTTGATTACCCAAGGCAGATAAAGCCATGAAGTATAGAATGCAATTTCGGTATTTGTCATGCCAAGTCGCTTATACATAAGCACGGCAACAAGTGTCACGACTGCATTTGGCAGTCCTTCTGCAAAGTAAAGTGTCGGGATCCAAGCCCAAGGATTTGTCTTTTTCATCATTTGTATATCTTTTTTATTTCGGCGTTATTATAATAATGTAAGAGTATCTCGTCGTACTTAAAACCTTTCTCGCCCATGACGGCAGCACCTATCTGGCACATTCCGACGCCATGCCCCCACCCTGCTCCAGTAAGGATGAACTTCGACGGAACGGTTGTGTTACCCTCGGCAAACTCTTTGTCAACCACAAATGCCGACGAGAAAAGATGACTTTCACTCAATGTGCGACGTATTTCGAGTTCTTTCCCTATCGTCATTGACCTTTCTGTTCCGACGATTTTAAGTTTCCAAATTCGTCCGCTCTTGCCTCGTGCCAACGGAATCAAGTCGATGATTTCACCGAAAGATTCCTTCATTTTGGTGCTGATGAGCGCTGAAAGTTCTTCCTGAGTATATTCAACTCGCCAACGATAAAAGTCTTTCGTCTCTTGGTCATAGTCGTTGAGCACCTGCGACAGCACTTGTTTGTCGTCAGTATTGCAGAAAGATGCCGGATTACTTCGTATCCATTTCTCGGCTTCTTCCTCTATTGTCAGGTCAGGCAAAGCGTTATCTTGCGGTTCGGTATCGGTCACAGCCTTCAGATAACTGTATTCCTTATCCTCCCAACAATACTGAAACTCCTCAGTGATACCGCCACAACACTTCGAGAAACGCGTATCGCAAATGCCTTCTTCGCCTATAAGTATCTGTCCGCGAGTGTCGCGAATAGCATCGACTACCGTCTGGTTGTTTGCTTTTGTTATTCCTTGATAACGCTGGCAATGGTCATCGGCACATACATCAAAGATTGTGTGGTCCTCACGATCATACCAACGAATCAGTTCATCGTCCTTTTTTATAAAGGAGAAGAAGTTATTTTCCGACTCCTGCTTACGGCTTCGCTTGTCGATTTGAGCCAATAGCCAACTACGCGATATTACCGCAGATGCCTTGAGGAACTCGGAAGATGCCGTCGATTTCATCTCACTCGATATGACACTCGTCAGGTATTTTTCTACAGGAAGTTCGTTTATCGCCGTGATTTGGTCGGCTTCCACAACGAGATGAAGCGTTCCGTTGAACGTTTGAGTCTCTTTTCGTTCCCAGTGGAATTGCTTTCCTATCGTCACATCGTGCAATGAAAACGATGCCGACGAGGTCTTTGGTGTGAAAGAAAGTTTGCGATAATTGTTGCCATTCCATAGTATTCCGCCTTCAGAGAACTCTACTACCTGTAGGCCTTCTATGTCTTCTCCCTTCGCCACGTATGTCTCGTTCAGCGAAAATGTTATCTTCTTTCCGCTGACGATACCGATTGTTACGTTTGGCTCTTCCGTTATCTGAGCCAGATGTGCAAGGCTTTTTTCCCTTTGCTGAACGGCTTCACCCTTTGCCTTGAGCTTTAATACCACCTTTTCCAACCTGTCATCCGGCAGACTGCATTCCTTTAATATACTTGCTGCAAGCGTTGGAGTCATCTTACGGAAATCTTCTTCGCGCGGAGTTATAAGCAATCCGCCCATGTCGATAGCGCCTGGCGAAACCAAAAGTTTCTCTTCTCCTTCCTTATAATAACAGTCAGGACGATGTTTTCCACGCGGCAAGACTACCACGACAAAGGCATCACCATCCTTCCAGGCAACGATATTCATCATCGGTTCAGTCTCATCTTTCTTCTGAGGCAACGATTTATACAGGCTGCGGAAAAGCTGTGTACCACTTTCTTCATTGTTGCTTCTCACCACAAACGCCGCACAGATGTACCCGTTGACACGTGCCACGTAATTGCCTTCGTCTAATGAAATCAACATTTCCAAGTCTCGGCTCAGCCTCTGCCATTCGCTTTGCAGAGGCAAAACGCCGCTTGTGCCTGCCTGAAAATGTGCATGGTCAGGAGCTGACGCGCCGCATTTCGGACCGTTGTAGAACACCATTGTCTCAGGAAAAAGTCCCAAAAGACGATATATCTCAGCGTAATTATTCAGTATCAGTTGTGGCTTATGCTTGTTCTGCACGATGGTATAATGTTCGCGCAATATAGGGAATGGATTGACTAAGAGATTGAATTTATCATCCACAACCTTCGCCATCTGCACCGCCGGACGGTTCTTGTCGCAGAGGAAACAAGGCCTTTCGCCTATCGACTTCGCATCAATCCTTGCTCCGGTTGAGCCTATTCGCGACGGATTATGCTGCACTTTGAGCATAAGATTGTCGCATGGAAGTTCACGAACCTGCACATCACGCAACTGCGAATAACGCATTCTCACCTCGTCCCACTTCTCTAACTGATGGTTGAAGAAGCGTTGAAGCGTGGTCTGATGAGCGAAATCAGCCTTTCCCTCCGACGCTTGCTGGCGTGCAAGTATCTCCATTGTGCGCAGTCGGTCTTTGTAAAGATTGTTTGCATTGACCTTTTCTATGCTCAAAGCCGCGTCTGAGTTTCCCTGCCAACGACGGCAAAGATAGAGTTCAGAAAAGATTCTCCCGATGCGGAAGTGGCGTGAAAAGATGAGACCTACGGCATAATCTTCGCCATAACTTGTGTTTGGCATCTGCACAATGCGCAGTATCGGGGTGAAAAATGCACGTGGTGCACCGAGTCCATTAATGCGCAAAGCATTGTTAGGCCCGTTTTCGTCGGTCCATTCTGCATGGTCGATAAGCCCAGGAGGAAGCGTATAGAGGTTGAAATCGCACATTCTGTACGACCCAATTATCATTGCTGCCTTCTGTTTATGAAAGGCATTGACCACCTTTTGCAGCGTCTGAGGCGACGAATACAAGTCGTCACTGTCGAGTTGGACAGCGAAACGACCGCATCGGTCATCGTTGATTGCACGGTTCCAACAGCCGCCAATGCCGAGGTCATCGCGTTCAGGAATGATGTGAACGACGCGTTCATCCTCATCTGCCAACGCATGAAGTATCTCCGTAGTACGGTCTGTGCTGTGGTTATCGACCACTATAACATTGTATTTGAAGTCGGTCTGTTGGTCAAGGGCACTGCGTACTGCATCGGCAATCGTGGTCTCGCGATTGCGCACAGGAATGATAACCGACGCCTCAACGGGGAATATCTGCTCGTCAAAGTTCGGTTCAATATACTTGGAAGTATCGACAAGAGCATTGATTTTCTCAAGGTGCGAGGTGCAAGCCTTCTCCATTTCTACCTGCACTTCACGGTTTGCAGGGTTCACATAGTCGAATTGTTTCTGCCCACTTGTGCGCAAGTCGAGTTCTATTTCAGTGTATAGGAACTCGTTCAGGTGCATTATCTCGCCCTTTCGGCTTAGGAAAAGACGGAGGTCGTAAAAGGCGGCATATTCGTACTGCGGCGGATTGGATGCCACGTATTGCTGCACTAACGACGTGCGTAGAAGCACTATGCTGCCAAAGTCGAAGTCATTGCGCAGGCTACCCATCTGATAGTCGATGACGGGATGAGCCTTGCGCTTGCCTCCAAGGTTCGAATAGAAGTCGCTGTAGAGCATAGCCGCATTGGAGTCGGCAATGGTACGAATCATTCGCTGCAAGGCAAGATAGCCGAACGTGACAGGCGTAGGCTTAAGGTTGATGAGCACATACTCTGCCGTTGCCGAGGCAGCAATCAGTCGTATGCTTTCGGTGCTGCATGGCTGCGAGTGGAGCAGCGTAACGCGGTTCACGCATCGGTTTGCACTGAGTTCTTCAATGGTGTTTTTTATCGTGTCTTCATCCTGACATGGCAGGAAGCAATCAATCATTTCACGCATAGTCTTCATATTTTCTGCAAACTTACACAAAATTTTCCACTTTCGCACTATCACGGGCAAAGATTTTTACATTTCGCATGAAAAAACTTCTTATACATTCCTCGCACCTGAACGTAATGCTTATTCAAGACGAACGCTTAACTCGGAAAAAAGTTGTACGACTTTCAGCTGAAAGTTGTACAACTTTCGAGCAAAAGTTGTACAACTTTTTTTACCCCCAACAGAACGTATTGTAGAGGGGTACCGTTCGAGTCGCCCAACACATACGCACGCGCGTACATATTATATAATATAATTGCGGAAAATTATGCGCATTTGTCATGGATTTTTATTACCTTTGCACCCGAAACAAAAAAAAACGAAATTGAACGTAATGTTTGTTGCCCAACACATAATAAACGGCACGTTTTTGCGTTAACAAATATAAGAAACAACAGAAACCTATGGCAGAAAAATACGTTTCAATCGTTGCACCAATCTACAACGAAGCGAAATTCATAGAGGATTTTATAAACTCAATACTCGAACAAGACTATCCAAAAGACTCACTTGAAGTGTTCCTCGTTGATGGAATGAGCAACGACGGCACACGCGACGTGATTGATAAATATGCAGAAGAACACCCATTCCTGCACCTTATTGACAATCCCATGCGCGTCGCTCCTTATGCTCTCAACACAGGAATAAAGGCATCAAAAGGCGAAGTTATCGTCAGGTTAGACGCCCATTGCAAGTATCCAAAGAACTATATATCGACACTTGTGCATGAACTTTACCGCCTGAATGCCGACAATGTGGGTGGTTTCTTGCATACCATGCCGGCAAAAGACAACAATGTATGCAATGCCATAGCCATTTGTTCGAGTCATTGGTTCGGCGTTGGAAACTCAGCTTTTAGAATTGGAGTAAACCTTTACAAACAGGTTGACACAGTTCCTTTCGGTTGTTTCCGCCGTGATGTATTCGACAGAATAGGTTATTTCGACGAAGAATTGGTACGAAATCAGGATGATGAGTTCAATGCGCGACTGATACATGCGGGCGGAACAGTCTATCTTATACCGTTGCTGATAGAGTACACTGCACGTAATTCAATCAGCAAAATGTGCAAGATGTACTATCAGTACGGCCTATACAAGCCTTTGGTCAACAAGAAACTCGGATATCCAGCAACAATAAGACAGTTCTTTCCAGCAGCATTTGTAGTAGGACTAATACTTGGTTTGGCGTTCACAGCAGCATACTTTGCAACACATTTCCTATTCTTTAGCGTCATCGCAATCATCTTTGCGATGGTAATGTTAATGTATTTTGCAATAGGAATAGCGATTGGTTTCAAGCACGCCAAACGTCTTCATCGCCCAATGTTGACGTTGATACTGCCATTCACATTCTTTGCCGTGCACATTTCTTACGGCATAGGCTACCTGAAAGGAATATGGAAAGTCGTCACCGGAAAGAGTTTTAACGTAAAATGTAACCGATGAAAAGAGCCAACAAAATAGCATCTTTTGCCACAATCGTATGCTTAATTGCGTGTGCGACAATATATCTCACTGCCAACGCAAAGCAACCAAGCCGCCGTACAAGTAAGCCAAAATATACGCTGATAATGCAAGACGACTTCAATGGCGACAGTCTGAACAGCAGGTATTGGACCAAGATGACGCGCAACAATAACGTTGCCTGGAAGAAATGGCAGTCAACTCATCCGTCACTGTTTGACGTGTCAAATGGCAGGTTGAGGCTTTACGGAAGGGTAAACGACGGTATTGATCCGTCAGACACTGCGCGATACATACTCAGCGGAATAGAATCCCAGCATAAAGTATATATTAAATATGGTAAAGTTGAGGTAAGAGCTCGCATGAACAAAGTGGAAGGATGCGTTCCGGCAATATGGATGTCGCAGGAACATTACCTCCCCTACCCTGACTATGCAGAGATTGACTTGGTAGAACACATTGGTACAAGCAACACGATTTCGCAGACAGTTCACACAAATTATATTGACAAACTCGGCAAGAAGGACTATCCAAAGCATCAAGTAAACCCAACATACGACGTGACGCGATATAATGTCTATGGCATCGAGATACTTCCCGACAAGTTAATCTTCACCATGAATGGCACGACGACACACGTCTATCCAAAGATAAAGACAAGCGAAGAAGGGCAATATCCATTTGGTCTTGACGAAATGTTTCTGAAACTTAACATCGAGGCAGGCTATAACAAATGGCTCCAACACGTGGATTTCGACAATTTTCCTATCTACATGGACATTGACTGGGTGAAGTTCTACAAGCTAAATGAATGATTGATATGAAGGTTTTGGTGCTTGGATATTTCGGTTTTGTAAAGAATCAACTCGACGGACAAACGGTGAAGACACGCAACGTGTATGCACTGCTGAAGAAAAACGTCGCTGATGTTTCCTATTTTGACACGGAAGAACTGCACACGTCAAAGCTTGCAATGTTCCGAATGTTCCGTGATTTCTGCAAGGCTTCAACCGTATTCTACCCTGCCGCGGGCAATAGTTTGGCATACATCTTTCCTATTATATATATATTGTCACTCATCTTCCGCGTGAAAATAAACTTTATTCAGATTGGCGGTTGGCTTTCAAACTTCCTCGACAAGAACCCAATCCATGAATTTATGCTGCGCAGAGTGAACTGCGTATTCGCTGAAACCGAGACGATGGAAAGCAAACTGAAGGAAAAACATGGCTTCAAGAACGTCACGCTATTGAGCAATTTCCGCATGACCGACTTCATTCCTACGCCACATCATACGGAAGGGATGCTGAAATGCGTGTTTATGGCACGCGTAATCAAGATGAAAGGCATCGACATTATTTTCGATTTGTGCGACAAAATAAGCGAAAGCGGTCTCAATATCAGCGTTGATTTCTATGGAAAGATAGGCGAGGCCGACCACGATTACTTCGTTGAAAACCTTGCCAGTCACCCAAATTCAAAGTATTGTTGTGAGCTTACGCCAGACGATATAACCGAGGTTCTCAACAACTACGACGTTATGTTACTGCCGACACATTACTATACCGAGGGGTTCCCTGGCAGTATTCTTGAGGCATATCTTTCGGGAATACCAGTCATTGTGTCTGATTTCCAAAACGCAAAATTGCTTGTTGACGACGGCACAACAGGCTACATCTTCAAGGGAGGAAACCTTGTGCCGATGATGGAAGGCGTTCATCCTATCCAAAAAATAGAGTTTGACGACGATGCTTTGAGCAATCTTTTCACTGCTGTCAAGCGCTTGTACGACTCGCCGGAAACGCTCTTGCAACTAAAACAGAACGCTTACAAGGAAAGTCTCAAGTATCGTCCTGAGTCGGCATGGCAGGTTGTCGCACCTAAAATCTCATAATTGCATTGCGGATTGCTTCGATATATCCGTGTCCGAACTTCAAATCAGGCTCCACATAGTTGCCTTCTCCCCATTCATTCCATGCTTTAAGGAACAAAATCTGATGCTCTGGTTGCTTGTCGGCAATCAGTCGGATGGCTTCTTCCACCGTTTTCTGGAACTTCTCGGGAGTGCTGTTGGTCAGTGGATCGGTCTTTATTCCGGCACGAGGTGTGCGGTCCCACTGTGGAAGAAGAGTAGGATAAACCCTCTCCCACGCGTCTTCCGGTGCGTAATAATAGCGCATTGCCTTCTCGTAATCAGTGCGATTCGAGGCTGGGAGGAACGTTCTGCCAGCGAGATAATACCTTATCATGTGCCATTTTCCATGACATAAAGTCTGTGCACGAGACAATCCTCCGGACATTACGGCATCAAAACCTTTGTTCAGCACGGCATTATATAGGTTTGCGGCTTGGTCAGTATCGTAGAGAGTGATGCGTTTTCCTTCGCGCGACTGCCCTGTGCAATTCTGCGTATAGCCCACAAAGTGGATGCCAGGAAGCCCATTCTCGCGTGCCATCGACTGCCAAAGTTCAATGAAACGATCCACTTCAGGGAAGTCATTGGGTGCCCAAATGCCAAACAATGGCTTGCCATCGACCTTGATGTAACGTTCATCGCGGAATGCAGGGAGCAGATGATTGAAGTGAGCCTTGTGGTCGTCCATCGAGTATTCCATCTTCATAATCATGGAATCGCGCTTCATGCTTGCCCCTTTCTTCCATGTTTTGTTAGTCCAGTCATGGTTAGCCCAGCACAAACAGAAAGGAAGTGTTGGCTTTCCGCTTGCAAGAACTTCGTCGAAAGGACGCTGCAAGAGTTGCCGACCATTGCCAAACCAATAGTGATAATAGCAGAATCCTTCTATGCCAGCTTCGCGTGCAAGCTCTGCCTGCTGCTCTCTGACCTCGGGAAGTCTTAGGTCGTAGAAGCCCAAATCAGCGGGAATCCTCGGCTGATAATGCCCACGAAACAGCGGTTTCGCCTTTGCTACGTTTGTCCACTCGGTAAATCCTTTGCCCCACCATTCGTCATTCTCGGGTATTGGGTGGTATTGCGGCAGGTATAATGCTATTACTCTTGGTTTCATATCTTGTATTATTTACGTGAACGAATCAGTTTCGACGGGTTGCCTCCAACGATTGAATACGGCGGAAAGTCCTTGCAGAGGAGGCAACATGCACCGATGATGGTGCCGTCCTGAATGGTACGACCTGGTGTCATTGTCACTTCGCGACCAATCCACACATCGTTGCCAATGACGGTTTGTCGGCTTGGTTCCATGCCTTGTGCGCCCATTGGTATGTCGGTGCGGCTGAAATTATGGTTTTGCGGAAGTATATAGACGTCTGGTCCCATCATTACGTTGTTGCCTATTACTGTGTCCTCGGGCACGTAGCAGTTGATGCCGAGACACGAATGATTGCCCAAGCAGATGTGGAAGCCTTTGCCAAATTTTGCTCGTCGCTCAACGTTGATTGGCGATCCGCACTGCATGAATATGCGCCGGCATAGCACTCCTCGCAGCCAACGGCTCGGTCGGCCGAGTACTGGGAAGTAACTTACGGGCAGCCACTGTGCGAAGCCTACGTACAGGATGAGGCAAAGGTATCGCATGAGTTTTCTTATAATTGAATCGTTCATCTTTGTTATATTTTTTATGTCTCTTGCTATGCTGTCGGGCAGTTGTCCGAATGCGTTTCTAAAGGCGTGCGTTTAAGTCGAAAAAAAGTTGTACAACTTTCGCGCGAAAGTTGTACAACTTTCAGATGAAAGTTGTACAACTTTTTTTCGACTTAAGCGTTCGTGTGCAGAGATGCATACGTTCGCGTATGGAAACGCAATCGTTCGATGTGCATAATTATTATTGTTGATTACATGATTTAACTACTTTTGCCGGCACTCCTGCAGCGACCGAGTACGGCGGAATATCCTTTGTCACCACACTGTTTGCTGCAACAATCACACCGTCGCCAATCGTCACGCCAGGCATGATACAGGCATTATTGCCAATCCACACGTTTTTGCCGATGCGCACCCCACCCTTCGAAGTGGTTGGCCGCTGTAATGGCGGCAATTGCATCTGCTCATAGGTTGATGCGCCGTGGGCATTGTCGGTTATCAGCACATTGCTTCCTGTCAGCAGATGGTCGCCTATGACGATGCTCCGACATGCGGTTATCATGGCACGCGAACCGATGTTGCAGTCGCTGCCAATAACGAGTTCCGGCGTAACACCTTCGATGAGGCAGTTAGTCATAAGCCGTGAGTATTCGTGCACCACAGTGTCATTGCCTATGCTGATATGCTTTGCTCCGACGAACCGTTCGAGCCGCCAGTCGATGAGGCTGCCTTTGCCGAACCGATTGAAAGCACCTTTTACGCAGAGCGTATAGGCATGGTTAATGATTTTTCTAATTATCTCCATCGCTGTCTGTGTGAAGTATTTGATTATAGAACGCAAAAATGCGCTCGATATTTTGCTCGTTTGTATATAAATCGTTTACCACGCGGAAGGCATCGTTGACGTATGAGCCGTACGCTTCTTGGGGCATCGACGACGCAATCAGCAACTGTTGAGTGAGTTGTTCAACGGTGTTGTAACGCAATCCTACGTCGTGTCCAAGCATCTCACGTGCGTTGTCGAACTGTTCATGAGTGCCTCCTGTGTCACGTCCAATGACTAAACATCCGGCAAACATAGCCTCAGCCATGCAACGTCCAAAGGCTTCGAAACGCGATGCAATGACTATTGCACGTGACTTTTGCATGAGACAGAACACATCGGAACGCTGTCCGAGGAATTCGACAAAACTTTCAATGCCGTTAGTTTTGCAGAAGTTTTGCACTTCGCGATTGTAGTTTTCGTCCAACACACCGCCTGCTACGCGCAACGGCAGAGGGTCAACAACGCATTTGCGATAGGTGGCGTAAGCCTGCAAGACCTCAAGCAAACCCTTTGCAGGTTCGATGCGTCCGACAAAGAGAAGATAGTTTTCCTTCGATGAAACCGATAGTTTTTCCTGTCGGGAAGCGATGCCGTTATAGACGACAAGGCTCTTTTCCGTCAAGTTGTGGTATCGTTGTATGTCTTTTGTAATGCAGATTGAGTAGGTTTTTAACCTCTTGAGACGCGAATAAAACGAACGTTTTGTCGGGAAATAATGGAAGTCGAAGTCCTTATCAGCATATTCACGGAAGTGAATTATATGAGGAAGTCCAGCCTTTTTGCCAAGGTCCGTGCCGATTCCAATGATGCTTACATTGGTATGAACAAGGTCGATTTTGTGCTGTTCAGCGTATGCCGCGAGTTGTTTCACCGCACGATGGTTGACAATGAAGCGCGCAATCATGCGGGGGATGAACAGCAAATAATCAATCGGTACGCGCAGATACGTATAGGTTTGAGGGCGGAAAGTAAGAGGAAAAACGTCTATACCCTTCTCTTTCAGCTCTGCAGCAACGCCATTCATATCGGGTACAACAACCGTCGGAACCACACCTTTTGCCTGCAGTCCATAGAGCATGTTCTTGAAAGATTTGGTTGCTCCGCCAAGATTATCCGTACTATTAAGGATATACAATACTCTCATTTGAATGACTTTTTAATGTTGCCGTAGTAGTATATAAGTATGAAAAGATAGAGCACAAAGAAGTAAGCATAGACCTCCATAAGCATCATTGTGAAAAGAATGGCGATGCTCAGAAGTATGTTTTGCATTGTTGAGTCAGTGGGTCGAGGTATCTTTCGCAGAACTATATAAGTCAAAAAAATGAACACAGCCATAAGAATGAGTCCACCATTGATAAGAAGATTGACAAAGAAATTGTGCGGACCGATGCCTTTTACGACCATATTTGCCTGATACCAATCGGTATCAACTTGCCCATGACCGATGAACGGAGAGCGGAAAAAGGCTTTCATACCCGTGTCCCACTTCTCGGTTCGTTTGGTAAAAGTGATGTCTTTGCCTAAGACATCCTCTACAATATATCGTGCAGTTTTATTGTTTTCAATGCCATTACCGTTGAAAACAATAGTAAATTGGAAAAGTAAAGTAATAGAAATAATGGTGATGATGGCGATTTTTTTAATCGATCGCGATGGAATCATATATATAATAAGGAATAATACAATGCAACTCAAGCTTGTCATTGATGCCACAATGCCCAAAGAAACAACACAAACCAGCACAAGCGGAATGAAATTAAGCAGCCATTTCTTGGAGAATTTCAAGCAGATAATGTTCGATATCATTGCGCAAAGCATTCGGCAACCGAACTGATTATAGTTACCGCCAAGAGGATAACCGGCATTGTCCTTGTCGGCAACGACAATCCAGGAAGGGTTTGTGATGAGATAATAGAAGTTATAATATATGCAAAACGAGAACGCAACCGTGCAAGCAATGACAATCATCTTCATATTGTCGCGATAATAATCGACAATCATAATAAGCGAAGTCACTTCAAAGAAGACAAACACAGCCCCTTTCAAGTCGTTACCACCAATGACAGTAAAGACAAGAAGCAGTATCAAAAACAGAAAGACAAGCATGGAGAAGTTAGTTGCAGTGTGTGCCCGCGCATATAAATACGTAATAACAAAGAAATCTGCAATGACCAAAGCCAGCAATGCATAGGAAAGCATTTGCTTGCCATCCATGCCTGCGAAGGCTAAAGAAATCTCGCAAACCAGCACGAACAACATGCAGAATGGAAGGAAAGTCAGTTTCTTTAGGTCAATCTTCAACGTCATTTTTATCGCTTTATGAACTTTCGGGACAACTGTATTGCAATTGTTTTCTCATTCGTATTCAAAGCAAAGAACCAAATGACAAGTGCATCAATAACAACACATACGAATAAAGTCAAGAGGAAACGGAATGGAAAGTCCATGCTATATACGATAGCAATACCTACAAGAGCTATTACACAAGTCGGCAGAATTGCAGGGATTATGACATTCTTTACGAAATGCCGTATCTTCAAGCCCGTAATGTACTTTGCAAATACCATTCGGCACAAAGCACTGATAACTTCAAAAATCACATATAGCCACAATGTAGTGTGAACGTCTGTGCCAAGATACAGGGCAAGGCACATGGCAGGAATGGTCAGTAATTTTATAGAATAAACTACCAAAGAGTAACCTCTTATCTTCCCTCTTGCCTGAACTGCAGTACCCAAACCAATCGTAATTTGGTCGCATAATGATGCGAGGACTATGAAACGGCAGAAAGAGATGGCTGCATCAGGGATGTCTTTAAGCCAAATACGCAAAATTTCCGGCATTTCTATCATTAGCGGAATGCCTATCATTGAGAGAATGAGGAAAGAGTATTTGCTCATCACCTCGGAAAGACGCAACATTTCTTCGCGGTTATTGCTTCCCTCAGCCTTGATAATCTGAGGACTTATTGCATTTATTATAGCTAAAGACAAGAAGAGGATTGCACCTGTCACCTGTTGTGCAATGCCGTATGCCGCATTGAATATGATTCCAAAGAAACGGTTCAGCACTATGGCAAAGCCTTGCATACGCCCTACAACACAACCTGTGCTGTAAAGAGTCCAGCCTGCAAACGAAAGCAATTGTCTGATACATGACCGTTCTATATCCTTGAAATATATGAGCAGACGACATTCTTCGTATTTATATTTGCCGTAGATTGCAAAGGCTACGAATGTAAATACTTGTATGAAAGTCATCATGACGGCATAAAGTATGAGTTTGTCCATGTCGGAATGGAGAAGATATAAAGCCAACACAAACTTCAATATGCCATCACAAACCTCGATGATTGAGATATAGACAATGTTTTCACGGGATATAAAAAGAGCCTTGAACGGTGCCGCCATGACGGTGAAGAAGAGCATGGCAACCGCCATAACATATACAAACTCTGCTGCACGATCCCGTCCGACAGGAATGACAAAGTAATCATAGATTAACCAATTGGTCATTGCAAGCAATATGACGCATATCAACACTGCAAAGCACAAGTGTATGAAGATACTATTAGTAAATATCTTCTTCAGGTAATCGAAATCCTTTTTGCCAAAATAGAACGAGAGATAGCGTTGGGTAGTGGTGACTAACGCATTGGTGATATAAGCCAACATGGCGACAACGCCTGCAACAAGGGAATATATTCCGTAATCATCTTGTCCCAAAGCCTCAAGAATGAGTCTTGTAGAATAAAATGAGAGGAATATATTTATTATTGCTCTTGTGTATTGAGCAATCGTATTTACTAACGCCCTTTTGGCAGAATCACCCTTCATTCAACTAACTTATAATTCAAAACTTTGCAAATAGCAAGTCCTTAACTGTCCAGAATGCAGTTGCGATAAACGACAGTAGCATCATACCTGCCACAAAAATCATTCGCTTTGGACCAGTAGGTTTGATTGGAACAGATGCACCTTGCATTATTGTGAACGCAGGTGTCTTCTCCTGGACCTTCGCCATTGCCATCTGCAATTGTGTTGCCGTAGCATTGTAGTTGTTGTATTTCAGTTGGAGTTCATTCTCCAAAGCTTCCATTTGCGACTTGTATGACTGAAGCACAACATCCATGTTTTCATCGCAATATGTGGCATAAACCCTCTGCGCCTTAATGTAACTGCGCTTTGCCTCGGCATTAAGTTTCTTGGCATATTCCAAGTCGTTGCGGGCTTTTTTTGTTCTATATTCTGTGATAAAGGCTTGTAAACGCTGTGCAACAGAATCGGCAACAGTTGCACAAATAAGGGCATCTTGGTCTTCTACCATTATAGATATGACGTATGTCTTCTTGTCAATGCTGCATTTTATCTTGTTTCCTATCTTGCTTGCAACTGCAAACTGGCGTTTCGTAAGGCGGAACGGATCAACTTCATTGCCTTTTCTTTTGCTTGAAGGTAGTTCTGGTTCTGGAGATATAAAGAGTTTCTTTATTGCGTTTAACCACTTCATCCAAAATGCAGATTTCTGCATCTTACTCAGATAAGTATAGTAATCCGTGTCAATACTTCCGTCCAATGAACGTACTCTCATCGGGAACATCTTTACCTGGAAGTCCTTTGTCTGCAACAAGTCTGGATAAAGATCCGGTCCAATGGCATCCTCAGAATTACCCATGGCATCATCGAGGTTTACACCGAAAGAACTTGCAAGTGAACCGATTGAACCCAAATCACTACTGCTCATCTCTGGTGCAAGTTTTATCTCGCACTCATAATACCTCGGCACACACAGTATCAATGCACACGAAACGACAAACGTGATGGCTACGACACGAATAAACAGTTTCTTTTTGCTCCTTATTCTTTTTATTATTGCACCTATGTCTATTATGTCAGTTGCAGTTTTCTCTTCCATGATGCTTATACGTTATATTATTTTATTAAGTTAGCTATTGATGCTATCATTGTAGCGAGCGATGCGGTTGATGTGCCTATTGCAAGCATCTCTGCCGTTGTCACCTTGTTCTTTGACTTGGCTGGAACTACGATTTCACAACCTGGTGTTGGCTTCGTATTTCTTGTTACCTTCTCAACCGTTCCGTTCATATTTATTATATATGTGCGGCTTTTCTTTGCCGTATTACTATAACCACCAGCCTGCTTTATATAATATGATATGTCCTTGCCCTTTTGATATGCTACCGTATTTGGATACATCACGTCGCCTTCTACCCTTACTGTTCCGGTGTATTCAGGGACAATTATTCGGTCACCTTCACGCAATACGATATCAGCATCGCCTCCTGGCTCAGCAATAGCCTTATCAAGTTCGATACCTACATAATAGGTATCACCTATTTCGAGTTTGCTTACATCGACTGAATCCTTTCCACTCTGACGCCTTGCCATTTGTACTACGCTGTTCATGCGCAGTTTCTCCTCAGGTGTCATCCTTCTTTCAAGTCGCGCACCTTTGGCGTATGCTGTCGTTGTAAGTCCACCTGCGCTTTTTATAATGTCGCTAAGTCGTTCGTTTTTATTTGCAAGTGTATATGTTCCTTCAAAAAGAATTTCGCCTTCAATGCTTACATTCTGCTGAACAGCATATCCTGGGCTTTTTCTTACATATACCTCATCGAAAGGCATCAACTTGAATGACTCGTTGCCATCAACAATGAAGCCATCTTTCAAAGAGAAACTATAAGTCTCTGCCGTTTTCAAAGAACTTTCTGAAGCATTTTTGTTTTGTATTCTGCGTGAGACATCTACCTTAATTGTCGATGCCGACGATTTCAAACCACCTGCTTGGAGAATGAAGTCCTCTATCGTAGTATTCTCTGCATACTCATACACTCCAGGATAGAACACTTCACCATGAATCGTCATTGTCTTTTCCTCAGTATAATCCTTTATGCTTGCTACAAACAGGACATCTTCATTTTGCAAAGGCATGTCAGCAACAGTGCCATCCATTATTCCCTTGATATCAACTGATATTGCCTCAAGTGTACGGTCAGCTTTTCTTCTGTGCAACACAGCACGACCAGTAAAGGCATCCTCCGTACAGCCACCGGCACTTGTTATGAGGGCCTTGATACTATTGACATTTCCTCCCAACTGGAACTTTCCTGGACGGAACACAGCACCTTTCACCTCAATCATATTGCTGTAACGCTGGATAATTGAATCTACATATACCGAATCTTCATCATCGAGATGGAACGACGCAAAGTCAAATTCATTCACGTCGAATATCGAGTAGTGTCCTTCAGCCTTTCTGGTAACCTTGATCATTTTCTTAAATGCATCGCCAGTAAAGTTTCCGGCATACTTTAACAAGGTGCGAAGACTTTCGCTCTTCTTCATTTCGTAGAACATTGGTCTTTTTACCTTGCCTGTGACATTTACCAAAGCTTCATACGTACCAACGCTAATGACATCATTCTCGTGAAGTCGAATATCGCCAGTAAGTTTGCCGTTCAGTATATAGTCATATACGTCAACAACAGATAGCAATTTTCCGTTTCTATAGACCTTTATGTTTCTCAGCGTACCTATATCATTTGGGCCTCCTGCCATGTACAATGCATGGAATACAGATGCAAATGCCGACAGAGTATATGTACCTGGGGCAACGACTTCGCCCATCACATTAACCGTAATGGTACGAGTCTGACCTACCGTCATGCTTATGCTACTGTTTCTGTAACGTTGTCCCATCGTTGACTTCAACTTCGATTTAGCCTGCGACACTGTGAGTCCACTAAGCCCAATTGGCCCAACTCCCTCAACGGTTATTGTTCCGTCAGGCGAAATTGTTTCTGTAAGGGAATTTGACGATGCGCCGTAAACATCAATATTGACCACATCACCAGGTCCAAGCCTATATGTCTGTGGAGTGGCAATGTTCATATCGGGTTCAAAAGTTAGGTTTCTCTTGTTGAATATATCGCGGCCAAAAACCTTTCTCTTAAACTTGCCTTGCCCATCATTGTCATAATACTCGTCAACGTACTTCAATGAATCTGGCATCATAAAGCCTATGGCATCGTCCATCTCGACAAAGTCTGCATCGGTACGGTTGTATGTATGTGCCTTATTTGCTCTCCATGTTCCGTCCATAAGACGACCACTTATCTTCCCGTTTTCGTCACTTGCCTTGGCTTGACGTTGTTCTCCATTAGCCTTGCGGAGCCTGTCACTCTTCGAAAGTCCCTGTCCTGTCACGTCAACAGCATCGAGTGACTCTGCCCCATTCTGCCTTTGATACTTGTTGTACAAGGTTCTGATGCGCTGTATGTCAACGCCATTCTGCATCAGTTTTGTCACTATCTGCTGTCTTGACGAGCCACTTGCCACCTGTTCTTGAACGAAGTCAATGATTTGCTTGTCTGTCATATCTGCCAACACCGTGCTTGGTATTGCCATAATTGCAACCGCAAGGATTATTGTTCTGAATAAATGTTTCATCTTATCTATTGTATTAAAAATGTCTGCCACTAAGCATTGCGAGCAGTGTATTAAACATTATCTGAAAGTCGAGGTTCAATGTTCTGTTTCTCAAGTAGTGTATGTCCATGCGCAGACGCTTGAGCATCTTGTCCATTGTGTCGGTATATCCATTGTACAATGTCGCTTCTGACGTTAGTCCTGGGCGCATTTGGTATATCAACACGTAGTTTGGATCTTCCTTCATTATCAAGTCTATGAAGTACTGACGCTCTGGTCGAGGACCTACAATACTCATATCTCCCTTCAACACATTCCACAACTGCGGGAGTTCATCGAGGTGTGAATGACGCAGAAACTTCATGAACGGTGTCTGGTTCACGCTGTCCGACGTAGGCACAAGCTGCGGTCCATCCTGTTCTGAATGAGGTTTAAGTGTGCGGAACTTATAGATTATAAACGGTTTTCCTTTTAGTCCTATTCTCTCCTGCGAATAGATTACCGAACCGTTTTTTTGTAGTTTCAGTATTATAGCAAACACAAGTAACACTGGCGACAACACTATCAATGCCAACAGTGAGGCAATGACATCAAAACAACGTTTCAGTATTCTCTGAAACTTATTCATGTTGTCGTTAGATATTGTTAGGTAAACTTTATCTGTCATTATATTATACGTGCGCGCGTGTACATTATTTATATATACAACTATATTTTCTCCGTTTTATTGCAAAACGGATGCAAAAATACTAAAAATTTTCTAAAATTCAAGTATTCGCGGATATAAATTCTCGATTTTTGTTGAAACAACCGTGCAACCGTATAACCGCAAACTACACCTTATTAATATTGCGCGCGCGGGCGGGCGCGTACGCAAATATATCAGTTTTTTAACATCTAAAAGTTTCACTTTTGTATGTCTTTTTCGTTTACTTTTCCTAATAATTGAGGCATGTCAATACTGTTATTGAATTATTGGTATCCGATAAATCATAGCCTGAAAGGTTCACCCGTATAGTTATCTATGCAATCATAATAGAAAAAATGGAGCCCCCCTCTGTCCCCCCAAGGAGGGGGCTAACAGCATTAAAACGCAATGCCGCAATCCTTTCAACAAAAACCTCAATCATCGGCTTGCCGCTTGCACAAAGCGCAGCGACTGCAAGAAACCCCTTAAAGAGAAGATGGCTTTTCAAGCCATCTTCTCTTTAAGGCAAAAAACCGAAATAAACCTTTCCCAGAACATTATGTCCATAGCAACATACAGATGGTGTAACAAATTGTTTTTTTCTGTTTATCTCCTTTATGTCAGAGGCAACAAGCGAGCAGACATATCCCCCAAAGCGTTTTTCTATTGCTACCTGTAGTTTATCGAATGTTTATAAAATAAAACAGGGTGACTTTCACAAGCCACCCTGCCCATCAAATTATTATATATTAACATTAAACAACTGGCACAAACCCGTGCCAGAGTTCTTTTTTCTTCAATGTTTACACAACACGGTTACCATTCAATATCTTCAAAGTCATCTTCCTTGCCAAGTTGATCAGTTCCGTAAGAATCATTTATCCCCACTTCGTTAGATAAAGCAACCATGCCTTCAAGTCTCATTGCAATAGCCTTTACATTAGGCTGAATATATGTTTTCTTCATAATTGTATCTCCTTATATTATTTGTTAAACATAAACTTCTTACCATTCTGGATATAAACATTTCCTCTTGTCATGCTTGAAACGCGTACACCCTGCAGATTGTAGATGCTACCACTTTCGCTTGTTGCATTTACGTTATTGATACCACTAGGCTCGTCAAAGTCAAACAAGAAACACTTTGCAGGAGTAGTACCAGGAACTGCAAGAACGGCCTTGTATTGACCACAATATGCACTCGCTCCACTGTCTTTTGTACTATTGTCCCAATAGAATCCAACTCCGTTTTCACCATTTGAAAGAATGTAATAAGTGTAGTCTGTTTCCTCGAAATTTTCTCCGCCTGCTTTTGTCGTACCAATCAAGAGATTGCCTTCAACGCTTGCAGGAGTTTCTTTTGATTCAGTAAATGTAACTTTACCAGTTCCTTTGAGAACAACACCTGTCTCTGCAGGGATAGTACCTGTAATTTCATTCAGTTTAGCCTTATCGTCACTTACTGTTACATAGTATGCTTTAACATCATTTGCTTCGTTAGAGATTGTTGCTGCGAATGGAATGTAAGCTGTTGCGTAGCCTACAGAAGTTATAGATATATCTTGAGTCAGTGGAGCAACTGTTGTGCAGAAACCTGTGTAGGTGATATTTTCATCCCTATATTTAATTACAATGTCATCCACATATCGAACTGCTGTAGTGTTATAACAATGGAACCGAACATACAAAGCTGTTTCTCCGTCAAATGTGTCGTCTGTTTTATTTGTATAACTGCCATTGCCGAAACCACTCATTGCATAAGTTTGACGAGCTTCCCAATTTTTGTTATCTGTTGATGTTTCTATGTACACATTATAATTTTCGTTTTTAGAAGTTCTCTTCAAACTAAAACCAAATGATGTTACCTTAACCTTATTATTGAAGGTAATGTATGTATTGTTGGTGCTGATTTTTCCTGCGTAATCACCAGTTTCACCTGTTCCTTGGTTTTCTGTTCTCTCTATATTTTTATCAATTGTCCAATCAGGATATGAAGTTTCGGAGAAATCCATTGTACTCGTCATATCTTTGACATCTTTATCCTCATTTACATATACTGCATAGTAGGTAATATTTGTATTCGCAGTCAAGCCTGTTGTTTCAACAAAATCTGGTTTTTCATCTGTTGGTGTAGAAATTTCCGATTTACTCCACCCAGCGAAGTCCTTACCTCCGAAGGCTTTTACTGTTGGGAATACAAGTGCATCTCCTTCATAAGCTTCGATTTCTGTTTTTTCACCATTAACCATGTAATTGATTGTGAACTTAGTTTTTTCCTCAAAATTTGCGCGGAAACTTACATCGCTTGTTATTTCATGCTCAAAGTTCGCTGTTTTTGTTACCCAGCTGCCTCCATCTACCTTATATTGCCAATTTTTGAATTTGTAACCAGCAGAAGGTGTTAATTCTATTGTCAATGTCGTACCTTCTTCAACGGAAGAGCCTGTTTCTACAGTGGCATCTCCGTTTTTAACTGCTAATGTACCATTTTGTGACTCTTCAATTGTTACGGTGTAAAGTGCCTTATATACGGCATAAAGAGTACAGTTGCTGATTGGATGATAAACTACTCCTTCTGTTCCCACATCAGCAGTTGTTGCATTGGCAGACGTTGCCCAACCTTTGAAAGCATATCCGCTTTTTGGTGTACATCCAGGGAGGGTAATACCTGCACCTGCTGATTCTTCTGTTACTGATTCACTTGATGGAGTTCCATGTTCATTACCATCAAATTGAACCGTACATACCGTGGTAGATGCCAATGTTACAGAAAGGGTGTTTAACTGAAGTTGTCCACTGCTGCTAACTGTAAAAGTTACTGATTTGGCACTTCCAGACCAAGTTCCATTGCCAGCTGCAGATGGGTGATTGTAAGTGCCTGTGCTTGCTGTTACAGTAGCAAATGCCTTTGAACCTTGTTTTTCCCAATTGAATGTAATATTTGTAATATTTTTTTCACTGCTGATAGTGACTGTATTATTTGTATATAGTCTTAGGCCGGCATCATACCATGCTGGAGCAGATGAACCTGAAGCTTGTGCGAAGCTAATAGTAATTCCATCTTTGGTTACTTGATCTTTTGAAGTTAGGGTGAAATCTGTTCCCCACGCACTACCTATGCAGAGGGTGCATAGGCACAATAAAGTAAAAATTTTTTTGATCATAATGTTTAATTTTAAATTGTTTGTATAAAAAAGTTAATAACTCCTCAACGATTGACTGGTAAAACATTATGCTGAAATAAACGGATACAAAGAATGCGCAAGGCATTCTTATCACTTTTGAGGTCGTAGGAAACCTAATACACCAATAAGCAATGCTCGCGCAAAACGCAAGCCTTTGCATTGTATTCTTCGGTGTATTTCTTGAAATTTCCTACGTTTCAAAAGTTCCGAATAACAGCAAACGCCATTATAACCCTAATGTAGTGGGCCACAGCCCACGTTCAGTGACACAGGTCGCAAGCCATCAAGGCTGTTTCCAAAAGCGCAAGTACCACTTTGCGACTACAAAGGTACAAATAATTTTTTAACTACAAGCACTTTATAAGATTTTTTTTATTACTCAAACAAAAACTATTTTCATGTGCAAGTATATTATAATAGAGCAAAATACTTTTGATGGTATGATGTCTGCACTATGTGCATACATTGATGTTGTATGTCGTAATGTCCCTGTCATGCAAGCATGCCGATGACATTCCGTCATACACCATCACCCTTCTTACGAAGGGCTACCATACCATCAAAAGAAAAAATACCTTACGGTAAAAAATGTGGCCTTTGGCCATAAAAAATAATATATGGTTATGAGTTATATGGTTGTACGGTTATACAGACCTTAAACCGTAAAAGCATATTTATTTTTTACGAACGAAGTGAGATATTTTTTTATGCGTTAGCATATATTTTTTATATGATGTATGGATGGCCACGATAGTGGTGTCTTTGTGTGGTGTGATGGTGCAAGAACTTGTTCTTAAGCACCGGCACACCATACAAAGACATGGGCTTCAGTATGAAGCACACCATACATCATATCATTTTTTTCTTTATTACTACACACGAAAATGGTAGAGTGACTTGAACCGTTCTTTCAGTCGCAAGCTTTGTGTCATCGACTTTAGTCGGTTCTCGGACAAGCCGAGCGACTTCGTCGATGAGCCAGAGCAAGAAAGCGGCAAGCCGATGACATCCCCTCTTGGGGGGGCGACAGAGGGGGGATCCTTCATTTTTTACGAACGAAGTGAGATATTTTTTATGCGAAGCATATTTTTTATATGATGTATGGATGGCCACGATAGTGGTGTCTTTGTGTGGTGTGGTGGTGCAAGAACTTGTTCTTAAGCACCGACACACCACACAAAGACATGGGCTTCAGTATGAAGCACACCATACATCATATCATTTTTTTCTATTATAACTACACACGAAAAGGGTTTATTGTCGTCCGCTAAGTAATAGCCTGAAAGGCTTACACCTATCAGCCCAGGGCATAGCGCAGCGACGCCCTGGGTATATCGACGCAACCATACGCTCTGTAAGAGCAAAAGCATTTAACTCGCCCATCAATCAATCATATAAAAGAAAAAAATGATATGATGTATGGTGTGCTTCATTCTGAAGCCCATGTCGTTGTGTGGTGTGTCGGTGCTTAAGAACAAGTTCTTGCACCACCACACCACACAACGACACCACTATCGTGGCCATCCATACATCATATAAAAAATATGCTTCGCATAAAAAATATCTCACTTCGTTCGTAAAAAATAAATATGCT
>JAKSIZ010000013.1 GCA_024398515.1 Bacteroidaceae bacterium | reverse complement strand
AACAACATGGGCTTCAGTATGAAGCACACCATACATCATATCATTTTTTTCTTTTATGATTACATAGGTAATGATACGGGTGAGCCTTTCAGACTATAAATTTAGCGGACTCCAATAATAAAAAATATGTTATATCTGTTGCAGAATGAGAATAATTTTGTAATTTTGTAGCGTTTTTATACAGGATTGATATGAAAATAGCACTTATCGGTTATGGCAAGATGGGGCGCATGATTGAGGAGATTGCGCTCGGAAGAGGGCACGAGATAGTCTGCAAGATAGATATCGACAACCAAGAAGACTTTGAGAGCGAGGCTTTCAAGAGTGCCGATGTTGCCATTGAGTTTACTAATCCAAAGGTGGCATACGGCAATTACCTGAAGGCTTTCAGGCACAATGTGAAGGTCGTCTCGGGTTCTACGGGATGGCTTAAAGAGCATGGCGACGACGTGAAACGCCTCTGCACCGAGGGCGGACAGACGCTTTTCTGGGCAAGCAACTTCAGTGTCGGCGTCGCGATATTCAGTGCCGTGAACAAGTATTTGGCAAAGATAATGAACTCTTTTGCGGCTTACGACGTGAAAATGGAGGAGACTCACCACGTGCATAAGCTCGATGCGCCAAGCGGAACGGCTATAACGCTGGCAGAAGAAATCATTGCAAACATTGACAGAAAGGACGACTGGATGCTCACAAACGATGCCGAAGACGAACCAAAGGCGTCGCAACTGCCTATTACTTCGTTCCGCGAGGGCGAGGTTCCAGGTATTCATTCGGTAATCTACGACAGTGAGGCAGACATGATTAGGATTACCCACGACGCTCACAGCCGCAAGGGTTTCGCCCTCGGAGCAGTGCTCGCTGCCGAATATACCAAAGAACATAGTGGACTTTTAACCACGTCGGACCTGTTCCAATTCTAAAAAAACGAGATTCAAATAGATAATATTCAAATAACAAAAAGAAGATTTCAATGGAAGATTTACAAAAAAAGAAACTTAATATGAAGGTGCAGTGGACGAAATTTATCGTCGTTTTGGTGCTTTATCTGCTTTTCCTCTACTGGATTAACGGCTGGTGGGGACTCGTTGTTGTGCCTTTCATCTTCGATGCTTACATTACCAGGAAGATACGTTGGACGTGGTGGAAGGACGCCGAAGCACCTATCCGCTTCGTCATGAGCTGGGTTGATGCCATAGTATTTGCGTTGGTGGCAGTGTATTTTGTGAACCTCTACTTCTTCCAGAACTATGAGATTCCGTCGTCATCACTCGAAAAATCACTGCTCACAGGCGACTATCTATTCGTCAGCAAGGCAAGCTACGGCCCACGCAAACCTATGACTCCGCTTACAATGCCTTTGACTCAGCACACTTTACCCGTCACCGGAACAAAGAGTTACATAGAATGGCCGCAGTGGAAATACGAGCGTGTGAAGGGACTTGGCAAGGTTGAACTCAATGATATCGTAGTGTTCAACTATCCAGCAGGCGACTCTCTGCTCGAAAATCCTAAGTATCAGGCTGCCGATTACTATCAGCTGTGCTATAACTTCGGCTATCAGATAATGCAGAAGAACCCTGATTCGGTCGATTCTACCGAACTCCGCAGCTTCTACGATGAGGTGTATAGCCTCGGCAGAAACTACATAAAAGAGAATCCTAACGAGTTCGGACAGGTAATAACACGCCCTGTTGACCGTCGCGAAAACTATGTGAAGCGTTGCGTTGGGCTTCCTGGACAGACACTTCAGATAAAGGATCGCATAGTTTATCTTGACGGAAAACCAAACAAAGAGCCAGACAACGTGCAATACACATACAAGGTTTCGCTGAAACAAAACCTGCCAGAGGACCTTATGACTGAACTTGGCATCACGGTTGAAGACCTGACCTGCCTTAACCAAAACGGGTATATGCCAATGACAAAGCATGTTGCCGAGGAACTTGAAAAGCGAACCAACATAGTGGAAAGCATCGAACTCAACACTTCATGCTATTACGGAGAGGTATATCCACTCAATGCCCGCACGCATTGGACACGTGATAACTATGGTCCTGTATGGATTCCTAAGAAGGGCGAAAGCATCAATCTCACGATGGAAAACCTTCCTGTATATGAACGACCAATAAAGGTTTACGAAGGAAATGACCTGAAAGTGAAGGATGGAAAGATATTCATCAACGGAAAAGAAGCCACAAGCTATACGTTCAAGATGGACTATTACTGGATGATGGGCGACAATCGTCACAACTCTGCCGACTCACGTTATTGGGGATTTGTGCCTGAGGACCACATTGTGGGCAAACCTATTTTCATTTGGTTGTCTATAGATCCTGACGGCAGAGGCGTGCGTTGGGACCGTCTGTTCCGTTGGGTTGACAATATTAAATAAGGAAAATGAGTCACTGTTCCCGATGTTTCAACGTCGGGTAAAGCAAAACCGCTCCCACCAGATGCTTGCTCCAGTCCTCCCTACAGCCTATTTCGCACCGATTCAGTACTACAAACTGCTGAACGAAGCCGATGAAGTGTGGATAGAACAATGCGAGAACTATCAAAAGCAGACCATTCGCACCAGATGCGAAATAGCCACATCGCAGGGCATACAAACGCTCAGCATACCCGTTGAAGGCAGTCACGGACAGAAATGTAAGATAAAGGATGTGAGGATTAGCGACCACGGAAACTGGCGGCATTTGCATTGGAACGCCTTGGTCACTGCCTATAGTGAGTCGCCTTTCTTTGAGTATTACGAAGACGACTTGCGAGGGTTCTTTGAAAGGAAATGGGAATTTTTGCTCGATTTCAACAATGAGATAACCGCAAAAATGTGCGAACTCATCGACATAAATCCAACAATCCGCCTGACGGAAACATACAAAGGCGTGACAACAATGGGAGATGAGGGGGAAACAAAACCGTATTATCAGGTGTATCGGCAAAGGACTGGATTCATTCCAAACCTTAGCATACTCGATTTACTGTTCAATATGGGAAACGAAAGTGTGTTGTATTTACAGGATATGATATTATGAGAATAGTCGTTCAAAGGGTAAAACAGGCATCGGTCACAATAGATAATAAGGTGAAATCAGCGATAGGCTATGGCTTCCTGATACTCGTCGGCACATGCAATGACGATACTGACGAGGACATAGAATGGCTCACTTCGAAGATTGTGAACCTTCGCGTGATGGACGATGAACAGGGAGTGATGAACCGATCAGTGCTCGACATTGGTGGCGAGATACTTGTTGTCAGCCAATTCACCCTTTGGGCTTCATACAAGAAAGGCAATCGCCCATCGTATCTCAGGGCTGGAAATCCAGAAATTACCAAGCCGTTGTATGAAAAGTTTTGCGACGTATTAACGCAGAAATCGGGAAAAATCGTGCAGACCGGCACGTTTGGAGCAATGATGGATGTGGCACTTGTCAACGATGGACCCGTTACAATTTGTATGGACAGTAAGAACAGAGAATAAATAATAATTAATTAAAACAAACGAATATTATGAAGAAACTTATTTCACTATCATTGGCTTTTGCATGGGCAATGGGCATTTTCGCCAATCCAGTAACTGTTGCCGGACCTGACGGAAAACTTCAACTCAATGTTGACGTAAAGGGAGGGAAGGCTGTTTATTCGGTCGTATATAATAATAAGGTGATGCTTCAGGACTCACCATTAGGCTTTAAGTCGAACGAGGCAGACTTCGATGCAGGCGTTTCGTGCAGTGGTAGTGAGATGGGGGAAGTGAAGGATTCTTATACCCTTCCGCAAGGAAAACACAATAAAATAAATTATGAAGCCAAGAAGTTGCTTTATAAAGTGAAAAACCAAAAGGGCCTGGAAATGACAATACACTTCCAAGTCAGCAACAATGATGTGGTTTTTCGCTATGAACTACCGAAGTTCAACAATCGTGCAAGCATACGCATCGCAAAGGAAGAAACGGGATTCCGATTCCCTGAAGTCACCACAACGTTCATTTGTCCGCAAAGTGCCGCAATGATTGGATGGCAGCGTTCAAAGCCAAGCTATGAGGAAAGCTACGACTACGACGCACCAATGAGCAAAAAGTCAACTTTCGGAAAGGGATATACATTCCCGTGTCTGTATAGAATAGGCGGTGATGGTTGGGTACTTGTCAGCGAAACAGGCGTTGACAGTCGCTACTGTGCAAGTCGTCTGAGCGATTGCAAGGAGGGAAACCTCTATACGGTTGAGTTCCCAATGCCAGAGGAAAACAATGGCAACGGCACTGTCGATCCGGCATTCTCATTGCCAGGAGTGACACCTTGGCGCACCATCACAGTCGGTGAAACGCTTAAACCTATCGTTGAGACAACCGCAGCATGGAACACTGTTGCGCCACTCTACGAGGCAAACACACAATATAAATATGGAAAGAGCACGTGGAGTTGGATTGTTTGGCAGGATGCAAGTATGAATTGGAACGACCAAGTCGCATATATCAACCTTGCAGCCCAGTTGGGTTATCAGTACATCCTCATTGATGCAGGCTGGGATCAGCAGATAGGTTACGACAAGATGGAAGAACTTGTAAAGTATGCCCAGTCAAAAGGCATTGATGTTTTTCTTTGGTGGAGTAGTTCAGGTTATTGGAATGACATTTTCCAGTCACCAATAAACTGCATGGATAATTCAATAATCCGCAAGAAGTCTATGCGTTGGATGAAGAAAATTGGAGTAAAAGGAATAAAGGTTGACTTCTGGGGAGGTGATAAACAAGAGACGATGCGTATGTATGAGGAAGTGCTCAGCGACGCAAACGACAACGATATCATGGTAATCTTCCACGGTTGTACACTGCCACGCGGATGGGAACGTATGTATCCTAACTACGTCGGAAGTGAGGCTGTGCTTGCTTCGGAGAATGCCGTTTTCAGTCAGGGATTCTGTGACGGAGTGGCTGTAAATACTGCAACCCACCCATTCATACGCAATGCCGTCGGCTGTATGGAGTGGGGCGGATCGTTCCTCAACCATCGTCTTGGTCGTGGAAATAAGCATGGAAACATCCGCAAGACTACCGATTGCCACGAACTTGCACAGGCAGTTCTATTCCAGAATCCTATACAAAACTTTGCCCTCACGCCTGAAAATATGCTCCCACAGGCTGAAGGTGGTGCGCCAGAAGTGAGCATCGAGTTCATGAAAAACGTTCCGACTACTTGGAACCAGACTCAATTCATCGATGGATACCCTGGAAAGTTTGTTGTTCTTGCACGTCAGGACATGAATGGCAAGTGGTATATTGCAGGAAATAATGCCGAGAAAGAGACAAAGCAAATGGTTCTCGACCTCAGCAGTATGCTTTCAAAAGGTGATGTGGTAACGCTCTACAGCGACAACAAGAACCGTGAACCGCAAAAAACAGAACTGAAGATAAGCAATCCGAAGAAGGTGAAACTCAATGTCCTCACCAATGGAGGTTTTGTTATTGTCAAGTAAAAAAAGCCGATGGAAGTAAAAAACATTCTTGTAATACGCTTTCGTAGAGTTGGTGATTCGGTTTTGTCTATGGCATTATGTCATAGTCTGAAGCAGACTTTCCCCGATGCGAATGTAGATTTTGTCATAAACAAAGGCATTCATACGCTTTATGAAAACCATCCCGACATTGACAATCTCATTACTTTCGACAACGAGGAAAACCATAAGCCATTAAAGTATTTGGGAAAAGTATGGCGTACGATGCACGCAAAGCACTATGATGTAATCATCGATATGCGTGGCACAATCAAGACTTTGTGGTTCTCATTGTTCTCGCTTTCTACTCCTTTCCGCATAGGAGCAAGGAAAAAATATGGCAAACTCATACTTAACCATCAGGTTGACAACCACAACAATTTGCTCAACCGAGTGCAGCAAAACAACATTTTCCTTGAGCCACTGCGCAAGATTGCCGATATAAAACCAAGTGAGGACTTCCGTCTTTACGTCACTGATGAGCATAAAGCTCGTTTCCGTTCCTATATGGAATCGAAAGGAATAGATTTCAATCGAACCGTAATCATCGTTACTCCTACGGCACGACAACAGTATAAGGTGTGGCCGAAGGAGTATATGGAGGAAGTTTTGCGAAGGGTAATCAAGGAGTACGATGCACAACTAATCTTTAATTTCTCGGGTGATGTTGAACGCGAAAGTGCCGTAGAATGCCACAAAGACCTCGGATGTGACCCTCATATCTTCACCTGCATTGAGGCAAATTCACTGCCAGACCTTTGTGCCATGACTGCAAACTGCAACTTCTTCTTCGGTAATGAGGGAGGACCACGACACATAGCACAGGCTTTAGACATACCTACATACGCCATCTTTCCTCCTGGTATTCGCAAAAGTCTATGGCAGCCAAACGAAGGTTTGCGCTATGGAGGCATCAGCACCGACGACTTCATGCCGACCGAAGAACAACTTGCACGCAAGATGACATACGAAGAAAGAATGCGACTCATCGATATAGAATCGGTTTGGAAAGGATTGAAACATGCGCTGGACAACAATATTCAAAAGTAAATTCTTCACAAGTCAATATACAATCATTGCTCTTGGAGTGTTGCTTGCACTGTTTGCGACCATCATAAATATTGATAGCAACAACTTCGATATCTATACTGGAGTGTTCCGACATACGTTGAACCGCACGTCGCTCTTCGCTCAATATCCCGAAGAATACATCGATTCAAACCATTACGGACCGCTTTTCAGCCTCATCATTGCTCCGTTCTCCTTCCCTCAGCGATGGGTAGGTTTGCTTCTCTGGCACGTTGCACTTGCAATGTTCCTCTATTGGAGCATCAGAAAATCAACCTTTTCAATCCGTCAGCAATTGTTTATCTTTTGGTTTTGCGCCAATGAACTTTACACAGCCCTTTCGCTTTCGCAGTTCAATGTAGCCGTTGCTGCATTATTCATTTTGACTTATGCGTCATGTGAACGAGGCAAACCAATGTATGCTGCTCTATGTGTTGTAGTCGGCACATTTGTTAAAATCTACAGCATCGCAGGGCTTGCGCTGTTCATATTTATGCCTCGTAGGCTGTGGGCAAAGGCATTCGCATGGCTTGTCGTATGGAGCATTGTGGCGTTCTGCCTGCCTATGGTTGTCAGCAGTCCTTCGTATGTCGTGTCGCAATACTTCGAATGGTATCAAAGTCTCACAGGCAAGAACACAGAAAATCTGTTTGCGTTCTACCAGAACATTTCTGTTCTCGGCATATTCCGCAAAGTGTCGGGCAATCCGAATTATTCCGATCTCTTGATACTTGTGCCGGCAATGCTTATCTTCGCCATGCCTTTCCTCCGACGCAAGCAATACGCTAACGTGAGTTTCCGCAGCACAATCCTTGCCTCGGTTATGATGTTTGTCGTGCTGTTCTCTACGGGCAGTGAATCGTGCAGCTATATTATTGCACTCATAGGTGTGGTCATTTGGTACTTCTCATCTACGTGGCAACGCAACAAGTGGGACCTTGCTTTACTCATATTTGTCTTTGTTGTTACCAGCATGTCACCGACAGACATCTTTCCTGTAAAAGTCAAAAGCCAACTCATACAACCGTATGCGTTGAAATCTTTGCCCGTATTACTCGTGTGGTTGAAGCTTACCTTCGAGCTATGCAAGCGTGATTATTCTCAAAGTCGTGCTTAATATTTTTCCGAATAAAGCGTACAACTTCGAGAACTTCGTAATCGGCTTGCCGCTTTCACAAAGCCTGAAAGGCGACTGAAAGAATGCTCGGGTTCTCGAAAGATAAGCGTCAGGTCGTAAATGCAATGTGTAGATATTTCCGTGGAAAGGCTTAGAACCAGTCTTCCCAATCATCGGTCACGGTGTCGTCTTGCTCACCTTCACCCTCTTCTTCCTCGTCGTCGCCATAGACATCATCTGGTTCTTCGGCTGTGTTCGACTTTTCTGGTTGGTGCAACAATTGCTCGTCGGTTATCTTCAGCGACGTGAAGTGCTCGTTGTAGAACTTCTCATAGTCGTTGAAACTGAAGTGAGTGCCTAAAAGCAACATGTTGTCCTCGCTGATGATGAGTATGCGCGTGCCGTGAAGTTTGCTGCGCATCTCCTGTGTATTTGCAAGCTGATTAGAGTATTGCCATGCCTCGTCGTAGTTCTGGAAACCGCGTACCTCCATGCGTCCTATGCCATTCTCGTACTCAATGTTTACGTCGAAGTTGCGCACGAGGAAGTTTGTGAAGTTGTATTTTGCAAGGTCGTAAAGCAGTTGGTTGGCGTTGATGCTGTCCTCAGGGAATGCCAGCATGAAGATGAATGGCACATTGCGTTCGGTTGACAAAGCCTTGGCAGTTTCAGCGCTATCGGTCTGTTCAACCATCACTGTGCGTCGTTCCCAGATGCTTAAAGCATCGAATCCACCGCCTTGAAGCGACTTGCCTTCCTTCACACCATTGACAATTGAACCGGCAATATCGCTCACTTCGCTCTGCGGATAGTTTTCGAGTATCTCCTTCATACGCTCAAGACATGTCTTGTCGTCGCCTTGATTAAGACTGCTCATACCATCAATGAAGATAAACTTGGCGCGATTTGCACCGAGAGGGAAACGTGATTCCGATATCTTCAGATTTGCTGCAACCTCGCTGAAACGGTTCTCCTTGAACGCATCATACGTCGAAGCATACAGAGAATCCTCTATGTGCTCGCCAAACTTCTGGTTCTCCTCGAAGTAAGGATCAGACAAAAGCGTGGTCCATTGGCTTTCAGGGAAACGTTCCTGAAGCTTGGTTACGCAACTGTCGGCATTATACGATTCGCCTTTACGCGAATATAATAGGAACAGATGATAATATACATTGTCCATTCCTTCGTAGTCAGGGTATTGTGTTTCAAGTCGTGTAAGTGCCTTTTCACTGAGTTTCAGGTTGTCGAGTTTGTCTTTAAATATGACTCCAGAGTTATACAAACCGTCCATGATAAGGAGATTGCTTGCCTCGACTTGCTCCTCTGTGAACGGGATTTGTGCCCAATAATACTCACGATTGTGTGGATCCTGTGCCAGACTATCGCGCAATGCTGCCTCAGCATCTATAGAATCATTGCCGACATTAAGGCTGTCACCAGCTGCCATTATACTGTCGTTGGCAGCAATACTGTCATTAAGCACGTCTCCATTCTCGCCATCTTCAAGGTCGGAAAGCGACACTACGGTCTTGTTCATGCGTCGCCAGTCGTCTTGGTTCTCGCGTTTTCCCCATTCGCGTTGGAACTGTGTCTTGCCTTGCATAATGGCTTGTGGGTTGTAGAAGTACCACATCCCGTTGCCGGTTGTAGGCTGTGCCGTCTTGTTTTGTATGTTGTTTTTGTTCACATTGCCCATCGCATTCTGCTTCTGAATGGTTTGTTGGGCTTCAGCTTCCTGCTGTTTGCGTTTCTCTTCTTTCTCCTTTTTCTTCAGGTCTTCTATTATCTTGTCGATTACCTTGACGATTTCTACCGAGTCCAACTTAGCCAATGCTTGCAATGAATCCTGCAAATGCACGGACTCTGTGTGCGGAACAAGTTCGTCGAGCACCATGCTTCGCTCATTGATTTCCTTATATCCTTCGCGGTCTTTGTCGAGCATACCGATGGCAGATCCGTAGCATCGTTGTGCGTCAGCATACTTTTCCATGTCCCAATAGAGGCTTCCCAATTTCACTAACAGCACTCCTTTTTCCGTTCCTGAGCGTGTTCCCTTCTCTACACCTTTCTCATACGACTCTATTGCCTTCACTGTGTCGTTGACAAAGAGATATACATTTCCCATGGCATAATACACCTGGTCAAGGTATTCCTTGTTGTTGTCGTTGCGTGCCATGCGTTTTAGTTTGCTTATTGTGCCCTTCACATTGCTTGATGCCATAACTTCCGTCTGCGCAATCCTTGCGTTGAACGCCAACTGATAAGGCGGATTCAGACGGCATACGCGGTTATAAGATTTGTAGGCAGCCTTCTTGTCGCCGAGAAGTGCTTGTATTTGTGCAATGAGAAACCACTCACGTGCTCGCTGGAGCTTGCGTTTCTCCGACTTAACCATAGTCAATAAGTAAGGCAATGCTTCCTCATAATTCTTCTGACGCAGGTAAAGGTCGGCTACAGTTCCATTGAGTTCTTTCTTCACGCGAGGCGTTATCGTGTCGCGATGGACATTGCGAATCACGTCCTCTGCCTCGTAGAACCAGTCGTTTTCTACGTAGCAACGAGCCAACCAAGTCTGTGCAACGCCTGCAATCTTCGGTTGTGTTTCAAACAAACGATACATATACGCAAATGTCGAAGCCGCTTCTTCAAACTCGCCTTTAAGGAATTGTGACCGTCCCATCATGTACCAAGCCTTCCAGATGAACGGATTATATTCGCGACGGCTGAGCCATTCCTTGTCTTTGTCTGTCTTTCTTCTGTTCTTTGTCCACTCTGGTCGCGTCTTGATGCTGTGCTGCTTTATTGCTTTCTCACACTTCTCAATAGCGCGGTCGAAGTTTCCGCTACCGAGAGTCTTGCTGTTCTTGTTGCTGACGGTAAACAGTGGAATCACCTCGGTGTAGTCATCCTGATTGCCTTTTTCCTTGTCTAAGCAGCCATCTATATACGCCAAGTTGCCGTTGTAGTAGGTGTTGTATCGTGCAGTGAACGATTGCCAGAAACGACTTTGAGCCGTGTTCTTCTTCGTGGAGCATGAACACAGCAAAGCAATGCAACAGCCAACTGCCGCTGCACAGCACCAAAACCGAATGGCTTTCATTCTTTTCATTATACGATATAAACGCAAAAGTGCGTGGTTTATTGTTGTGTGGTTTATATATTTTTACTCAATAATCGTGGCACTACACCTTATTAATAAACGCGCGCGCACGTGCGCACGCGTACAAATAATCAATATTTTAACACTCAAAAGTTTCATATTTAGAAAAGTTTTTTTAGAAAACACTCAAAACATCACTCAAAGCATTGAAGATGACGATGCAAAAAACATAGAAAAAAATTTGCATTTATAAAAATAATTACTACCTTTGCAAGTGTATTACATTATAATGTATAAAGATGACGATAACAAGTTGTATTCTTTTTCAACAGAAGCCCTTACGTAATCCGCTCGTAATTAGTAATTTACGGGGGGGTACAGACGTATCTAATCCATTCGAAATCTTTTTATATCTAAATGTTAGCATGGGCTGCGACAGGCAGTTCGTGCAGAATTTGTTGTGGTTTACTTAAAGAGTTTTATACAATATCAATTATTATTTAAAATTAAAAATCAAACACAATGAAAAGAAAATTATCAAAATTAATTCTCCTATGCGTGGCATGTGTCATCACGCTCGGGGCGTCGGCTGCGCCCGACAAGAACTACCTGTGCTTTACGGCTGGTGTAAATAATAGCACCATACAATTAGTTGCAGCCAATACTCCTAATCCGGTTAATCTTCAGTACAGTACAGATGACGGAGCATCGTGGAAAACTTTTGCAACTGCCACAATTGATAATAAAGCTGTCGTTAGTGGTGGTACAACGATAACACTCAGCTCTGGCAAAAAGGTATATTTCCGTAACACAGGCAAAGCAACAACATTCTCGCACTATAGCGATTACAAATACAGATACTACTATTTCCATTTTACAGGCAAAGTTGCCGCCAGTGGAAATATTATGTCATTGGTTGATAACGATTGTGCGTCAACAGAGATTCCTTGTGATTATTGTTTCTATAGATTGTTCCATTACAGTAGTGCGACAGGTCTTACGTGCGTAACATCGGCGCCAGAAATGCCAGCAACTACTTTGAAAAAATATTGCTATAATGAAATGTTCTATGGCTGCAGGGATCTGACCAAAGTACCTAATGAACTCCCTTCAACGACATTGGCAGACTATTGCTATCAAAGTATGTTCGTAAATTGCACAAGCCTAACCACAGCACCAGAACTTCCAGCCAAAACATTGACAACAGGTTGCTATACTAACATGTTCAATGGTTGCACGAGTTTGAATAATGTTCCAGAATTGCCAGCAACAACATTAGCAACTAGTTGCTATGCTCACATGTTCGCTTACTGCTCTTTGGATAAGGCTCCTGCTCTTCCTGCAACCACATTGGCGGACGCTTGCTACTCCGCTATGTTTTTTCGTTGTACAAACTTGGCTACTGCACCAGAACTGCCTGCAACGGAAATGAAACAAAAATGTTATTATGCCATGTTCCAGAATTGTCCGAAACTAAGCAAAGCACCGGAATTAAATGTAACGACATTGGCAGTTAGGTGCTTTAACTGCATGTTCAGCGATTGTTCCAATCTTACTGAAGCTCCCGAACTGCCTGTAACAGAGTTAAAAACTGAGTGCTATTATGGTATGTTTTCTAATTGTACAAGCCTAACCACAGCGCCAGCACTTCCTGCAAAAAAAATGGCAGACTATTGTTATTATAATATGTTCGCTGGTTGCACAAACCTGACCACTGCTCCAGATCTGCCTGCAACGATATTAGCAAATGGTTGCTATGCATATATGTTCTCTGGTTGCACAAACCTGACCACTGCTCCAGATCTGCCTGCAACGATATTAGCAGATAATTGCTATGGATATATGTTCGAATATTGTAATAGTCTTACAGTTGCTCCTGAACTGCCTGCGACAAATTTGGAATATTACTGTTATGAAAAAATGTTCGCTGGTTGCACAAGCCTTACCACTGCTCCAGAACTGCCAGCATCGACATTGGCAGGTTACTGCTATAATAGTATGTTCGAAGATTGTGAGAACTTGACTCAGATAGCTGTAGGCTTTACAAATGATGAAGATTATAATGCAGACTATTGGTTAGGTTGGCCCGAGTGGACAGAGGATAATCCATTAACAATTATATGCCCAGAAGACTTCAATGAAAGTCTTCCTGAAGAAATGTGGTTTTTTGATCCAAATTCCTACACCCTCAAGCATACTTACGACCTCAATGTATCGTCGGTAGGATGGGCTTCAATGTATGTCAACCTGCCTATGGGTATTCCTGATGGCATTGAGGTTTATTATGCAAGTGCAGTGGATGGCAATACCATTACGCTCACTCAGCTTACTGACGAGATACCTCCACATACAGGCGTAATAGTCAAGGCAGCAGAAGGCATAGTACAGTTCCCTATACTTGGCAAAGAAATAACAGCTGTTGGCGGCAACCTCTTTGAAGGAACATCAGTTGACAAAACCTTCGACGCAGAAAAGAATGGCGAAGTATATGTTCTTGCAGGCGTAAATGCAGAGAGTGGCAACCCTCAGTTTAAGAACTACACTGGTGACACGCTTGGTGCTCATAAGTCATACTTGCCAAAGAGCGTATTGCCAAGCGACGCAAAGGAAATTAAGTTTGTATTCGATGAGGTTACTCCTTCAGGTATTAACACTCTCACACCAGCTCTCTCTACAGGAAATGGTACAACGTACAACCTCAATGGTATGAAGGTTAACAAGAGCTACAATGGCATTGTAGTAGTGGATGGAAAGAAGTATATAAATAAATAAAATGTAAACAGTTATGAAGAAATATATCAAACCACAGATGAAGATTCAAAAGTTTTCTCTTGAAAGGTTAATGTACACTGGTTCAATCGTCGATGGTGATGTAAACTACCAATTGGGTAAGGAAGACATTGACGAGGATGACGAGTTTGGTTGGTAACAAAGCATTCCTCAATCAATCTTATTTGTAACGATGCGGATAAGTGCAGTGATTGCCTATCCGCATCGTTTATTTATATGCCCTCTTGTCGAAAGTACTGTATATAAAATTATTCGTAGATGTTGTTTGATTTAGGTTGTAGGTTAAATATAAAAACCCTTTATCCTTTTATCAGCATCGCCACTTCGTCCTTGATTTCATTGGGCAGGTTTATGCCGCGGAGTGCGAGGCTGCGGGTCCAATCCTCTACTTCCGTTTCCTTCATCGTATATAAGACATAACGAAAATCCTCGATTTCATCGTCAGAATACTCGCTTGAATCTCGCCCTATGAAGCGGTCGAGTTCCTCGTCTTCGAAGTATTCTATCTCTTTCGTCGCGGCTTCCATCATGCATTCCTGTTCGCATTTTTCGCTTTGCACCACGCAAGTAGCGCACGAAACCGCCCCTTCATTATTAGTATTATTCATGTTTTGCATGTTAATAAATTCATCATTGAGCTTAAATATTATAACAACAATATCCAACAATGTATCGGTATTGCTGCATATAGTCTTTGCCCATATCTTTTCCTTGCAAACAAGCTTGCAGACAAAAGCTATGGTCAAACCCTATGAGAACTGGCGTTCTCCGCCATGCAGCAAAACATGCTCGAACAATAATACTACTGTCAAATATTATATTGTCAAAACATTGTTGAATCATTTTTATGAAAGATTTACATGCCTCGGGCATGTATGCTGGCATTGAAGAGCAAGCTTTCAAAAACTTGTTTTTGACAAGATTGATATTCAATGACGGCAAATTATCGAAGATAATATCTTTCATAAAACGACCATTGTTGTTTTTTTATTCTTCGTGGACATGCTCAGGTTTAATCTTTCCACTCATGCCACAAAGGTAAGAAAAAGCCGAGAAACGACCAAATCTAAATCAAGATTTCAGTTTTCACTGCAACTTTTTGTCGCCCTTGTGCGTCAAATGAACGTTAAACAAACAAAAGCAAATATAAAAAAGGTATTAGAAAAGTATGAAAAAGTTATTGTTTTTATCCCTGTGCATGACAATGATTGCCGTTGAGGCAAGCGCACAAAACATGAAGGACAGCGTTGAACTCAAGGAAATCGTAGTTACGGCGCAAAAACCATTAGTAAAACAAAAGGATGACCGAGTGCTCTACGACATGAAATCCGACGATGAGTCGAAGACGAAATCAACTAAGGAAATGCTCAAGAAGGTGCCTTACGTCACCGTTGACAACGAGGGAAAAGTACAAATCAAGGGCAGCAGCAACATCAAAATCTATAAGGACGGCCGCCCAAACAACTCGTTTACAAAGAATGCCAAGGAGGTTCTCGATGCCATCCCAGCGTCGATGATTGAGCGAGTTGAAGTTATCACCGAGCCTGGCGCACGCTATGATGCCGAAGGAGTTGACGGAATACTCAACATAGTCTTCAAGAAAAACACCACGATGAGTGGACTTGTAGGTCAGGCAACATTGGCAACCGACAACCAAGCCGACCCTATGGGCAACCTCTATCTCGGCACGAAACTCGGCAAATTCGACCTTTCTGCCAACTACACTGCCGTTGACTTGATACGGAGTCATCAGGAAAACATAAGCGAAAACCACATAGAATACAAGTCGAGCGGCAATACAAACGACGTGACCAATACGCAAAGCATCAAAGGATTGGTGCATGTCGTTGGCCTCGAAGGCTCATACGAAATAGATTCGCTAAACCTTATTTCGCTCGGATTGAACGGCTATTTCTACAATGTTGATATCTTTGGCACGGCAACAATGTCGATGATGAACGGCACAAACGTTCTCTATGGTTTCAAGGATCGTTTCGACAACAGCAACCAGAAATACTATAACTTCGACGGAAAAATCGACTATCAGCATCTGACACATCGCCGTGGCGAGATACTGACCTTGTCTTACCTGCTCTCAACCTCCGATACTCATCAGCAGATAGGAGAGAACTACTACGACTGGGTGAACCGTCCGGATGCCTACGACTACAACAGATACTACCACGACAAGGACGGTATGTTCGTAGAACACACCTTCCAGTTCGACTGGGAACGGCCTATTACGATGAACCATAAGCTCAATCTCGGTGCCAAATACATCAACCGAAACAACTCGTCGGAAGGCGAACAATACCACGATGCGACCAAGTTTATGGACAGCGACTTCAGCCATATCACCAACATCGCAGCCTTATATGCCGAATACAGGTACGTCAGTCCTAAGTGGAGTTTCAATGCTGGACTGCGATATGAATACGCTTACCTCAAGGCGAAGTTCAAAGATGGCAGCGCCGACGACTATTCGCGCAACCTCAACGATGTAGTTCCGTTCGCAGGAATCACCTATCGCATCAACGATGCCAACACATTGAAGTTGAACTACTCGTCGCGTGTGGAGCGTCCAGGCATCGATTACCTCAACCCAATACGCGAGGACAACATACTCAGCATAGAGGAAGGAAATCCATTCCTCAACAGTTCCCGACCAAACAAAATAGCCTTGACGCATACCTACATGAACCCTAAGGTTGTGACAAGTTTCACGCTTTCATCATCGTTCAATAGCGATGGCATAGGTCAGATCAACAAAGACCTTGGCGACAAGATATACTCATCCTACGGCAACATACTGAAACATCAGTCGCACCTTGCCAATCTATACCTGCGTTGGCAGCCGTCGGCAAAGACAAACATTACGCTGAACCTCGACGGAGGATGGGCTAAGGTTTCAAACAACGAGATAGGTCTCAGTCAGGAACGCTGGCACTGGGGAGCCAACATCAACCTCAGTCAGGAACTCTTCTGGAAGATAAAACTCAATGCTGAGGCAGGTCGCTGGGAGCAGACCGTGGGCGATGTGTACAGTCACTCCGACCCAGTCTATTGGCATCGCTTCTACCTGCAGCGCTCATTCCTCAAGGAAGACCGCCTCACCGTGAGCCTCGGAGTGGAGCGACCATTCGAGAAGTACGACCGCTTCAAGCACTACAACACCCAAGGCGACTTCACTACCAGCATGGCCAACAAGCGTGAATGCCGATGGATTTCGGCAAGGGTTTCCTACCGTTTCGGCTCGTTACGCTCACAGGTGAAGCATGCAGCGAAGAGCATCACCAACGACGACCTCGTAGGACAAAAGAAGGAAAAGTAAGACCAAGCGATTAATTTCGAGAACTCGAGAGCTCAAAGTTTCGAGATTGAACGCTTAACTCAGAAAAAAGTTGTACAACTTTCACTCGAATGTTGTACAACTTTCGTTTGAAAGTTGTACAACTTTTTTTCGACCTAAAGGGATGAAGTGTTTTAAGCTTATAGTTGTTCTATGCGATAAAGAGCTTCGAGGTAATAATAATCAGCATAGACTAATGAGGCATCAACCTCTGAACCACCAGGGTAATTGCCTACAGAATGGAGCAGCATGGCATGGTTTGTAGCGTGGCTGGCATAGTTGCGTGAGATGCTGCGGAGCATCTTCTTCGCTTTCTTCAAATACGACTTGCCCTTGCTTCCGCCAATGGATTGCGACAGTTCAACAAGTGCCGAGGCAACGATGCTGGCTGAGGACACATCCTTGTTAGTGGCAGGGATGTCAGGGTAATCGAAGTCCCAGAACGGAACCAAGTCCTTCGGCAGACGGTCGAGATAGACATCGGCAACCTTTTGTGCAAAGTCGAGGAAGCGAGAGTCGTGAGTTTCGCGATATACCATTGAGTAGCCATAGATGGCCCAAGCCTGTCCGCGAGCCCACATGCTGTGGTCGGCATAGCCCTGATGAGTGACACCACGAATCTTCTTACCGGTCAACGAGTCATACACAACAACATGATATGAGGTATAGTCGTCGCGGAAATGATTGTTCATCGTGGTTTCTGCATGGTGCAGAGCAATGTCGCGGTACTTGTTGTCGCCGCTTATCTTCGATGCCTCGAAGAGAGTTTCGAGGTTTATCATATTGTCCATGATGGTGTGATGTCCGCCGAAAAGTTCAACGTTTCTTGGCCATGACAGCATGGTTCCGACCTTAGGGTTGTAGAGTTCTATGAGTCGGTTGGCAGCATTTATTATGCCCTGTCGGTAGATGTCTTTGCCCGTAGCAGCGTATGCCTTGCCATAACTGCTGTAGATGATAAAGCCCAGGTCGTGGTCGTAGATAGGTTTGCGTGTGAGGTCGTAAAGCGCAAGCGAGTAGTTTTCAGCCAATGTCTTCATGTCCTCATTGCCTGTTGCAAGATAGTCGAGCCATACTGTTGCAGCCCAAAAGCCGCATGTCCAGTTCTCCTGAGTGAGCGATTGCCTGCACCAGGAAGTCTCACCCTTGAGCACATGCCAAGGCACGTAGGTAAAGTCGAGCTTGCCTCCGTCGTGCCGTTTCATGTCGTTGAGCGTTGTCTGTATCTTGCTGTCGCAATACTTTATGTCCTTAGTGATAGCATTTGCTTCGACGGTTGACAATAATAGGATTATTGAAAGTCTTTGCATGCAAAGCGCTGCGCGATGAGATAATTTTATTTTTTTCATAACCGTAATACCTTACTTAACATACCAATTCTCCTTGTTTGAGAGGAAAGTCTTCCATTCCTCCTTTGTGCGTGTCGTACCCTTCACTGCAGCAAGTTTCGATGCCACACGTTCTGCAAGATAAGCCGTCGTGCCACGATACTGACTGATACGCATCAGGTCGTGGAAGCGATTGCCCTCAAAGGCACATTCGAGCACATATTCATCCATTATCTTATCCTCGACCACAGTCAACGAGTCAGCACCGGTGGAAGTGTCGATGACATACGACTGGGAAACGTCGCAATCGCCACATCCACGCTTGTGCAATGGGGCATTGTCTCTGAACACGCCTTGTAGCGTAAGCGTTGTCTGTCCGAAGTCTGTAAAGTCAGGATATGCTGCCATAAGTTTCGTATCTACATAATTGCTGTTTGCGAGAATTGTCGGTGTAAGTCCATATTTCAGCACAGCCATTGCCAACTTGTGCATGCCCAAGCGGTTTACTGCCTCGGCATAGCGGAGATAGACGAATGGCGAACGGCACAACGATATATAGTTCGAACCCGAGAAGTTCAGTTTTCCATATTTAGTGATGTGCGCCTCAGTCTTTACGCCAGTTGCTGCCCCCACTGGTTCCTGCAACGTATAGGAGCCATAATCGGACATGATACCCTCGCCTCTCAGGTCGCCCGACACAGGAACCGTGTTGAGCATAATATTATAAGGATAAGAGTTGAACGTGGTTTGGCACTCCTTCGACGCAGCCATCTGGTAAGCATCGCCGAAGAGATAAGACACGTCGGTCATGTCGGCAGCAAAGTCTGTCGGCAGCGGTATCAACGTCACTGTGTATTTCGACGAGAGCGTAGTGAACTGGTTCTGCCAGTTCCTGACGTTCACATCCTCGCACAACGCATTCCTCCACTTGTTCTGATAGTTGCCGGCAACCAATTCCCGATCCAGCATCAGCTGATAATACATGCGGGCAGCATTCTCGAAATCCTCCTGCCACATATACAACTCGGCAAGCATCCATCTTATCGGGATGAACATATACTGCAACGGATAGGAATTGACCGATGCGTATTCAGTTGACGCAAACGGCAGCCTCTCCCTAACTCCGTCGGAAGGGCAATAAGGCAACAGGTCGGCAATCAGCAGTTGCGTCAATCTCACGTTATCTACAACCTCGGCAGAGTCCTCTATCTGTTTGTCGTCAACGTTTGTTATAGGCTTGGTGAAATAATACGCCTTGCCATAGTCGAGCACAAGCTGATGATAAGCCCAGGCCCGTATGCACTTCGTCTGAGCAATTATCGTGTCGGCCTTTTCGCCGAGCGCACCCTTGTCAATGCAGTCAATGAAGTAGTTGCAGTTGTTGACGAGTGCATACAGTGTCTTGCTGTTGCCAAACACATTGTTGGCAGCCATGCTGAAAGTCTCTACATCCCTCAAGTCCTGCGACGAGTTGTCGGTCTGCGTAACAAGGTCGCCACGCAGCTCACCCAAAACCACATAGTTGCCGGCAGCCTTCTGCATAAGCTGCATCAATCCGTTCATCTGATAGAAAGCCTGTCGCTCTGTCCTGACCTCCCTGCCGTCAATGTTTGCCACGCTGCTCATGTCGCTCTCAAAGAAATCCGAGCAACCTGCTAAGAGCAACAAACACATTACTGAATAAACTATCTTTTTCATCTGTTTTGCCTTTATGAAAACCATTACAAATCCACCTTCACGCCAAGATACACTCCACGTCCTGCTGTCGGAACGCCAAAGTCTATGCCTTGGTATATCGGCGAGACTGATGCCGACACCTCTGGGTCAGCACCAAGATACTTCGTAAACGTATATACGTTCGTCACCGATGCCCACAGCTCAAGGCGCTGCAGGAACGAACGCCTGATCGTAGGATTATATGTCAACCTTATCTCCCTAACTTTCAGGTAAGACCCATCCTCGATAAACCGATCCGAGAAACGGCTGTTCCCCATCGGGTCGCCATACACGGCACGAGGCGTAGCGGTCTGCTGCCCTTCGCTCTTCCATCTGTTTGTCACGCTTACCGTCTGGTTGTAGAAGCCTGTCATCGACTCCAACTCATGACGCTGATAGTTGTATATGTCGCCGCCAAGGCTGAAGGTCATCAGTATGTCGAGCGCAAACTGCTTGTATGCAAAATGGTTTTGTATAGATCCTGTCAAGTCTGGGTTAGCATCGCCAATGATGCCCATATCCTTTTCGTCGATTATGCCATCGGCATTCCTGTCAACGAAATGTACGTCGCCAGCATGATATACGAGCAACTGACTCTTGTTTTCGTTCCATGTCTTCAACCCAGCAGCGTTGGCTTCTGCCTCAGTAGCAAACACAGGGTTGTCGCCACATGTCTGGTATCCATAGAACGCCCCTATCGCTGCTCCCTCCTGCAATACTACGTAGCCCCTGCCTGCCTCCAGTATCTTCTGCTCCGACAATTGTGTCAGTTCATTCCTGTAATGCGCCATACCAATCTCGGCATCCCATCTGAAACGCTTCAGGTTCAGCACCCTTGCTCCAAGGTTTATCTCATAGCCAGTGTTTGTCAACGTACCGAAATTCATCAGATAGGCATCCAACCCTGTAAGTTTCGACGGAGCTACTGCCATGAGAAGGTCGGTAGTCCTGTTTCTATACCAGTCGAACCCTAATCTTATCCTATCGTTCAGTATTGCCAAGTCGGCACCAACCCCGAATTTCCTCGTCTGCTCCCATTTCAGCGAAGAGTTCTTCAGGTTGGCAAGCTGCAAACCATTGGCAGCACCAAACCAGTTCACTGCTTTCATATAAGCATACCTCTGCAGCACGTCGATGCCGTCGTTACCTGTCACGCCATAGTCGGCACGCACGTTCAGACGGTTTATCCAAGGCAATGCCGACATGAATTTCTCTGAACTTACGTTCCAGTCTATGCCGCCCGACGGGAACACAGCCCAAGTGCCGTTCATCATGCGAAACCCTTCGCTTACATTGTCGCCAAAAGTGCTGCAAGCCTCTGTCTCCAACACAAACCATGCACCATATTTGTTCAGATAGCGATACCTGCCTTCCAAGTATGCTGCAGCGTTGCGGACTGTAGTCTTACGTCCGTCAACCGCCTCATTGTCTAAACTTGTCGAGAGGTTTGTTATCTTGTCGCTACCAGTGTTGTGCCCCTCACCATAATTGTTCTTATACGAGTTGCTCTGTATGCGAACGCCTAACGACATGTCCAGACTATGCCGATAGGCAAAGAGCTTTTCTGCGTGAACCTTTGTGTCAGAATAGATAGCATTCTGGTTTATGCTCTGGTCCTTCACCGTATTCTCTATCACCGTACCATTGTCCATCACAACAGGTGCAACGCCTTCCACCGGACTGTAATAATGTTCCTTCGTAGCGTTCATGTTGTATGCAAAGCGTGTAGAGATGTCTATCCAGTCGGTCACCTTCCACCGTGGCATCATGTTCACACCAAACCTATACTGCGTGAAACTGTTCTTTGAGTTGTCTATCATCGACTGTGGATTGCTCACGCCAAACACATCGACGTCAGCCAGATTAGCCGTATATCCCTGCCCATCGTCGGTATATTTATAAGGCAGCAGCAACGGCGACTTTATCATTGCTAAGAACGTAGGCGAAGTTGTCATCCCCGTTTGCGCATCAAGCAGCGTACGCGAGATATGGGTAAAGTCGAGCCCAGCAGCCAGCGACAATCTTCTGTGCAGCAATACGTCGGCATTGAAATGTGCATTAAGCCTGTTATGGTCAGACGTCTTCACGTTACCCTTACCCATCATATACGACACGCTCAACGCATACTTGGCAATCTCGTCGCCACCCTCGCATTGCAGCCCATAGTACTGTCGGAATGCTGTCTGCCACACGTCATCGTTCCAGTCGTGATTGTTATGAAACGAGTTATAGGCAATGTTCTTCGTCGGATCTGTCTCGTCGTTGAGAAACCCTTCAAACCTGTCGGCATTATACAATCCATTGCCTGCACCCTTCATCATCTCCGATGCAAACGACCGGAACTGCGCAGCATCCATCGTCTTCATGGTCTTTGGTGCGAAGCTAACCCCCCAGTTCATGTTGAGCGTCAATCGTGTAGAGATGCTCTTTCCTCGCTTGGTCGTTATCAATACCGCACCGTTCGCCCCCTTCGATCCGTAGATGCTCGATGCATTCTTCATCACCTGAATACTCTCTATGTCGTTCACGTCGATAGCAGCCAGTTGGTCGATATAGAACCCAGCAAACACACTCTCCACCCCATCGAAATTCATCACCACTCCATCCACAACAATCAGTGGCTGAGCGTTGAGGTTGATGGTGTTGTAACCACGGATAAACAGGTTTGCGCCGATGCCTTGTTCTCCTCCTCGCGATATGGCACGCAAGTCGCCACCTCTCGTCGCCCCAAGGTCTTCGTCAAGAGCCATAGAGTGCGACGAAGCCTCGGGCATCGTGGCATACATCCTGACATCTACCTTGCTCCTGCCTTGCAGAGGCAGGCACAGTTCATCGTACCCCGTCGCACCGACGGTGATCGTCCTCCCGTTGAGCGAAGCAACGGTCAGCCTATACGCACCAGCCGAGTCGCTGATAGCCGTCGTGCCGCCTGTGCACGATACGGTAACCCCCGACAATGGTTCGCCTGTTGCAGCATCGACAATGGTGCCACGCACCTCAGTCTGAGCCCTCATCATCACTGGCAATGCCAATAGCACAAACAAAACCCTTCGACTTAGCTCAGGGTAAAATCTTATCTTTTTCATCTTATTCATCTTCTACTGGTTCAAGGATAATGCAATCTATTCTCATCACCTTCTCATATTCTTTCAAGTCAGCAGCACTTGTCACGTTACATTCCACCTGCAGGAAAGCTGCCACCACCGTTTCCAAGTTGTCTGCTCCACTTGCCGACGATATAAAGTTGGCGTAAGGGAACTTGAAATTCCTTGCCACCAACAGTCGGTCCACGTTCACCGCATCGGTAATGAATGCAGGCTTCTTCGTGTCGATAGGCGTTGGCGTCTGCGTTCCGTTGAAATCTACAGGCGTAGCAATGACTGCATCGCGCGAAAGCGTTCCGTTCTCGTGCACGTAAGTCAGGTAGAACTGAAGCTTTGTGCCGCGCAGACTCTCAGGTCTCTTTATCAAAGTAGTATCCACTGCCGAGGCAGGGACGGTTACTATGTATATGTTGTACTTGCTTGCCAAGGTGTTTGGTATCTGAAATCTCAGCGTATTCTTTTGGAAAGAAAGTGCCGAAGGATTGGCAATAAGAAAACTATTCTCCGAAATCTGTCCTGCAAACTGAGGGTAGTTCAGCACCGAACTGGCGTATGTAGAACTGCAATACTGCTGTGCATAGTTCTGCGAGTTTTCGGCTTCAACCCTGATTTCTTTGTGCCAACTCTCCTCTGGCGAGAATTTCAATTCGTCGGCAAGGAAGAAACGGCCATTGCTTACGCCACGTTCAACAGAACCTTCAAACAGTTGCTTTGGTTCGTGGAACACGTTTCCACTGGATGAGACCAGCGAATCTCCCACAGGATTATCGACATCCTGCGTATGTCGGAACACCAAGTCGTGGGTTATTGTCTCGCGTGTATGTGCATCGCACAACGAGTCGCACGTTGCATCGCCTATGTTAAACGTACCCTTTACCTGAATGCCTGATATGGACGTCGAACCTTCGCCAAACGCACGGAAATATGGTTTTACCTTGTCGTACTGCTTTGTCCAAGCCTCGTTCGACGGCACAATCATCGAATACACACTATCCTCAAGATGTATGTCGCCGTATGATTCCATCCACTTGTTGCGGAACTGGAACACTGAATCATACACCGTCTCGCCCATGTCGTTAGTTCCGATTACCGTACTTTTCTGTGGCAGGAACGTATATTCATCCATTGCCTGCAAGTAGTTTGATATGGAGTCGGTCCTGTCCTTCTTTTTTATCTCCTCGTAAATGTTATTATAAAAAGGTACGCGCGCGTTGATGATATTCAATGCGCCATTCGTTGCACTCTCCGTTTCCACCACATTCGCCATGTTGCCAAACGTCAGTCTGCCAGTGGCGATGTCAAGGTTCTGATATTTACCATTGAGCATCTTTATGCGCAGAGGTTGGTTTACAGGATCGAGCTGCTCCACATCGCCGTATGAGTATATGTATCGGCAGATATGATTGTAGAAGAACTTGCTTTCGTCGTCGCCGTCAGGGACATAGCCACTCATTGCATCATTGTCTGGCGCAAACACTGTAAATGTCTGCGACGAAGACAACAGTTTGTCGAGTCCGCCTTGGCGTAAAGCTGCAGCAAATTGGCTTGTCTGCGGATTTGAGTCGATGAGTTCCATCAACGTCTTGTTGGCTCCTTGTTCCTGATAATAGTCGTTCCATTCTGCCTCCTGGCATGATGCCAACGAAAGCAACATCAATGAAACGATTGATAATTTAACCTTATTCATTTTATTATGCAGTTATTCTTTACTTTCAATAGCCACTCTCCTGCTGGGCATAGTATGAGTTTTGGTGAAGCAGTTTGTTCACCTTTATTTCATCTACGTATATTGGCCAATACCAATACCCTATATTCGACAGTTTCCCAATTATACCGTCGGGAAGAGTTCCATTGTACTTATTGTTCACCAAATCGTTTATTATCTCGTCGGTAGGCGTACCGTTTCTCCTGACTTTCCTCAAAAGGTCGAACCATCTCTTACCTTCAAACGCAAATTCACGGCGGCGTTCAAGCTCTACCAACTGTGCTGCCGATGATTGGTCGGCATATAGAGCATGGTTCAATGAATCTACACCTTCAGGATGAGAACGCGTGTAGGTCATGTTGCACAGCGTGACTACGTTGTCGAAGTCCTCGGCAGATGTCCCCGACAGTGCAAGTGCCTCGGCTTTCATCAGGTATATGTCTGCCAATCGGTATATGATCCAGTTGGATGCACTTGTTGACGAACGGTAGGTGTATGTAGAGTTTGATATGTCGGTCTTTGTCTCGGCAAGTGGCGCTATCTGTCCCACATATTTGAACACTCTGCCTGTAGATGCGTTGAAATACTGCATACCACGGGCATCGGCATCGTCGTAGATGGTCATCACATTGGTCGTTGGCTTGAGATGGGGATTTGACGTTGCATTGCCGTAAAGCGAAGTGAACACTGAGCAGTTTGCAGTATTCTCGGAGTTCAGGTTCAACTCAAAGATGCTTTCATCGGAGTTGCCCGAGTAGAACACCGCCGAGAAGAACGTCTTGCGTGGCAGGAGCATCCATTCCCTTTGCATCGACCCTGGCAGGACATTGTAGTTCGCCATCACTTCATCGCACTCCGCGATGCAGTTCCTATAGTCGTTCTGCCATAGGTATAAGTCGGCAAGCAGGGCACGGCAGGCATTCTTCGTAACTCTTCCGCAGTTCTTATTCTGGTCGGAATAGTTCTGGATGGCATACTGCTTTGCCTGTTTCAGGTCGGCAATAAGCACCGTGGCAATTGAGTCCTGGCTCGATGCTGGGCGGTTGTAATCAGTAGCATCACTTGCCGATGCCTCTACGATATACGGCACGTCTCCGTATGTGCGGATAAGATAGAAATAGCACAGGGCGCGGATAAACATGGCTTCGCTCAGATGATGCTCAAATTCATCCTTGCGATAGTTGTTGTCTAAGTCCTTCACCTTTGGCGCATGTTCAATGACAGTATTGCAGATGTTGACCACCTTATAGAAGCATCTCCAGTTGCTGATGGCATTTTCCGAGAGGATATTGCCTTCGTCGAGCACTGCTCTTTCATTAGTGTTTGGCGACGATGACTGCAGATTGTCCGAACGCATCTCGCCGAAATATACCATGCGCTGCAACACGTCGGTCTCCAACATATACCGGTATGCTCCTGCCACAGCCATCTCTACGTCTTCAGAACATGTCCAGAACTCGTCGCTTACTATCTCGTCGTCGGGTGTCAACGTGAGCCAGTTACTGCAACCTGTCAATAATAATACTGCAATCGATGATATTATCTTCTTCATAATTCCCTTTATTTAGAACGTGACGGACAATCCTAACATCCAGTCTTTTGAACGTGGTGTAGATGAATTGTCGGTAATCAAACCGAAATTACCTATCGACATTTCCGGATCTACACCGGAATACTTCGTGAGGCAGAACAGGTTGTTAATTGTCAGATATGCATTCACCGATGCTATGCCCATTGACTTTATCAGCTTCTTTGGCAGTGCATAACGCAGGGTGATGTATTTCAATCGCAGATATGAACCATCTTCCACATACCTGTCGCTTGGCAATGAGTTGTAGGCTTCCTGATATACGGCACGGGGGACATCAGTGAAGTCGCCTTCCTTACGCCAACGCCAATCTACGGTAGTACACTGGTTGAAGCCTTCATACATGTTTTCCATCGAGCGACGTGCCTGGTTCATTATCTTACCTCCATAGCTGAAGTTGAAGAAGAAGTTTGCCGAGAACTCAGCATACCTCAACGTCAGACCATACCCTCCAGTGAGCTTAGGGTTACAGTTGCCGAGATAAACTATGTCGTACTGGTCGATTGAGCCATCATGGTTTATATCTTCGTATATGGCATCGCCTCCCTGGAACTGGTAGTTTGTTGAGTTGTAGTAGTAGCGCATAGGCTTTGGACGGCCCTTATAGTCGGTCATCACGTTGCCTTCTGCATCGGTTGCTACGGGACATGTTGCGCCCTCCGATGCTGCCTTGTCGTAATTGTCGTAGCTATAGCTATACACTCCCTTGTATCTGAAACCATAGATACTGCCGATAGAGTTGCCTACCTGCAGACGGGTTGGGTATGATGTTGTGTTCGACAGGGTGGTGACGGTGTTGTACTTGTCAAGGACCACTTGGTCCATCTCCTTTATTGTGTTCTTGTTGTTGGCGAAGTTTGCCGTCATGCTGAGGTCGAACTTGCCCGAACGTATTATCTTGTTCAGTCCTACGGCAACCTCCCAACCGTCGTTGTCCATGATGCCCACGTTCTTATACGACAGTGTAGAGAAGCCCGAGGTTGACGATATGGTCAGTTCTGGGAACAGCATATCCGACGTACGCTTATGGTAGTAGTCGAACGTACAGGTTATCATTCCGTTCAGCAACTCAAGGTCGGCACCGAGATTTGTCGATGTCACCTTCTCCCATTTAAGGTTTGTCAGGCGTATGTTGCTCGGATATACTGCCGTGGTGTTCATGTATCCGTAGGTGTCGATAGCCATGCGGTTGAAGTAAAGGTAGTTCTTGCCTGGCTGACGTCCTGCCATTCCCCAGCTTGGACGAATGGCAAAGAGCGAGACTACGTTGCGTATCTTATTGAAGAATGGCTCATCGCTGATGATCCATTTTGCTCCTACTCCAGGGAACCAGCCGTAACGGTTGTCGTCGCCAAACTTTGTGCTGCCGTCCATACGTACGTTTCCGTCGATGATGTAACGCCCCTTGTAGGCATAGTGAAGACGTCCGATGAACGAGACGCTGCGCGATGCACTGTTGGTATTCTGCAAATTGGACAGCGTCGCAGTCGAAGAAGCGTCGGTGATGTTCGAGCCTGGATGGCCGTATGACGTGGTTGTCTGCGAAGAACTCGTCGAAGAACTCGTGTTCCACGATGCCATTACCTGCAGGTCGTGGTCGGTATTCCCGAAGCGACTTCGCCACGTGAGTTTGTTTTCGGTAAGTATAGTGAGCGACTCGCTGTTGATGTCCGATGCCGAATTCACCGATGAGTTGTCCCAATAACTATTGGAACATTCCTCTGGCAGGAAGCGTTCGCGATGCTCGGAGTTCATGTCGAGTGCCACGTAACCATTGTAACGGAGGAAGATTTTATCCGGATCAAAGAAGTCGTATTGCAGTCTTATGGTAGGCATCACACGGTGTGTGTTCCTGTTGTCACGTGCAAGACGTGCCACTGCCACAGGGTTCCTGAGGCTTTTCTGACTGCTGCTCATCGACGAGGTTGCCAATATGTTATAGTATTCATCAGTGTCCTCGCCGTCGGCTGTCTGCTTATAAATACTGAGGTTTGGCATCTTCTTATACGCAACATTAAGCAGGTTCTCATAGTTCTGGTCGTTGTCTCCATACGTATATTGGAACTCTGTGCGTATTGTCATGCGGTCAGAAATGTTGTAGTCCAACTGTGCTCGGGTGCTGAAACGATTGTATTCCTGTCCGATTTGCGTACCTGTGCGAGTGTAATATCCGCCTGAAACGTAGAACGAAGCACGCTCTCCACCACCACGGACAGTGATGTAATGGTCGTGAGTCCAGCCTTTCTGCGTCACGGCATCAACCCAATCGGTGTTATTGTTGTACATTTCATATTCCGACCATGAAGGGTCGTACTTGAATTCAGGATAGTCATATTGCGAGTGGGAACTGTTTCCCGTGAGCTGAGTCATGTTGAAGTATGCCTGCTTCATCATCATTGTGAAGTCGTCGCCATTCAGAAGTTTATAGCCCGATGGCTGTGTTGCGCCCGTGAGTTTATAGCTGTAAGTGACGCGGGTTTTGCTCTTTGTGCCTCGCTTTGTCTTTATCATTATTACGCCATTTGCGCCCTTGCTGCCCCAAAGTGCTGTTGAAGCTGCGTCCTTCAGCACTGTGATTTCCTGTATGTCATCTACATTGACGTTCAGCAGGTCGGCATATTGCTCGTCGGTTGCCGTGTCGAACGAGAAACTGCTAAGTTCCGAACTCTCGAAAGGCACGTCGTTGACTACGATAAGCGGCTCGGCATTTCCGAGGATTGTTGATGTTCCGCGAATACGCATCTGCGCTCCCTTACCTGGAGTGCCGCCGCCAACTACGTCGAGACCAGCGATACGACCTTGCAAAGCCTCGTCGGCAGATGCCACGGAGATGCCTTCGACCTCCTCCATGTTAAGGCGTGAGACAGCCATCGACACTTCGCGTTGGGCTATGCTGAACGACTCGTCGGAGGAGCGTTTCTTGCCCGTCACGATGGTTTCCTGTATCGTGGTCTGCGAGTCGGTCAACTTGATGTTGAACGTGCGGCGATTGCCGATGCTCAAGGTCTGCGTCGTCATTCCGATGTACGAGATGCGAAGCCTATGCTTGGTGTCCTTTACCTTGAAGGCAAACATACCGTCCATGTTGGTTGTGCTACCGCCCACGACTCTGTTGTTAGCGTCGATCTCGACTACGGAGCAGCCCAATACTGGTCCGAAGCTGTCGGTTACTTTTCCGTTTATCATTGTCTGGGCGTTGCCGGCAGTGAATGCAAACAGAAGTGCAAACAGTGTAAAAATGTATCTTTTCATCATATCTTTTTATTTCGTGCTCTTGTCTCTTTTTATGACTCGTGCGTTATTGTTGTTTCGGACGACCTTTATACTCGCTGAAAAACTGTAGCAGTTTTGATGTGAAAACTGTAGCAGTTTTGGGTTGAAAACTGTAGCAGTTTTTTTCAAATTTAAGCGTTCATCTTGTAAAAGCCATCCGAACGAGTTATCTCGTCAATCCTTTCATCCCCCCTTGGGGGGACAGAGGGGGGCTTTCGTCAATCCCTTCATCCCCCCTTGGGGGGACAGAGGGGGGCTTTTTTCTTTACTGCTCCTGATAATGTTTCAAATCATTGTACAGGTCGATGTGCCACTGTGACGATGGCTTTTCGTACCACAGCACATTGTCGATCTGATGCACCACAGTGCTTGTGTAACTTTCAAGTGTCGTAGAGTTATCTGGCTGTGGATTGCTTTTGCTTCCGCTGGCATTGTTCACACGGATGTCGCGACCTATGAGGTTGCTGAGTCCGCTGGCTGTTGAGACATTGGCAGTGTTGCCGATGTTGTCCTTTACAGTGATGCTGTTGCCAGTGTTGGTGACATAGACTGGGTAGAACAGACTGGTTCGGTTATCTATCGTCTCGGTGAGGTATGCCTTGTTGGTCACCTTTTCGCCACGGAGGTAGATGCCGTTGTCCTGTATATGATAGCGTATGAAGCGGCGAAGCTTATCGACGGCTATCTGGTAGAGGGAGTCGATATGCGACTCCTGTCCGCCGGCACTTTGTTCGTAGAGGTCCTGCAGTTCTTCCGGTGTTGGGATGTAATGCTTCTGCTGTGCCTGTTTCAGCAGGTCGTTTGTCGGCACATAGATGGTGTATCCATACTGCTGCAGGAAGGTGATGTAACGGTCCATTGGTATGACGCTGGCAGTGGCGGAATTGCTGAATACACTGCAGGCATTGCAGAGGCGCAGGAACTCATAGAACGGCGAGTCGGCATTTACGAGGCTGCTGTTTGGACTTTGATTGAGGTTCTGATAGGTGGAGGTTGTAGTGTTCTGGATGATTCCATTGACGATATACGACCGTCCGTTGGTCTTGTCGTTTGCCTGTGTTATCGTTATTGCAGCGGTGTTGCCCTCGCCTTTTACGGTTGCATTGGCGTTCATTCCGGTGAGGCGGATAGGCGTGTAGCCCACAGTGACGAAGTATTCCTGCCCTTCGTCAATGGCTTTTCGGAAGTCTTCAGGGCTGCTGACAACGATGGTATGCGTTCGCATGATGTCGTTCATGCGGTTCTTGATGATGCCGGCATTGGTTATCTCCTCGATGGAGTCGCCTGTCTCGAGGTTGTAGGCAGTGGCAACAATCTCGTTAGAAGCATTGAGGCGGAAGTTCCAATAGGCATGTTTTGCCGTGGTCTTAGCCATCGACACAGGGTCAACATAGTGTTTCAGGCATTCATCAGGAGTGATGAAATACTCGTAAGTGCTCAACAATGACCGCAGGTAATACATAAACTGAGTGTGACTGTCGTTGAGGGCTATGTTGAATATCTTGTTCTTCAGGTCGGTCTTTGCCGGTCCCATGACGGAACGATAGTCGAGAGGTGGCAGCACCTTATTTACTATATATACCACACCATTGCGTGCGACATACTTATCTATGATGTCCGATTCCGTGACTCCCATGTCGTATCCAGCCTCGTCCTTAGTGATGGCGAAGTCGTGAGGCAGAGCTGAAAGGAACGAATACTTCTGGTGGTTTTTCACCACATCAGCCACAATATTGTCTGGCACATTTTCCCAACTTCCGAAACTGTTATACAAGTCTGCACCTTCGCCCGACGGACTCAGATACGTATCAACAGCTTCATTTGTCGGCACAAACATCACCCCCATATCTGTCTGGTAAGGAGGTTCAGATGAATTGGAAGCAGAAGCCTTGCTCTGGAACGCATTCCATCCCGGGTCGAAATAAAGGCAAGCATCACTTTTGTTGTTGCCGTGGTTATCCACCAGCAGAGTCCCCGTAAGGTTCATCTTAGTCCTGTTCCCGGCATTCTGCGGGTGCTCGTTGAAATACCTGAGTGTATAGACAGGTGGAATGTCGCCCTGTGCATTTCTGTAGGTAACAGGAATTGCAAACCTGTTCATCAGCCCCGCAAACCTCGACGTGCGGCTGTCAGCAGAGATAAACCCTGCCATAGTCTCTGGTGGGACAATCACGTCTTCAAGTTCGTGAAGGTATCCGTTCTTACAGGTAATGTCCTTAGCCACGATCTTGTTACCATACAGCGAAGCCTCCCCTCCCCCAACCTTGCCGTTAGTGATAAACGAGAGATCATCGTCAGTAATACCAAGGCTACTCATCACGTCCGGGAAGAACTGCGTCAACGTCACCACCGACGCATCGCGCAACAGCGAAATCGTATCGCCCTCAAGTTCCTCAAAATACCTGTTGCCTTTGAATTCTTCCGTCAACGAAGAGCGCAACACCTGAGGAATACTGTCGTTCACACCCCAATACGTATTTCTTCTCAGCACGTCGCCCGTTATATCCCCCTTGCACAAACGCTCCAGAAGCTGTGCGTTCGAGATTCGTCCAAGACTTATCAGCATACTCTTGAACGTAGGCGACATCTCTTCGTAGCATGTAGGGTGCTTTCCATCCTTCGCGTTCGCATCAAAGTAGCGGTTGAAAGCATCATCATTGGTAAAGAACAAAGTGTTCGACCCCGTTCGCTGCATCACCTCCGTGAGATTGCAGTCATCGATAAGTTTCACATAGTAGTCACAGTCGCCACGGCTCTTCAGATAGTCGTAGATATTATCTCCAAGCCATTGAGGAGAATTGTTTTCCTCGTCGTCGAAGACGTCAGTACAGCTGACCATCATCGACAACACGAACGCCATCACTATGAATAAGTCTATTTTCTTCATCTTTATATTGCGGTTTCCGATTTTTTTTGAGTTTTCTTTTTTTCGAGTTTTCGAATTCTCGAGATTTCGAGTTCTCGATGTTTCGGGTTAACAATCCCTCAAACGACCAAACGACTAATCTCCCAAACGACCAAATTAATGCTGATCTTCCTCATCAATCAAGTCGGTTGGCATAAACTCTATATAATCTACGTTGAATGCGCCAGATCGCATTGCCACGATTCTCAACTCATGTGTCCCATCTTCTGTCCAGTTGAAGATGCCGAGGATACGTCGCATTTGATGATCAACATTTCGTGCCGATAGATTATCGCCATAGCCAAGGTTGTGATAGTTCGACCCGACGTAACAATTCGGAGCTTTCATGTAACCATGGTTTCGCAGGTTCTTGTCGTTTTCAAACCCATAAGGGTCTTCCTCGCTTTCGCCCATGTTCGCAAATCGTGTACTTCCCGATTCCTGTATTGCACGCCAATCCTGAATCCAGCCAGTGTCACCATTATAGGCAGAAACACGTGTATCTATTGGTACACCACAAGGCATGCCGTCCATATATATTTGCACAACGGCTCCACTTCCTTCAATCACACTATAACTTAGTCGTACTTCGTATGACCCTTTAAGCACAGGTCCCACTTTCAAACCAATATTGAAATTGCCAACAAACCAGCAGTAACCACCAAGGAAATAATCATGTGGAGTTTTGCCTGAGTGCATCATGTATGTGTTATTATCGCTCTCGAAATCAAGATTCTTGAAATAATGGTCTGGAGCAGAGGTTATGAAATGGTTATAGCCTCGGTCACCATCATAGAAAAATCCATTGTTCACACCCTCTGGAAGGAAAGTGCGAAGATCCATCCTTATACGCTGATGGAACACTTTCGACCTTACTTCATCGCTGAACACCAGCATATTGTTTATGCCATGAAGCACTCCGTTCTCGCAATACTGGTCTGCCTCATCGGCAACAAGACGGATTACTGGCATATTGTCCAATTCATCCACATTCGCCATGTCAGCATACTTCGGATTATATGGCGAATAAGGGAAGTTCAGCACTGGGATGGAAGTACGGGAAGAATAGTCGATATCCTTTGTGTTCGCATTTTGCACATACAAGAGCATATTCTTTTGCAATGGTACATAATACATATACACCTTATACGTATCATCGCATATCTGGTCGCGCCACGTGTGCCATTCCCAATTTGAAATCCAGTCCTTGTTCACTATAAGCTTGTTCTTTGCTCTTTGCACATCATAGAGGTGATATCCAATGAACTTATGAAGGCTGTTGTCGGGACTTGTTTCATCCTCAACATCATTTCCGTCGGGAGCATAAATCTTCTTTGCGTATGCACGCAGGTCGTCCAAGTTCCTTATACCTTCACGAAGTAGCATAATAGAATCGCTTTCGGCAAAGGCCATAAATAGAGTCTTCTTTGTTTCCGGATAGGCATAAAACGATGTTGACGACTGCGTCAATCCGTCACCGTTAGGCAATGTGGTTGCCGTCGGAGGCGCATAAGGTTCCTCAATCGTCAGCATAGAATCTCTCCATCCAGTAGCAAGCAATGCTTCGGAAAAGATGCTGTATCGACCTCTGCCTACAATGAAGTCTGGCAACAGGTCATTGTTTCCTTCAAGCATCGTACCAACAACGTGCACTACTCCATTTATCAGTTCTATGTTAGGCACCTTTATCATCGAATACCTGTCTATATTCTTCAGACACCAAGCACCCGTACCTTTCTGCACTGTCGTTGAAAGATAACGACCAGCCATGTTCTGCACAGGGAAAGAACCGTCTGCAAAGTCTTCCGTCTTAAAGGCATTAACTCCATTTCTCTCGCCATCTATAAGATGGTAGAATACCGCCTCACGCAGGAACTTACGCAGTTGCTCTGGGTCATCAAGACGTTTCAGTGAGTCGAGCGTGTTTTCATTCTTTGCATACCACTCCTTCATAGCGTCGTTGTCAGGCACAAAGCATGTATATTTTCCGTACGACTGAAGCAAAGCGTAACAATCTGCCTGCTTCAGCAAATCGGCAAACATCGACAGGTTTTCCTGTCCGTCAATGTACGTGGCAATCATCTCTCCTTCAAAGGTTCGGTAATTCTCACCTACATCGTCAGAGTCCTTACACCCGACTAAAGATGCTATCAAAAGACAATATAATATGGTATAAAATGAAGTTCTCATACTCGTGGAGTTGTTGTAAATGTGAGAGGTGAAGCTTCACCTCTCACATTTGAATTGATATTCGATTTAATTTGTTCCAAGAATGATGCCTGCAGTTGCAGTGATGTCGGAAACGTCGATAGAATTATCGCTGTTCACGTCAGCATTGCCAGCATTGAATGGACTTGGGTTTTGTCCAAGGATATATGCTGCGATAGTTGTGATGTCGGAAACATCTACAGCACCGTCCTCATTAGCATCGCCCTTCTTGCCCTTAGGTACGTTGATAGTCTCTGATGGAATCTCGTCGAGGTTGTTGTAGAAACGAATCCAATCCACATATACAGCCTGCGATGAATTCTTCACTCCATGCCAACTAAGATACTGTGCACAAGCCTTGCTGTCACCGTATGGTACGCCGCAAGCCAAAAGATCCCATACATAAACGTCACCACGCTTCTCAAGCAGATTGCCCATATTTAATGTCGGGCCACCGATGCTTTTCTTAATAAAGAGCACCATTTCGTTCATTGTTATGCCCTCATCTGTTCCCTTCCACTTTATTGCAAGGTAGCGATTGATACCAGAATTGAGGTTAACGGCAAACAGAGAGTCACACAACTGGTTAGGCTGAGGTGCCACGTTGCTTGCTGAAGTGTATGCTCCGTGTTCACGCATAATGGTGTAGATTCCATCCTCAACATAGTCTGTTGTAGCAATCGTCTGGCACAATGTGTCTTTATGGAAACTGTAGTATTCATCCAGTTTGTTCAATCGCATCAGAGTGGCATCGTCTATAGTTGCCTGCTGAATATTGGTGTTAAGTCTGTATCCATTCGTGCGCCAGCCATCCATCATTGGCATAGTTGCATGCTCTGTTGCTACGGCCTTTGCGTCTGTATCCCATGGGAATGTTGCAAACGAGTATTCAAAAGCATAGTCCAGAACCTTCTCTGCCGGTTCATTGAATTCACTGAATGAACCTTCGCCAGAAATCATTGGGTAATTGATGTCGTCATGGTCTGCAGGATCATACTCTGGTGCATCCATTGGGAAGAAGAGATATGACGTGATCTCATCGTATGTTTCAACAGTTGGTATCTCTGTCCCATATTCAAGAAGACCTGTATTCTCGTTGAAGAAGTAATAGTACTTGCCTACCTTGAAGTCATAGCCTGGGCTGTCTTCTGTTCCGCGGTTGCCGAGCACGAGCTGTGCTATGATGGAAGGACTTGTAAGCTCATTGGTAGGTACGAACAGTAACTGCCCATTTGAAGCCTGAACCATTGTTCTGTCAGTTGTCTTGAGCATATAGACATTCTGTCCACTGCTTGTTCCATTTGGAAGGAGAAGGAAGTTCTGTGGCTCTGCCGAACTGAATTCAAGTTGCTTGCCAGTGAAGTTACCTGCTGTAACATCCTCTGCCGAAAGTCCTAAAGGCATACCAGAGAGATTGTAGAAGTTCACCATCTTTGCATCAGAGATGAGTGCTATTGCAATGAGGAAATCTTCCTTTGCCTTCTTGAGCACCTCTACCGCTGCCAGAAACTCGTCGCTGGTTGAAGCAGGATTGTCATAGACACGCAATGCTTCATCGAAGGCGACCTGTAAAGGTTCGAGTTTATCGCTGAACTTATAGTTTGCAATAAGCAGGCGAGTAGCATAAAGCTCCGAGTTGAGCATATCCTTGTTTGGATCAACCTCTGGGCCGTCGCCCCAGTTGCCTTCCTCGTTCATAACAGAGAAGAATTCGTCGAATGACTTAAACGTCTTAATCCATTTATAATAGAACAAAGACTGCTCTTCGCGAGTGAGGGTGCGAGTTACTATCTCACCGCTCTCAAGAGTGTCACGAGTCAATGTGTCGCAACGTACATTATTGAAACCAGAGTTAATGTGTTGTAACTTGATGTCCGTAGTGTCGAGCACTGCACCGTCTTCTACATTATTAGTTACTAAACCAAAGTTCAGTGCAACAACAAAATCTGTCATTTCGCCGTCCTTTGGTTCAAGCCTACGGATATACCAAACGGAATCCTTGTATGTGTGCAGCACCTTTACCGAACGCCATACTTCGTAACCATTGTTTCCCTTATTGAGTTGGACGGAGTCTCTGCCGTACTGATCCTTCATGTAAGGATGAATAGTAAGAAAACGATAACGTCCGTTGCTGTCAAGACCATTAAGAGGAAGTTTTTCGCGGACACCTGTCGAAGGATTCCACCAAAGGAATTCAGGTTCCCAGTAACCAGCTACTTTAGAGTAATTGTTATGAGGGATGGAAACCTTGAAAGCCAAGATTGGGTATTTGCGAGTTATCGTCACACATCCCTCTCCAGCGTTCTTTTCAGAAAAGCTTATGCCAGTTCGGCGATCAAAACCAGTTTCGTCAGGTGTAGGATTATTAATACCCATGTAGCACTTCAAGTACTTCATGTCATCAGTGTAAGTAATCACTGGCTTCCAATTAGGATTCGACGTTCCATTGGTAGTAGTAAACATGCCTGAAGCTTTCATCTGTGTTGGGGTGAAATTATAATACCCATCAACACCATGAATGTCCTGGCCAAATGCGAATGCGCATGTAAGGCACATTGCAATCAAAAGTAGAAAGTTTTTCTTCATAGTCTGAATGTTTAAATATATAATTAATAAAATGCTATTCTCTTTAACCTAGAGGTTATAGGTTTCAAGTTTCAGGTGCAAGATTAAATTGTAAATCTACAAAATCGTAAATAAATTGTAAATTGTAAATAACATTAACCCCTTAACTCCAAAACCATAAACCATAAGCCATAAACCATAAACCTTAAATAAACTTAATTCTTTACAAAGAAAGCGCAGTACGTCAGATAAAGCACCTCAAGGAGTATCACCAAAACGCCTCCTGATATGCCGATGGCATCTGTTGCAGCACCCACAAGGAACGATACCGTTCCTCCTGCCACTGCCATAATCATCAGACCGCTTATCTCGTTCGCCTTCGTAGGTTGGCTTTGAAGTGCCATGCCATATACTATCGGGAACACACACGAACAGAGGAAACCTATTGCTCCTATGCAGGCATAATCAACTACTTCATTTTCCACGAACGCCAATCCCAGAACTGCCACGATACACGCCACAATGTTTATCTTGAAATACTTCAACGAAGCAATCTTCGACAAGGCAAACACCCCGAAGAACGCTCCTATTGTTCTCAGTACGAAATACACCTGCGGAGCTGTGCCAGCCAATTCCTTGTCGTAGCCAAAACGTGTTATCATCACCTTGCTACTGATGAAGTTCGTCGAGACGTCAGTTCCCACCGCAAAGAATATGCCGAAGAACAGCGTCAGTATGGTCGGATTCTTCAACAGGGCAAGTGTTTCGCCTAAGCTAACCCCACCTTGAACCTTGAACCTTGAACCTTGAACCCTTTCATCCTCTATCGGAGTCAAGAGCAGCCATAAGCCCGACACGAGCGTTATCCCTCCCATGAGAGGGAAGCAGACATACCACTTCGACTCGTCGCCACCACCAAACCAACTCACTGCCGCAAGCACTATGAACGGTCCCATGAACGACGATACTGCCTTAACCACCTGTCCGGCAGTCAACGTACTCGTCAGCAGTTTCTCATTGGTCACCACATTGTTCAGCAATGGATTGAGGCTCACCTGCAATATCGCATTGCCTATGCCGAGGAAAGCGTAAGCCACCAACGTCGTAGCACTGGTATAGCTCACCAATGGGATAACCATTCCCACCACCGTCACCAGCATGGACAGCAACACTGTGTTCTTCCTTCCGATACGGTTCATCAGCAGCCCTACCGGCACGCCAAGGAAGAAGAACCATACAAACACTGCCGAAGGCACAAGCCCAGCCATCGTCTGCGACCAGCCAAAAGCCGACGCAGCATAGTCACTTGAGATTCCCACTATGTCGCAGAATCCCATTACAAAAAAACCAAACAACACTGGCAACGCTGCCAATGAAAATTTCTTGTCGTTCACCATAATATTATGTTTACATCTCATTATACGAACTTCACGGATTTTTTACTTACATCTTTTTGCAAACTTTTTCAAATATCTCAAGTAAAAAACTTCATGGTTTATATACTTTAAAAGATTTGCCTTCAATAGCCCATTCCCATATTCCTGCCACACCTTCCGTTATATGTACTCGCAAGTAACGGCAGTTACATCCCACAAAATCTGCCATTGGCGATTGTGGCAATTTGTCGGTATATCGGCAAATTGTCTTCCAGTTCTTCCCATCTTCGGATACTTCCAACTGATAGCTATGTGACTCTGTCGGGCGAACGAAGAATATGTTACTTTTCTCGACATACTTCCTTTTGCCCAAGTCAATTGTGAACCATGGGGATTTGTCGCTTTCATCAGCCATCCATCTTGAACCATTTGAAGCATCTACGACAAACTGAGGATCAAAGTATTCTATGCGATTCAAACGATTATCCAGATTTGGTTTTATCCACAAAGGAGATCTGGTAGATGATGCTGATACGGATTTAACGGTAAGCATTTTCTTTCGCGGTGATTTACGCAGCTTCCCAACTCCCTGCATCGAGAGGCGTATAGGACGAATAGTGCCATCTGGGTTGAACTCCATCTTGCTGACATACGTCTGTCTGTTGGTACTTCTTCTGCTGAATTCCAGAAATGCAAAATACCAATCATCCGTGCCATCAACGCAGAAAACAGTTCCATGACCGGGGCCGAACACACAGGACGCAGTATCAGTAGTGGCAATGATGTCTTCATCAGGAAAAATGTATGGACCCATTGGCGACACCTTGCTATACATGTACGCATACTGATAGTTCTCGTCACGACCGAGTGTATATAAATAATAATATATTCCACCGCGCTTGAAGAATATAGGTCCTTCAGAATATACCTTATGTGGACTTGGCAGTTCTATAGGTTCAGAAGCCAATCGCGTCATACTCTCGTCAAGCATAGCCACTTTGCGTTTGTTCCAGAATACGTAACGCGAACCATCATCGTCGATGAACACTTCAGCATCTATGCCTTGGAGTCTATCACTCTCAAACAAAGTGGAGCTGGTGTTTGGCTGGTCAAACCTATCTTCACCCTTTGCAAGCATGAATGGACCTTCAGGACTATCAGAAACGGCAGGATAAATACGGTGATTGATGGTAGGATAGATATAATACTTACCATTATAAGGTATGACCTTACTCGGTGCCCAATACAATTGTCCTACAGCCGAAGGGAAATAGTTTCCACAAAATTGCCAATTGACAAAATCCTCTGACTTCCATACCACAGGCGGACCGGATGTTGACAGATGTTTCCCATATCCATCCGTTGTGGCATAGCAATAAAAAGTGCCATCAAACTGCTGGATGCTTGCATCGGCAATCATGTCTGGTATCAACGCATTGCCAAATGGATTAGGACTTGACGGTTTAAAACCGCCCGCAAAGACGCTTACTTCAATCATTATGAAGTATAGTAATGTAATAAAGCGAAATCGTATCATATAATTTTAAAGCTTCAAAGTTCAAGGTTTCAAGTGTCAGGTTCAAAATTCCAACTTCCACTCTCCACTTTCAATATGGGTTGTCTTGTTGCCAAAAGTGACATCTGCGTCACATCCAACTGGAATGGAAACATTGATTTCACCTGTTCCACTTGGCATTTTCTGTGCCTTTACACTAACTTCACCATAGACAGTTTCAGTTGATGCCTCCACACTGGTCATGTCGCCAATGAGATGTGGATGTATGTTGAGATGTTTCATTCCGTGCGTCCCCTCCTTCTGACGAATGCCTGCCAATGAGGTGTAGAACCATTCATCTATCTGTGCCATCATGAAGTGGTTCCACGAACTTCCGTGGCGTGGATCCCATTGTTCGGTGAGGGTTGTAGCACCAAACTTCAACTGAAAGCCATAACCTGGGGCTTCGTCATGGTTAAACATTGTGAAGACAAGACTGTCAAGTCTATTCCTGGCAAGAGATTGAATGAGGTAGCGGTTACCTACATCGCCTGTGGTAAGACGGTCACCACGCTCATGAATATCGTTTATAAGTGCTTGCAACACTGCATCCTTGTTTTCGCCACAGATACCCAAAAACAGCGGCAAAGCATTTGAGCACTGTGAGCCTGTGCCGTAAGTGTGCGTATCATTATTATAGAAATGCCTGTTAAAACTATCTGTCACTCTTGCACAGAGCGAAGCATAGCGTTCTGCTTCTTCAACAAGACCCATCATCTTCGCTGCACGTTCCATCAACTGCAGGTCGTATATATAATGAGCGGTCGCAAAGAGCGCAACTGGTGTGTTGCGACTATATCCTGCCGCCCATGGCCCATAGTCGTACCAGTCACCAAGTCCGAAATCGAGTATGTCATCCTGTGCCTTCGTACCAAGATACTCAATATACTTCCGCATGGATTCGTAGTTTTCCACAATCAGTGTATTATCACCATATTGGTCGTAATACATAAATGGTAGGATAATAAGCGTGGAGCTCCATTCAGGAGAATCATCGAAGACATTATCGAAACTTACGTATTGCGGAGCTGTCGTAGGCACCATACCATTATCTTTTTGCGTGTTGGTGATGTCACGTATGACTTTAGGCATATATGTCTTCATATCATAGTTAAAGAAGAGACTCATGCCATTGAGGTGGACTTGCTCAAGCCAGCCTAACTTCTCACGGTGAGGGCAGTCGGTAAGCACTGCCTGCATATTGCTTCGTTCAGCACGTTCAATGAGTCTATGAGTTCGGGCAAAGAGTTCATTGCTACATTTGAATGTACCAGTTTCATCTGCAGAATTATAGACAAAGCAACTGTTCAGGGAGTTTATTACTGGCAATCCTAATGGGTTTGGCTCTCCTTGCATCACAGCACCCTCAACCTGTATGTAGCGAAAACCATAGTAAGAGAAACGAGGATGCCAGGTCTCTATGTCCTTTCCCCGCAATGTATATTCATAATAATGCTCGTTTCCTGTCTGGCTCTGGTCACACACTCCTTGCGGCGTAAGACGTTCTGATACGTACATTCGAATCTTCTGACCTCGTTTGCCCGACACACTTATTTCAGGAAAACCTGCAAGGTTCTGCCCCATGTCAGCCACTATGGCAGAAGGAGTTTGGTCGTTTTGTCGTTTGGTTGTTTGGTCGCTTGGTATATGATGCCACTCTTTTACCTTGTAGCGTTCCATTATCTTCACAGGTTGGGCGGTCTGAGGCATAAGCGTCCCATCTGGTCCTTCAACAACTTTCACCTTATGCCACGGCATATTGCCCTCAAGAGTGGCATCATAGTCTTCACCGCCATAGATGCTGTTGAACGTAATAGGTGAAAGGCAATACTTCCACGCCTCATCACTCTTAAGTATCTGAGTCGTTCCATCGGCGTAGTTCACCTCAAGACGAAAGCATAACTGTGGTGGACCAAAGCTTGCCTGAAGTTTGCTATAACGACTGCCTCTTTGTATGTTAAAGAAGCCGTTCCCAAGAAGCACCTCTATCTCATTCTGTGAAGCATTCAGCATTTGCGTCACGTCATATACATTATAATATATAGTCTTTGTATATTCACTCCAAAGCGGAGCAAACTCATTGTCACCAACCTTTGTTCCATTTATTTTCAGTTCATAATGTCCGAGTCCACAGACATAGGCAACAGCATCAACTATATGTTTCCTTATTATAAAATCTTTCTTCACAATGATACTCTTTGCCGACAGACTATCTACGTCATGCCACGCCTTTTTGAAGTATTTCTTTTCAAATTCAGTATTGGCAAAACGTCCTTCTGGCAGTTTTGCATCGGCTTTGCTTATGGCTCCTATCCACTTTGCATCAAGCGAAGCTGGCACCACTCTTATGTCTTGCGACTTGCTCCATTCCGACACCTCGTCATTGCTGTCCCACACCCTGACACGCCATGTATATCCATATCGGTTGCAACGAAGTAATGGCAAACTTACCTGTTGACTTGCATTGCTCACAACCTTATGAGAATCAAAGACTATGTCACCTGTTACACGTTCAGAGACAATAATCTGATAAGCTGACTGAGAATCACCGTTCTTATTTGATTTCATCTGCCATCCAACATTTGAACAGCCTGTGATAAGGGCAAGCCCATGCTGGAAATTGCAATGAGTCTTGGTTATGAAGATATTGGCACTACTCGCCAAAGACGATGCCGTTAATGCTGTGGATAATATAAGATTTTTGTTCATGTTTTTTTATGGTTGTGCGATTTTTACGGTTGTCGAAGACTCGAATTATCCCAAACGACTTCATCGACCTTGGTCGCTTGCATAAAGCGTTAGCGACTGCAAGAATCTCCTAAACGACTAACTATAGTACGAACTTCGCGGATTTTTTACTTATGAAAAATGTACGTTTTTTGCGGGGTGAACGGTTGTTTTTCGGCACTTCTGCGTATGCCTTCACAATATGCTCTGTTGGGGTGTGAAAAAAGTTGTACAACATTCGCGCGAAAGTTGTACAACATTCGCGCGAAAGTTGTACAACTTTTTTCCGACTTAAGCGTTCGTTCCGGCAAAGCCTTTCGCACAATCCGCAAAACGCTATGCTTCGCAACGAATAGTAAGTAATCCGAACCTCCAATTCGTTATATATAATAAGGTGTAATCCCCAAAAAGACAAATGACATGAAAAAAGTTATTATCACATTATTTTCTCTTGGACTTATTGCTGTTTGTCCCGCAATATGCCATGGCAGTGAGCAGCATCCGCGACTTTACGTCAGCGATAGTGACCACAGCGCAATCGTCGAAAAGATAAACCGCAACGATTGGGCAAGGGCAGCCTTCAGCAAAATCAAGTCGAAGATTGAGCCCTATGCCGACCGTCATATCACCGACCCCGAATGGATTGTGTCGCGATTAGCAATGTATTGGAAGGAGGGCGAGCACTACACGCAGTGCTATCTGAAGAAGCAAGCCTTTGACTACGGCGAGGGCAATGCGCCCGTGCCAACCATGCGTATGCCTGGCATGAGGATATGGAACAGCTACAGGAACGTGCCGCTTGAGCAGCGAATACCCTACAACGAGACGGGAGATATGCTTGCCTTTGACAGCAATCACCCTGAGCTTGGCGCAGTTGTGGTGCCATACAGAAAGACAGGGCACATGGTTCGTTCGAACAATGTAGAGATTCTCACCATTGCCGAACAGTCGGCTTTCATCTATTGGGTGACGGGCGAAGAGAAGTATGCACGGCTTGCCGACGACGTATATTGCCAATGGCTTGCAGGAACCTACTATATGAATCCTATCCTCGACCCTACACGTTCATGCGGAAGTGAAGGCGGATGGCAGCCAGGTGGCATTGCAGGATACTACGATTACGAGCAGATACACGATGACCTCGCCATGCATGCAGCCGTGGTTTACGACTTCCTATACGACTATATGAACTCTCATCCGTCTCATCGGCTTGCAACAATAAAGGGCAGCGTGAAGGAAATATCGGAGACTGTGTTCCGCAGATTCATTGATCTGGGCATGATTCGTGGGGGAAAGACTGGCAATTGGAACGTCAATGGATGGGACATGGTGCTTCGACCTGTGATGCTTCTCGACTCGGATTCATGTTACGAAAGCGGCAAGGGAAGGGAGTATTACCTTAACCTACTGCTGAAGCAAGAGACGGAATGGCATAATCCTATACCTGAAATGATAAAGTCATACGACTTGCAGACAGGACTTTGGCCAGAGTCGCCGGGCTATGGTTTCAGTACTGTCATCATGCTTTTAGAGTGGTCTTCGATGCTTCGAAGGCACGGAATAGACATTGTCAAGGATTACCCCATGCTGAAAAAAGCGGCACTCGCCGCACTTCCATGGACCGACGACCGCTGCAATCTCGTTGTATTCGGCGACTCACGAGGAGGGACAATCAACTTCTCAATGTACGAAAACCTAATCTCTTCGGGCTATCTGGACGAAAGAGAGATGTCTGAGATATGCGGAATACTGAACAATGCCATTGCCCTGAAGCGTTACGACCGTGCCGCAGCAGGCTGGACAGGCATCTGCACATACGTCGATTCATTGCCATCCGGCGCTTCGCTGAAGGCAGAACAAAAGTCAAGTTCATACTCTCCATTCCATAGGTTTATCACGTTGAAGAACCATCCGCTGATGGCATGCCTTTATGGTGGGCGCAAAGGATCGCACCTCTCAGCCAACGGATTGGCTCTGACTCTCTATGGCAATGGCTATGCTCTTGCACCAGATGCCGCTGCTTACGAGTCGTATTGGTCGGATGATAACGCGTATCATCAGTCGGCAACAGGCAGCAATACCATTATGCCAGGGTATGAAGAAGGCGAGATTACGGTCAACAAGATTGTCGATGGTGAGTATACTGACGTTTCTGCAGGCGAAAAACGACGCATAGTCCAGTTAGTCAAAACGGGCATCGATAGCGGGTTTTACGTTGATGTGTTCTATTCTGACCAAAGTGACAACGACTATATCTTCCACAATCTTGGCACTCATATCGAAGTTGCCGACGAGAAAGGACGCTCAATAGAGATGACGGAACTCGACGATATCGGCAAGAAATACTCCAAGGGTTACGACTTTTTCAAGAGCCTTAGGGCAGCGAACTACGACAAAACCTTCCACGCGACATGGGAAATGCCAGATAATATGCGGTCGCGACTATGGATGATAGGAGGAGAAGGCAAGCGAGAAATAATAACGTCGCTCGCCCCAGCATCGAACGGCACTCGTGGTCTTTCGCCTGCCAACTGCGGAGTAAAAGGCAACAATACGCCAACGCTGATAGTAAGGCAGGAGGGTGTGAACGCATCTTTTGTGAAAGGAAAGCCCAACCCATTCATTGCCGTGTATGAATCCACCGACAAGGAATTTGAAGTAAAGAGCGTGAAACGAACCAAGGTAAAGTCGGGCATAGACATTGTAGTCACCCTCACCGACGGACGAAAGTTCACACTCAGTTTAAAGTAACAAAAGTAAGTAAATATTTTTTTTGGTTCGTATTATGATTTGTTGTTTAGGTTTCAACCAACAACTAAAAACCTACACTAAATTAAATGAACGTATGAAAAAAGTAATTTTTGGCTTGATAGCCTTATGCCTTTGCTTCAATAGCGAAGCACGGAATGTAGTAAAAACCTTCAAGGTAGAAGATGGTAATTATCGCGTTACAGCAGTTTTGGGAAGTAAGAAAAGTGCAGGCGACACATGGGTTAAGGCTGAGCAGAGACGCCTTTGCTTTGAAAACATTCATACGAAGAAAGGAGAATTTAAGACAATCACATTCGTCGTAAACAAGCGTAGCCCTTATATCAATGAAAACATGAACATCAATATAGAGGAAAAAGAAAAAGGCTATGAAAATTGGGACGATGTGCTCACGATAGATTTCTGCGGAGATAACCCTCAAGTTAAAGACGTGCAGATAGAAAAGATCGACGATGCCATTACTATGTTTCTCTGTGGAAACTCAACCGTTACCGACTGGAACAAGGAAGCTTATGCAAGCTGGGGACAGATGATACCGAGATGGTTCGACGATAAGGTATGTGTTGCAAACTTTGCAGAAAGTGGTGAACGCACATCAACTTTTATCAGTTCTAACCGCTGGGCAGCTGTGATGGAGAGAGCAAAGAAAGGTGATTACATTCTGATAGAATTTGGTCATAACGACCAAAAGGAAAAAGAACCTGGTTGTGGTGCATGGTATAACTTCTCATATAACTTGAAACGAATGATTGACGAGGCAAAAAAGAAGAAATGCCAAGTCGTACTTGTAACACCAGCAGCACGCAGAAAGTTCGTAGATGGAAAGGTTCCGAATACTCACGGTGAATACCTTGATGCTATAAAGGCTGTTGCAGAAAGAGAGAACGTGCCAGTATTAGATCTTAACACAATGTGTTGTGTGCTTTACGAAGCCATAGGAGAAGAAGGAAGCAAGAAAATAATGGTACATTATCCTGCCAACACTTTCCCGAATCAGGAACAAGCTATAGCCGACAATACACATTTCAGCACATTTGGTGCATACGAATTGGCAAAATGCATTGTAGTTGGATTAAAACATTTAAGACTACCATTAGCAGATCATATCGTTGGTGAGTGGCAAGGATTCGACCCTTCACAACCCGATGACTGGCAGCAATGGCAATGGCCTGTAAACATAAAGTTTTGAGGTTGTAAGGTTATAAGGTCGTAAGGTTTACCAAACCTTTTAAACCATAAACCTTAAACCTTAAACACACCCTGATTTGTACAAATAAATTTGGAGAATCACTTACTTAATCGTATATTTGCAGAAAAATTAATTGAAACAAAAATATAAAAATGAAAAAAATCAACACTCTCATGATTATTCTGCTGCTTTCAGCAGCGTTTCCTATTTCCTTGTACGGCCAAATACAGATTTTGTATGGTCCTTACCTTCAAAATGTCACAGCGACAGAAGCTACCGTGGTATGGGAGGCAACAGAGCCTTCTGTCGGTTGGGTAGAGTTGGCACCTGATGACGGCACGAATTTCTATTTAATCGAGCGACCAAAATATTACGACTGTACTAATGGCGTGAAGAATACTTCCCTTCTGCATTCCGTAAAAATAACAGGACTACAGCCAGGCACCAAGTACCGATACCGTATCTTCTCTCAACAGGTGCTGTCTCACAATGGCATCTTCGTCACATACGACGGCCGCATTGCTGCCTCTAACGTTCACACTAAAACCCCGCCTTCTTTCCAAACACTTGACGCCACAAAACCGAAGACATCTTTCCTTGTGCTGAACGATATACACGGAAGGTCTGATATGGTGGAAAAACTCTCAGAACTCGCCAAGCATAAGGAGAAAGACATGATATTCTTTAATGGCGATATGGTTTCAATGTCAAGACAGAAAGAAGACTATTTTAATGGATTCATGAACACGAGTGTAAATCTCTTTGCCCAAAGAAAGTCTCCTTATTACTGCCGTGGCAACCACGAGACAAGAGGCCAGTTTGCAACTCATTTCCAAGAATATTTCAGTCCTCGTGTTCCTAATCTGTACTTTACTCTACGTCAAGGGCCCGTTTTCTTCATTATTCTCGACACAGGTGAGGACAAACCTGATTCGGATATCGAATACGGAGGTATTGTCGATTATGACACCTACCGTTCAGAACAGGCTATTTGGCTGAAGACAGTACAGGACGATCCTGATTTCAAGTCAGCCAAGTTCCGCGTCGTCATAGGACATATTCCAACCACTACCCTATCCTACAAGTCATGGCATGGCGAGAAAGAGTGTACAGATAAGTTCACACCTATCCTGAACCAGATGGGCATCGACCTTATGATATGCGGACATACTCATAGTGATGCATTCCATGAACCAAACGAGCAAATACACTACCCTGTGCTGGTTAACTCCAACAATGGAGTTGTTGATGCCAAAGCCGATGCACGCGAGTTAAAGGTTAAGGTAATCCATGATGACGGCAAGACTTATATTGAAAAGACATTTTCTGCTCAAAGGTGACATATAACCAGCATTGTTAACAGTTATTTTCTTCCTCCACACCTTGGGCATGCAAACGAGCTTAATGCCACTCGGTTTGTTCTCAGTTCCTACCTCAAGGATTGACTTCACTCTGCCAGACGAATGTACTGCTGAAGAAGATGTCAGAATCTGTCGGCATAAACAAGACTGTAAGTTTCCATGTGTCTCGACACACCTTTGCTACAAGCGCCATAGCTGCAGGTGGTGACTTGTTCACCGTCTGCAAGTTGCTTGGTCACAAGGATATTCAGACAACCCAAATCTATGCCGATGTGATTATGCCGACAAGAATTGACGCAGTCAACAGATTGTCAGATTTTTTCGGGCAAAGTTGAAGAAGAAAGACAAGAGGGGAAGAAATAAGGCAAGTCA
>JAKSIZ010000012.1 GCA_024398515.1 Bacteroidaceae bacterium | reverse complement strand
ACTCTTTATGGTTTGGGATATTGATGTATCTCTGTAATGATAATTTGTCTTTTATATGTATTTTTTTGTTTTTTTTTTTTCATTGGATTTCAAGCGAAAAATGCCCGAAAATTACTGTTATAATATGTTTTCGCCGTTGGGTCGTCGGTCTGAACAAGCTCATTCAAAGCAAATAAGTCGCCTGGCTTTGGGCTATTGATGTCTCCAGACTGGATAAGCAGAGTAGTACGCACTGTGTTTGCATTTGCCTGACGCGCACGTGTCTCTGCATCCACTACACCAAAGAAGCTGTCTCTTGCTCCCCACACAACTCTGTTGTCAGGCATACGATATGAAAAGACGATGTCACCACCTGTCCATCCCGCTGTTGTAGAGAACATGGCATTGTACAATTTATCTTCATATACAAATACGCGCTTATCGAACTGACCATTGTTGGACACGACTTTAAGTCCCCATGAAGGGTCAACAGAAGGAGGCGTAGGCTCTACTTCTTCATCAATCTCAGGTGCCTCATAGTCTATGGCAGTAGTGTCATAGTCGTTACATGCAGTAAATGATGCAGCCAATAATGAGAGGCCGAATATAATGTTTATATGTTTCTTCTTCATAACTTCACTCTTTTATTGTTTCAAAGGTGATAATACTTCATACATAAAATGCCACTTCTTCTCGGTTGAGAGTCTGTAACGATAGTTAATAGTAAAGGTCTTGGTTTCTGCGTCATAATAACTTTGCTCGCCTTCAACATCACCAACAACTATAGAACTGCTTGAGTAATCCCAACTTTCGATAGTTACCTTCTGGCGTTTGAGGTACTCGCCTGTTGGTTGGCCCTCGTTAAGAACCGGAACATCAATAATCTCATCAGGATGAACAGTAAGAACGATGTTCTTGTTACGTTCATCGATGGCATTCGCACTTACCAAAGCACCTGGCATCATACGTACAGAAGTCTCACCTGAAGGTTTGAGCAGCTTAGTCGAGTTCATGCCTATGCCTGGGGCATCGGCTATGAATGAACCATTTGACTCTGAATATATCTGCTCTAAACCAGCCATGCTATAATAACTGCTGGACTTCGATGTGGCATAGTCATTCTTCACGTATATGCGGAAGAGAACCACACGACGTGTAGGTGAAATCATGTAGTTGGAAACAGATTTGATGCGGAGCGGAATATAATACTCCTCGCCATCAATAAGGTTAGAAACATTCACTTTGATAGGCAACATTACGTATGGTTTCGAATTGCCTTTGGAAATGGTTACCTTCCAGTTCTCTATTACATAATTCTCTGGGTCAAGTTGCTGTACATAGTTGGCGTAGTTCTCACCATATATGCGCTGATTGTAGGAGCGTAAGGCTTGTGGATAAAGTTCAAGTTCAACATCTACATCTTCCTCAATGGCAGTGGTGCCACCAACATATATGGATATGTAGCCTACAGACTCTTTTCCGAAAGCATATTCCTGCCCGAAGATATTTTCATCACCGCTGACGATATATACTTCTTTGCGATACTGCTCTTCGTCATAGAACTTAGTTTCGCAAGAAGTAAAGGCTGCCAATGTCATAATGCCAACAGCAGTTAGCCAGCAACTGTTTATGATATTCTTTATTTTCATTGTATTCTATATACCTTAATAATATTATACTACTTTTCCCAACCTGGGTTCTGGTCGAGTGTTGGAGCTTTTCGCACCTCATTGAGGCTAAGAGGAAGGAGGATCATTTTGTCTTTCCATACACGCTCGCGAATGGTTGAGTGCTGGATGACGCATGGCTGATAGAAGCCACTCCATTCACCGAGATTGACATTGAGACCTGTGAGAGGCTCTTTCTCTAGTTGGTCAATAATACCCCAACGGCGTATGTCGTAGAAGCGATGACCTTCATGGAACAGTTCTATTGCACGTTCACGCTGAATAATCTGGTCGAATGTCTCGACATCGGCAAGTTCCTCATCGCTAACGCCAGGTAGCCCTGCACGATAGCGTATGCGGTTGAATGCGCTCTTAATCTCATCTGTATTGCGGCTAACCTTGATGCCGTCAATATCCCATTCTTTTGTAAGGTGGTTAAGTGCCTCGGCGTATGTGAGAAGCACTTCTGCATAGCGTATAAGAGGGAGTACCTTTGAGATTGTACGTGAACTCTCGCCTGACAATGCATCTGTAGGATGAACATATTTGGTACAAACGTATCCAGTAGTGCAATAAACGTTGTTCGTAGAAAGTTGAGGACCATTATTGCCACCGCGGAAATAGGTTACCTGGATATCATGCTTACCTGTAACATTTGTGGAAGACATTGTCCAAAGACGGCTTGAGAAACCGATATTTGCGTAGAAGCGTGGCTCACGATTATCGTAAGCTGCATACGTGCCACCCTTGAGGACATAGTTCTTTGACAAAGTCTTGTCAGTTTGAGTAATACAAGTGTTGTCATAAGGACGATTGTTGTATGGATATTCAGCACTTGCATTCTTGATGTCCCGACCGTCAACCATGTAGAAATAGTCAACCATGCGCTGTGGCACGCTCATTGCGCCCCATCCGCCAAGAGTCATAGGGAAGTGATTAGCCAATTGGTCGTTCACGCCATCTGTAGTTCCCCAAATGAGTTCAGGATTTGTCATAGCTACCGCTTCACCTGTAAACTGCTCGGAATATGAACGGAATGGATCAATGCCACCGGCACCATCAGGGTATTCTGCTGATGGTACGTTTGCAGGAAGTTCCACAGTATATTGGTCTGCAGGCACAGTATAGAGATCGTAGCGATTCATGTCTATCACTTTCTTGGCTGCAGCAGCTGCAACTGCCCATTTGCGTTCATCGTATGTCTGAGAAACGTAGTATTCACCATCCGACTTACGCTTGAAGTCGCTGAAATAACGGCGTGCGGCTGCTCCACCATTATATAATGGAGATGCTGCTGTCAGGCGGATGCGTGCTGCAAGAGCAAGTGCAGCCCCCTTTGTAGGAGCATATAACTCATTCTGATTATGTTCTTCCGGCATATATTCAGCCGCATCGGTTAATTCTGTGCAGATATACTCAACGCACTCATCCATAGTGTTTCTTGAATGTGAGTAATACTCTGTGTCCTCGTTGCTACTGAGTACCTCATCGCCAAGAATGACAACAGGTCCCTGATTACGGAGAATCCAGTAATAAGCGTATGCACGGAGGAAACGCACCTGACAACGGAACTGCATCTTTTCTATACTGTTCATATCAGGCACTGCACTGATGTTTGAGAGCAAAATGTTACATTTGCGTACAATCTTATAACATGGTTCCCAAACGTTAAAATCCCATGTCCAACCTGCCATTGATGATGCAGTAACTTGGTTTGTAGTCAGCATTGTACCAGAATACTGTATGTCGAGAAAACCTCCATTCCATGTTCCGCACGATACAGCTTCGTCACTGCCTGTAAGTCCAGGTGTGCTGCCATAGTGCCAGAGACCTCCTTCTTTAGGCAGAAGAGTTACGGCTCCATTATAGTAGCGTGTAATATTGTATTTGTTGGCAAAAATGGAATCTTCGCGGAAAGTATCTGAAAAATAGTCGTCAACGTTCAAGTAATCACCGCAACTGCCCATTCCAAGCATCATTGCCATTAATGAAGAAAACAATAATATCTTTTTCATATTTTTATTCCTTTCTTTTATATTAGAAGTTAAGTTGCAATTGCAATGTATAGCGTCCTGTTAGAGGATATGCACGACCGCATGATGTGGCCTGCTCTGGATCATATATCTTGACAGAATCCCAAACACCGAGATTTTCACACAAAAGTTGGATATCAATAGACTGCATGCCTATGTTGGTAATGAAAGGCGCTTTCAGCCTATAGTTCAAACTAACTTCCTGAAGACGCAAGTAGCGTGCATCGCCTTTCCAGAATGTTGATGGTTTAGTGTTGTTGGCACTATTTCCATAGTGTAGGCGTGGGAAACGTGCATTAGGATTTTCGGTTGAAGGGTCTCCTGAGTACTCTGCTGATGTCCAACGATTATTCTGGTCGTATGCAATAGCAAGCACGTTGCCTTGATAGCCTCTGTTGAATGGCATGTAACCATCGAAGTTATCTCCGTTGCCACCACCGTAAAGGAAATAGTTATGCCCTGTGCCCTTGAACAATACATTAAGGGTAAAGCCTTTGTATTCAGCAGAGAATCCAAGCCCATACATGAATTGAGGAATACCAGAATACGCAAAGAGAGGCACTTTATCGTCGTCGTTGATAACGCCGTCGCCATTGACATCCTTGTACTTTATGTCACCAGGGAGAACAGTACCAAACTGTGAAGGGCTCATATCAATTTCTTGCTGTGATTCAAACAATCCAAGTGCTATGAAGCCGCGCTGTACATTGTTGGCAAAACCGTTCTTCTCAAGGTAAGGATATGGCTGACGTGCTTCTTCCCAATTAAGTATCTTGTTCTTTGACAATGTGAAGTTGCCACGAAGAGTAAGAAAGAAGTCCTTTCCGAATTTCTGGAAAAATTCAAAGTTACCATCACCACCCCAACTCTTCATGCTGCCGACGTTGCCATAAGGCATGCTTGTAAGACCTACGTATGACGGAACTTGTGTACGCTGCTGGAAGATAGCATCACGACGGTCAAGGAAGTAATCGAGAGTTACCGTGAATTTATCATTAAAGAGGTGAAGGTCCATACCTACGTCGAACTTCTTCGCTTTTTCCCAAACAAGATTGTCGGCACCTACCTGACTTTCGTTGAGGATGCCTACGCCGCCCCATGTGGTAGTTCCGGCGCTCTCATTAATGAGAGTGATGTAAGGGAAACGTGTTGAAGCAATCTGGTCATTACCTACAATACCGTATGATGCACGCAACTTTAAGAATGAGAGCCATGGTAAAGACTTCTGAACAAATTCATATTGTGTTGGAATCCAAGCAATGGCTGCAGATGGGAAGAAACCATATTGCCGACCAGGCTGGAAGTTCTCGGAACCTGTGAGACCGAAGTTCGCGTCAATGAAATATGTATCCCTGAAACCATAGTTTATACGGCCAGAAAGTGATTGGTAACGTTTTGGAATAGCATTCATACTGGTAGATGCGCCAGACTCACTTGTGTCCTGACAGTAATAGAAGAGCAAAGCACCTATACTATGCTCGTCGAACTTGCGGTCATAGTTTACATTTGCATCGAAATACCACTTGCGCCACGTCCACGATGAACTGTCATAGCCTACGCTCTTTGAAATAACACGGTTGGACAAGATAAGGTCACCTGCTGAATTGCGGCCAGTTGCCATATAGAGTGCTGGCATCTTGAAGCGGCTTTCACCAAACATAGACTGACTATCGAATGATCCCTGAATCTTTGCACGAAGTCCCTTTGTAATCATTGACAGATCCTGATCAACAGCGATTGTTATCATGTTGCGATAGTTCTGCTGACGGGTGGTACCTGTGTAATTCAACAATACGTAAGGAGAGATTTCATCTCCATCGTTAGTTGCAGGGAGATAGCCGTTTGAATATCTGAGTGGATACATTACAGGCGTTGTCTTTGCCTGTGAAGACCATATCCAGTCGGTCATGCTGATGGAGCTGAAGCCACTACCCATACTTGGACGGTCGTTGACTGACACATAACTCGTTCCACCAAGGTATATCTTTGTACTCTTTGTAAGATTAATATCCAAGTTCATGCGGAAGTTGTAAGTTTTGTAACCTACACCATTCTTATATGGGCTGTCGCCTGCCATCTTGTATGCAGAAGATTCATCCGACATGCCAAGGGATGCAAAATAACGGGCAATCGAACCACCACCCTGAGCACTTACATAATATGTCTGTTGGAAAGAATTCTTGTGCAAGAGTTCGTCCTGCCAATCCACATTTGGGTAAAGGTCTGGGTCAAGGTTATAACGTAGGATATCCATTTCAACGTCACTATATACAGGTGGCATTGAGGATTGCACTGCAGCCTCGTTGGCAAGTTCTGCATAGCGTGTAGCATCAAGGTATTCCGGAACGCGCTTCAGATGAGATAAAGTATAGTTTGCACGTGCAGTAATGCGAAGCTTCTGCTCAAGACCACGCTTTGTAGTTACTATAATAACGCCATTGGCACCACGGTTACCATATACTGCAGTGGCAGATGCGTCCTTCAGCACAGAGAAACTCTCTACGTCGGCTGCCTCTACTTGGCTAAGGTCACCCTCAAGTCCGTCAATGAGAACGAGTGCAGAGCTATTAGCACCGAATGTACCAATACCACGTACCCAGAACTCTGAAATGTTCTTTCCTGGTTCGCCACTGCTTTGAACTCCGATAACGCCTGCTACGCGTCCTGCGAGAGTGTTAACGATATTTGTGGCAGGCTTTTCCAACTCTGTTGGATTAATAGTCGTGATGGCACCAGCAACACTGACTTTACGTTGCGAACCCATACCGACAACCACTACTTCATCTACATCAATACCCTTTTCTTTAAGGACAATCTTAATACTCTCATCCTCTTTTGTAATACGGTATAGTGCTTGTTCAAAACCGATGTATGAAACCATGAGATTGTCATACATTTTAACTTTTACGGAGAAATTACCGTCAAGGTCGGTAACGGTACCTACACCAGGCTTGTCTTGTATCACTACAGTGGCACCGACAATTGGTTCGTTGTTGGCATCTACTACCATACCCTTGGCTGTAAACGATTTCTCTTCCTGTGCGAATGCCGACTGCATAGTCAGCACAAGCATGAATATAAGTGAAAGATATTTTTTCATTTACAATAATTTGTTTAGATTAATTACGATTGGCTGCATATTAATTATTCTATAGCTAAACGGCGGATAGCATGGTTGTCACAGTCGCCAATATAGATAATATCATCCTTGTCAATGCAGATTCCGATTGGTCTATTGAACTTTGCCACTTCATTTGTACCATTAACGTAACCTGGCTGTTGAGGCAAGCCTGCTACTGTTGACACGTAACCTGTTGAGAGATTTATTTTGCGTATGCAATGGTTACCCGAGTCGCAGACGTAAAGATTGCCTTCGCTGTCCTTTACCATTCCGTGAGGGTCGTTAAACTGAGCCTGTGCGAGCGTTCCGTCAAGATGACCTGCTCCTGTCATGGATGCACGACCTGTCAGTATACTTATCTTGCAAGTGGCTACGTCCAACTGGTAGATGCAGTTCTGACTTGTATTGGTGTAGTAAAGAATCGTAGGATTGTTTTTGTCGAACACCATACCGAACGTTTCTCCATCCTTCGTGTCAATAGGTGAACCTTCTTGCTGGCCGTTTGCCTTGTTATATACAAGCGTCAAACGGTTACCTGTGGCTGTAACTGGGTCAAAGCTGTAGAAATCGCCACCAAGCACTCTTGAATAGAACTTACCGTCAGCAGGGCACATTGCGGCAGCACGACGTGCTCCCCAGATGCCCATACCATCTACAAGGTATTTAGTATCATCGTATGTCACGTTAGCCTTGCCAAGCTGTGCAAAGTTGTTGCTCGGGTCATAGTACCAATACTCATTGTTACCAATGTTTGTTTGCATGTGATATACGCGGTCGTTGACATCATCATAAACAACTATCGGGGTTGTCAGGAAAATGCCAAGCTCCTCAATCAGCACAAGCTGGCCTGACTCAGGATTTGCGACGTAACGGAGGAAACTGTTGTTGTGACTGTCAATCTCGAAATAGATATTGCCAGCCTTATCAACGCATATACCACCGTTGAGACTTGAGTTAAACTGCACCTCAGAAAGATTCTCGATAGCACCCGGGTTGGTCTGTGCACTTGCATCGCCACCGCAGATTGTGCTGACATTGGTCTGAATCTGATAATCGAACTCTCCGTCAAACGTTGACTCTTTCTCACCTATGCAAACCTTTATCTTCACGTTCTCACCTGGGAGACGTGGAGCAAGAACCAATATATGGTCTTGGTTTACATTAATCACAGGTGCTTCCTTTGCATTGAAAAAGACGCGGACGGCCTTTTTGTCTGATCCAAAGTTGGAACCCTTCAGAATAACCTTTGTAGAAATAGGTCCGCCAGTTGGATAGAACGACTCACAACCAATAGGCTTGCTCGGGTCAAATGTGCTCACTTCTTCGCTATCGCTGCTGCAAGAGAACATTATGAACACAAGACTTGCCAAACTGCTCATGAGCCAAAGTGTCTTTAGTTTTTTGTTCTTCATTTTTTTGTAATTAATGTTTGAATGTTTTTATGTTTTTTTGAAAATATAATATTTCAAGTGCAAAATTACAAAAAGTCATTGCACTCTTGTTATAAAATATGTGCAAAATAATGTAAAAATCGAACCAACTAATGTAATTATGTAAAAAATGAACAGATATTTACTTTATTATCATTGTTTTTTCATGTAATAACGTAGTCACAATTTTGGACTACTTGAACAACCCTCAAAGATATGATGCCTAAAGTGAAGAATGAAGAAGAACTGACAGAATGTTAAAAAGTTGATACTTTGTATGCGCGAACGCACGCGCACGCAAATTTATTAAGGTGTACTTGCAGTGACACAGAAAACAATCCGTCGCAAAACTTTGGAAGAGTTTTGCGACGAATTTGAAGTGAAGTAGAGTTGTATTACTTTACTGGAATTGCGTCGATGCGCTGTTGATGGCGTCCACCTTCGAATGGGGTAGAGAGGTATTCGTCCATGATGCGGCGTGCCATATCGTTGTCAATGAAACGGCCTGGCATTACAAGAACGTTGGCATTGTTGTGCTGACGTATAAGGTGAGCGATCTCTGGTATCCATGCCAAACCGGCTCGTATGCTCTGATGTTTGTTGAGTGTCATAGATATGCCTTCACCACTGCCACACATGGCTATGCCTATTTCAACCTCGCCTTGTTCGATGCCTTCTGCAAGACGATGACCGAACTCTGCATAGTTGCAGCTGTCCTCGGTGTAGGTGCCATAGTCCTTATAGGTGAGGCCTTTCTCTTCGAGGTACGACTTTACGAATTGCTTGAGCGGAAACGCCGCGTGGTCTGATGCGATGCCTATAGTCTTTATATCCATAATGGTTGTGCGGTTATTATCCATGTGCAAAAAAACACAAAGAGACCACGATATTAAGCAGTCTCTTTGCACATAATGGTTATGATAATAATTCCTTAACTTGGTTGTAAACGTTTTCGCCAGTGTAGCCGAGTTTCTCGTCGAGTACCTTGTATGGTGCAGAGAAACCGAAACTACGCATACCCCAAATCTTGCCGCAACATGCAGGAACAAGTCCTTCGAGTGTTACAGGCAGACCGGCAGTCATGCCGAAACGCTTAACGCCAGCAGGGAGAACTTCGCTCTGATATCCAGCTGGCTGATTGCGGAACAGACCTTCAGATGGTGCACTAACAATGCGGCACTTGATGCCATCCTTGCGGAGGAGTTCAGCACCTGCAGCAAGTGTGCTAACTTCAGAACCAGATGCTACGAGCACTACATCTGGGTTCTCGTCGCTGCCTGCAACAACGTATGCACCCTTCTTTGCCTGACTGTAATCATTGCCGGCAGGAAGGTTTGCAATGCCTTGACGAGAGAAGATGAGAGCTGTTGGAGTCTCTGTGTTCTCCATTGCCATCTGCCAGCAAACGGTTGTTTCCTGAGCATCAGCAGGACGAAGAACGAGCATAGAGTTCTTGCCGCTATGGTTCTGGAGTTTTTCCATAAGACGAATCTGTGCTTCCTGCTCAACAGGTTCATGTGTAGGACCGTCTTCACCAACGCGGAATGCATCGTGAGTCCAAATGAACTTTACAGGAAGTTGCATGATAGCAGCCATACGAACAGCTGGTTTCATATAGTCAGAGAATACAAAGAAAGTACCACATGCAGGGATGACACCACCATGGAGAGCCATACCAATGCAGCAACATGCCATAGTGATTTCAGCAACACCAGCCTGGAAGAAAGCACCGCTGAAGTCATTAGCTGCAAATGATGTAGTCTGCTTGAGGAAACCATCTGTCTTATCAGAGTTAGAGAGGTCGGCAGATGCGCAAATCATGTTAGGAACTTGCTGTGCGAGTTGTGAGAGAACAGCTGCCGATGCGCTACGTGTTGCATCGTTGTCCTTCTGCTGAACCTTTGACCAATCTACCTTTGGAGCCTTGCCGCTGAACCATTCAGTCTGCTGTGCAGCCTTGTCTGGATTTGCATCAGCCCATGCCTTCTCTTCTGCATAGCGATCAGTACAAATTGCTTTCAGTTCCTCAGCACGCTTTGCGTAGAGAGCCTTGACATCGTCGAATATCTGGAATGGATTGTCAGGATTGCCGCCAAGGTTCTCTATAGTCTTTGTGAAGTTACCGCCACCGAGAGGAGCACCATGAGTCTTGCAGTTTGCTTCGTATGAAGAACCATCCTCCTTACGTGCACCCTTACCCATGATACACTTTCCTATAATGAGGGCAGGTTTACCTTGAACTGCCTTTGCCCATTCTATTGCCTCGCGTACCTGCTGGGCATCATTCCCATTTATTTCCTTTACTTCCCAACCCCAAGCTTTATACTTTGCGGCAGTATTCTCCTGCATAACGACCTTTACTTCTGTTGAAAGTTGGATGTCGTTAGAGTCGTAGAACATTACGAGATTGTCGAGTCCGAGTATTCCTGCAATGCGACCTGCGCCCTGTGAAATCTCTTCTTCAACGCCACCATCAGAGATGTAGGCATAAATTGTCTCCTTCTTGAAAGAAGGATTGCCTGTGTGAGCAGCAAGGAACTTGGCTGCTATGGCTGCTCCTACAGCGTATGTGTGCCCCTGACCAAGAGGACCAGAGGTGTTCTCAATGCCACGGGCAATGTTGAATTCTGGGTGACCTGTTGTAGGAGAGCCCCACTGACGAAGGTTTGCGAGTTCGTCGAGTGTGAACTTACCTGAGAGGCATAACTGTGCATAAAGCATCGGAGCCATGTGACCTGGGTCGAGGAAGAAGCGGTCGCGTGCTTCCCATGCAGGGTTCTCAGGGTCGTAGTTCAGGTACTCAGAATAGAGTACATTAATGAAATCAGCGCCACCCATAGCACCACCTGGGTGACCACTCTTTGCTTTTTCTACCATTGCTGCAGCGAGAATACGAATGTTATCCGCTGCTTGATTCAAAACTTTAATGTCGTTCATGTCTATTTATTTGATGTTTAATACTACTATACTCTTTGCTGGGATTTTAACTTTAAGAACGTTTTTTGAGAGCTTTGCATCCTTGAATGCGGCTGGTTTTATTAGTTCTGGATTGTTAAAATCATTGAAATCCGTGATGTTTTTGCTTGAAAGAATCCTACCACTGACAGTCTTTGCGTTCGCGCCATCGAGGCTAACTTCAACTTCTTCTGCCTTGTCGAGGCTTACGTTTGAAAGTGAAAGGACAATGCTACCGTCGGCTTTCTTTGCTGCAGATGTACTTATTGTAGGCACACTGCGCTGCTGATTGTTGCTGTGATTGTCGCCACGAACCATGATGTTCTCGGTAGTTACATCCATTGGAAGATATGTTGCTTCCTGGAAATCCTTGTACATCTCAAACACATAATATGTAGGAGTGAGCACCATCTGACCCTTGTCGTTTGTGAGAATCATTGACTGAAGTACGTTTACAACCTGTGCAATGTTTGCCATCTTGACGCGGTCAGTATGACGATGGAACACATTCAATGACAATGCAGCAACCATTGCGTCGCGCATTGAGTTCTGCTGATAGAGATGTCCTCGCACTGTTCCTGGCTCTTCATCCCACCATGTTCCCCACTCATCGACCATAAGTGCTATACGTTTGTGTGGGTCTTTTTCGTCCATTATAGCACAATGTTTCTTGATAACGTCTTCGATTTCGAGGCACTTACCCATTGTCCAATAGTATTGGTCATTGTCAAATTTTGTTGCACTGCCTTTACTTCCGCTCCATCCTGTCACTGTATAATAGTGGAGTGAAAGGCCATTTGCCTGGTGACCAATACGATCCATCATCACCTTTGTCCAATCATAATCATAGTCACTTGCGCCACTTGCAACCTTTACAAGCCTGTTGTATGGGTAACTGTGGCAATAAGTTGCATACTTGCGATAGATGTCGGCATAGTATTCTGAACGCATGTTGCCACCGCAGCCCCATGCCTCATTGCCTATACCGAGGTATTTTACCTTCCATGCCTTATCGCGACCATTTGCCTTACGAAGGTTTGCCATTGGCGTACCTTGTTCGCAAGTCATGTATTCAATCCATTGTGAGAGTTCCTCAACGCTTCCGCTTCCAACGTTTCCGCTGATGTAAGCCTCGCATCCGAGCATTTCGCAGAGGTTAAGAAATTCGTGGGTACCGAAGGAATTGTCTTCCATCGTACCGCCCCAGTTATTGTTGCGCAGTGAAGGACGCTTGTCACGAGGACCGATACCATCCTTCCAGTGATACTGGTCGGCAAAGCAACCACCTGGCCAACGCAGTACAGGGACCTGAAGGTTCTTCAATGCCTCGAACACGTCTTTCCTATAGCCATTGATGTTTGGAATAGGTGAGTCCTCACCAACCCAAAGTCCGCCATAGATACAACTTCCGAGATGTTCGGCAAATTGTCCGTAAATCTCTCGGTTGATCTTGTCCTTGCCTTCATTTGCTTTAATTGTTGCAGTGGTCTTTGCAAAACTTCCGCAACTGATAGTCAATAAGACTGCAATGATTAATGTTTTTTTCATAATTTCTATTAATTTGCTTAATATTTGCTTTTGTCGTTTGATGTTTGCAGGGATGGTCGTTTGGTTGTCGATTATGACTTCAACGCTTAGCTCTTTTCGGACGACCTTTATAGTTGCAGGAAAACTGCTACAGTTTTCGATGCAAAACTGCTACAGTTTTCAAGTCAAAACTGCTACAGTTTTTTTGGGGTTATTAACGTCGTGTCGAGAATGCCTAACGTTCATACCTCGCAGAAACCAATGCCATCTTGCTTTACTCTTGCGTAAGTTGTTCCCCCCTCAGTAGGATGTGAGGGGGGACAAACATCTCATTTCTTTGCTACGACAGCTGCCTGTTCGATTGCCAAACCTGCCTTGTAGTTCTCAATATAAGCGTTGAAACCTTCCACGTCCTCTGGAGTTGGAGCAATTTCTATGCCCTTGTCTCCGGCAAATACCTTTGCTTCGAGGAAATCTGCAAGGTTCGCACCATTATTATATATAAGGTATGCAGCAAGGAGAGCAATGCCCCAGGCACCACCTTCGCCGGCTGTCTCCATGACAGAGATTGGAGAATTGATTGCAGCAGCAAGTACACGCTGACCTACGCCCTTGGTCTTGAACAATCCGCCATGACCTGTAATCCTGTCAACCTTTACCTGTTCTTCCTTGAGCAGAATGTCGTTGCCAATCTTCAATACACCAACAGAAGCATAAAGGTTTGCACGCATGAAGTTAGCAAGATTGAACTTGTCGTTTGCCGAGCGAACAAACAGAGGTCTGCCTTCAGCCAAACCTGTGACAGGTTCACCTGATACATAGTTGTATGAGATAAGTCCTCCGCAGTCTGCATCGCCTTCGAGTGCGTGGTTGTAAAGCTTGCCATACACCTCGTTCATGTCAACCGGAACGCCAAGCAATTCCTGATATTCCTTGAAGATATTAACCCATGCGTTGAGGTCGGAAGTGCAGTTGTTGCAATGAACCATAGCAACCGGACTTCCGTCAGGCGTTGTCACCATGTCGATAACCTCGTAAGGCTTTGTCAGTTCCTTCTCAAGAACGAGCATTGAGAACGACGATGTGCCAGCCGAAACGTTACCTGTGCGCTGCTTTACAGCGTTGGTAGCAACCATTCCAGTGCCTGCGTCGCCTTCTGGTGGGCAAAGAGGAATGCCAGCCTTGAGGTTACCAGAGACGTCGAGCAGCTTTGCGCCCTTGTCTGTAAGGCATCCTGCTGCCTCGCCTGCACATAGAACCTTTGGCAGAATATCGAGCAATGTCCAGTTGTATCCCTTTGGAGCAATCAACTTGTTGAACTTGTCAACCATGTCGGCAGCGTAGTCCTTCGTTGTGCTGTCAATAGGAAGCATACCCGAAGCATCGCCAATGCCAAGAACTTTTTCGCCCGTCAATTGCCAGTGAATATAGCCAGCGAGTGTCGTGAGGAATGTGATTTCCTTTACGTGTTCCATATCCTCGAGGATGCACTGATAGAGATGAGAGATGCTCCAACGAAGTGGTACGTTGAATACGAACAGCTCTGACAGCTCGGCAGCGGCTTTACCTGTGTTGGTGTTTCTCCACGTGCGGAACGGTACGAGGATTTCTTCCTTGTCATTGAAAGCCATATAGCCGTGCATCATTGCACTGATGCCTATAGCTGCAAGCGATGTAATCTCTGTGCCGTATTGTTTCTTAACGTCGGCACGAAGGTCAGAATAGCAATCCTGTACGCCATTCCAAATTGCATCGATGCTGTAAGTCCAAAGGCCATCAACCAATTGGTTTTCCCATGTATGGCTGCCTTGGGCTATTGGCTTGTTCTCCTCGTCGATAAGAACTGCCTTGATTCTCGTTGAACCAAACTCTATTCCGAGAACGGCTTTTCCTGATTCGATGATTGATTTAGCGTTTGATCCCATGATTACTGAAGAGATTTGTTCAACATATAATAAACTTCATTCATCCTCAACTCCTTCTTAAATTCAGAAGTCGTAGTGTTCTTGTTGATTTGGATGTATTCTATGCCGAGCATTTCAGCAAAGTCTTCCCAGTATTCGGCAGTGATGTCGTACGAGAATGCACTGTGATGAGTACCACCTGCAAGTATCCATGCACCGGCACCAATCTCAAATGTTGGCTGTGGAATCCAAAGAGCTGAAGCAACAGGAAGCTTAGGCATTGGCTTTGGTTCAATACATTCTACTTCACTTGTGATGAGACGGAAACGATTGCCAAGGTCAACAACAGTTGCCTTGATGCCTTTGCCTGTCTTTGATGTGAATACAAGACGTGCGGTCTGCTGCTTGCGGATGCCGATGCCGAGGAAGTGAACTTCGAGCTTTGGCTTGTCGCTTGCGATAAGAGGACAAACCTCAAGCATGTGGCTCTGAAGGCTTGATGTGCAATCAGCTGCAAAGTTAAGGGTATAGTCCTCAAGGAAAGAACAGCCCTTTGCAAGGCCTTGGTTCATAATCCAAAGAGTACGATAGAGGCAAGCAGTCTTCCAGTCGCCCTCAGCACCAAAGCCGATTCCTTCAGCCATGAGGCGTTGTGAAGCAAGACCTGGTATCTGGTCGAAACCAACGAAGTTCGCGTCGTCAATGTCAGCATCGCCAAGGTCGTCGAAGTTTGTTGTAAATGCAGTTGCACCTTCGTCCTTGAGTACGCGACGCAAGGCTATTTCAGCCTTTGCTGCGTTCTTTACTTTCTGCCAATAAACCTCTTCGCCTGATTCGTCAATCTTGATTGTATATTCTTTCTTGTACTCTTCAACGAGGGCATCAACTTCAGCGTCAGTTACCTTCTTGAAGTAATCCATAAGTGAAGAAACTGGGTAGTAGTCAACGTGGTAACCAAGACGTTGCTCAAATTCTACACGGTCGCCATCTGTTACGGCAACATTGTTCATGTTCATGCCAAACATAAGGCAACGAACATTATGAGCATCGGCAACGCCAGCAGCGACACGTGCCCAAACGGCAATCTTCTTCTGTGCCTCTTCGCTCTTCCAATAGCCGACAACAACCTTACGAGGTACTCGCATACGTGTGCAGATGTGTCCGAACTCAATATCTCCGTGAGCACTTTGGTTGAGGTTCATGAAGTCCATGTCCATTGTGTCCCAAGGGATTTCGGCATTGTATTGAGTGTGGAAGTGGAGTAAGGGTTTCTTCAGTGCTTGAAGTCCCTTGATCCACATCTTTGCAGGTGAGAAGGTGTGCATCCATGTAATGATACCGACACACTTTTCGTCGTTGTTGGCAGCCTTCATGATTTCTTCAACTTCATTTGAAGAATTGGCTGTGCCTTTGTAAACTACTTTTATTGGAATAAGGCCACCAGCATTGAGACCTTCAACCATTTCTTTTGAGTGACCGTCAACCTGAACGACTGCATCACCACCATATAACAACTGGGCACCTGTAACCCACCAAAGTTCTAAATTTTCAAACATATTCGATTCTAATTTTAATTGTTATTTTTTCTTTTGGCCGTAATAAGCATTTGGTCCATGTTTGCGGCTAAAGTGTTTCTCAACGAGAAGTGGATTCATTGTAGTTTGAGGATTTAATGTGTATGAGATGTAAGCCATCTTTGCACATTGCTCCATAACTACAGCATGATAAACAGCTTCTGCAGGGTCTTTGCCCCATGAGAACGGACCATGATTCTTAACCAACACTCCAGGATTGTGGACGTAATTTAGATTTTTGAAACGATCTACAATCACAACTCCAGTCTCCTTTTCGTATTCAGCCATTTGACTTTCCACCATATCTTTTGTACATGGTATTTCGTCATGGAAATAGTCTGCATGTGTCGTACCGATGTTCTTAATGTCCAGACCTGCTTGTGCCCATGCGGTAGCGTATGTGGAATGAGTGTGGACAACTCCGCCGATATTCGGGAACTCCTTATATAATATAAGGTGTGTCGGTGTGTCGGATGAAGGGTTCAAGTCGCCTTCAACAACTTTTCCGGTTTCCAAATCAACAACAACCATGTCTGTAACCTTCATTTCATCGTAGCTGACACCTGAAGGTTTAATTACAACAAGTCCTTTCTCACGGTCAATACCAGAAACATTTCCCCATGTAAAGATTACGAGGTTATGCTTAACCAAATCAAGATTGGCACGAAAGACTTTTTCTTTCAGTTCTTCTAACATAGATGATTACCTTTTATAAGAATTAAAGTTTGCCTACCAACATTCGCGGTAGGCAAACTTTTTTTGTATTACCACAACCAGATATAGAGAACAGCAAGGATTGCGATTACTCCAATTGCACCAATGTTGAATGCCTTGTCGGTCTTGAATATGTCGAGATCGATAGCAACACACTTTGGATCCTGTACTTTGTCCTTTGCATTTGAGCGCAAGTAGATTGAGAGTACGAGGAATACTGTTGCGAGGAAGAAGATTGATTCAAATCCCAAAGCACGCATTGATGGCTCGATAACTCCAACAATACCTACTGCATAGCAGATGATAGCGAGTACAAAGAATATCTTTGAATACTTCAACTGCATTGCAATCTGGCCTTCGTCCAATGTATCTGCCTTGACAGTCTTCTTGCTTGTAAGAGAAAGAGTGACGAAGAGGATAACGAGGCAGAAGAATACATAGCCCATGCGGATGAGGAATGGTACGTCTGGCAACAAGAACTTGAACAGAATTGAGAATGCGAATGTACCGATTGCTGCAACAACTGCTGCAGTACCAGAAGCACGCTTCCACAAAAGTCCAAGACCAAAGATAACTACGATACCTGGATATACGAAGCCTGAGTATTCCTGAATAATCTGGAATGCCTGGTCAGCACCACCCATGATAGGATATACAGCAATAAGAGCTATGATGAGAGCAATAAGTGATGTAAGACGACCAACGCCTACAAGTTTCTTTTCGCTTGCATTCTTGTTCAGGAACTTCTTGTAGATATCCATTGTGAAGATAGTAGAAGTTGAGTTGAACATTGAAGCGAGTGAAGAAATTACTGCTGCTGCGAGAGCTGCGAACGAAAGTCCCTTCACGAAGATTGGTGTGAAGTTGCGGATGAGGTATGGATATGCGTCATCTGAACGGTCAATAGAACCTGCAAGTGTAGCCTTAAGGTCAACGCACTCTGGTGAATTCATAATATAGAATGCACAAACACCAGGGATACATACGATGAATGGAATCAAAATTTTAAGGAATGCTGCGAAGATCATACCCTTCTTTGCCTCTGACAAAGATTTTGCAGCAAGACCTTTCTGGATAATATACTGGTTGAATCCCCAGTAACCAGTGTTTGTCAACCACATTGCACCTACAACAAGGGCAATACCTGGAAGAGTGAAATATGGGTCGTCGGTAATGTTAGGGAACAATCCTTCATTCCTTGTTACAACAAGGTTGAAGTGATGGTCGCCGGCTTGTTGTCCGAACCATTGACCAATGTGTCCCAATGCACCAAGTGCACCACCTGCAAGGTCCATCTTGTCAGCAATTACGTCGAGAGCAAAGTAAGCAGTGATAAGACCACCACCTACGAGGAATGTTACCTGCATTACGTCTGTCCATGCTACAGAAGCCAAACCGCCATAGATAGAATAGATACCTGCAATGACGAAGAGGGCGAGGATAATTATGAGCAATGTGTAGTCAACTTGCATTCCCATCATAACACCCATTACAGTTGGCAAACCAAGGATTTGCTTGATAGCCAATGCACCGAGCCATGCTACGGATGTAAGGTTGATGAATACATAGAGGAACAACCAGAAGATTGAGAACGACAAACCAACACCCCAGTTGTAGCGGTCGCTAAGGAACTGAGGAATGGTGAAGATCTTTCTTTCAATCATCAGTGGCAAAAGGAACTTTCCTACAACCAGCAATGTTGCTGCAGCCATAAGTTCGTATGCTGCGATAGCGATACCTGAAGCGAATGCCGAACCTGACATTCCGATAAACTGTTCAGCTGAAATGTTGGCTGCGATGAGTGATGCACCAACTGCCCACCATGTCAATGTGTTACCAGCAAGGAAGTAATCGTTTGATGACTTCTCCTGTCCTTTCTTTCCTCTTGAAAGGAATAATCCTAAACCTACGAGTAAGATGATGTAGAATATTACAACTACATAGTCAATGGTTGCAAAGCCATTGTTTTTTAATGCTTCTAAAATTCCCATGTTATTATTTTTCTTTTAATTTCCATTCAAACATTTACTCTGCAACGATTGTGTCAGAGTTATCTACTTTCAATTCTTGTTCAGCCGAGAACTTGAATACGCAGTGGCTGAAGTAAGTCTGGTCTGGTGTCAGCAGTGCTGTAGGCCATGCTCCCTTGTTTGGAGTGTCAGGATACTTCTGTGTTTCGAGGCAGATAGCAGCACGCTTATTGTATGTCTTACCATACTTGCCCTTTGCTGTTCCGTCGAGGAAGTTGCCTGTATAGACCTGAATACCTGGCTCGTTTGTATAGACATCAAGGCGAATACCTGTTACCGGAGACCAAAGTGTTGCTGCTATAACGCGGTCATCGCCACTGCCGTTAGCGTATGAATTAAGACACCAGTTGTGGTCGTAACCCATACCAAACTTTATCTGCTCGTCGTCAGCATTTATGTCCTGACCGATTTCCTTTGCTGTGCGGAAATCGAATGGAGTACCTTCAACCTTTTTCGTCTCGCCTGTTGTCATGAATGTGCTGTCAACTGGAGTCATGTATTCTGCATTGATGTAAAGCATACAGTTCTCAATGCTCTGGTTTGCATCGCCGTTGAGGTTGAAATAGCTGTGGTTTGTCATGTTGATGTATGTAGCAGCAGTTGTCTTTGCTTCATACTGAATGTCAATGGCATTGTCTGCAGTAAGTGTATAAGTGACCTTTGCAGTTACTTCGCCAGGGAAGTTTGCGTCGCCGTCAGGTGATACGATAGTCATCGTGATAGTCGAATCATTTTCCTTCTTGCCGTCATATACTTGATATTGCCATCCCTGTGGACCACCGTGCAAGCAGTGTCCGTAGTTGTTTGTTGGCAACTGTATCATCTTGCCGTCAATAGTTATCTGACCTTTGTTGATGCGGTTTGCATAGCGACCTATTGCTGCACCGAAGTCGCTGCCACCAAACTTTGCAGTGTCAACATACTGCTCAATGTTGTCGTAGCCTAATACAACATCCTGCATGTTACCGTCCTTGTCAGGAACAATAATCTGTACGATACGGCCACCAAAGTTTGTGATTGACACTTCCATGCCGTTGTCGTTCTTCATTGTGAAGAGTTTGACTGGCTTCTCGTTCACTACTGTGTCATACTTTGCAGCATCAAGCTGTAAAGGACTTTCGACTTTGCTGCTTTGGCAGCTTGTAATCATTGCTGCCACAATTCCCATTCCGAGAACAACTTTTGATAAATTCTTCATAATCTATATAAATTTATGTTTTAAGTTTAATTCGTTCCAAGTATTATGCTTGCTGTTCCTGTGATGTCAGTAACAGTTATTATGCTGTCGCCGTCAACGTCTGCATTGTTAAAGTTGAATGGCTGTGGATTGTTTCCGAGTATGTATGAAGCGATTGTTGTGATGTCTGAAACTGTTACATCGCCATCTTCATCAGCGTCACCCTTCTTGCCACCTTCTGCAAACTTATATGCCTTGAGGCTCTTCATGCCTGGTACGCTGAAATAAGCAATAATGCTTCCGTTGAGTATAATCTCCTTGCCAAGGTTCTCTGGATGATCCACGAGGTTGAGTTCTTCGCGAATTGTCTTTGCTGCTGCTGGCTTTGTTTCCAATGCAACAGGGATGCAATTGTTTACGTCAGTCTCATTTGGATTCTTTGCAATAAGGATGTTTGTTAATACTGCACCTTCTGTGCCAAACACTGCCTTGCCAAGTGAACCGTTAGCAAATCCTACTAAGTAACCCTTAACCCATACGTTGGCAATAGTGTCGGCCTTCTCATAAAGCATTGCAGCTTGTACATCTCCTGCGTCGTATGGATTGTTTTCTGTTGCGTCAGCACCTGAGAATACATACAGTTTCATTGTTGCTTTGCTTGCCTGATATGTTTCGTTTTCTTCTGTTTCAAGCGTGATTTCTGTGAAACCTGTGCCTAAAAGTGTAACGACTCCATCCTCAACAGTTGCAACATTTGGATTTGTTGATGCCCAGAACAACCTTGCATCGCTCTTTGTCTCATATTTAATGTTGACTTTCTCTTCTGCCAAGAGTGCCTTGAGCTCTGTTTTTTCTATTGTTGTCTGTGGGTCAGCCTTTGTGGAAATAACCTCTACGTCCTTTACATCGAATACATAGACTTGTGGAGTTTCCTTATAGACTGTTGCCACACCATTGATGTTGTATGTGTTGCTCTCCGAAATAGCAACGCCACTCATCAATTTGAACTTGTCATATACAGTAAGTTCGTTTGTGCCATCAGTGAAATAGTAGTACTGGCCATCTACTTTTGTGTACTTAAGTCCTTCTATTCGGATGTATGTGTTTTGTTTTGCAGGGGTAACATCGGTTACTGCAACCTTCTCAGGTGTTACTTCATTGCCCGAACTTGCAACCGTTACATTGTTCCAATCGTTTACTGCAAGTTCCTTCACTCCGTTGTAGATATAGAGCTTTCCGCTTACAGAACCTGTGAGTTTGTCGCCTCTCTTGTATGAAGAGTTCTTGAAGAAAAGGAATGGAGCTGTGTTGTCCTTTACGAAAACATACTGTCCGCTTGCTGAAGTCACGAGCAAATCAGTGAACTCGAAAGTGATATTCACGCCCTCGGTTGTCGTACAGTTTGCTATGAGGTCGGCACAAGTCTTCAGTGCTTCGCCTGCTACTGAGCATACTTTTGTGGTTATTGCACTTGTCTGGTCAAGGTCGTCATAGCAAATAGCCTTTACTGTAGTTGTTGCATTTATAGTGAATGGTGCCTCATAGAACTGCTTGCTGTCGTCAGGATTCGTGCCGTCAAGAGTGTAGAATATAGAGTTGTTGTTGCCCGATGGGTCGGTAATGGTGACTGTCTTCGATGCTTCGTCGAACGAAATCACTGGTGCCTGAACTGCTACTTCACCATTTGTAATGCCGTCCCAACTCAAAAGGCTTATCTCCCATTGACCATTATAGTCTTGGTAAATACCCATTGCTGTGCCATAAAGCTTGTCACCTACATTCCATGTCATAGGCGCATCTTTGCAATAAAGCTCGAAATTCTTGCCGTTTGCCTGACGTGTGACATACACTCCATTTCTGTAATCTGTACCTCCATAGAACGAAGCAATCTCTTCGCCATCGATATTTACAATGACAGGATAGCCTTTTTCTGTTGGAGTTTCTTTCAGCAATTCTTCAAGATTTGCGTATTTCTTTGCAATAAAGTATTCGCTTGCCTTCACGCCACTCTTCATTGTTCCGTTGTCAGCGTAAGCGTAGATAGTCTTCTGGTCGCCGTTTGTCAATGCAATAGGTGATGTATATTTTGAGAAATCTGCATTGTCAAATGAGTAATATACGTCTGCTCCCTGTGGCGAAGTTATTGTTATGTTTTGTGGATCGTAATAATTTCCTCCTACTGGCGAGAACAATGGTTCGCTCAATGTGCTGGAATCAAACTTGTACATCTCGACTTTTGATATCACTACCAATCCGTTTGCAGAGCCTCCGGCGCAGTCGTAAACCAGTCGATAGTACTGATTGGCTTTTGGATTTTCAACTGCATAAGTCATTTCGCCTTTGGCAATAGTGATTGATGTCTTTTGTACGTCAGCGGTAAACGCTGCATCTGATGCAACTTCAAGATAGGTAGCATTTACCTTTGAAGCGGTAACATCGTCAATAGTCACCACGAATTTTGAGATGACTTCAGACACTTGCCCAGTTGATATGTTGGCTACCGATGCAGTGTTTTTCCTTCCGCACTTCACGAAAGCCCAAACATTTTTGTTGTTGTTGAAGTTTTGCAAAGTCCATGTGAAGTCTTCGCAAATAGCATCCCACGTGTCTGTGTAACTACCAATAGATTTTTGATTTCCGTCTGGGAATGTCAATGTCTTGTACAGTGCATCCCCCGCATAGCTGCTAATTGCGATTAGCAAGAATGCGATTAAAGATAATGTTTTTTTCATTTTGATTTAGGTTTTAATTAATATTTATAAAAATAATATATACATTTCACGCTACAAATTTATAAAATTCTACTCATAGTACAAAATTATTTCCTTATTATTTCTTTTTTTTTGATTTAGGTTTATGTCGGACTGACGATTGAAAGGCATGATTTTAACTTAACTTAATTTGTGTTGCAAATGTGTGAAAATGTTAACTCGTCTTTTCTCCTTATCAGGAATGAACGTTTGAATTGCTCAAAACGACGCTTTTCGATCATAAAATCGACGCATATACTGTGTACTAACATTGCAGCAATGTTCGCACCAACATTGCAGCAATGTTGGAGTCAACATTGTAGCAATGTTTGGCAGGGTTGACCGTTCAACCTCAAAATCCATGACGCCCGACTCCCTGAATGCAAAGCGTGTTCTCAGCCAAAAAAAGCGAACATTTTAGGTTAATCTTTGTTAAAGAGTGAGACTTTCTTCACCAAAAGAGTTGATATTTTGCGCGTCCGCACCCGTGCGCGTTTTTAATAAGGTGTAGCCGATGATTGTTTATATGATATTATTAAAATATTGTTATTGCTTGTGTTTATCATTCGTTCTAAACGTTGACTATGTCGAATATAGCCTGATCTTAACGATAATAAATAAAATTCTTCGACTTTTATTTTGTATTGTCTTCGATTTGCAAACGTTGACTTCGTCGAAGTTAGGCTGCATCTCAACAATAAAAAAATAAAATTCTTTGACTTTTATTTTGTATTGTCTTCGATTTGCACTAACTTTGCAGAGGAATTATAATATAAGGAATATAAAGACCGTAAAATACATACTAACCACGATTGTGGGCATTGTGGTGGTTGTTGCCGCAATGCTTATTGTGTTGCCTCACGTTGGTGCGGTGCAGACTTTCCTTGGCACAAAGGTTGCCGATGCACTGGCAGAGAAGTTGAATACGGAGGTAAGCATAGGCAAGATACGACTCGGATTGCCTAACACTGCCGTTGTTGACGACGTGGTTTTGCTCGACCAACAAGACAAATCGTTGCTCCAGGCATCACGATTGGCGGCAAAGATTGAGCTGATGCCGCTTATCAGAGAGGGCAAAATCGTTATCGACAACGTTGAACTCTACGACACATCAGTCAACATCTACCGCGACACAAGGGAGGAACCATTCAATTTCCAGTTTGTTATCGACGCATTCCAATCGACAGATACGACGCATACACCGTTGGATTTGGCTATTCGTCGCGTAAAAATTAAGAATAGCAATGTGGCGTTTCGCGATGTTGATTTCGATGTCTCAGCCCATAAATTCAATGCTTTGATGGCACTTGAGCACTTGACCGACGACAGTCTTCACGCCAAGGTTGACGGTTTTACGCTTGAAGCCGGCAGCAAAAAGCTGGGGATTAAGTCGAAAACAATAGAGAATCTCTCTGCCGAAATGCTGTATGCCATGCAATCCGGAGCGTTGAATGTGACGGATTTTACGCTGAAGTTGCCTGCATCGACGCTTAATGTAGGCAGTGCAAACTATAATACCAAGTCGGGAAAATACGACATTCACGTAGGTAAATCGCATCTTTCGACGACAGACTTTGAGGAGTTCGTGCCAGTGATAAAGGGCATCGACAAGGGTTTGACGCTTGTTGCAGACGTGAGTGGAGCGGGGACGGACTTCAAGATTGATGCCGTGAAGATAGATTCTGACGATGGTGGAGTGCAACTTGATGCGCGTGGAAACGAGATAAATGCGTTGAAGGTAGATAAAGAAACCATTGACTTTGTACTGAAACGGCTGTTGAAGAAGGAGGTGAAAGCCATCAGTAACCTCGGTGATATAGCCTATTCTGGCTTCCTTAACCCTAATCCTGACAACATTTTATTCGACGGAAACCTCCGCACATCCATAGGTAATGCGAAACTTAATGGTTCGGTTACAGGCAGAAAATTCGACGTTTCGATGATTACTGACGGTCTTGACCTGAAGAAATTAACGGGAGAAAACGATTTTGGAATGCTCGTGGCTGACGTTTCTGCAAGTGGAAATACCGACTTCGCAGCCTTGGACATGACGGGATTGGTGAAGTCTTTTGCGTATAAAGGCGTTGCTTACAGGGATATCAGCCTTAAAGGAAAGTTTGCAAATGGCATGGTTGACGGCACTCTTGCGCTTGATAATCCGAACTGCAAGGCAGATATTGCGCTGCAATCAACGTTGGGCGAAGGGACGAAAAGTGTCAAGGCAACTGGGCATTTGGCTCATGTTAACCCGAATGCAATGGGATTGATAAAAGATTTTGCCAACACTTTCTTCGATGCTGACGTTGATGCCGACCTTTCAGGAAGCACAATCGACAATCTCATAGGCAGTGTTGACATAAGAAATTTCTCGATGAAATCGGCAGAAAATACGACTGTTGTTAATCATTTGAACGTTCAGGCAACCAATGTTGATGGCTCACGCGAAGTGATTCTTAACAGCGATTTTGCCGAGGCTGACATTAAAGGACAGTTCGCATTGTCGTCGTTGATGGACGATATTGTGTTTGCTGTCAAGTCGCGACTGCCTTCAATTCCAGGATTGCCAAGCATCAATGACAACAGTAAAAACAGGTATTCATTCGACTTTTCATTGAAGAGTATGGACGTGTTGAGCAAGTTTGTCAGCATTCCTCTCGAACTTTCTCAGCCGTTAAATGTGAACGGAATGGTAGATGATTACGCTGGCAAAATGAACATTGACGTATTCATGCCGAGGTTTAAGTACGACGAAAGCGAATACAAGGATGGTGAGGTGATGATTTCCACACCTAATGATAAACTGGTTTGCAACGTGTTTGTCACGAAGATGATTGATGATGGCGAGCATTATAATATAAAGGTGGATGCTGAGGCTGCCGACAATAAACTCGACACAAAGGTTAGTTGGGACAATCCTTTCAGCACAATGTTTAGCGGAACAATTGATGCCGAGACAAAGTTTTTCCGCGATAAAAGTGGAATGGCAGCGGCGAAAGTGGGGCTTCTAAAGTCTGAAATGGTGTTCAACGACACGGTGTGGAATGTCATGCCAAGCGTCGTAGAATGGGCTGACAAGCAAATTGCCGTGCAGGATTTCGTGTTGTATCACGGCGACCAATACCTCAAAATCGAAGGAGTGGCATCTGAAAATGACAAAGATTCATTGTTGGTTGACCTGAAAGATGTGAACGTTGAGTATATCCTGAATGCAGTAAATTTCCATTCTGTGAAGTTTTCCGGCTACGCTTCAGGCAAGGCTTCGCTTAAATCAGTGCTTGGAAAACCTGATGCATACGCCGATATCGTGGTGAATAACTTCAAGTTCCAGAACGGAGACATGGGTGTACTGGATGCAAAGGTTGTTTGGAATCAGGAAGAACAGCAGATAGATATTGATGCTTTTGCACATGACAAACAGGACGGAACAATAAAGATTGACGGTTTTGTTTCGCCTACTCGCAACTGCATTGACCTTGGACTTGAGCCGAGGAATGTGAATCTTGAGTTCCTTCAATCGTTCATCGGCGGAATTATGGACAGTACTGTGGGGCGAGGAAGTGGGCATCTTCGTGTCGTAGGACCGCTCAGCACAATACAACTCGTTGGTGCAATGTCGCCAAATGCAAGGCTGCGTGTCCATCCTTTGCACACAGATTATGAGGTACGAGGCGACAGTATTTATTTCGTTCCTGACGATATTCTTTTCAAAAACGTCAAAGCATACGACAGGGATGGTAATGTGGCATACGTCAGTGGAGGCGTGCATCACAAGCATTTGACGCGTCTGACCTTTGACCTTGGCATAAAGACCGACAAACTCCTTGCGTATGAAACGAAGACTTTCGGCGATGATACTTTCTATGGAACAGTGTATGCTCGTGGTGATGTTACAATGCGTGGTATAAGTGGACAAGTGAATATCAGTGGTGATGTTACGCCTCTGCAAGGTTCGACATTCACATATAATGCGGTGGTGCAGAACTATCTGAACACGCAGAACTTCATCACTTTCCGTGATAAGAGCAAAAGAAATCAAAGCGGTCGCTTCCCACAGTTGAAACAAATAACCGTTGAAGAAGACAAGGACATACGTACAAATCTTTATTGCGACTTCAACATCAACCTCACGCCAGACGCTCAAATCCGTGTCCTGATGGATTCAAAGAGCAACGACTACATCACGCTTTACGGAAATGGTGTGCTCAAGGCAAACTATTATAATAAAGGAAAGTTCGGACTCTATGGCTTGTATAATGTTACAAATGGCAATTATGGCGTCACCATACAAGATGTAATCCACAAGGATTTTGCTTTCCAGGATGGTGGAACAATACAATTTGTCGGCGATCCATACGATGCCGTGATGAACCTTCAGGCTTCATATATGGTTTCAGGTGTGTCGCTTTCCGACCTGGCAATAGGAAATTCCTTCACAAACAACACTATTCGTGTGAACTGCCTAATGAACATCACTGGCACTCCTTTCGCTCCAATCGTGAACTTTGACCTTGATATGCCGACGGTTAATTCCGACGAAAAGCAGATGATTCGCAGTCTTATTGACTCGGAAGAGGACATGAACCAGCAGGTGGTATATCTTCTCGGCATCGGACGTTTCTATTCAAAGACGACAAACAATGCCATGCAAGTGGAAAGCAACCGCGACCAAACTTCACTCGCAATGCAAAGTCTGCTGTCGGGAACACTCAGTTCACAGCTTAACAACATGCTCGGGCAGTTCATGAACAACAAGAACTGGAACATCGGAGCAAACATATATACTGGCGATGAAGGCTGGAATAATGCACAGTATGAAGGTACTGTCAGCGGACGAATGCTCAACAACCGACTCCTCTTCAACGGTCAGTTTGGTTATCGCGACAATGTAAAGACAGCAAACACATCGTTCATCGGCGACTTTGAACTGCAATATCTGCTTCTGCCAAGCGGTAATCTCAGCGTTAGGGCATACAATCAAGCCAATGAGCGATACTTTACAAAAACATCACTCAATACGCAAGGAATCGGACTTCTGATGAAGAAAGACTTCTCTGGCATCAAGGATTTATTCACGCGACGTAGGTCATCAAATAAAAATAAGTAATAATTTCAAAAAACAAAAACAGCTATGAATCTAAAGATTAAATTATCAGTTCTAAACTTTCTTGAGTTTGCCATTTGGGGTGCATATCTCATCTCAATGGGTTCTTACCTCGTAAGCATCAACCTCGGTAACGTTATTGCTTACTTCTATTCCGTGCAAGGATTTGTCTGCATCTTCATGCCTGCATTGATGGGTATCGTTGCCGATAAGTGGATTCCTGCACAAAAAGTGCTTTCGCTCTGCCAGTTTATTGGCGGCGTATTCATGTGTGCCGCATGTGTATATTGCTATATGAATGCCGGCAACGTGTCTTTTTCCACGCTCTTCACCCTCTACACCATTAGCGTAGCATTCTTTATGCCGACGATTGCACTTACTAATTCCGTCGCGTTCAACGCACTTGAAAAGGCAGGAATGGACACAGTCAAGGACTTCCCACCTATCCGTGTGTTCGGAACTGTCGGCTTTATCGTAAGTATGCTTGCCGTTGACTGGTGCGGATTGCAGGCTAAACCTGACCAGTTTGCCGTTTCGGGCGTAATAAGTATAGTCATGGCAATCTATGCACTCGCAATGCCAAAGTGCCCAATCAAGAAGAATGGGGAGAACAAGTCACTTATGGAAGCACTTGGATTGAAGGCTTTTGCCCTGTTCAGGGAGAGGAAGATGGCTATATTCTTTATCTTCTCAATGCTTCTCGGAGCCGCATTGCAAGTGACAAACAGCTATGCAAACCCTTACATTTCATCGTTCGGAGCCAATCCGGAATTCGCTGACACCTTTGGAGTTCAGCATGCAAACACGCTGATTTCACTCTCTCAGTTGAGCGAAACGCTCTGTATCCTTCTCATTCCTTTCTTTATGAAACGATTTGGAATAAAGGTTGTAATGCTCATCGCAATGTTTGCCTGGATGCTGCGCTTCGGCTTCTTTGCCATCGGCGACCCAGGATTCCCAGGCGTATTGCTGCTTGTGCTTTCCATGATTGTTTATGGTGTAGCGTTCGATTTCTTTAATGTCTCGGGTTTCCTCTTCGTTGATCAGACCACAGGTGCCGATATCCGTTCAAGCGCTCAGGGCTTATTCATGCTCATGACAAACGGTCTCGGCGCATCAATAGGACTTCTTGTAGCAGGCGAAGTAGTCAATGCCTACACTCACGACGAACTTATCAACGGCGTGATGTACAAGGTTGGCGACTGGACAACATGCTGGACAATCTTCTCTGCCTACGCACTTGTTGTTGCAGTCCTCTTCTTCTTCCTGTTTAAATATAAGAAGGAAGCCGAGTAATTGCTATTCAACTTTCTTTGCAAGCAAAGCGCTTCGCGATAACGCATGTTCACTAAGAAAAAAAACAACAATAACCGTTTTATGAAAGATATTATCTTCGATAATCTGCCGTCATGGAATATCAATCTTGCCAAGAACAAGTTCTTGCAATCTTGCTATTCCATGCCAGCATACATGCGCAAGGCATGTATATCTTTCATAAAAATGTTTCAACAATGTCTTAACAATGTCTTATTTGTAAGGAAGAATATTGTTCGAGCATGTTTTGCTGCATGGCAGAGAACGACAGTTCTCATAGGATTTGACCATAGCTTTTGTCTGCAAACCTGTTTGCAAGAAAAAGATATGGGCAAAGACTATATGCAGCAATACCGATACATTGTTGAACATTGTTGTTATTATATGTTTGCGCAATGAATTTTTAACTTGAGAAACTTGAATTTCAATATCATTGAAAGAGATTCATTACTTCTATGTGCCCAATGCAGGCACTGACGACACACTTCCCGACGATGAGACTCAGCACGCACTTCGCGTGTTGCGCCTCACGGAAGGCGATGAATTGCACCTCATGGACGGCATAGGCAACTTCTACCGTGCCGAAGTCTCGTTGGCTACAAACCATAAATGCTGCTATCGTATCATTGAAACCATGCCACAGCAGCGACCGTGGCGAGGGCACATCTGCGTTGCCATTGCTCCGACTAAGATGATGGACCGCACGGAATGGTTCGTAGAAAAAGCCGTTGAGATAGGCGTTGACGAAATAGTCTTCCTTAATTGCCGATTCTCAGAACGCCGCGAAATAAAGATGCAGCGCATAGAGAAAATCTGTATCTCTGCCGTAAAGCAAAGCCGAAAGGCATGGATGCCAAAGCTTGTTCCTATGACCGACTTCAGGAAGTTCGTACCGTCTGCATCATATACCCATAAGTACATAGCCCATTGCTATGACGAAATCCCCAAGAAAAACTTCCTTTCTCTCCTTGGAGTGACTGATGGATGCCCTGCGAGAGCGACAGACGATACCCTGTGCATCATGATAGGTCCGGAAGGCGACTTCTCTATCGACGAGGTTCAACATGCCATCGACAATAAGTTCCTCTCTGTCTCGCTCGGCGAGAGCCGTCTGCGCACCGAAACTGCCGGCATCGTCGCTGCCAATATGATGCATATTGCAATGACAATCTGATGCGGCAGAATATAGTCTTTTTTATTGCTCTTTTGCCTCCTTGCTTGTATCGTTTGGGGGTACCTGATTAGTTGGCGTTCGTGACATGAACGCTATACTTTTTGATGACGACCTTTATACCCGACGGAAAACTGCTACAGTTTTCGATCCAAAACTGTAGCAGTTTTTTTCCGAGTATTAAGCACGTTTCATAAAAGTCAAGTGTTCGCGTCAAGACAAACTCAATATCGAGTCAGTCAAAGAGAGCGTGAAAAACGAAAACCCCAGTTGTATTAGTCATCATTTGTGCTGGGCGAAGAAGGTTTGCGATGGCGTCGGCGATAAGTTTAATTTCCGACATTATGGCCGACGTTGGTACTGTGATCATGAATATCGTTGACTGGAGCAACAGGAATGCACTTTCAGGCAACTCTGGCATCAATCATGAGATAACATACAAATATGACAGAACGACAATCACTGGCGAATACACCCTGCCTACCGACATCACGACTTTAGGCATAGGCGCGCTCTATCACTTCACTGCACTCACCGTCATCAACATGCCTGCGAGCCTCAAGCAGATCGAATCCAAGGCTCTGGCGAATTGCACCAATCTCAGCGCCATCCACTGCAATGCCACGACAGCACCTGCCGTAGCCAACGCCGATGCCTTCAGCGAAGTTGACAAGAGCATCAGCATATTTATTCCCGACAATGCCGAGAGTTACTATTCTTACACACATACCACAGGCTGGAAAGAGTTCACCAATTATCAGGTCACGCTGCCGACCATTCAGGGAGCAGCCTCGAAACTTATCAACAAAATGCTTGGGGCGGTTTTACAAAATTCGTCACAAACCCGACACTCGATGAAGCCAAGACCAACGCCAAGAATGCCATCATCGCGGCTTTGGGTTCATACTATTCCATTAACTACATCGGCAACCTTGCCCTTAACTTCTGCCAGCGCATAGAGGCATCCACAAACATCGAACAAATGGAAGCACTCGGTATAGAGGGTTTGAACGCCGTCACCTATTCAATATCCACATATCAGGAAATCCTTGGCGAAATGGGCACACCTTGCACCGACTGCCCAGCCGTAGAGGTAACCAAAGGTGGCAAGAAGGTGATACTCTATATTCCTGACAAGGTGAAGTTTATTAAGAAATAATGATTAACATAAATTCAAGTCGTTCATTAGACTGTTATGCGCCGGTAAAAATACGAAAAGAATAAAACTGAGATTAAAAGGAATGAGCCCGACACAATGCCGAGCTCACTACTCTAAGGGGGGAATTTAATAATTAACGCGTTAATTTAACGTCCGACTTTTCGGGGGTCACTTCACACATTTTGACACGCCATTGTCGTTTTTTATGGGTATAAGGCTTGTCGCTGGTAACGAATTATCCCGCAACGATCTTTACTGTACGATATATTTCTTTGCATTGCGGATAACGATGCCCTTGTAGCTGTTGCTTACGCGCTGCCCCTGTATGTTGTAAACTGAGGCAGAAGCAGGGGTCGTATTGCTGATGCTTCTGATACCGGTTGTAACATTTGAGTATGGAGCGAAGGCGTAGAGGTCGTTGGTTACGTTGCTGCTGTCCTTGCCTACATAGTTGAATACGATACTTCCTACAACGCTGTCGATGAGTGCGTCAACGTCAAGTCCTGCTTCTGCGAAGCCATCCTTTACACTCTGTACGATGAAGTCCTTGAGGAAGAGGTAGTCAGGAGCCACGAGACATTCGAAGAGTGCGTTTATGCCTGCATGGAACTCATCAACGACCTGCTGTCCCATGGTCTTGTCCTCGTTGCCCTGAGCATTGAGCGTGATTACCTTAATCAGTGTAGGGATGATGGTTCTGTTGATGTTGTTTGCCAGTTCTTCGCCAGTCTCTGGGAGATGGAAGAGCATATTCTTGTCGCGGAGGAATTCAATTTCCTGAGTCTCGTCAATTTCAAATGTAAATCTTTCGGTAAGGAATTTCTGGATTTGTGGCCAGTAGTCGATGATGGCAGCTTCTACGGCTTTTGGCAGTTCGTTGATTGTGCGGTAATATGCATATTCTTCGAATGTCGTTCCTTCAGGAGCAGCGAAGTCCTTGACGAAATCTGTTGTGATGTATATGCCTTCGTTTTGGAATGAAACGGTGCGCAGTGGACATTCGTAGGCAGTTGCAAAGCCTGTGTTTACCTGATAGAACGTGCTATCCTGACCTACGCTGATACACTGGATGTCGGTAGCATTAGTGCCGGCAGTGAATACTGCTGTTACACCACACTGTGCGAGGAGAGCCTGTACCTCAGCATTGTCGATAGCGTACTTAGGTTCTTGTTCTGTTGCACCGCCTGTGAATGCTGCAAGACTGAGTCCGTCGTTGTTGTTCATTATGTTGCCGAGAGTGGCAAAGCCGTTGAATGGAGCAGCAATGATGTGTGACGAGATAGCGATAACCTTGCGTCCTGTAGCGATAGCGTTACCGCATGCTGTCTTAATCCAGTTGAATGTAGCTTCGTTGATGTGTCCGCTCTTCATCAGCGAGTCAGCGTATTCCCTGTATTCGCATCCGTCGATGGCGAGCAGGGCAATGTTGCTGTTCAGATAAGTCATGTACGACAGAGTGTTTTCATCGCGGGATACAGCATTGTTAAATCCGTAGTTAGCGTAGAGAGATACAAACTGATCGGCAGTGATGTTCTGTGTAGGAATGGTGTTGTCGCCGTCATAGATAGCTGCTGATGGGTTAGCAATGTCAACTGCGCCTGGTACTACGCATACGTTGATGCCAGCAGCAGAAACAGCCTGGAGTTTGTCAGCGAGCAACTGATGACTTACGAGGTCGCCACCCTTTGTGAGGTCGCCTATCACGAGGAGAGCCTGTGGCTTAGCAGCGATGACCTTGTTCAATTGCCATTCAACGAGAGCAGGAGAATCGGAATAAAGGTTTGCGTTAAGTAAGGCAGACTTCTGGAATGCTGTGCCATCGTTTACGAGAATCTCCGGAGCCATGAGTCCAGGGGCACCCATTACCATCACTTGTCCGAGAGGAGCTTCCACAGCGGCATAGTTGCCTACGGTGAATACTGTTTCTTCGAAGATAGGAGTACCGTCAGCAGCAACCGGACGTACATGATAAACACCAGGTTCGAGTCCTTCGATTGTTGTCACATTGCTATAGAAACGTTCGTCGGTGTCGGCTGTAACAATAATGGAGCATGCCATTGGTACGAGTGAATTGTTCTTGAAAATCTGTATGCAATTGTTCTTTGCAAGGTTCTCGTATGCAATGTCGATGCTTTCGCCAGCCTCAATGCTGTTCTTTGAGACGGTTACCTTAGGAGTGATGTAGGTAGGAGTACCGCCTTCCTTTACTGTTACGATAGAGTGGCCGTCGGCATATACCTTCTTGAAGTCCGTACCTTCGGTTCCGAAAGTAGCAGTGGTGAAGAAGTCTGAGTTAAGTGGATTGCCTGTCCATGCTTCCACGGCGTCAGGATTTTCGTCGTTCGATTCAATGTTGCCTACGATATAGTCGATTTCGTAGTCGCCAGCCACACCGTTGTTGAGCACGTCAAAGTCGATGGCGATGGAGTCACAACCGCCGTTCTCTGGTTTGAGACTGCGACGATAGATGTTCTTTGTGCGGAATCCTACCCACTCATATCCTACGCGTGGGAATGCTTCGTTACATACGTGTGAGTAGTTAGGGCTATAGACCATATCGAGTTGTGCATTTACGTCCCATTTGCCATCGATCATTGCACCAGCCTTGCCATACTGCTTGAGTGCACCTTCCTTTACTGAGACAGTCCAGTTTGAAGGAACGCATACGGCGAACATTGAGTATCCAGTCTGTGGGTCACTGTTGTTGTCGTTGACTACGAGGATACGAGCCGAATAGACTTTGTTTGGATCTACAGTCTTAGGAGAATAAATCTTACCAATGCGGTAGCATGATGCAAAAACCATGGTGATTGCAACAAGGATGAGCCACCTGTTCTTGAATAGTTTGGAATTTTTCATAAAATTTTTAGGTTTTTGAAGTTATTTGAATGAAATTTATATTATATGGTTGTTGGTTTTAGGTTATGGGGTTTAGGTTGCCCAAGACCTCAAAGCCTACCTAAAACCTTAAAACCATTTTTTCTTTGTACAGATACTGTTTAAGCAGTAATGCGGCACCTTTGGATAAGGATTCCGCAGGTGCTTCTATGCATATTGTTTTCTTTTCCATAGGCAAAAGTGTGAAATAGTTGTCCGTCATCGTGGTAGGCAAGATTCGTTCCTGTGTCTCAGGTACAACGAGGCGAAGGCGGTTGCCGAATGCCACAGTAGTGGAATGGTTCTCAACGATAATCTTAGCTGTGCCTGTGGCTATATCGGTGCTTATTACCGTAGCTGTGATGTCAGCTTCAGGAAGCGTGGCGAGCAATTTGTAGTCAAGTTCTATGTCGCTATTGCGCCAATAGAAGTTATCGCTGATGAGCTTGCCTTCCGAATCTTTAAGTTCAAGTTTGATGAACTGTATAGGGTTCTCGTCAGTGGTCTTAGGCTCGAATACTTCAATCTCATGTATGGAATGTCCAAACCAAGTACTGCGACTTTTTCCCGTTATGCGCAGGAAGCGTGCTGTAGTTGGATTTATTTTTATTATGTCCGTACCGCCCTTACCATTGTCGTTGCTGTAAGCTGTGTGCCACGTTTCAGCATCATTGGAAGTCTGTATCTCATATTTTCTGGAGTAAGCACTTTCCCACAGGATTCTTATCGTCTCAATGTTGCGCACTTGTCCAAGTTCTATCATTATCCATTGAGGGTCGCTGTATTCGCTTTCCCATCGGGTGTTCATGAGACCGTCAGTTACGAATGTGGCTGGGAAACGCTCTGTAGCCGATGAAGCCACTGCCTTACAACCTAACGCTACGTTATGGCGAGGGAAGTCAAGGCGAAATGCCTCGGTAACATCGGCGGCACGCAGAGAGACATCTTTTTCCTTATGCAAGGCTTTTATCTCGTTGCCATTGAAATCATATACCGATGCCACAGCCTTTACGTGGTTCATGTCCTCGTTCGTAGCATTTACAACCTTTATGGCATCTGTAACCACGTTCCACTGTATGTGACGCGGTTCACATGCTTTCTTGGCTGCATAATAAGATCCTGTCGTGTCATAATAGTAGTCGAAGGTCTGCCACACACATGATGGGAAAGCCGACATGCTCATCCATATCAGTGCACCTGATGCGTCATTGCCCATTTTGTCGTTCCATGCCTCGTAAATGCCTTTCATGTCTTCGAGGTTGACATACTGTGCCTTGTCGCAGAACTCCTGCAATGAGTTTGGAGTTCCATACCTGTCGTAGATACAGTCCCTATAGTACATCGGTCCGGCGTTGCCTCCACGGGCACCGTAGAAGTGATGGTTCCATACGTTGTCGTTGAATTCCGACAGCACCTTGTCTTCAGGCAAAGGCCATTGGTCTTCCTCGGGTATGAACAGCTTTACGCTTTCATAGTTTGGCATTGTTGCCATTCCTATCTCCGATCGGCAGCCGTAGCCGTAGTCGATGCCGTATGGATAAGGTGGATTGAGCAGTATAAGTCCTCCCAATGATGTCTCAAAGTGGAAACGAGGTGGACGGTTTGTCCATGGACTGCTGCCTGAAAGTCCGTCCTGATTAGAACTTGATTTGTAAAGACGTCCGTCCTCCTTTGCCACTGTCTGACGCAGAAAGTCATCAATCTCCTTCAATGGCCTTGACTCATTGGCACCGCACCATAATGCGATGCAAGGGTGATTGCGTAGTCGCAGCACTTTGTCGAGGGCATTTGCCTTAAACGCTTCTATTTCCGTAGGATGCCCTTCACCGGAATGCAGCCAGAAATCGTCCCATACCATTATGCCATAGCGGTCGCATGCTTCATAGAAGGCATCGTCGGTGACGCATCCTGTCCAGCACCTAATCATATTGTAGTTCATATCCTTATGCAAGCGTATCTTCTTGTCGTACTCTGCCGAGTCACAGCGTTGCATATATTCTGCCATTCCCCAAGAGCCACCCTTCAACATCAGTCTTCTTCCATTGATATAGAAGTAAAGCACAGGCTGCAACACCTTATTATATATATAGGCATACTCATAGCGTTTTATTCCGAACGAAATCCTGCGCACGTCATCATTATCTGCCTTGAGTGTGCAGGTATATAGATTCTGCTCTCCATATCCGTTAGGCCACCATAGGCGAGGGTTGTCTATCGAGAGTTGTGGGCAGTCGTCGGGCGTGACGGTAATTGTCGTGTCGATTCCGCTCATTGTTATCTTCTTGGAGAACGAGATGTTCCCAGGTTGGATGATACCGTTAAGCATCACGCTCTTCGTGCTGCCTGTAGTATTGTGCAAGGTAGTCTGAACGCTCAGGTCGGCATGTGAGAGTGTTGGCAGTTCGGTGCGTACCCACGTATTCCTTATGCTTACGCTTCCTGTTATCTCTATGCGGACATTGCCGGTTATTCCTGCCATCCTTCCTGGCACGTACGGCATCCAGTCCCACCCAGCTGCCGATAGGTATGTCGGACTGCATGCATTGGCAAAATCGCCTTTCTCATTGCGGTTTTTTTTCTGATCAGCATCATATATCAGCACGGCTATGGCATTCCTGCCTTTCTTTGTTACAATGTCAGTGATATCAAAACGTGACCGGATCATGTGTCCGTTGATGTCGCGTTTTGAGTTTTTTGTCCCCGACACTTTGCGCCCGTTTACCCATACGTCTGCATAGCGGTTGGTATTGTCAAGGCATAGCCACACTCGTTCTCCTGCCTTGCGCTTCTCAAGTTGAAACTCTGTCCTATACCAGAAAGGGCGATTGTAAAACGCCTCATCGGCTTCAAGAATGTTTGTGCCATAGTTCGGGTCTTTCTCTTTGTCAGCATTTACGTAAGCAGTAAACACCGTGCCAGGCACTGCACCTTCTATTGCATCCTTAAGCCTATAGCCTACGGCCGACACCTTGTCTCCCACGTCATGGGGCACATCAGCCTGAGGGACGACCTGCCAAGAAGTATGTTTACTGTCTAAGTTTACCACTAAATTCTGTCCCAATGTCGTGGAAGACACCAGTGTCCCGGCAAACAGGAATGAAATGAATCTCATACTATTCATAAAAAATATAAAAAAATTTATTGTGCGAAGGTATAAAATATTATAAATAAACATCTATAAATCATTTTCAATAAAATATTAAAATCGAACCCTGTCCTAAAATTGATATGCTTTTGTTTGATTTTTACATTTTTAAGTTTGGGCTATTAGTGATTTGATGAGATTATGTATTTGGTCGTTTGAGGCAATTCTTTTCAATACTTAAACGTTCAAAAATGTAAATTATAAAGGAACCCTTGAAAAAACATTGCTGCAATGTTTGACCCAACATTGCTGCAATGTTCGACTCAACATTGCTACAATGTTTGGAGGATTTAAGCGTTCAACTTGAGAAACCCAATCGAACGAACCTCGAAAGATTGATTGAAAAGGAGGGAAGGTAAGGTTTTGAGGTTTTAAAGATATATGGTTTTAAGGTTATAGGTTATGAGGTTATGCAGTTTTGAGGCTTAGCGGTTATCATTTTATCTGTTTCTGCAAGGATGTAATCGACGGGTTTTTGTAACTATTCTGGGCAAAAGGTATAAAAACGGCATAGTATGGTTCGTTTTTAATATTTGTTGGTTCAAATTTTACTTTTCTTATTGATATTTGTTTGTAACTTTGCCGAAATTTTTAGATATGAAATGTTTTACACTTAAAATTGCTTCGTTGTTTGTTACCTGTTTTTTGCTTGCACCATTGCAACTGTGCGCCCAAGAGGAAGGCGTTGACAGTGTGGCAAACGAAGGAGGCGGGCTTGTCACTGACGTGTTTGCCAGCCTTATAATAGCCGAACCGAGCAACGATATATATGGCTGTTGCGGTCACTGTGCCATCAGGATGCAGTGCCCGTCGCACGACATGGACTATTGCTTCACATATAGTTTTAGCAATACGCTCGAAAATAAGTTCAGATTCTTTGATGGTACTGGCGAAGGGACATTTGTGCCTATGTTTACAGACGACTTCCTGGAAGAATACAAGGAAACCCACCGTGGAGTGATGGAGTATAAACTGAACCTAACCCTTGAAGAAAAGAGGTTGTTGTGGCAGAGCCTTGACGAGGATGCTCACGGCAATTCACACTGGAAATACGACTTTCTGAAGACGAATTGTTCAGCCATGTGTGCCTACTTTATAGAGCAATCGCTCATTGGAGAGAGTATAGAGTATGGCAAACTCGACCCCGTGATGACAGGCGACAATCGCACGTTTGTGAAATATATTTTTGCAGCATACCCATGGTATAGGTTCTTCTGGCTGACCATATTTGGAGCAGAGGGCGAAGATGTAAGCGAGGTTTATACAAGACTTGCACCATTTATTATAACTGATGTGTGGGGAGATGCCAGATTGGTCAATGACAGTACGGGGGAAGTACGCCCTATATTTGATGGTGCACCAGTGCAGATTAGCAATGAACACACCGAGATTGTCCCTGCCCCTGTAACTCCATTCATAGCATTCTTGGCACTGCTGATTGTCAGTTTAGTCATAACGGTAGTGCATGTCAAAGGAGTAGCAAGGAAGGTCGTCGTTTACTTCGACATAGTTTTGCTTGCTGTACAAACTGTGGCAGGCATTGTTTCCTTGTATTTCAATACGATGTCACACTTGCAAGGCGTTCACGACAGTTGGCACATATTGATAATGAATCCGTTGCCGCTGCTCGTTGTGTTGCTCTTCAGGAAAAAGCCAAAATATATGCGTATGGGATTAATGCTGTACAGTGCACTCATAGTTGTATATCTTTGTGTCGCACCGTTCACTCCTCAGATACTGTTGCCACACGTTTTCATTGCCTTGGCATTGCTTCTGCGTAGTGGTGCAAGAAGCCTTAAAAGCATCTCACAGCGCCCCAAGGAAGAAACCAAAAATACCCAAGCCATACCCCTTAGGAGAACTGTAAGGGGGGGGCTCTTGATTTTCCTGTCATTGATGCCATTCAGTACAAATGCACAGCGGTATTTCGTCGATGGATACCACGGAGGTGTGTATGGGCATTACCCAATTATGACATATACGCAGTTTCTATATGACCAACTGAAACAACATCCAGCATGGAGCATGGGATTGGAGATAGAGCCAGAGACGTGGGATACGGTACAGGTACGTACTCCAGAAGCCTATCGTCTGTTCAAGAGCATAGCAGGCAGTAGTCAGGTGGAATATACCAACCCAAGTTATGCACAATCATACCTTTATTGCGTTGAAGGCGAAAGCATAATACGTCAGTTCCAAATGGGGATAGCAAAGACACGTGAACATTTTCCCGATGTAAGAATACAGACATACGCTTGTGAGGAGCCATGCTACACATCGTGCTTGCCGACACTCTTGCCGCAATTAGGCTTTAAGTACATGACACTGAAATGCCCTAATACTTGTTGGGGTGGCTATGCAAGGAACTTCGGAGGACAGTTTGTGAATCTTATCGGACCAGACGGAACATATATGATTGCCGTACCACGTTATGACTGCGAGACATTGGAACCGAATTCCGTATGGCAGACAGCGGGATGGGGAAACAGTGAACGCTATTGGAAGTCATGCAGTCAGGCAGGGATACAGAACCCTGTAGCAATGACTTATCAAGACGCAGGATGGAAGAACGGTCCTTGGATAGGCTATGGCGATAAGCAAAATGGTACACAGTATATACTGTGGAGCGATTATTTCGAGAAGTTTGCCGCTTCAGCACACAAGCCAGACTACAGAATGTCGCAGGAAGATGTATGTCCTGGACTGATGTGGGGTACACAAGTAATGCAGAAGCTTGCCCAAGCAGTGCGCAAGACTGAGAACTACCTCGTCGATGCTGAAAAATGCATGGTGATTGAGAATCTATCTTTGCCAAAAGCATTCCCGCAACTTACTAATGGCGAAAGTCTGAAGAATATGAACGAGGCATGGCGCACATTACTACTGTCAGAGCATCACGACTGCTGGATTGTACCTTACAACAATCTCAATCAATACGGGACTTGGGCTGACAATGTCAACCTTTGGACAGCAGCTTCCATCAGAATAGCGAAGGAAGAGGTAGAAAAAGCAAGTCTTGTTCCCTGGGAGTCACCAATCCTAATGGAGGATGATAATCGGTCGGGCTGGTTGATTCTGAACACATTGCCATATTCACGCCGACAGGTATTCAACGAGAATGGTAAAGTTTTTGCTGTTGACTTGCCAGCTTTTGGTAGCATAAAAATAAAAGACAAGGATGTGGCATACGCAAAAACAACGCATGGTATCACTGTAAAAAAGAACATCTGTACGGTTGAAAACAAAATGTTTCGCATTCAGTTTGATTTGAAGAAAGGTGGAACAGTGTCAAGCCTGATTATTAAAGACGGACGAACCGAGTATGTTGATAACAAAGGCAATTATTCTTTCGGAGAACTACATGGATACTTCAAGTCTGACAATACCTTCCACTCGTCAACAGAAACGCCCGCATCAGTGAATGTGCTTCAGGATAACAGTCTTGTGAAGAGCATCGAACTTAATGGAGAGATAGCTGGAGTTCCATTCACAAAGACCATTACTTTGACTGAAGACGACCCAAAGATAAAGGTAACATTGACGGTAGATTGGAAACACAACGAAGCAATAGGCGACTATGCTTTCAAGAATGCGAAGAAAAAACGTGGCGACAATGGCCCACAGCACGTCAGCTATTACGATACAAGATATATGTTGAGCGTGTTTTTCCCAACCAGCATCGAATCTGGTTCAATTGTCAAGGATGCTCCGTTCGACGTCTGCGAAAGCCAACTTGACAATACATTCTACAATAGATGGGATAGCATAAAGCATAATCTGGTGCTGAATTGGATAGATTTGGAGGGAACTAATAGCAAAAGCATGGCACTCTTCACTGATCATACTACAAGCTACTCTTACGGAAAGGATTACCCACTTGCTCTGACAGTACAATACAGTGGCCCAGGCCTATGGGGACGCGACTATACTGTCAATCAGCCTACGACAATCACCTATCACTTGATGCCTCACAAAGGAACATGGAATGAGTCACATATCCAGCTCCACAACGACATGCTAAATACATCGCAACGTGCCACGAGGATAGCAATGGACAATACGGAGCAACACTCTTTCCTATCACTCGAAGGCACTGGATACTCACTTTCAGCCTTTATAAATGAAGGCGACAAGAAATTGACATTAAGACTTTTCAACTTCGAAGGAGACAGTTCTGTACAGAGCATCATACTGCCTTCAAACGTAGTGAGAATGCAGCATGTTGATTTGCTTGGTAATGTGCTTAATGAAATACCAGTAAACGTTAGGGATGGAGTGGTTACAGCCAAGGTATCCATGCCCCGATTTGCCGTAAATACATACTGGTTAATGGTTGATGGCTGATGGTGTATGGTTATATCTCGCGATAGGTTTGGCGCGAATGCTTTTTTTTAGTTTATATATATGAAAAATAAATTCTTAATATCTATTGCGTTGCTGTCTTTCCTGCCAACATCAATGTTTGCTGGTAGCAGAAAACTCAACACTTATGTCAATCCAATGATAGGAGCAAGCACCGACGTAGAGATAGCCGGAGCATATCATGGACTTGGCAAGACGTTTCCTGGTGCCGCAACGCCATTCGGAATGGTACAAGTAAGTCCTCAGACAATAACTGGAGGCGACAATGGCTCAGGCTACAGTGACCACATGAAGACCATCGAAGGTTTCTGCCTTACCCAGATGAGTGGGATTGGATGGAATGGCGACCTCGGGAACTTCACCGTCATGCCTACCAATGGACCTCTGCAACTGACTATGGGGCGTGAGGATGGTTCACAGAAAGGCTATCGCTCATTATATAATAAGGAAACGGAAACAGCATGTGCAGGATATTATGCAGTTACATTGACAAACTATAACATCCGCACAGAATGCACTGCCACGACGCATTGTGGCTTCATGCGATTCACGTTTCCTCAGAATGATCAGTCAAGAATACAGATAGACCTTGCCCGACGCGTCGGCGGTACGGCTGATACGGAGGAAATCAACATTATCGATGACCACACTTTCGAAGGATGGCTACACTGCACTCCTGATGGAGGTGGTTGGGGAGATGGTCTCGGACATGCTGATTACAAGATATTTTTCCATGCCACATTGAGCAAGCCGATGAAAGATTGGGCGTTATGGTCGGCAGACATTCCTGAAGGACAATCGCGGCATCTTGACGATGTTATAAGCAACGAGTACCAGAAGCGCATCGCAGATGCCAAAGTTGAACGCAACGCTCGTCATGCTCTTGGCAAACACGTCGGTTTCTTTACGGAGTTTGATGCCGTGGAAGGAGAACAAGTATTGCTGAAGGTTGGCATTTCCTATTGTGATGTGGAGGGCGCTCGCAAGAATTACAACGCAGAAGCTGAAGGCGTAACTTTTGACGATGCCCACCGTCGTGCCTGCGATTCATGGGACAAAGAACTTGCACGCATTCAGGTTGAGGGTGGTTCTGATGACGAAAAGACGATATTCTATACTGCCATGTATCATACCATGATAGACCCACGCATTCATCAGGATGTGGATGGTCGATATGTAGGCGGTGACCAAAAAGTCTATATGAGTGACGGCACATTTACGAAGCGGACCATTTTCTCAGGCTGGGACGTATTCCGATCGCAAATGCCGCTGCAGACAATTATTAATCCTGCGCTCGTAGGCGACCTTATCAATTCTCTCACAACACTTGCTACGCAAAGTGGACGCAAGTATTACGAACGCTGGGAACTTATGAATGCGTATTCTGGATGTATGTTTGGCAATCCTGCCCTTTCAGTTATTGCTGATGCCTACGCCAAGAATATACGCAATTTCGATGCTATGCTTGCCCTTGAATACTGCAAAAACTCCTCTGCAGAGTTCGGGAACGACAAATATGGCTACACTGCAGGAGGTATGTCCATATCCCATACCCTTGAATATGCATACGCAGATTGGTGTGTAGGAAGGCTTGCCGAAATGCTTGGTGACAAGGCAACACAGCGCGAATTCTACAAGAAAAGTCAAGCATACCGAAACATCTGGGATAAAGAACACTCATGGTTCCGCCCTCGTAACGAGGATGGTTCTTGGATGGAATGGCCAAAGGAAGGTCGGCTGAAGGAATGGTACGGCACAATGGAGTGCAATCCTCTGCAGCAAGGATGGTTCGTGCCACACGATGTGCCAGGCATGGTAAAGTTGATGGGAGGCAAGAAAAAAGTACTTGACGACCTACAGCGGATGTTCAAGAAAACTCCCGAGGACATGTTCTGGAACCTTTATTACAATCACGCTAACGAACCTGTACACGGCGTACCATATCTCTTCAACAGGCTTGATGCACATTGGCTTACGCAGTATTGGACACGATTCATCTGCAAAAAAGCATACGAGAATAAGGTAGCGGGACTAAAGGGTAACGAGGACGTAGGACAAATGTCGGCGTGGTATATTCTGTCTGCAATAGGGCTGCATCCATATTGTCCTGGCGAAACACGCACTGAAATAACATCCCCTGTCTTCGACCGCATTACTATTCAATTGCCTGCTACAGGAAAATCATTCACTATTATTGCTGAAAACAATAACGATGAGAATGTTTACATCCAAAGCATGACGCTTAACGGAAAACCCCTGAAACGTTTTTGGCTCGACTTTTCAGAGATAATTGCTGGGGGCGAACTTCAACTTGTAATGGGAAAAAAGGAATTTTGAGGTTTTATGGTTAGATGGAATTAAATTCAATACGATATGAAACATACTTTGTTTTTTACTATTCTAATGTGTTGTGCATCCGTTTGTTTTGCACAACGCGCTGAATATTCTCTCAGTTCAGAGGATGGTTTGGCTAATTGGCAACTTGCACGACAGTCAGAAGTCGGCAGCAATGGTGCACAGATTTCACAAACAGGCTTCGCTATGCCCAGGACGTCAGTCAAAGGCGTGGTGCCAGGAGTCGTATTCACATCATACGTAGAGGCAGGCAAAGAGCCTTGTCCAGAATACGCTGACAATATATATAAGGTGGACGAAACAAAATACAATGGTCCTTTCTGGTATCGTACGGAGTTCACTCTTCCTACAGAAGTTAAGCCAGGACAGCACGTTTGGCTGTGCTTTGACAATACTAACCGCTATGCCGACTTCTGGTTCAACGGACATAAAGTATCTGGAACAGAAGAGTCGTCACGCGACGTCAAAGGTCACATGATGCGCTCTCGCTTTGACGTGACCGACTATTACCAGCCAGGCAAGGCGCAGACGGTGTCTGTCCTTATCTACGATGCCGATCAAAAAAAGACACGCACTGACAAAGGTCCATACGGAGTGGCATGTTCACCAAGTTATCTTGCAGGTGCGGGATGGGACTGGATGCCATACATCCCTGGTCGTCTGAATGGTATTCCGGGTCGTTGCTATGTGGCTGTAACTGGCGAAGCTGTTATTATCGACCCATGGGTGCGTAGCAGTCTCCCTTCAAAGGATAGGGCTGAGATAACCCTCTCGTCCGAAATAAAGAACTGCGCCACTGCTAAAAAAGACATCACCCTGCGCTGTACCATTACTCCTGGCAATATACAATGCGAAAAGAGTTTAACAGTGGAAGCAGGGAAAACGGAGCACGTAATCCTTACACCGTACGACTGTCAGCAACTCAGAATCAAAAATCCACGGCTATGGTGGCCTAACGGATATGGCGAACCATTCCTCTATAATTGCAAGGTGGAAACGCTTGTTGATGGCATTGTCACTGACTCACGCTCAATTGACTTTGGCATCCGCAAGTACGAGTACCGCATCGAAAACAACCGTGTAGGCAGACCTGTACTGCAGTTCATTATAAATGGTCAGCGTGTATTCGCAAAAGGTGGCAACTGGGGCATGTCCGAATACCTCCTGCGTTGCCATGGAAATGAATATGAACCAAAGATTCGTTTGCATAAAGAAATGAACTATAACATGATACGCCTCTGGACAGGTTGCGTCACCGACGATGAGTTCTACGACTACTGTGACCGCTATGGCATCATGGTATGGAACGATTTCTGGCTTTATGTAGCTTACAATGACGTGGTTGACCACGACGAGTTCAAGGCAAATGCACGCGACAAGGTGCGCCGTCTGCGCAATCATGCCTGCATAGCACTCTGGTGCGGTGCCAATGAGACACGTCCTGCCGACGATATTGACAAGGCTCTCCGTCTCATCGTAATGGAGGAGGATGCCAACGACCGCCTTTATACCTCATGCTCCAATCAGGAGGCGAAGTCTGGTTCCGGATGGTGGAAAGACATGACGCCAAAGCATCACTTTGAAGGTTCATGGAGCAACCTCGCCTTTAACACCCCTGCCTATCCTTACGGCAATGATTATGGATATGGTTGCCGCTCGGAGATAGGCATGGCAACATTCCCGACATACGAAAGTACAAAACTCTTCATACCTACTGAACAGCAGTGGCCTTTGCCTTCTGACGAAGCACTGAAGGATTCCGATAATACGGTCTATAACAAACATTTCTTTGGCAAGGAGGCTTGGAACGGCGGTCCTATCGACTATGTTCACTCCGTCAACGACCGTTATGGCGAGTGCAGCAACCTTGAGGAGTTCTGCGAAAAGGCTCAGCTCATCAATATCGAGGACATGAAGGGTATGTATGAGGCATGGAACGACAAGATGTGGCGCGACGCTTCTGCTCTCCTTATATGGATGAGCCACCCTGCCTATCCTTCTTTCGTATGGCAAACCTACGACTACTATTACGACCTTACTGGCTGCTACTGGGGAGCAAAGGAGGCATGCACACCGCAGCATGTGCAGTGGAACTGCCTTACGAATAGTGTAAAAGTCATAAACACCACATCATCATGCATAGAAAATGCCACTGTTGAGACCGAGATATTCGACCTCCGCGGCAACCGCATTGCCCATCAGACAAAGTCAGGCATCAATGTTGAGGCAAGCAACGTCGCCGAAGTCTTTATGCTCGACATGCCTAAGTCTTACACAGGCGATATGCTGTTCATTAGAATGAAACTCATGATAGGGGGCGTAACGAAAGATACCAACTTCTATTGGACTAACCAAAAGAAAGAATACGACTACCGTGCGCTCAATGCCATGCCACAGACAAAACTCGTGTGCAGCATAGCCAAGGTGAGCGATCGTCACTATCGGCTGACGATGAAAAACCCAACTGCCAACGTGTCGTTTGCCAACCGTATTCGTCTTGTTGATGCAAAAACAGGCGAGCGTATTCTTCCTACCATCATGAGCGACGGATATATCACTCTCATGCCAGGCGAGGAACGCATCGTCGAAGTTGAAACGGCGTCAACCGTGCAGCCAAAGAAATTCAATGTCCTTGTCAAGCAATATGGCAAAAAAGAATATGTCGCGGTGAAAGGTTATAGGGATAAACGATAACGATAACGATAACGATAACAGTTACGATAACAATTACGGTTATGGGTTATAGGTGTTTGGGGTCTTTAGCATTTTTACTCTGTGTGATGATGTGGCTTCCGTGTGATGGTAAAACGGTGAATATCACCTCTACAGACCACTCGATTTCTGCCCTTACTGTTGACAATCTGCTTTGTGAAAACCTTCACGAGCCGATTGCCATCGACAATACCTGCCCTCATCTCAGCTGGACTAACCACTCAAACTGCCATAACGATGCCCAGACGGCATACGAGATAGAGATAGCCACAACACGAAAACTACTGCAACGTGGGAATGCCGATATCTGGAAGTCGGGTAGAGTGATGAGCCATGAGTCGGTGATGGTTTCGTATGGCGGACAACCTCTCCATGAACGTCACATCTACTATTGGCGAGTAAGAACATGGAACAGATACGGTGCCTGTTCCCGATGGAGCGCGATACACCGTTTTGGTATAGGGATAAACGATAACGATAACAATTCTTTGACTGAAGTTGGGAACCAATTCAAAGGCGAATATATCACTACCGATAATCGGCAAAACACTACTCCAGTCTTGACAAAACAAATCACTCTCGACAAAGTAAAAGGCAAATACGTGATTCATATTAATTCGCTGGGGTATCATGAATTGTATGTCAATGGCATGAAGGTGGGCAGCCAGGTACTTGCACCTGCAGTGTCGCAGCTCGACAAACGTTCGCTCATCGTGAGCTACGACCTGACGCATCATCTGCACAATGGCACCAATATCGTAGCCATCTGGTTAGGCAAGGGCTGGTACAAACAAGTACTTTTCCATAATGCCACGGACACACCGGTAGTGCGAGCAGAACTCGACGAGATTGCACCCGACGGCACTGTGCGTTGCATCACTTCCACAGATAACACATGGCACTGCAATTCCGACGGCATAGGTTACCTCAACGACATTGGCACATGGATGCCTTTGCAGTTCGGAGGCGAACAGATAGATGCACGAAAGGGTATGCCCAACCTCAACCGTGTAGGCGATGCGCCTGTGATAACGATAACGAAAACGATAACGATAACGAAATCCACACCACAGATGTTTGTAGGAAATACCATAACAAGGAGACTAAAGCCTCAATCCATCCGCAGATTAGGCGGTGGAGAGTGGATGATTGACTTCGGAGAGAACATCACTGGATGGCTATCGGCAGACTTTGGCAGTCTGAATGACGGCAAGGAAGTGGTCATAAGATATGCCGACGACTATGCCGACTCGTTGCAATATACAGGCGAAAAGGATGTTCTTATTGCCTCAGCCACAAACCCAAACGTGTTTTGTAACCGCTTTAACCATCATGCTTTCCGCTACATAGCAATCAGCGGACTTGATAAGAAGCCCGACACATCAACCATTGAAGCACTACAAATTGCTGCAAACCAAAACGACATATCATCATTTGAATGCTCCGACACCGACCTGAACTCTATTCACGATATGATAAAACGCACCGTTCGTTGCCTCACCTTCAGTGGTTACATGGTTGATTGCCCTCACCTTGAGCGAATGGGATATGGTGGCGACGGCAACTCTTCGACAATGACCTTGCAAACCTTGCAGGATGCTTCAAGCACATACTACAACTGGTTAAACGCTTGGAACGATGCCCAAGACGAGGATGGTGGTATGCCTCACGTAGCACCAGCAGGTGGTGGAGGCGGCGGACCATATTGGTGCGGATTTATTATCCAAGCATCGTGGAGGGCATACATTAACTATGGCGATACAAGAATGATTACCCGTCATTACGATAATATGCAGCGATGGTTGGAATATGTGGCAAAATACTCGGTTGATGGTTTGCTGCAACGTTGGCCTGATACTCGCAACCGCGTATGGTTTCTTGGCGATTGGCTCACACCGACAAGCGTTAATGCCAGTGATGAACGCTCCGTCAGCCTTGTAAGCAACTGCTTTGTGAGCGACTGTCTGCACTCTATGACTAACATTGCAAAGTGCTTAGGCAAGTATGACGATGCCGACAAGTATGCATCGTGGAGACAGAAACTCAATGAGAAGATACACGCAACGTTCTACAACGCCTCCGACAGTACATACGCTACTGCATCACCATTAGACATGTCGTATGCAATGAACGCAGGTGTAATCCCATCCGCCGACATATATAATAAGGTGTGCAGGAAACTCGAAGACCTATCCGCAACAAAATACGGCAACCACATAGCCGTAGGACTTGTAGGGGTGCCCATATATACCGAATGGGCTACACGCAACAACGAGTCGCAACTAATGTACAGCATATTGAAGCAACGCGATTATCCAGGCTATCTATACATGATAGACAACCATGCGACTACCACATGGGAGTCATGGGACCGTTCGCGCTCACGTATCCATAATTGCTACAACGGCATCGGCACATGGTTCTATCAAGGTTTGGCAGGCATCGTACCCGACGAAGATTCACCAGCATACAGGCATTTTACCATCAAACCACAGATACCTGACGGTGTGGATTGGGTGAAAGCCGAAAAGCAAACGCCCTACGGAACAATACGCGTAGAAGTACGCCGAGGAGAGATAACGGTAGAAATACCATTCGGATGCACCGCAACAATAAATGGGAAAGACTATGGTAGCGGAACATATAAATTGTAGTCCATTCCTGCTCCCCCAAGGTGGAGTGAATAGTGACATACGACGAAACGACGTTAATACCTGAAAAAAAACTGTAGCAGTTTTGGATCGGAAACTGTAGCAGTTTTGACTTGAAAACTGTAGCAGTTTTCCCCCAAGTATAAAGGTCGTTCCTGAAAAGGAAAACGGATGATAGATGATGGCAGTTCACTCATTATAGGGAACGAGCAGAGATATAAGAAAGAAAATATAAATATATTTAGTATTTAAAATAACAAATTATGAACGCAAAAAAGATCTTTTTTTGTACGTCAGTGATTGCGATGCTGCTTGTTGCATGCGACAGCAGTTATCTTGACCAGACGATTACGAACGACTTAAACGAAGACATCGTTTTTGCCGACAGTACGTATGCATCTGGGTTCCTTACCCAGATTTACGCAGACATTGGTTTCGACACCGATGGAGACCGCTTTGGCGGACACAACGCCATGAACTCCAATGGAGGACTTCAGGTAGCGTGCGATGAAGCCGAGTTCCGCCAGTCATCTACTATTACCACGGGTATGGCATTCGCCACAGGCACTGTCAACCCAGTGATTGTGACGGATGATGCATGGAGCAGATGCTACACAAACATCCGCAGATGCAACAAGTTTCTGAGTCTCATCGACAAAACGCCTATGTTCGAGGGCACAAAGAGGCAGTACAAGGCAGAGTGCCGCTTCCTCAGAGCATGGTATTACTACGTATTAGTACGCCATTACGGTGGTGTGCCACTCCTTGGCGACACCATCTATACTGCAGATGATGCGATTAAATCAATACGTGACACCTACGAGGATTGCATTAAGTATATAACCTCGGAGGTAGAAAATGTTTTGCAGGAGAATATACTTCGCCCTCGCACATCGGGCAGCAACAACGGACGAGTAAGTGAAGGCACGTGCCAGGCATTCCTTTCCCGAGTATATCTTGATGCCGCATCACCGTTGCACAATGGTATGGAGGGAAAAGATTTCTATTCTGGTATAAGCAATGACAAACTGAAGGCATTGCTCGCATACCCAACCAACGACAAGGAACGTTGGAAACCAGCCATTGATTATTCACTGCTCGTAATGAAGTCAACAGGCGATTATAAACTCTTTGAAGCACACACCAACCACGAAGACTCCGAATCACCAGAGCCGGGATGGGGCTATTACGCAATGCAGATACCAGCCGACTTCATGGACGTAACGTCAT
>JAKSIZ010000011.1 GCA_024398515.1 Bacteroidaceae bacterium | reverse complement strand
GCTGACCGACGTGCGCGTCGGCGGCTCCTCGATCAGGAGCATGGCGATCGAGTCGGAGGACCCGGCGAGCGTGACTGCACTTCTGCGTCGACTCGACCTGATGGGTCGACCGAACACCAACTACGCGCGCGGGCTCGCGGGGTCGCGAAGTATCATATCTTTTCGTGTAAAAAGTCTCACTTTTCAGCTAACACTTTTCAATTCGACTCAAAAAAAGTGCAAAAGTCAGGCAAACGACAGGCGCAAACGAACAAAATCGCAAATAAATTTCAAAATCTAAATCGTAAGTTGCAAATTATTGTTACCTTTGCATTGCTATGAAGAAATTTGTGATATTTTGCATTTTGTTTGCATTTTTCGCTGACATGGTCAGTGCGCAGCGAGCAAAGCTTTCGCCGTTTGTACGCGAAGCAGTAATGAGTGCTAACCATAACCCGAGGATGAAGGCTGCCAATGGTGCGCCGAGGACAATCACGGCATTCGTGAAATCGACCGACATCGCACCCTTGAACGACGCCGACTGCAAGGTGCTTGCACGATGGAACGACCTTTACATTGCCTCCATACCGTTGCAAAACATCAATCGACTTGCCGCCGACAAGGCTGTGATGCGCATCGAGGCAAGCCATCCGCTGACGCTGACAAACGATACCTGCTCACAAATCCTTGGCACAAGACAGGTGTGGCAAGGCGAAAAACTGCCGCAGGCGTTCACTGGCAGTGGCGTAGTCGTGGGCATACAGGACATAGGATTTGACTTCACCCACCCTACCTTCGGCTCAAGAATACGCAAAGTCTGGGACATGCTTTCACGCGACACAGTGGGTTCGTCGCTTCCTGTGGGCAGGGAATATGCCTCCGACGAACTGTCAACGGTGCAACATACCTTCGACGGATTGCAGGAAACGCACGGTACCCACACCGCCGGATCGGCTGCCGGTGAGGGATTTGAAGGCGAATACCGCGGCATGGCACCCGAAAGCGACATCGTTCTCGTGGCAAACGCTTGCAGCAACAATGCCAACCTGATCGACTCTACCGACCTCTACAAATACACCGACGCCCTTGACATTCTCGGTTTCAAATACATTTTCGACTATGCCGAGAGCCAAGGAAAGCCATGTGTCGTGTCGTTCAGCGAGGGTGGAAACGACGATTTATACGATTCGAGGCTTATGGAAGAGGCTATCGCCAACATCACCGGTCCAGGGAAAATCCTCGTTACATCGGCAGGAAACAAGGGTGAATACCATTGCTACATACACAAGGCTGCCGAAGATACAACGGTCAGCGGCGTCATTTCGGGCGCTAAACAGGTGCTATACTTCGTGAGATGCCGTGGCAAGATTGACAATAAAATAGGCGTCGGCTTCATCTCCCGCACCTATACCACGGAGCAAATCATTGCCTGCACGGACAGCATCTTGCGCGACACTATCGAAAACGGAGGCACGAGAATACCCGTCACCCTGGCGCTCTACCCTTCATGCTGGGATGCCGACGACTATGTGTATGAGGTTTCGGCAAAGACCGACAGGCTCTCATTCAGCATCATCGCGCCCGATGTCGAGGCAGAGATATTCCCCTACTCAGGCATTTTCGACGCTATAACAAGCCCTGCAGAACGCTCTCACAGTATGCAACGCCCAGCCTCAATGCCGTCGGTGATTGCCGTCGGCGCCACTGGTTACCGCGACTTCATAACGAATTACTTGGGCGAGACGAAGCGCGACAAGAAGGAAACCGACGGTATGATTTCCCAATATAGTTCACGAGGACCGTCGCTCCGAGGCGATATAAAACCCGAAATTGTTGCGCCTGGAAACAACATTATATCCTCTTACAGCAGTTTCTATCTTGAAAATAATCCCGACATGGGCGACATAAAATGGGACGTAAAGCACTTCGATCACGGCGGACGCACGTATGCATGGAACTCGAACACAGGCACATCAATGTCAACACCTATCGTTGCCGGCATCATTGCCCTATGGTTGCAAGCCAAGCCAACACTGACAAAGGACGACATCATTGACGTGTTCATGCACACAGCCAAGCACAACGACGAGTCGCTTTCATACCCAAACAACCTCTACGGCTATGGCGAAATCGACGCATACGCTGGTCTGGTTTACATTCTCGGACTTGAAGGAATCGTTTCGCCAAGGCTGATAAGTGGTCCGTTGTTCCCTTTGCGTGAGGGCGAGACAATGGATATATACACCATCGACGGTAAAAAAGTTGACCGTATGGACCGTGGTATCTACGCCATCCAACTAAAAAGCCCCGACCCATCGCGTTGCGGTTCAATGCTGATAAGGAAATGAAAACATATAAGATAATACTTGCAAGTAACTCGCCACGGCGCAAGGAACTGCTGCGTGGACTGGATATTGAGTTCACGGTGAAGGTCGTGCCAGGCATCGACGAGTCGTATCCCGACACTCTGCCAACAGCAGAAATAGCACAATTCATCGCTTCGAAGAAGGCAGACGCCTACAGAAAAGTCATTGCAACGGACGAACTCGTCATCACTGCCGACACTATAGTTATCTGCGACGACCATGTGCTCGGCAAACCATGCGACGCAGAAGATGCCCGCATGATGCTAAGAATGCTCAGCGGCCGCACTCATCAGGTTGTCACTGGCGTGTGCCTGACCACGAAAACAGCGCAACGGCAGTTCTCGGTGAGCACCGACGTGACCTTCGACAACCTCAGCGACGACGAGATAGAGCACTACATCACGCACTACAAGCCTTTCGACAAGGCAGGTGCCTACGGTATTCAGGAGTGGATAGGTTACATAGGAGTGACGCGCCTCGAAGGCAGTTACTTCAATGTGATGGGCTTCCCAGTGCAAAGGGTTTACCGCGAATTGAACGATTTCATCGCCCACATGTAAAACTATATGGTGTAAACAAGAGCACACTTGAACGGATGCGTTGAAAGGGACGAACGCTTGAGTCGAAAAAAAGTTGTACAACTTTCAGTTGAAAGTTGTACAACTTTCGCGCGAAAGTTGTACAACTTTTTTTACCCCCAACAGAACACCCTGTAGAGGGGTACCGAAGAACCTAAGAAACACATGCGCTTTTGGCACACAGTTTGTTGCTTCGAGAGGTAAAGATTATCCATACAACATTGACAGAATAAATATAAATACTATGGCAAAAGGTAACATTGGGGTTACGACAGAGAACATCTTCCCCGTAATAAAAAAGTTTCTCTATTCAGACCACGAAATCTTCCTTCGTGAAATGGTGTCGAACGCAGTCGATGCAACACAGAAACTCAAAACCCTCGCAAACAATGGTGAGGTGAAGGGCGAACTGGGCGACCTGACCATCCACGTCGCAATCGACGAGAAGAAAGGCACGCTGGCCATCTCAGACTCAGGCATCGGCATGACCGAAGAAGAGATTGACAAGTACATAAACCAAATAGCATTCTCGGGCGCAAACGACTTCCTCGACAAGTACAAAGACACTGCAAACGGAATAATCGGACACTTCGGCCTCGGATTCTATTCGGCTTTCATGGTAAGCAAGAAGGTTGAAATCATCACACTCAGCTACAAGGACGGAGCAAAGGCAGTGAAGTGGTCGTGCGACGGAAGTCCTGAATTTGAAATAGAAGAAGCCTCACGCGACTCTCGCGGAACGGACATCGTGCTCTACATCGACGATGATTGCAAGGAATTCCTGCAGAAGGGCACGATACTCCAACTGCTCGGCAAATACTGCAAATTCCTTCCTGTGCCGGTAGCATGTGGCAAGAAAACGGAATGGAAAGACGGCAAGAGCGTTGAGACAGACGAAGACAACGTGATAAATGCAAAGGAGGCACTGTGGACAAAAACGCCTTCGCAGCTGAAGGATGAGGATTATAAGGAGTTCTATCGCTACTTGTATCCAATGAGCGATGAGCCTCTCTTCTGGATTCATCTCAATGTTGACTTCCCATTCAACCTCACGGGTATCCTCTATTTCCCACGCGTAAACAGCAACATTGACCTGCAACGCAACAAGGTTCAGCTCTATTGCAACAATGTTTTTGTTACCGATCAGGTAGAGGGAATCATGCCTGACTTCCTCTCATTGCTGCATGGTGTGGTAGATTCACCCGACATTCCGCTCAACGTAAGCCGTTCATATCTGCAAAGCGACGCCAACGTGAAGAAGATTTCAACGTATATCACGAAGAAAGTTTCGGACCGTCTGAACTCAATATTCAAGGAAAACCGCAAGGATTTCGAGGAGAAATGGGATAGTCTTAAGCTCTTCATCGACTACGGAATGCTTTCACAAGAGGACTTCTACGAGAAGGCGAAGGACTATGCACTGTTCAAGGATTCGGAAGGAAAGTATTTTACTTACGAAGAATATAAGACACTCATCACCACGGAACAGACCGATGTAGATGGCAATCTCGTTTATCTCTACGCCACAAACAAGGATGAACAGTACTCTTACATAGAGGCAGCAAAGGCAAAAGGGTATAGTGTGCTCATCATGGACGGTGATCTTGACGTGGCACTTGTGTCGCTTCTTGAGCGCAAAATGGAGAAATCGCGCTTCAATCGCGTTGATGCCGACATACTTTCACGCCTGATCCAAAAGGAAAAGGAAGAGAAGAAAGACGACAAGAAGGACGAAAAGAAAGAGGATGAGCCGATAGTCAAGGCATTCAAAGACGCCCTGCCAAAGCTCGACAAGATAGAATTCAACGTAGAGTTGCAGCCGATGGGCGAAGGTGTACAGCCTATCATCATGACTCAGAGCGAATACATGCGCCGCATGAAAGACATGAGTCGCTTCCAGAGTGGCATGAATTTCTATGGCGAGATGCCTGACATGTACTCAATCGTATTGAACTCTGACAACGAAGTAATCAAGTCGCTCACCTCTCAAACCGATGAAAAGCAGATAGCACAGCTCATAGATTTGGCACTTCTTCAGAACGGTCTCCTAAAAGGTGCCGCTCTAAACGAGTTCCTCAAACGCTCATTCGAGATATTGAAATAAGAGATTTTTTATGTGCCTGTCGAGTGTACGGCAGGCTTTTTTAAGAGACTATGGACGTAATTAAAGAAAGAAACGAGAAGCTTGGGGCGAAGTTAGTGAAGGAACTTACGCGCCGACACTATGACGCATTCTATTGCAAAACAGCCGACGAGGCAAAGGCAAAGGTGCTTGAACTCATCCCTGAAGGTAGCAGCATATCATGGGGAGGAAGCATGACAGTGCGTGATCTTGGCATAACTAAGGCCCTGCACGAAGGAAACTATCGTGTTATCGACCGCGACCTTGCGACATCGCCAGAGGAAATAAAGGACATGTATCATCAGGCATTGTCTGCCGACTACTTCCTTTCAAGCGTGAACGCAATCACAGAAGATGGACTTATTGTCAACATTGACGGTCGTGGAAACCGAGTTGCAGCGATAACCTACGGACCGGAAAAGGTCATTTTCGTTGTCGGAATGAATAAGGTTGTGAAAAATATAGACGAAGCAATGCTCCGTGCACGCAACACTGCTGCCCCGATAAACAATCAACGCTTCAACAACTTAAACCCATGCAAGATTGACGGAGCGTGCCACAACTGCAACACACCGACTTGCATCTGCAACTATATAGAGATAATGCGCAACTCTTTTCCGGAGCATCGCCATGCCGTTGTGCTTGTAGATGAGTCCCTCGGATACTAAAAATCAGTCATTGTTCCGACGGATTCATCCGCCAGTTTTACACTGACGGCAAAACAGAAGCCAACACAGCATCCCACGAAGCAGGGTGCATTGTAAAGTATAACCACACGAGTGCAGCAAGAACTGCGATGGTAAGGAGAATCTTTACAAGGCATCCTGCCATTTTTTTTATATAATAAAGTGCAGCGAGAAAGATGATAACGCTGATAATTATTTGACTAATATCCATGACTTACATTATAATATTAAGGAATAGATTTAACTTTGCCAAAAAGATTACTTGAACAGTTGGCGGAAGTTTGTTGGGATTGGCGTTTCAAACTCCATACGTTCATTGGTGTATGGGTGGTAGAAACAAAGTTTGTATGCGTGTAGGCAAAGCCGATGAAGCGGATCATTGCCATCACCATACTTGACATCACCACAGACAGGATGCCCCAAGTCCTGGCAATGAACGCGAATCTGGTTCTTGCGACCAGTCTCAAGGCGGAACTCAACAAGCGAATGGTCGGTTGTCCTGGCAAGAGTCTGATAGTGAGTGACAGCATATTTCCCACCATTGTCAGTAGGCGAAGAGTAAGTTATATAGGCTTTGTTGTCCTTGAGCCAGTTCTCAACAGTACCGAAATCATCCTCCATCTCACCCGAAACAACGGCAACATATCGGCGGTCACACACTATGTCGTGCCATTCATGTTCAAGTATTTGCTCCGTTTCAATGTCCTTTGCATAGACCATCAAGCCCGAAGTATCGCGGTCAAGACGATGCACGACGTGTGCCCTACACGTCTGTCGAGTCTTCTTGAAGTAATCGTCGAGCACAGACTTAACGTTAAGCGAACTATGTCCAGCAGCCATAGAAAGTATTCCAATGGCTTTCTCAACCACAACAATACACTTGTCCTCATACACAATCTTTACGTATCTGCTCTTGAAAGTGTCGTTGTGCTTGTCCTGTGAAACGGCAATCTTCATCCCTTTACGCAAAGGGAAATCGAATTGCGTCACAACTTTTCCGTTTACCTTTATGCCACGGTTCTTCAAAGTTGCCTTTATTTTATTCCTTGTGTTCTTTACGTTTTCAAGGAGATATTCCAGCAGTGGCGCATCGTGCTGCACTGTGTAAATCTCATCTGCTTTTCTGTTATACATAGTTGCTACGTTTTTCAAATTCGCCACAAAGTTAATCAAAAGCATTCAACTTTCCAAAGAAAAACAATGATTTCCATGTTTTTTGCTTTTCTTTGCCGTAATCGCTCACAAATTTATTGAAAAAAATGTTGAAAAATTTTGCCTTTTTGCTTTGCGAAAATGAAAAATTATTGTAACTTTGCACACGAGAAAGTTTGACAAAATGGAAAACTTTTTCATTCGGAAAAACTAAAAAGTTTTCCAAAAAGAGCTATAAATTAAAACATAAAATATACTTAAATTCGCTAAAACCAATTAAATAACAAGATGGAAAACGTGCCCTTCAGCATCATGAAGCGCGATGGTCAGAACGTGCGCTTCTCGTTGGATAAAATTATGAATGCCATCATCAAAGCATTCCAATCAGTTAACGAACCTGTTGACCTTGAGAAAATTAGCAAAATCCTTACGCATCTCGACATCCACAACAACATTAAGGTTGAGGACATTCAAAACCAAGTTGAGGTGGCTCTTATGAAAGAGGGATACTACAAGGTGGCTAAGTCGTTCATGCTCTACCGACAGAAACACACCGAAGATCGTGAGACGATGGAGAAGTTGAACTTTTTGGTTGACTACTGTCAGGCAGCAAATGCCGCAACAGGTAGCAAATACGATGCTAACGCCAACGTTGAACACAAGAACATCGCCACGCTGATTGGCGAACTTCCAAAGGCAAGTTTCATCCGTTTGAACCGCCGATTGCTGACCGATCGCATCAAGAAACTCTATGGAAAAGAGCTTGCCGACAAATATATCCAACTGCTGAAGACACATTATATATATAAGAACGACGAAACTTCGCTGGCAAACTATTGCGCGAGCATCACTATGTACCCGTGGCTCCTCAGCGGAACTGCGTCGATTGGAGGCAACTCAACCGCTCCGACAAACCTTAAATCCTTCTGCGGTGGCTTTGTTAATATGGTATTTATGGTCAGTTCGATGCTGTCAGGAGCCTGTGCAACGCCAGAGTTTCTCATGTATCTAAACTATTTCATAGGCAAAGAATACGGCGAAGACTACTGGAAAGAACCAGAAAAGGTGGTTGACCTCAGCGCAAAACAACGCACTATCGACAAGATTATCACCGATTGCTTTGAGCAAATCGTCTATACTCTTAACCAACCTACAGGCGCAAGAAACTATCAGGCAGTGTTCTGGAACATCGCCTACTACGATAAGTATTACTTTGAAAGTCTGTTTGGCGAGTTCTTCTTCCCTGATGGAAGTCGTCCTGACTGGGCGTCTCTCTCGTGGTTGCAAAAGAGATTCATGAAATGGTTCAACAAAGAACGCACCAAGACCGTGCTTACATTCCCAGTAGAAACAATGGCATTGTTGACAGAAAATGGCGAATGCCGCGACCAAGAGTGGGGTGATTTCACCGCCGAGATGTATGCTGAAGGTCACAGTTTCTTCACTTACATGAGCGACAACGCCGATTCCCTGTCGAGTTGCTGCCGTTTGCGCAACGAGATTACAGACAATGGATTCAGCTACACGCTCGGTGCCGGAGGCGTTTCCACCGGTTCAAAGAGCGTGCTGACAATCAATCTGAACCGCTGCATACAGTATGCCGTGAAGCATGAGATGGATTACATTGCCTTCTTAGATGACGTTATCGACCTCTGCCACAAGGTTCAGATAGCCTACAACGAGAACCTTAAGGAACTGCAAGAGCACGGAATGTTGCCACTCTTCGACGCTGGTTACATCAATATCAACCGCCAATACCTCACAATCGGAGTGAATGGATTGGTCGAGAGCGCTGAATTCCTCGGCATGGAAATCTCTGACAACAAGGAATATCGCGAGTATGTGCAGACCATTTTGGGCGAAGTGGAGAAGTACAACAAGCTTTATCGCACAAAAGAACTAATGTTCAACTGCGAGATGATACCTGCTGAAAACGTCGGCGTCAAGCATGCAAAGTGGGACAAAGAAGACGGATACTTCGTTCCACGCGACTGTTACAACAGCTATTTCTACGTTGTTGAGGACGACAGTCTAAACATTATCGACAAGTTCAAGCTTCATGGTCGCCCTTATATTGAGCACCTTACAGGCGGCAGTGCACTGCACATGAACCTCGAAGAGCACCTTTCAAAGGAGCAATACAAGCACTTGCTGAAGGTTGCAGCAATCGAAGGATGCAACTATTTCACGTTCAACATACCGAACACCATCTGCAACAAGTGCGGACATATAGACAAACACAACCTCAAGAAGTGCCCTGTCTGTGGCAGTGAGGACGTTGATTACATGACGCGAATAATCGGTTACCTGAAGCGAATAAGCAATTTCTCACAGGCACGACAAGAGGAAGCTCACCGCCGTTATTACTATTCGCAAAAGAAAGTTAAAGTAGAACGATAGCGGTTAAAGATTGTAAAACGCGTGAAACTTCTGCCTGTCTGATTCGTTATAATAAGTGTAACAGACAAAAACGACAGATATGAAAAAGATTATCGCATTAGCATTCGCAGCAACTCTTGCGCTGCAAGCATCGGCACTGAACATAAACGACTACAAAGTCTGCGCACAGAATGGCGATCAGGATTGCCAACTGCTGCTCGCCTTATGCTACTACAACGGCAACGGCACCTCGAAGAACATCACTCAGGCTGCCTATTGGTTTGAGAAGGCAGCATCGCAAGGTTGCATGGACGCACAGACAATTCTCGGCGGACTATACTACAACGGCGAAGGCGTAGCAAAAGACTACGACAAAGCCTTCAAGTGGTTGCAGAAAGCAGCAAGCCAAGGCGACGCAACGGCAGAGGCACTGCTTGGCGACTGCTACTACGAAGGCAACGGTACGAAGCGCAACTATTCGCAGGCAATCAAGTGGTACCAGAAAGCAGCCGACAAAGGCGACAAGAGTGCTGAAGAGAAACTAAAGCGACTCTTGAAACTTAAGGAGGACATAAAGAAGTATTAGTCCAACGCTTTAGGATGACTTAAAACAAAAGACTCGAACGTTTTCGAAATCCCGAATGTTCGAGTCTTTTGTCGTATATCAACGTAATCGTTTCATGGGACGAGCCTAATACTCGGAAAAAAACTGTAGCAGTTTTCAAGTCAAAACTGTAGCAGTTTCATGGTGAAAACTGTAGCAGTTTTCGTTCAACTATAAAGGTCGTCCTTGGAAAGCATAACGTTCATGCCCCGAAAGCCAACCGCTCAAACGCTGCCAAGGGAAAGGCTGAAGCGAGGGATTTACTTAAATAAATAAAAAAAAACGATGCTTTTCCCGTGTGTTTCGCAAAGTTTAAGTATCTTTGTGCAATAGAGTTTCAAAAGCAGAATTTACATAAAAGAATTACAGAATATGAAAAAGATTTTCCTTACTTCGATTGTACTTTTCGCATCACTTACAGTGAGCGCAGTGACTCCTCTTTGGCTTCGCGACGTGAAGATTTCGCCCGACGGACAGCAGATTGCATTCTGTTATAAGGGTGACATCTGGGCTGTTCCAGTCGTGGGTGGCACGGCAAAACGGCTGACCACACAGGACAGTTACGAGGCTTTTCCAGTTTGGAGCCCCGACAGCAAACAGATAGCTTTCGCATCCGACCGCAACGGTGGCTACGACATCTACGTTATGCCAGCGACTGGCGGCAGCGCAAAACGCCTGACGTTTAACTCGGCATCGGAGATTCCATGGGCTTTCACGCCCGACGGCAAGCAAGTGATGTTCAGTTCTCATATACAAGACCCAGCCGAGAGTGCACTTTTCCCAGCCTCGTCAATGACTGAGTTGTATGCCGTTCCAGTGGTTGGCGGACAGACTCAACAGGTTCTTGGCACACCGGCAGAGATGTTGAGTTACAGTGCGAAAGGCGACTTTTTCCTCTATCAGGACAAGAAAGGCGGCGAAGATGAATGGAGAAAACATCACACTTCATCCATCACACGCGACATCTGGTGCTATGACACGAAGACGAAAAAGCATACAAACCTGACAAATCGTGCAGGCGAGGACCGTAATCCAGTGCTTAGTGCCGACGGAAAGAGCGTGTATCTTTTGGCAGAAGTTGCAGGCGGTTCGATGAACGTTTGGTCTATGCCATTGGATAAAAAAGGGGCATCGGCAGTGGCTTCACTCAGTGTTCCTACAGGTTGGAAGCCTGTAACGCAGTTCACAACACACCCAGTTCGCTTCCTTTCACGCGGTGGCGACATGCTTTGCTTCACTTACGACGGCGAGATCTACACCATGAAACCAGACAGCAAACCGCAGAAAGTGGCCATCGACGTGACTCTCGACGAGGAAAATAAACTCGAATTACTGAAGATTTCATCGGGTGCATCGAGCGCAAGTGTGAGTCCTGACGGCAAACAAGTAGCGTTCATCGTGCGTGGCGAAGTGTATGTAACATCGGTTGAATACCCTACTACAAAGCAAATCACACACACGGCTGCGGCAGAACGTAGCGTTGACTTCGGCAGCGATAACCGTAGTCTTGTCTATGCAAGTGAGCGTGATGGGCTGTCACAACTATATATCGCACGCATCTCACGCAAAGAAGATCCGAATTTTCCTAACGCAACTACGATAAAGGAAGAGCCTCTGTTGCCTGACTTGAACATAGAACGCAGTCATCCTTCGTTCTCGCCCGACGGTAAGGAAGTGGCTTTCATCGAGGACCGTACACGTCTGATGGTGGTAAACCTGAAGACAAAAGCCGTAAGACAAGTGACCGACGGAAGCACCTGGTACAGTCATTCCAGCGGATTTGAATACACCTGGAGCCCAGACGGAAAGTGGTTTGTAGTGGAATATACCGCTAATGGACACGAACCTTACAACGACCTTGGGCTGGTTAGTGCCAATGGTGGCGAGATAACAAACCTTACCGCCAGCGGATATATGTCGCATTCTCCACGTTGGGTAATGGACGGCAACGCCATTCTGTTTGAAAGCGAAATATATGGAATGCGTGCACAAGCATCGTGGGGATCGCAGGACGATGCGTTCCTTTGCTTTGTAAACCAAGATGCATACGACAAGTATTGCCTCTCGAAAGAGGATTACGAACTGCGCAAAGAGCTTGAAAAGAAAGCAAAGAAAGACGAGGAAAAGCCCGCAACAGACAAGAAAGCAAAGACTTCAAAGTCAAAAAAATCGACTTCTTCCGATGATTCTTCGTCGGACAAAAAAGAAGAAAAACCAACCTCAAAGGACATCAACATTGAACTTGACGGCATACGCGACCGCATAGTACGCCTCACACCTAACAGCAGCGACCTTGGCGACGCTATACTCAGCAAGGATGGCGAGACACTTTATTACCTCTCAACGTTCGAAAAGGATAAAGATCTTTGGAAGATGGACCTTCGAAAACATGAAACCAAACTGCTCTCAAAGAGTGCCGGCAGCGGAATCTTCACTACCGACAAAGAGGGAAAGACGATATTCCTTTTGGGTTCGGCTGGCATGAAGAAGCTTGAAGGCGACAAACTTACACCTATAACTTATAGTGCAGAACTGAAACTCGACCATGCTGCAGAGCGTGAATATATGTTCAACTATGTTTATCGTGAGGCAAAAGAACGTTTCTTCCGCGAGGACATGAACGGTGTTGATTGGGAAGCAATGACCAAAACTTACCGCAAATTCCTGCCTCACATTGACAACAACTACGACTTTGCCGAACTACTCAGCGAGTGGTTGGGCGAACTTAATGTGTCGCATAGCGGTGGTAGATACGGTGGTCGCAGTGCAGTTCAAGCAACAGCACAGCTCGGACTTCTCTACGATTTGACTTACACAGGCAAAGGACTGAAGGTTGCTGAAGTATTGAAGGGCGGACCTTTTGACCATGCAAACCTCAAGCTCAAGGCTGGCGACGTGATTACTCACATCAATGGTGTGGAGATTACAACCGAACAGGACATCAGCATCTTGCTTATGGGGCAGGCTGGAAAGAAGACTCTCGTCAGCATAAAAGGCGCTGAAGATGCAGTCGTGCTGCCTGTAACCAACACAGTTATGAATAATCTTCTATACGATCGTTGGGTTAAGCAGCGTGCTGCCGACGTTGAAAAATGGTCGAATGGCCGTTTGGGTTATGTTCACATAAAGCAGATGAACGACGACAGTTTCCGTCCGATGTACTCTGATGTGCTTGGAAAATACAACAAATGTGACGGCATCGTCATCGACACACGCTTTAACGGTGGTGGTCGTATGCACGAGGACATCGAAGTTCTATTCAGTGGAAAGAAGTATCTGACGCAAGTAATCCGTGGGCGTGAGAGTTGCGAGATGCCGAGCCGACGCTGGAACAAACCGAGCATCATGCTTCAATGCGAATCAAACTACAGCAATGCGCACGGCACACCTTGGGTATATAGCCATCAGAAGATAGGAAAACTTGTCGGTGCACCAGTGCCAGGAACCATGAGTAGCGTCAATTGGATAACGATGCAGGACAAGAGTGTAATCTTCGGAGTACCAGTAATCGGTTACCGCACAGACGATGGAAACTATCTTGAAGGCACACAACTTGAGCCTGACATTCACGTGCTCAATGCCCCAGAGACCATAGTCAAAGGCGAGGACACCCAACTCCGCACCGCAGTAGAAGAACTGCTTAAAGAGGTAGGGAAGTAAATTCAAAGAAAGAAACGGTGCATCGCGGTCGGGGGGGGACGTTGATGCACCGTCGGAAAATCATATATTATTAGTTAAACAGAAAACACTTGTAATCAATAACGACTGTGATTGTGGGTGCCTGATGGGGTGTGGTTCACCTTGTTGAGATGATTCAATGCCTTGGCGTTGTGGTTGTTGTGGCGCGGCGGCAAAGGTTTCCTCATGTCGCGTGGTGGTTCTGGTGGCAATGGCTTCCTTACATCTGGTGCCGGTGGTGGCAGCGGACGTCCCATTGCAGGACCATCATGGTTTGTTACGTTGACGTGAACTCCGTTGTTGGTTACGCTTATTGAAAGATTTCCTCCGAACGTTGGTACAGCTGTCATTGTCAGCATTGTTACCATTAAAACTGCAAACTTTTTCATGACTGTAATTTTTTTAGAGTTATACATCTTGTTTATTGTTCACGATGCAAAGGTATGCAGTTTCGATGAGAAAAACCATAGCTTTTCCCTAAACAAACATAGGATTTTCCCTAAACCTCATAGTGTATTGCGAAGGACGAGCGTTTAACTCGGAAAAAAGTTGTACAACTTTCAACTGAAAGTCGTACAACTTTCGCGCGAAAGTTGTACAACTTTTTTCCACCCTCAACAGAGCATACTGTAGAGGGTATGCGTCGAGTCATGAAAATAATATGAAGACGTGACGCAAACAGATGCTTCAGAAGCCCGACATCACGCGTTCCATCTTGCGGCGGATTGCCTCGTTGCAGAGGTTGCCTATCGAACCTTCATGGGTGTAGTCGCTGATGGTGCTGTGATTGTCGAGTATCGAGTAGTCGTGGTTGTGCAGTGCCATGCCGACTTGCTTGTATGCATCGCGGAAAGGTACACCCTCAGCCACCATGCGGTTTACCACGTCAACGCTGAATGCCTGCTGGTAGATTGGCTGATCCATAAGTCCCTCGGCAACGGAGATGTTCTCAAGTGCATAGATGCAGATGTCGAGACAGTCGTCCATCTCGGCAAACATTGGCATGAACACTTCCTTTGTCAGTTGCATGTCGCGGAAGTAGCCGGACGGCAGATTTGTGGTTATCATGCGTATGGTTTCGGGCATTGCGTTGAGTTTGTTGCAATGCGCACGGATGAGTTCAAAGACGTCTGGATTTTTCTTATGCGGCATGATGCTCGACCCAGTCGTAAGATTGTCTGGCAGAGTAATGAAACGGAAGTTCTGGCTATTGTAGAGGCAGCAGTCGAATGCCAGTCGTGCCAGCGTTTCAGCAACTGAAGCGTATGCAAAAGCAACGCTGCGCTCCATCTTTCCACGCGTCATTTGGGCATAGACTGAGTTATAGTTCATGTCGTCGAAGTGCAGGAGTTGGGTTGTCATAGTGCGGTTCAGCGGTGCCGTTGAGCCATATCCGGCAGCAGAACCAAGCGGATTTTGGTTCACAATCTTGTATGCTGCGAGCATCATCTGCATATCATCGCACAGACTTTCAGCGTAGGCACCGAACCAAAGACCGAACGATGACGGCATTGCTACCTGTAGATGTGTGTAGCCTGGCATGAGAAGGTCCTTGTATTGTTCGCTCTTCTGCTGAAGTATATCGAAGAGTTGGCGCACCTTTTCCGCTGTTTTCTTGATTTCTGCACGTGCATAGAGCTTCATGTCAACGAGCACTTGGTCGTTGCGTGAGCGTCCGGTATGCACTTTTTTGCCCATTTCACCGAGTTTTTTAGTGAGCATGAACTCCACTTGTGAGTGTACATCCTCCACTCCATCTTCGATGACAAACTCGCCTCGGAGCGCCATTTCGTGCAACGATTCAAGTTCTTTCAGCAGTGGATCAAGTTCATCTTTCGCAAGCAGACCTACGCTTTCGAGCATCGTGATGTGTGCCATCGTGCCCTCAATATCGTAGGGTGCGAGGAAAATATCAAGCTCCCTGTCCTTTCCAACCGTGAATTTCTCTATCTTCTCATCGACGGAGAAGCCTTTATCCCATAGCTTTGCCATAATTTATTTGCCTTATATGTATCCAGACATTTAGATATCCAGGATTATCTGATTGATGAATTCTATATATTTTTCTATTGCTTCCTCTATTTCCGAGCGCATGATGAACTCGTCGGCATGGTGCGATCGCGACGAATCTCCTGGTCCCATCTTGATTGCATCAGAGTGTATCCGCATCCAGTTTGACGTTGTCGGCGATGAGAAAGTAGCGATGTTTTGTGCCTCGGCAGCCTTTATCAGCGGCGAATCGATGCTTGTTGCCGACGAACGATTAGTGAGGTTTCGCGGCGTGAGACGGCTCTTGCAGAGCGATTGAAGCTCACGCAACAGCTCTTCATTATCGTACATCTCGGTCGGACGAACATCGATGACAAACGTGCATTTGTCTGGTATCACGTTGTGAGCAGTGCCGCAATTGATTTGCGTAACGTTCATTTTCACCTCGCCCATCGTTGGCGACACCTTCGCGAAACGGTGATTTCGCAGGTTTTGTATGTCGTCGAGAGCAATGTAAAGCGCATTCACTCCTTCATTTCTTGCGGCATGACCGCTGACTCCAGTGGCTTCGCCGTCAACGACAAGCAGTCCTCGCTCGCTCGTTGCAGCGTTCATATTGGTCGGTTCACCGATGATAATCCAGTCAGGTTGCTTTGCTCCAAACGGTCCCTCAGCACTGTATATCCATTTTGCACCGTTCGGTCCACTGCGTTCTTCCTCTGCCGTAAGCACGAGGCAGAGGTTGATTGGGAGAGTCTTTTCATAGAAGTAACGGAACACAGCCGTCAGTGCAACCACACTTCCACCGTCGTCGTTTGCCCCAAGACCATAGATTACGGCCTCGTCATTGCCTGCATCGTAAGGGTTTCGCGTGTAACTTTCAGCAGGTGGAACGGTGTCGATATGCGCATCGAGCGCAAGAGTTGGCAACTTTGAGTCGTAGTTCTTGTTGAAAGCAACGATGTTGCAGCCATAGACTTTGTGTTCTATCCCCCACCCTGTCAGTTGATTGCTGATGAGTTGACACACCGCTTGCTCCTCAAACGACTTTGAAGGCACGGCAATCATGCGCCTGAGTAGGTCTATTGATTCGTTGGAGAGAGATTGGAGCATATTGTTTTTTATTGGGAGTTTTTCGTCATTTTCGAATTCTCGAGACTTCGATATTTCGAGTTCTCGATTTTATCATTATAGACTTTTCGTTTTTAATTGCAGATTGATGTGCCGCCTTTTATGTGATAATCACAAATAATCACCTCTTTTACACCAGCCTCCAACGATTGGAATGAGTTTTGAAGTTTGGGAATCATGCCGCTGTTTACACTGCCGTCGTTGACCATCCGGTCGAAATCTGCGCGCGAGATTTGCGAAATTACACTGTCGTCATCGTCAGGATTACTCAACACGCCCTTCTTCTCAAAGCAATAAATCAGCGTTACATTATAATAAGGTGTAAGGGCTTTGGCAGTTTCGGCAGCAATAGTATCGGCATTTGTATTCAGAAGTTGGCCGTTTCCGTCGTGCGTCAATGGTGCCATGATTGGCACGACACCAGCTTCTATCAAGGTAGAAAGCATCTTTCCATCGGCTTTATCAACGTCACCGACAAAGCCATAATCAATGGTCGTACCTGTGCGTTTGTGTGATTTCATCACATTCATATCGGCACCTGTAAGTCCGAGAGCGTTGATTCCGCGCGACTGAAGCTGTGCTACTACGTTCTTGTTAACCAGTCCACCATATACCATAGTGACTACTTTCAGCATTTCTGCATCAGTGATGCGACGGCCATCAACCATCTTTGTCTCAATGCCAAGCTGCGTTGCAATCTTCGTTGCCGACTTTCCTCCGCCATGAACAAGCACCTTTTTGCCCTCGATAGCGGCAAATCCATCAAGAAGTTCTGCAAGTGTCTCGGGGTTTTCAACCACCTGACCACCGACTTTTATGACAGTTATCTTGTCCATTACGCCAAATCTTCAAGCATACGTTTCATTACTACCTGTGCTGAAACAACTCGGTTTGCTGCTTCAGGTATCACAATGCTCTGCGGAGAATCAATGACCTCGTCGCTCACAATCATATTCCTGCGCACTGGCAGACAGTGCATGAAGTAAGCATTATCGGTCACCGCCATGTGTTTTGCATCTACTGTCCAGCCAAGATCCTTGTTGATTATCTTGCCATATTGCGACAAATCCTTCACTCCAGGGCAACTCCAATTCTTTGCATAAACGAAGTCGGCACCTTCGAGAGCCTTCATCTGGTCATATTCCACACGTGCATTGCCAACGAAACGTGGGTCAAGTTCGTAACCTTCAGGCTGAGTTATGACGAAATCCACATCAGCAGCATTCATCCATTCTGCGAAAGAATTTGGCACGGCTTGTGGCAAAGACTTTGGATGAGGTGCCCATGTCATGACAACCTTTGGGCGGTCTTTCTTCGCACGACGAGCGGCATTTTCAGGTTTATTCCAATACTCCTCTATCGTAATCAAGTCAGCAAACGCCTGACAAGGATGCACCGTTGCCGACTCAAGGCTTATCACTGGTTTGCCAGAATAGTCGATAAACTGCTTCAAGACAGACTCCTGATAGTCATAATCCCTATCAGTAAGCCCTGCAAACGAGCGCACTCCGATGATGTCGCAATAACTTCCAATGACTGGAATCGCCTCACGCAAATGTTCTGTCTTATCGCCATCCATGACCACTCCCATCTCTGTTTCGAGCTTCCAACTGTCTCCATTAACATTGAGAACGATAGGATTCATGCCGAGATTGAGTGCTGCCTTTTGGCTACTCAAGCGTGTTCGGAGGCTACTATTAAAGAACACAAGTATAATAGTCTTGTTTTTCCCCAAGTGTTGCCATGCAAATGGAGTGTTTTTTACTTCAAGTGCTTCCTTCAAAGCGACCTTAAGATCGCCGATATCCTGTACGTGGAAAAATGTCTTCATTACTTAAAATAGAGTTGGTTGTTTTGTTTCTTCCTTTTCCTCGAACTCTGCCAGCACTTCCCTGAATGCATCGAGGAAGATGTCAGCCTCGTCGAGAGTGAGTGTGAGCGGTGGCAGAAGGCGAATCATGTTCTGTCCTGCTACACCAGTAAATATGTGTTCCCTGAAGAGAAGCGTCTTTCTTATCTCTGCAATGCTCTTGTGAAATTCAAGTCCGATCATCAATCCCTTGCCTCGCACCTCTTTAATAAGTGGTGACTTCGGCATATTGTCCATCAGATATTGGCCCACTTTCAGCGCATTATCAACGAGTCCTGCCTCGCCGATAATGTCAACAACTGCAATAGCAGCAGCCATTGCGAGGTAGTTTCCACCGAATGTTGTACCGAGCATACCCTTTACTGCCGTGAACTTTGGCGAAATAAGTACTCCGCCAATAGGGAAACCATTGCCCATTCCCTTCGCTGTGGTGATGATGTCTGGCTTTACATCGTACCACTGATGAGCGAAGAACTTACCGCTACGACCATATCCACTCTGCACTTCATCTACGATAAACACCGCATTATACACGTCGCAAAGTTTTCTTAACTGCTGCATGAAATACGTCTGAGGCACGTTTATGCCGCCACATCCCTGAATACCTTCAATTATTATTGCGGCTACATCGCCCTTCTTCAGTTCGTCTTCTACAGCCTGTGCATCGTTAAGATTACAGAAAGTTACCTTATGATTTGAGTTGAAAGGCGATTGAATCTTAGGGTTATCGGTCACTGCAACGGCTCCTGATGTGCGGCCATGAAAACTTTTATGAAACGCAATAACTCTGTCCTTGCCTGTATGGAACGACGCCAACTTCAGTGCATTTTCGTTGGATTCTGCGCCAGAATTGTCGAGGAAGAGCGAATAATCGGCATAACCGCAAAGCTTTCCAAGCTTCTGAGCAAGTTCTTCCTGCAAGAGATTGACCACGCTGTTTGAATAAAATCCTATTTTGTTCAACTGGTCAGTAAGCGACTCAACGTAGTGAGGATGCGCATGACCAACCGAAATTACTGCATGACCACCATAAAGGTCAAGGTATTCCTTACCATCGACATCCCAAATCCTGCATCCTTTTGCACGTTCTGGAATCACGTCGAACAATGAATAAACATCAAATAGTTTCATATATTTCTCATTTTTATCGTTTTCTTCCTAAAACCTGTTGGCTTTAAGTTTCAGTCCCATAGTCTCATCAAGTCCGAGAATGAGGTTCATATTCTGCACGGCTTGCCCTGATGCTCCCTTGCAAAGGTTGTCAATCATGCTGATGATGTGTATCTTCTCGCCGTATTTCCTTACATAAACCACGCACTTATTAGTGCCTACAACCATCTTCATGTCTGGATTAAAGTCGCAAACCCACACAAATGGTTCGTCTTTGTAGTACGTTTTGTAGAGTTCAACTGCCTCGTCTTCCGTAAGGTCGCAATCCATATAAACCGATGCCATGATGCCTCGTGGGAAGTCGCCTCTCACTGGAACGAAGTTGATTTTTCCCTCCCAGTTGGTGTCCATCTTGTGTAAAGTCTGGCAAATCTCGCCTAAATGTTGATGGGTGAAAGCCTTATAGACGCTCATATTGTTCGCACGCCAACTGAAATGTGTCGTTTCCTGCGGTTTCTGTCCTGCGCCTGTCGAGCCTGTGATGCCCGTTACGTGCACCTCATTCAGCAGTCCTGCCTTTGCCAAAGGAAGCAATGCCATCTGTATTGACGTGGCAAAACAACCTGGATTTGCTATCCTATCGGCACCGATAATATCGTTTCTGAATGCTTCTGGCAAGCCATAGACGAAGCCGTCGGCATCCTTGTCGAGACGGAAATCATTGCTCAGATCGATGATTTTTCCCTTGAAATCCTTGAGTTGTCCTTCGACTACAGCCTTCGATTTGCCATGTCCGGAGCATATAAACACCACGTCGGCATCGCCGCCTTTATCGGTAAAGCAGAGGTCAGTCTCGCCTAAAAGGTCGTGATGTATCTGCCATACAGGCAGTCCGGCTTGGCTTTCGCTTTGTGCCCACACGATATTTGCCATCGGATGATTGAGTAAGATTCTCATCAATTCCCCCGCTGTATATCCCGCAGCGCCTATAATGCCGACAGAGAAGCCCCCTGCATTTTCTTTATTTCCAAGCATTATTATCAATTATCAATCGTTAATTTTCAATTAAAACTTACCTTTCCTCATCGGGATGGGCGAGGTAGTATGCGCGGAGAGCAGTGGATGTTACCTTGATGAAGCCCTTTGCATCTTCCGAACTCCAGGCTTTTGCTGTCTCACCATACTCGCCAAGCTTGTTCTTCACGAGGTCATCAGGGCTCTCAACTCCCACTGTCTGGAACATCAAAGGACGCAATTCGAGGGTTACAACACCGTTTACATTCCTCTGACTGCTTGCCAACATTGCCTCCATATCAGGCATCACAGGCTCCAGATACTGGCTTTCGTGCAGGAACATTCCATACCAATTGCTGATTTGATCCTTCCAATACTGCTGCCATTTCGAGAGTGTATATTTCTCAAGGAAACGGTGTGCGCCGATGATAAGCATTGGTGCAGCAGCCTCAAATCCCACTCTTCCCTTGATGCCGATAATGGTATCGCCAACGTGACAGTCGCGTCCGATGCCGTAAGCTGCGCCTATTTCTTCGACGGCTTGTATGGCTGCAACCTTGTCATCGTACTCTTTGCCATTGACAGATGACAGTTCTCCATGCTTGAAACCAAGCTTCAGGAGTTCCGGACCTTCCTTTGTGGGGTGCTTGAGATAGGCTGATTCAGGCAATCCCTGAGCCGAATCGAGTATCTCACCACCGCATATACTTGTGCCCCACAAGCCTACGTTGTAGCTGTATTTAAGCTTTGCGAAGTCGGCATTGAAGCCATTCCTGTTAAGATAATCCACTTCTTCCTGACGGCTTAGATTGCCATCGCGGGTGAGAGTGATGATTTCAACGCCTGGTGCCATCACGAGGAATGTCATGTCGAAACGTATCTGGTCGTTGCCGGCGCCCGTGCTACCGTGTGCAATGGCATCAGCATCTATCTCCTTTGCATAGCGTGCAATGGCGAGGGCTTGGAATATGCGTTCCGAACTGACTGATATAGGATAGCAATTGTTGCGCAATACATTGCCGAAAACCATGTACTTGAGGCTCTTCTCATAGTACTCCTGCGTCACGTCGAGCGTTACGTATTGCTTTGCGCCAAGCTTATAGGCGTTCTCCTCGTTTGTCTTCAACTGCTCAGCCGAGAAGCCACCAGTGTTGGCACATGCTGCATAAACTTCATACCCTTTCTCCTTTGCGAGATACATCACCGTATATGACGTATCCAATCCACCGCTAAAAGCTACTACTACCTTTTTCATTATCCTAAAATCTTAAAGTTTTATCGTTACGATATATAATTCTCTGCAAAGTTAGCAAAAAAAAAGAATACTGCGAAATAAAATTACATTTTATTCAACTTACAACGGTAGATTGGCGGTATTCGACGCTTGTTTTGCGAGGGGTTGATGGGTAGCGGTTCTGAAGGCGTACGCTTATGCCTTTGGAACATTCTTAGAATGTTCCGCGTTACATTCTTAGAATGTTCACGTGAACATTCTAAGAATGTGCAAAAGGGTTTAATGCTCGATGCAAAAAGGGGTAGCGTCGAATGCTGCAAAACGGAGCGTTGAAAACCATGCGACAATGCCCAAGCGTGAATGCTTGGGAACGGTAAGGGAGGGGCGTTGTTACAGGCGGCTGATGAGGTATGGCAATGCCTTCTCGAACTTCACACCATACCAGTGGTCCTCGTCGTCGAGTGTAAGGCGGATAGCCTCGACCACGAAGTCGGCGGCTATTGACGCTGCCTCGATGAGCGACTTGCCTCGCATCAGTGCACCGGCAAAGGCAGATGCGTAGCAGTCGCCAGTGCCATGCTTCGACGCATTGAGGTGCTCGTTGAAGTAGAATTCGGTCTTCTCGCCATCGAAACATGCAACGCCAAGCTTTCCTGGCTCAAAACTTACACCGGTAAGCACGACATTCTTCGCACCCATGTCGTATAGCCGATGCAACATTTCCTCGACATACGCCTTGTCGTAACCCTCGGCAATATAAGGCATACCGAGCATCAGCGATGCCTCAGTAATGTTAGGCAGCACAACGTCGGCGTTCTTGCAGAGTTTTAGCATCTCTTGAGGGAAGTCGTCGTCAAAGCCTTTGTAGAGCATTCCATTGTCTGCCATCACAGGGTCAACAATGCGAAGTGCGCCGCGACGTGCGGTCTTTTCCATGATGCTTAATATATAAGGTATCTGCGATTTCGATACATAGCCCGTGTAGAATGCGTCGAAAGTGATGCCGTCTTTCATCCATTGGTTTAATATCTTAGGCATTTCCTCGGTGAGATCGCAGAAGGTCCACGTGGTGAAACCCTTTGCTGTATGGTTTGAAAGCACCGAACTTGGCAGTATTGCAGTCTCAATACCGCAAGCAGAAATAACTGGCAATGCCACTGTAAGCGAGCATTGTCCTACACATGAAATGTCCTGAATAGTCAACAATCTTTTGTCCATAATCTTTTTTTCAAATTATTTAGGCAATTCTATACCTAAACATATAACCGTTTATAGTTTAATTTATCTCAGTTTAAGTTTGTCGCCAGGGCGTATTACGTAATCTGGCGAGAGTTTATTTCTCTTATATAGGCTCTTCAATCTTATGCCGTAACGCTGCGCAATGGAGTACATCGACTCGCCTTGACGCACTACATGCACTTGTTTTTTATACTTTTTGTCGGCTTTTGTCTGTTTCTTTTTCAGATAGATTACCTCGTTTTCGACGAGTTCATCCTTCTTGTTGCGTTCGTTGTAGCGTGCAAGTTTGCGATATGAGATGCCGAGTTCCTTGCCGAGAGAGCGGAACGTGTCGCCTTTACGGGCAAGAACATAGTAGTTCTTGTTGTTCATGTAGATGGTTCGAAGGGCTGTTCCATGCAAGTTTTCCTCTATCCTTGCAATGAACTTATCGGCAGATTCGTCGTCGAGCTTATACAATTCATAGCGTTCGATGATGTTTATCAGCATCTCGGCATAGACAGGATTGGTGGCATAACCGGCTGCTTTCAACCCATGTGCCCATCCTTTGTAGTCGTTTGTGCGGAGGTTGAACAGCGAAGCATAGCGGCGTTTGGTGGTCAGGAAGCGTGAATGATCCTCATAACTCTCGCGGGCATTATCGTAAGAACGGAAGCATTCTTGCTTTGCATCGTCATCATGATGCGAAGTAGGACCAGTCCAATCGCTGCCGCATTTGATGCCGAAATGGTTGTTTGCCTTTCGTGTCAGCTCACTATAGCCTGCGCCACTCTCAAGCAAACCCTGCGCCATAGTGATGCTTGCAGGTATCTTGTACTTCTTCATCTGCTCAATGGCGATGTTGCGATACTTGTCAATATATTCCAAGTAGCGTGTATTCTGCCGCATGTTTTGGGCAAATACGCCCGTCAACTGCGACAATATCAAGCAGAAAAAGAGTAGAAACCGTCTCAAAGCCTATCGTATAAAAACAATTTAAGCCCCGTGTTTACGAGGCTTAGATTGTGTTGTTGGTATATTAGAAGAATAAATATCTGTTGTCCTTAATCTTTGCATTCATGAGCAAATCGTTCATGAAACGTCCTGCAGACTGCATTGCCTTCTGTGCGCATTCTTTCTCTTCAGCCTTTGCATCGAACTTAGCACCGTTCTGCTTCTTGTTCTTTACCTGGAAGAGATATACGCCAGAGTTACCCTTAACGGCGTGTGATGAGAACTTACCCTTTGCAGTTCCAGCCACAGCACCACTGAGTGCAGGCTCTGCAGCACCTGTTGATGCGATGAATGCAGGAGCATTGAATGTTACCTGATTGAGATCAGAGACAACACCACCCTTGGCCTTAGCTTCGTTGATGTTCTTCACGCCTTCAATCTTCTTCATGATAACTTCAGCCTTCTTGTCGTTGAGAGCCATAACCTTCAGTTGTTCCTTGACATCCTCAAATGAAGCATAGCCTTCTGGATGTACCTTTGTAAGAACGCATACAAGGAGATTGTCGTTGTTACCACACTCATAGAGAGGTGAAACCTGACCTTCCTTGGCACCGAACAACCACTTCAAAGTCTCGCGTGTCTGCTTGAGCGAAGCAACTACGTGGTTTGAATTTGCTATTGAGTTCTCTGTCTGAACAGTGAAACCAAACTTCTTTGCATTAGCTTCAAGTGAAGCGAGGTCTGTGCTTGCGCTTACCATCTGTGAGAACTTGTTGTATGCTGCCGAATAAGTTTCCTTTGAGAAGTCGTATGTACGCTTTACGATTGCTGCGTCATACTTTGTAACCATGTTTCTGCGATCAGTTACCTGAAGGATGACGTTAGAACTTGTGAACTCAAGATTAACGATTTCGTTGATTGCAGAAGTGTTCAATGTATTGATGTATGAACGTGTATCCTTGTCCATTGAAGGAGAGTATTCATACTGATTTGTCAACAACCAGTTCTTTGCACCAGTCTGCTGATACTTCTTTGCTATAGCCTCGAAGTCAGCTCCTTCGCGCAATGCCTTTGTTATTGAGTCAGCCTTTGTGCGGCAAGCCTCAAGAGTTTCAGCACCGACTTGGATTGCACGATACTCGATTGAGTCAGGCAATTCCTGCTTTGACAGCACCTTGATAATATTAACAGTATTGTCTGCTGTGTTCTCAAAAGGACCAACGAATGCGCCAGTTGAGAGAGAATCAATCTTTGCAGCGATGTCAGTTGGGAATGCCTTTGACGTTACAGGAACACCAAGATAAGCAACTGAAGAGTTTGCCTTGCGCACTGCTTCAGATGGATCTTCTACTGCTGCGAGAGTCTTTGCTACAGAGTCGATGTCAGCCTTGATAGCCTTGCGGTCGGCAGCAGATGCTGTTACCTTGTAAGCCACATACTTGATGTCACGAGTCTCAACAGGCATCTTGAATGCTTCCTTGAGTTCTGTGTATTTCTTCTTTATATCGCTGTCGTCAATCTTTGCATCCTTCTCAGATACTGATGTGTAAGGGAATGCTGCCAACTGAATGTCGCTTTCCTCATTCTTGTTGTTGAAGTTCTGCTTTGCCGATACAGGATTTGAGATGAAGCAATGTGCCAAGAGACCTTGATACTTGCCGCTGAGGATTTGACTACGCATAGTCTTCTCAACAAACTGCCAGTACTTGTAAATCTTGTCGTACTGCTCAGTCATCTGAGGATTAACGTTGCGGTCCATCTTCTTGTACTCAGAGATGAACTTCTGGAGTGCGCTGTAGTCAAAGCGACCAGTTTCGTTGTTTACGAATGGAGTATTCATCAACATAGGGTTCTTGCCTTCGCTGATTACATTCTGCAACTCTTCATCCGTGACCTTAAGACCAAGCTTTTCTGTCTCGGCCTTCAGCAACTCCTCTTGAAGAAGAGTCTGCCAGATCTGGTCCTTGATACTTGTGAGTTCTTCGTCGCTGAGATTGTCGCGACCTGAAGACATCTTCACTACTTCTGAATACTCGTCAACCAATGCTTGGAAATCCTGAACGGAAATTTTCTTACCATTGATTTCAGCTACCTGCTGACGTGACTGATTACGTGTTGTCTCGCATGAGCGGAAAGCTTCTTCGGCTACGAATGCGAACAGAGCAAGACCAATTACAATTACGAGGAATGCTCCTTTTTTTCTGATTTGTCCTAATGCTGCCATTATTCTTTTTTTATTTTATATTTTTAACTTGCTTTTGTTTTTTAGTCCCTTTTTACATAAAGAGCGTGCAAATTTACGAAAAAATAATCACATACAACAAATTTATTTAATAAAAATATCGCTTTTATCAAAAATTTATTCACATTTACACCATTAATATTTACGCGCGCGCGTAAAGAAGCCAAAATTCAACAAAAAATCTGCAACTACCTTTTGACAATAATTGCAGATTTTTGGATTGTTTCTTAACGATAAGCGACATTGTTTTCCTATCTTAGTCTGTCAGCAGAACGGACAAGTTTTTCATCCTTATTGATAGCTACACGTGCCATGATGTTGAGCACTATGGCTATGATTGGCAAGGCTGCATAGACTGTAGGACTGATGACTTGTCCACAGGAATAGAGGTTATTCCCCATCAACAAGCAGGAGATTACTATCAACACATTGCTGATACGACACATTGTCATTTGCATCGGGCGTTTCTTGAACAAGAATATGCCGATAATGTCAATGGCTGCTGCTATTCCGAGTGCGACGTATGACAGGATTTGTAACACGACGAAACACGACGTGCACACATCGCTTTGCACTAATCGCGTACTAATGCCAAGGAAACTTACTCTGCCTACAAGTACGCCTTCATCGTATAGCATTGCCATTGGCAAGCACATTGTTGCGATGATTGCTAATACTGCAAGCAGAAGAAAGATAGTTTGTATGCGCTGAATCATATCTGGTCAGCTTGTTCCTTAGATGGGTCGCGGTAATAGACCTTTCCGTCAACGAACTCTTCAGTTGCGAGAAGTGATGGCTTTGGCAATTTCTCGTAGTAACGAGAGATTTCAATCTGTTCACGATTCTCGAAAACCTCATCGAGAGAGTCGTTGTATGCAGAAAATTCTGCGAGTTTCTTACTTAGTTCATCCTTGATGTCAGCGCCAATCTGGTTTGCACGCTTACTGATAATTGCAACCGACTCATAGATGTTGCCTGTCTCTTCAGCGAGGTCAACGATGTCACGAGTCACAGTGTTTGTCGGTGCTTTTGCTTTTTTGTAGTCAACCATTTTATTTATAAATTACATTCTAATCTTTAAGATATTTCTTGCAATGTGCGATGTACTTCAGCGCAGTTTCCTTTTCCTTTGAATCAGGGTATTCATTGATGAAGCCATAGCATTCGTCTTCAGCATCACGATAACGATCCAATTTCTTTTCTTCCACACTCTGATTGGCAAGTGCATACTTGCTTTTCATTATTAGAAGACTGAACTCTTCGCGATATGAAGTGTATGGATAGTCCTTTAATGCGTTCTGTGCCGTTATGATACAGGACTCATAGTTGTTTTCAGTACCAGAACTGCAATTACCGAAATACGGACCAAGGTCGTAATACAACTTTGCATTGAGCAATTCTTTCTGCACTAACTTGTCTTGCAAAACGAATAGTTTTTGCTGAGCCGTCTCCTTAAGCTTTGATTCTGGGAACAAGTCAATGTATTCCTGAAATGCTTTTATCGCGCTGTATGTGTCGCTTTGGTCAAGTGCAACCTCTGGTGTACTGTTATAGAGCGACTGTGCATAGTAGTAATAAGCATTCTCAACATAGATTCCCTTCGGATATGAAGAAGCGTATTTTTTGAAATACTCGGATGATGCTTCGTAGTCTTTCAAACAAAACTCTGCCATTCCAAGCATATAGAGGTTCTCTTCGCCTTTGTCTGTGCCTTTGTTCATGTTCACAACTTCTTGCAACAGAGTGGCAGCTTTGGTATATTTACCCTCAGTAAAATACTCCTTTGCGGCTTCGTATTTGAAGTCGTAGTCATCTGTCTTCATCAGTTGATTGAACGTGCTACTGCAGCTGCTCGTAACGAAAAGCAGCGACAATAGGAGCAATAATGTTGAATTATACTTATTCATTTCAGCGTTTTGAACGTGCAAAATTAGCGTTTTCGTCAAAGATTACAAAATAAATTAAGATTATTTCACAGGTTACAGGTTCATCAGATAGGTTTTGAAGTCAGCGAAATCCTTGCTTAGTGGCACGCTTTTCTTCTCGCCTTGCATGAATGCCGCAAGTTTGTCTGGTATTGCGACTTCACTTCCAATGATACCTTCAACCGTGTCCTTGAACTTTGCTGGGTGCGCTGTTTCAAGGAATACGCCAACTTCATCGGCATTTAATCCTTCCTTCAACGCACGATAACCACAGGCACCATGCGGGTCGCAAAGATAGTTTGTATTGCGATATACCTCTTTTATAGTGTCGGCTATCTGTGCATCGGTGTATGTTGCACCACTAATATCACTGCATATTGCCTCATGACTCTTGCCATAAAGGTCGAATATACGTGCGAAGTTCGATGGGTCACCCACATCCATAGCATTGGCAATGGTCTGTATAGAAGGACGAGGATTGTATTCGCCTGTTTGAAGGAACTCATAGAATACGTCGTTTGCATTGTTGGCAGCAATAAATCGCTTTACTGGCAAGCCCATTTTCTTTGCAAACAATCCAGCACAGATATTACCGAAGTTTCCGCTTGGAGTACAAACAACAAGGTTGTCAGCTTTTCCGATGCGCTTTAGTTGTGCGTAGGCATTGAAGTAGTAGAATGCCTGTGGCAGGAATCGTGCTACGTTGATGCTGTTGGCAGAGGTGAGTTTCATCTTTGCATTGAGTTCTGCATCCATAAATGCTTGCTTCACCAAAGCCTGGCAATCATCAAACACGCCATCAACTTCTATTGCTGTAATGTTTTGCCCAAGCGTAGTGAACTGGCATTCTTGTATTGGCGAAACCTTACCTTTTGGATAAAGCACATAAACGTGAATGCCTTCGACTCCGAGGAATCCATTAGCCACAGCTGAACCTGTATCGCCAGATGTTGCTACGAGCACATTGACTTCTTCGGTGGTATTTTCCATTCGGATGAAATACTGAAGCAGTCGTGCCATGAAGCGTGCGCCGACATCCTTAAAGGCAAGTGTTGGTCCGTGGAAGAGTTCAAGCGAATAGATGTTATCGTTGACATTTACCACAGGACAATCAAAGTTCAAGGTTTCATAAACAATATGCTGCAAAGCATCTTCGTCAACATCCTCGGCAAAGAACGCAGCAGCTACATTGTAAGCTATGTCCTGAAATGTCATGTCCTGAATATTGTCGAAGAACTCTTTCGGCAACACGTTTATTCTCTCGGGCATGTATAACCCTTTGTCTTCGGCAAGCCCCTTTACCACAGCTTTTTCAAGCGTGGCAAAAGGGGCTTTTTGATTTGTGCTGTAATACTGCATTTAGTCTTATTTTATTCCTAAGATTATTGAAGCTGTTCCAGTAATATCAGTAACTGTAATAGCCTTGTCGCCGTCAACGTCGGCATTTGTCATATTGAATGGACTTGGATTCTGACCGAGTATGTAAGCTGCAATAGCTGTGATGTCGGAAACAGTAACCGAACCGTCTTCGTCAGCATCACCAGTTAGAACATCAGGAGTTGCAGATGCAGTCACATTCACGCTCTTAATCTCCCAAGTAGGAGCAGAACTTGTCGTACTTGCATAGCGGAATGCGATGTAGAACTTCTTTCCTGCATACTTGCTGAGGTCAGCAGTTGCGTCGATATAATCCCAGCTATCGCCTTTTGGCCAAGCAGAAAGTGTCAGTTCTTCCCAATTCCTCTGGTCGGTTGATGCGAGTACAGAAAGGAATTGTGTTGGAGTTTCTGTATAGTTTACTGCATGGTTTATCTTCAACTCGGCTGATGTTACGGAGTTCTGTGTAAAGTCAATTGCAGGTGATAATATCCAAGATTCGGCAGCATAGTTTATTTTATTTACGTATGCACTTGCTTTCATACCAAATTTGTTGTCCTGCTTCCAAACGTATGTGAGTCCTGTAGGCATATTTACATCGTCGATAGTCCAACCATCCATGCCTTGTGTAAAGTCGATTGAGTAAACTTCGCCTTCGATTGGAGGGGTTGGAGTGCTGCCTTCAAGCCAAAGTTGATAAGCATCGATGATGCAGGCACCAGAGTTCTTGTAGTTCATGATGAGCATAGCGATGTCTGTCTTTTCTTCAAGCTCAAAGCTATAGAGAACCTTTTGCCAGTCGGATGTCAAGTCAACAGTTGCATCACCATAAATATATGTGTATTGAGCATCACCATTAGCTTGTTTTGTTGCGTATCCTGGTTTGATTGCACCTGTGCCGTCGGCTGCCTTTGCATAGAACTGAACGTAGTATGTTCCTGCCTTAAGAGTAAGCATTTCTGTAGAGAGTCGCTTGTTCTTAGTATCGCCAGCAACGTAGCAAGCATACGTTCCGTCATAGCTGTTTGTAGTCTGTGAGAGGGAAGCGCCACCAGTATTACCCTTATCGGTTATCTGCCATCCTTCCCATCCTGTAGGCTGTGTATCTGAAGTCCAAGTCTCGAAAGAGCCATTAGCGATTAGGTTTTCACCAGGAACTGGGTCTGGTTTTGGTGCTTTGGCTTCGGTTACAATCGTTGCCTTAATTTCACAACCATACGAGTTCACTGCATCAACAACGATATTAAGTTTGCCATTGTCATTCTTAACAGTAACTGTACCTCCAACAAGGAACCACATAGGATTTTCAAAATATCCATCTTCGTCCATTGTTCCGGCAAAAGAATAAATCACATAGCCATCTTCATCTACACCTTCTGAAGCAGTAACTGTACCTGCGTCCCATGTTGAATTGATTTCATACGTACCTTCTGGAATGCCTATCACGTCGTCAATCTTATCAACATTGAACTCAAGTCCTACGTAGGTTGAGCCGTCTGCTGAAGTTGCATCTACATAGAGAACACCATATTCATTGAAGTATTCTGTATCGACAATGATATCATCGCTTGCAGTAAAGTTGTAGTTAAAGTCGTCGTCAGTAGCATCAAACTCCAATCCAGTGCTTGCTATTTCTACGTCGCAAGTCATTGAAATTGTAAATTCCGGTACATCTTTCTCGTCAACTTCGCTTTGGCAAAGCAGTTTTCCTGTGATAAGAGCCTTGTCTGTTCCTTGCATAGCAACAGTGATGTCGGCATCAACGAGGTCATAATATACTGTGTCAACACCTGCAATGCTTGCAACAAACGTGTAGTAATCGTCGCAGTCACTTGTAACGTATGAGCCTACAAGTTTATTGCTGTTTATGCAAACATCAACATAACGTGTGCCAGCAGAGTTGAATCCAGCGGCTTCAAAATAGCCGTAAGAAGCCATTTCATCATACAACTCTGCATCAGGAATTGTAATGCTTTCCTCTCTTGACTTCATTGGCTTCACGTATGAGAGGTCAAGTTTATAGGTATTTCCATCCTCACCAGTGATAGTTCCCTTGAGTGTTCTGGCGCCATCTGATGATTCTGTTGTAGTGAAATTACATGACTTTATCATGATGTAATCGTTTCCATCATGCAAATATGAGTATTCGAGGTCAACTTGATTTGTAGAATATGTGCCTACAAACTGCTTTGTATCTACCCAAAGTTCAACAGTATGAGTCGCACCAATTGCATACATTACAAATCCGAACGAATCATACTCATCGGTGCAATCCTCGTATTTAAGGTTTGTAGCGGTCACGGTGTATGTTGCAGTCTTGCCAATTGCGGCTTTCTTCAACGTGCGGCTTACCTTCTGATGCTTTGCCTTGTGTGCTGTGAAGTCAGCAGCCAACTTTGTTGCCTTTGACTTTTTAGCCATTTGCTTGGCGGTTTTCACTAATGATGGAGCGATTTGTTTCCCACTCTTCTTGCCTGCATTTGCGGTCAACGCGAAGACCATAGCCATTGCAAGCACAAAAAATTTGTAATAATTTTTCATTGATCTTGTTCTTTTTGTTAATAAATTATATGTTTGCTATACTCATTATGTCTGCAAAAACTCCTGCTGCCGTTACGTCTGCACCGGCTCCATAGCCTTGTATCTGCATTGGATACTTCTTGTAACGTTCTGTAGTAAGGAGTATTATGTTGTTCGATCCTTCAAGTGGATAGAACGGATGTTGCTTGCCAACTGCTTGAAGCGAGACGGATGTCTTGCCCTTTTCGAGCTTTGCAATGAAGCGCCAGCGCTTGCCTTCTTTCTCAAGTTGTGCACGTTCTTTCTCGAAATCGGCATCAAGTTCAGGCAGATGTTTCCAGAAATTATCCAGACTTCCCTTGAACAACTTGTCAGGAACGAACAGATGTTTCTCCACATCTTCCTGCTCAACCTTGTATCCAGCCTCGCGCGAAAGTATCACGAGCTTGCGTATTACGTCCTTTCCACAGAGGTCGATACGTGGATCTGGTTCGCTGTAGCCTTGTTCCTTGGCGCGACGAACTGTCTCGGAGAACGGTACATCGGCGGCGATTTCATTGAATATGAAGTTCAGCGTGCCGCTAAGCACTGCCTCAATCTTCAGTATCTTATCGCCCGAGTTACACATATTATCTATGGTATTGATGATAGGAAGTCCTGCGCCCACGTTTGTTTCAAAGAGGAAACGAACGCTTTTCTTCACGGCAGTCTCCTTTAAAGTCTTGTAACTTGCATAGTCTGCCGACGCAGCAATTTTGTTTGCAGCGACTACCGAGATGTTATGTTCAAGCAAATCCTTGTACATGTTTGACACCTCGGCTGAGGCTGTACAGTCAACGAACACGCTATTGAATATGTTCATCGACAGTATATTTTCCTTCAATTTGTTGACATTGCTTGACTGCGATGTCATTAATTCCTCACGATAATTATCGAGGTTGATGCCGTCGCGATTGAATATCGCATGCTTTGATGAGGCTATTCCCACCACGTTAAGTTTCAATCTGCGTGTCTTTTTCAACTTGTCGTATTGGCTGCGTATCTGTTCCAAGAGGTTTCCTCCTACAGTACCAATGCCGCAGACAAACAAATTCAACACTTGGTACTCAGAGAGAAAAAAACTGTCATGGAGCGTATTGAGGGCCTTTCGGAGCGATTTACTGTCAACAACAAACGATATGTTTGTCTCGCTTGCACCCTGTGCACAGGCTATGACGTTGATTCCGGCACGTCCCAACGAGCCAAACAACTTGCCGGCAATACCCGTGGTGTGCTTCATATTCTCGCCTACGATAGCCACAGTTGCCAGTCCACTTTCAGCCGACATAGGGAACATTGCGCCTGTCTTTATCTCTTTCGCGAACTCTTTGTTCAATACTTTTATCGCTGTCTTGCAGTCTTCGTCGCGTACACCGATTGATGTATTGTTCTCCGACGAGGCTTGTGACACGAGAAAGACAGATATTCCGTTCTCTGCAAGGCACGAGAAGATGCGTCGGTTCACGCCAATTACGCCCACCATTGAAAGACCTGCGACGGTGATGAGGCTCGTTCCCGATATGCTTGATATACCTTTAATCGGTTTCTCGTTAGCCTCAACGCGTTGCTTTATGACGGTTCCCCTGTCCTTGACATTGAATGTGTTTTTAACGTATATAGGTATATTCTTCTGGCAGACAGGGTAAATCGTTGGCGGATATATCACCTTTGCGCCGAAGTTACAAAGCTCCATTGCTTCGGTATAGCTCAGTTCGCGGATGGTATATGCCGTTGATATTACTCGTGGATCGGCGGTCATGAAGCCGTTCACGTCGGTCCAAATCTCTAATTGTTTTGCATTAAGTGTGGCTGCAAGTATGGCTGCGGTGTAGTCGCTGCCGCCTCTGCCGAGGTTGGTTGTCTCGCCTGTCTCGCCATCTGTTGCTATAAAACCAGGCACTACGCTCTTTTGCGGAATGGTCTTGAAGGCTTTCTTCACAAGCGCTTCGGTCATTTCGCCGTTCAGCAGGTAGTGTCCGTGCTTCGTTTCTGTCTTTATAAACTCGCGTGAATCAAACCATGCGGCACCGTCGATGAGCGTTGCGACGATGCGGCTGCTCAGTCGTTCGCCATAGCTGACGATGGTTGCGATGGTCTTCTGGCTAAGGTCGTGAATAAGATATACTCCGAGATAGATGCTCTTCAACTCATCGAAGAGCGTGTCAACATATTGCAGGAGTTCTTTCTTGTCTTTCTCATCGCTGATGATTGTATCAATCATTTCGTGGTGGCGCGTCACCATTGCAGCAAACTCATCGCTGTATGTCTTGTCGCCCTTCAGCGCAAGATTCGATGTTGCTATTAACTTGTCTGTGATGCCGCCAAGGGCACTGACGACTACGATTACCTGACCTTTCTCGGATTCAACAATCTTCTTTAGTGCAAGAATGCTTTTTACGGAACCTACGGATGTTCCGCCAAACTTCATAACTTTCATTTATTCCTATATATATATAACAGCCTACAAAGGTAATGAATTCCTATGACATATTCACATAAAAGCTATTATTTTTTTCATTTCACGCTTATTTTTTGTTCATGCGAGCGTTAGCGTTTCACGGAACGACCTTTATACTCCGCCAAACATTGCAGCAATGTTGGTCCGAACATTGGAGCAATGTTGGAGTCAACATTGCAGCAATGTTTTTCCGAGTTAAGCGTTCAACTTTCCCAACCCATCCGCACAAGTCGGGAAACGAGCACAGGCAAAGTATTCGGTTGAAATGAACGCCCTGAAAGGGCAATCACTTCACACAACGGGATATTTTCACCTGTGTCGCAAAAAACATATTGCCGTATCGCTTGTTTATTTGCATTATTATTCGTAACTTTGCACTCATGATCAACGAATACGACATAAGGGTTACGCCTCAGCAGGCGTTCGACGAAGAGCGCATAAGGCTTTTCGTGGCAAAGGAAAAGGGGTTTGACGCACGGACAATAAACAAGATTCGCGTGCTGCGAAAGAGTATCGACGCACGGCATCGCGACATATTCGTAAACCTTCGTGTGCGATGTTTCATCAATGAAATGCCTCACGACGATGAGTTCCAACGCATCGACTACCATCCCGTAAGCGGCAATCGGCAGGTCATTGTCGTTGGTGCCGGTCCGGCAGGACTGTTTGCTGCGCTGCGGCTTATCGAACTTGGCGTGAAACCTATCGTCGTTGAACGCGGAAAAGACGTGCATTCGCGCAAGAAAGACCTTGCCAATATCACCAAGACACATAAAGTTGACAGCGAAAGCAACTACTGTTTCGGCGAAGGCGGAGCGGGGGCTTATAGCGACGGAAAACTCTATACCCGCAGCAAAAAACGCGGAAACATCGAGAGAATACTCAACATTTTCTGTCAGCATGGCGCAAACACCAACATACTTTCAGATGCACATCCGCACATCGGAACGGATAAGTTGCCGAAGGTAATCGAGAATATTCGCGAAACAATCATACGATGCGGCGGAGAAATTCACTTCTCCACACGCATGACACGCCTCGTTTTTGAGGGCGAAAAGGTTGTTGGCATCGAAGCAGAATGTACCGATGAAATGGGCAAAAAGGAGGTTTCCTACCGTGGTTCCGTTATTCTTGCCACAGGACATTCGGCACGCGACGTGTATCGTATGCTCAACGACAGTGGTGTTGACCTTGAAGCCAAGGGAATTGCAGTGGGAGTAAGGCTCGAACATCCAGCCGAACTCATCGACCAGATACAATATCATAACCGAAACGGACGCGGACAATACCTGCCTGCAGCGGAGTATTCCTTCGTCACGCAGGTTGATGCACGTGGAGTTTATAGCTTCTGCATGTGCCCTGGAGGGTTTGTCATACCTGCTGCGACTGGTCCAAGACAGAGAGTTGTAAACGGAATGAGCCCATCGCATCGCGACACACAACGGAGCAATTCGGGTATGGTTGTAGAAATAAGACCCGAAGATTTGGGCAATCTATGCCCTTCGCAAGGAGAGGATAATGCCCATCCGCTCGCAATGATGGCGTTCCAGGAAAGACTCGAAGGCGACTGTTGGCAACAGGGAAACATGCGACAGACGGCACCAGCACAGCGAATGTACGACTTCGTAAAGGGCAAACTCAGCTACGATTTGCCTCGCAGCAGCTATGCACCAGGCTTGATTTCGTCGCCGCTACACTTCTGGATGCCAAAGTTTATCGTCGGCCGACTGCAGGAAGGGTTCAGAAAATTCGGCAGTTCAAGCCGCGGTTTCCTCACCAATGAGGCTGTGATGATAGGCGTTGAGACGAGAACATCGTCGCCAGTACGCATCGTTCGCGACAACGAAACCCTTGCCCACATACGCATACAAGGGTTATTCCCTTGCGGCGAAGGTGCCGGTTACGCCGGCGGAATCGTCTCTGCCGCCATAGACGGAGAGCGTTGCGCCACATCCGCAGCACAGTATTCATAGAATTAAAAAAATAAAAAATTATAATATTTAATCCCGTAACCTTTCGGTATGCCGTAAACTTTTTGTAACTTTGTGCCCAAAGTTTGAAATTAAGGTATGATATATTACTTTTCGGGAACGGGTAATTCACGATGGGCAGCGGAATATATTGCCAATGCAACCAACGATAAATTGGCAAGTATTGCCGATGCTATGACCGTCGGTGGCAGTCAAATTGCAGAACGAGGCAACGACAATGTCGTAGGTTTTGTGTTCCCTGTGAACGGTTGGATGCCTCCTAAAATCGTAAGACAGTTCATAAAACACCTGAACATACACAATGCTGAGCACTGTTACATCTATTGTGTAATGACAGCAGGCGACAATATCGGCGAAGCGATGAGCGTCATGAGAAAGGACCTTAACGCTGCAGGACTGCATCTCGACTCGGCATTTTCGCTCATTATGCCCGAGAGTTACGTATGTCTGCCAGGCTTCAACGTTGACGATGAGAATAAGAAAAGATGGAAACTGTCGCAGGCAAAACGCGACGTAGAGATAATTTCGGAGTACATAATACACCGAAGAAAAGGAATAGAACAGTTGACAAAAGGCCCTGTGCCTTATATCCTCACCTACGTTCTTGGCATACCGTTCAACAAACTGTTTATCTCCGACAAGCCTTTCAAGGTTGACGAGGAGAGATGCATCAGGTGTGGCAAGTGTGTTGAAACGTGTCCGGTAAAGAATATAAATGGAGGAAAAGGCAAACTTCCTTCGTGGAAAAAGGACGGCACATGTACGAACTGCATGGCTTGTTACCATCATTGTCCGCAACATGCAATAAACCATAGAACAACAAAAAAGAAGGGGCAGTACGTCTGTCCGCTCAAAATAGAAGAATGAAAAAGATAATATTTACGCTAATCTGCCTCGCCACGGCATTGACGACCTTTGCCGGAAAGGCAGATCCACAGCCACAAACAGTGAGGCAAAGTGATGGAACAATGATTACTGTAGTTGCTCATGGTGATGAATATGGCAATTTTGTTACCACAATCGACGGCGCTTTGCTCGTTTGTGAAGGTGGAAATTTCTTTGTTGCACAGACAACAGACAAAGGCGAACTGATTTCAACTGGAGTTTTGGCACACGAAAAAAGCCAACGAACAGCGTGGGAACAAGGTCTCGTTGACTTGCAGGACATAGACAAGTTTGCTCAACATTTCGAGTCGGCAGTAACAAAAAGGAAGAAGAGCGAACCTGTTCCAGCCAATTATTTCCCTCATGTAGGTACACCAAAAGCACTTGTCGTGCTCGTTGAGTTCCAGGATTCAACTTTCTATTGGGATAACACGAAGGAGATATTCGACTCATATCTAAATGGAAAGACACTCAATCCGGAACTTGCCGACGGTACACTCAAGGACAACTATTGCAGCGTTGCAGAGTATTTCAATGAGATGAGCTTCGGTCAATACCGTCCACAATTCGACCTTGTAGGTCCAGTCAAGCTTCCGCAGAAGCTCAAATACTACGGTAGTGGCAGCGACAATGTGTCGTATCTTGTGAGAGATGCCATGCCGTTAATTGCCGACAGCGTTGACTTTAAGGAATATGATTTGGATGGTAACGGCTATATTGACCTTACATATTTTATTTGTGCAAGCTATAGCCAGAGCCAAAATTCAGATCTTACAGACTTGATGTGGCCAAAGGTAACAACCGCAACATACGACACTGGGCAAGGAGTAAAGACTTCAAGAGTCGGGATTAGTTGTGAACTTTTAAGGAAACCTACTTCTTTCCGTACTCCACACGTGTCTGGCATTGGGCTGTTCTGCCACGAATTTTCACATACTCTCGGTTTGCCAGACCTGTATTCCACCACAACACCAGCACAGATGCTGAACCAGACATACGAGTATTGGGACCTTATGGATGGTGGGGAATACACCAAGAATGGTCTTTATCCTAATGCTTATTCGGCTTGGGAAAGAGAGTGTATGGGATGGATGGACATAGAAAACCTGACAGATTCGCAAACTGTAACCCTCAAGCCACTCTCTGAAGAGGGAGGAAAAGCTTACCGCATCTACCCAGAAGGAGAAGAGGGCGGCAAGCATTATTACATTGTTGAGAATGTTCAGAATAAAGGTTGCAACTCGTCTGTACTTGGGCATGGGATGCTTGTCTATGACATTACATACGATGGGCACTCAATGGTACCAAACAATAATTACAAAAAGAAGAATGAATCGGGTGCAACTATCTATTTGAGCAATACAGCAATGACACTTGTACCAGCCGATAGCTTCGTTCACATATCGTATCAGGTAGGACAACCTATCTATAATGGAACGAAAAAGACAACCTTCGATTCCTCCGTCTATGCAAGCAGCCATTACAGCGATCCATATCCAGGGAAAAATCAGGTGACTGAAGTACTCAGGGAAGTGAAAGACGTGTATCGAAACGTGATGGACAACAAGTATTACTACTCTACGAAGGTAGGCTATACAGGCAAGCCGATAACAAATATCAAGGAAGAAATAGTTGCAGGCGATGATTTCGCAACGATAACATTCGACTTCGGGAATGTTGTTCCAGCGTTGATTCTCGGCGATGCCAATGACGACAAAACGGTTGACGTGGCAGATATTACCGCCATTGCAGCATATATCTTGGGCGAAGAACCAGAACCTTTCAACCTTGAAGCAGCAGATGCTAATCAAGATGAAAGTATTGACGTTGCCGACATTACAAGCACAGCAAGTATAATACTGGGTAACTGAACGATGAGCGAAATAGGGCAAAACATATCAGAAGTATTGCAATCACTTCCAAAAGAAGTGAGACTTGTTGCCGTCAGCAAGTATCATCCCGCTGAGGACATAAAGGAAGCATACGAATGCGGACATAGAATCTTTGGCGAAAGTCATGAGCAGGAGCTTATCAAGAAGGTTGACTTACTGCCAAAGGATATTGTCTGGCATTTCATAGGTCACCTGCAGACAAACAAGGTGAAATACATTGCCCCGTTTATCTCGATGATAGAAGCAGTAGATACATTCAAGTTGTTGAAGGAAATAAACCGCCAGGCAGAGAAATGTGGGCGCACCATAGATGTATTGCTTGAACTGCATATAGCAGAAGAAGCAACCAAATATGGCTTTTCGCTTGACGCTTGCAGGGAAATGCTTGAGATGGGGGAATGGAAGGAACTGGCTTATGTTCGCATTTGTGGATTGATGATGATGGCATCGTTTACCGATGATGAAGAACAAATAAGGAAAGAATTCACCATCGCATCGAACTTCTTCGACGAAATAAAAGAAAAGTATTTTGCCGATGCACCATATTTCAAGGAACGTAGTTGGGGCATGAGCGACGATTACATGATTGCCACTCAGTGTAACTCGACAATTGTCAGAGTAGGCACTCGCATATTTGGAAAAAGAAATTATTAATAACGAAATAAACAAAGGAATAAAGATTATGGCATTAAATTGCAAAAGTTCAACATGGTTTGAAGCAAAAATTAAGAGTGAGAAACAAATGGAAGACGGACTGACAAAGCCCGTTAAAGAAGATTATGTAGTGGATGCCTTCACTTTCACAGAGGCAGAGACAAGGATATTGGAAGAAGCAAGCGCATACTATTCTGGTGCGATAAGCGTTGAATCTCTTAAAATTGCATCGTTCAAGGAAGTTTTCTTTGACGAAGACCCTGCTGCCGACAAGTGGTACAAGGTGAAAATCCAAATGATTATTCCTGACGAAAAGACTGGAAAGGAAAAGCGCACAAACATAAATTATCTTGTTCAAGGTGCATCAACACAAGCCGCTTTTGACAATACCAAAGAAATAATGAAGGGTTCGCTCATAGATTACGTCATTGCCGCTATTACGGAAACAAACTTCCTCGACGTCGTTGTGTATGATGATTTGGATAAAATCACCGCAAAGAAAGAAGAACAAAAAGAAGAAAAAGAGGAACCTGTTTCAGGTGAGGAAGGCTTTGAGCCCTTAGACTAATTTTTCAAATAGAAAACAATAAAGGAGAAAATATATGCCAAAGATTTCCATTCGCGGAACAGAAATGCCTGAGTCTCCTATCAGGAAACTCGCACCGCTTGCAAACGCAGCAAAGGAGAGAGGGATTAAAGTATATCACCTCAACATCGGTCAACCAGACTTACCTACTCCACAAGTTGCCATTGATGCGATACGCAACATTGACTTGAAAGTATTGGAATATAGTCCGTCACAAGGTTATAAGCATTATCGCGAACGCCTGACAGAATACTACAAGAAGTACGACATCAACGTAACTGCCGATGATATTATCATCACATCAGGTGGTAGCGAGGCGGTATTGTTTGCATTCCTTTCTTGTCTCAACCCTGGTGACGAGATTATCGTACCCGAACCGGCATACGCAAACTATATGGCATTTGCCATTTCTGCAGGAGCAACCATCCGCACCATTGCTACGACAATTGACGAAGGATTCTCTTTGCCAAAGGTTGAAAAATTCGAAGAACTAATAAATGAACGCACGCGCGCGATACTTATATGTAATCCGAACAACCCGACAGGTTATCTTTATACTCGCCGCGAAATGAATCAAATCCGCGATCTTGTAAAGAAATACGACCTTTATTTGTTCTCTGACGAAGTATATCGCGAGTTCATATATACCGGTAGCCCATACATCAGTGCCTGTCATCTTGAAGGTATTCAAGATAATGTCGTACTCATTGACTCCGTATCAAAAAGATATTCTGAATGCGGCATCCGTGTTGGAGCATTGATTACAAAGAACAAAGAGGTACGCAAGGCTGTGATGAAATTCTGCCAAGCACGACTTTCGCCGCCGCTTATAGGTCAGATAGCTGCAGAAGCATCGCTTGATGCCCCAGAAGATTATTCCCGCGACGTTTACGACGAATATGTTGAGCGACGTAAGTGCCTCATTGATGGACTTAATCGAATTCCTGGTGTATATTCACCAATACCTATGGGTGCCTTCTATACTGTGGCAAAACTACCGGTGGATGACAGCGAGAAGTTCTGCGCATGGTGCTTAAACGAGTTCAACTATGAGAACGAAACAGTAATGATGGCACCTGCATCAGGCTTCTACACAACACCTGGTGCCGGTCGAAATCAAGTTCGTATAGCATACGTGCTAAAGAAAGAAGACCTCACACGTGCATTGTTCGTTCTTCAAAAAGCCCTTGAGGCTTATCCTGGCAGAACGGAATAAAAGCATGAACCTAAACTATTTTATAGCGAAGAGAATTTACAACAACGACGGCGGCGAGAAGAAAAAAGTCTCGCTGCCTGCTATACGTGTTGCCATCACGGGAGTAACTATTGGACTTGTCGTCATGATTCTCACCGTTTGTGTAGTTTTAGGATTCAAGCATACGATAGAGGACAAGGTCAGCAGTATCGGTGGTGACATACAAATCACAAGTTTCAGAAGTTACCAGACAGGTTCCAATACGCCTATTGAAGTCACTGATTCCATAATAAAAGTCATTTCAGAAGTTCCAAACATTAAGGAAATAAAGGAATACACTGACGTTCGTGGCATATTGAAAACCGACTCTGATTTTCTCGGCATAGTTTTCAGAGGCGAAACGATTCCTTCTAATTCAAAAGAAAACACCAGTAATTCGTCGGTCACAATCTCACAAACCATTGCCAACAAGCTTAACATTAACGCCAAGGATAGGGTATTTGCGTATTTCATTGGCGAAAGTGTAAAAGCAAGGCGATTCACTATCGACAGCATATACTCTACAAACATGTCGATGTACGACAATGCCTTGTGTTTTATCGATTTGCGCACTGCAACAAAACTTAGTGGTTGGGGAGAAAAGCAGTATTCAGGTTTACAGATTGCCGTTAAAGATAAAAACGCAGTTAATGAAACGGCACAACTCATTAACTCACGACTAAAATACGTAACAGACCATTACGGCGAACAATACTGCACCCGCACCATACAAGAAGCACAACCAGGTATATTTGCCTGGCTTGAACTTCTCGATGTGAACGTATGGATTATACTTGCCTTAATGATATGCGTTTCTGGCATCACGATGATATCAGGTTTACTTATCATCATACTTGAGCGCACGCAGATGATAGGCTTGCTAAAAGCTCTCGGTTCACGCAATGGTAGTGTGCGCCATACATTCCTTTGGTTTGCAGCTTTCATCATTGGCAAAGGACTTATATGGGGAAACATCATCGGACTTGGCATAGCACTTATTCAAAAATACACAGGCATCATCCACCTTGACGCTTCCAGTTATTATGTTGACACAGTGCCAATAGAAATAAATATACCTTACATCCTGCTGCTCAACATTGCCACAATGCTTATTTGCATTCTTGTACTAATAATCCCAAGCCAGCTTATCAGCCATATTTCGCCATCACGTTCGATGAGATACGAATAAGCATCACGCATTTCATCTCACATAAATTCCGCAGACGAAAGCTTGCGTTCTGCAACACGACCTTAATACCCGAAAAAAAACTGTAGCAGTTTTCATACGAAAACCGTAGCAGTTTTGACTTGAAAACTGTAGCAGTTTTCCTGAAAGCATAAGCATCGTCCCAGAAAACGCAAACACTCGCACCAAAGGGAAAATACTAATAAGTCTAAAATATTAGTATGTTTTCCACTATTTATTTGGTTATGTCACAAAAATACACTAACTTTGGGGGCTTTTTTAGCAAATAAGGAATATTTTCTAAAACCAATAATATTATTTAAACAATTACAAGATGAAAGTTTTCAAAACAAAAGACATCAAGAACGTAGCCCTCATCGGTGCTAAAGGTTCTGGTAAGACGACTCTCGCAGAGTCTATTATGTTCGAAGGCGGGGTGATCAAGCGCCGTGGTACAGTAGAAGCTAAGAACACGGTGTGTGACTATTTCCCAGTAGAGCAGGAGTATGGATATTCAGTGTTCCCAACAGTTTTCGCCGTTGAGGCAAACAACAAGAAACTGAACTTCATCGACTGCCCAGGCAGTGACGACTTCGTAGGAGGTTCTATCACAGCAATGAACGTAACAGACCTTGCTGCTATCGTAATCAACGCACAGTATGGTCCGGAAGTTGGTACACAAAACGCATTCCGCAATGCTGACAAGTGCAAGCAGCCAGTTATGTTCGTAGTAAACCAGCTTGACAAGGAGTGCGACTATGAAGTTGTACTCACAAACATGAAGGAAGCTTACGGTTCAAAGGTTGTTCCTGTTCAGTTCCCAGTATCAACTGGTCAGGATTTCAATTCAGTAATCGACCTCATCCTTATGAAGAAACTTACTTTCAAGGGTGACGGAAGTGCTCCTGTTGTTGAAGATATACCAGCAGAGTTCAAAGACAAGGCTGAGGAAATGCGTGCAGAACTTACAGAAATGGCAGCAGAAAACGACGAGGCTTTGATGGACAAGTTCTTTGAGACAGAGGCTCTCTCTGACGACGAAATACGCGAAGGTATTCGCAAGGGATTGATTTCACGTTCAACATTCCCTGTATTCTGCGTATGCGGACAGAAGTGTATCGGCGTAAACCGTTTGATGGAATTCCTCACAAACTGTGCACCAAACATCGACGAAATGCCAAAGGTAAAGGACGTAAAGGGTAACGAAATTGCTCCGGACGCAAATGGTGCTCTTTCAGTATTCTTCTTCAAGACGGCTATGGAACCACATATTGGTGAAGTTTCTTACTTCAAGGTAATGAGTGGTACTCTTAAGGAAGGCATGGACCTCACTAACGCAGACCGAGGCAGCAAGGAACGCCTTGGACAAATCTTTACATGTGCAGGTGCAAACCGTGAAAAGGTTGACGCTCTCGAAGCTGGTGACATCGGTTGTACAGTTAAGTTAAAGGACGTAAAGACAGGCAACACACTTGTTGAAGGCAACAACGAAATCAAGTTTGACTTCATCCAGTATCCTAATTCAAAGTACTCACGTGCTATCAAGGCTAACAATGAAGCCGAGACAGAAAAGATGATGGCAGCAATCTTCCGTATGCATCAGGAAGACCCCACATGGATTGTTGAGCAGAGCAAGGAGTTGCGCCAGACTATCGTAAGCGGTCAAGGCGAGTTCCACCTCCGTACTTTGAAGTGGAGACTTGAGAATGTTGACAAGATTATGACGACATACGACGAACCACGCATCCCTTATCGTGAGACTATCACGAAGCAAGCACGTGCCGACTATCGTCACAAGAAGCAGTCTGGTGGTGCAGGTCAGTTCGGTGAAGTACACCTCATCGTTGAGCCTTACACTGAAGGTATGCCTGATCCAGTAGTATATAACTTCAACGGACAAGAGTTCAAGGTTAATATTAAGGGTAAGGACGAATTCCCACTTGATTGGGGTGGAAAGCTCGTATTCATCAACTCTGTTGTTGGTGGTGCTATTGACACACGCTTCATGCCAGCAATTCAGAAGGGTATCATGGATTGTATGAACCGTGGACCTCTCACTGGTAGTTATGCTCGTGACGTACGCGTTGTAGTATATGATGGTAAGATGCACCCAGTTGACTCTAACGAACTTTCATTCATGCTCGCTGGTCGTAACGCTTTCTCAGCAGCATTCAAGAATGCAGGTCCTAAGATTCTTGAACCTATCTACGATGTAGAAGTTCTCGTTCCATCTGACTATATGGGTGACGTAATGAGTGACCTTCAAGGTCGTCGCGCCATCATTATGGGTATGGACAGCGAGGCTGGTTACCAGAAACTCATTGCAAAAGTTCCTCTCAAGGAAATGCAAAGCTATAGCATCACACTCAGTAGCCTTACTGGTGGCCGTGCAAGCTTCAGTTCAAAGTTTGCAAGCTACGAACTCGTTCCTAACGATGTTCAGAACGAACTCATCAAGGCTCACGAGGAAGAACTTGCTGAAGAAGAGAAGTAAAATTCATAAAAAACAAATAGTAATTCTCGCAGAAAGGGATGCAACAAAACGTTTGCATCCCTTTCTTTATTGTATCGATATCAGAGATTTTTCGTTAAAAAACTTTAAAATAGGAGCAACACGCCAGTTTATAACACGATAAATTTATATCTTTGCATTCACATATCAAAAAAATTATAACATTAATAACATTTACAAAAGCAAAGAGCCTATCGAAACAACATTACTCAATTAAAGAAAATTAAACATATTGGTAATGGTAAATTATGGAATTATGACGGACGACCTATTGGCTGAACGTTATATTGGTGGCGATAATAGAGCTTTTGATGAGTTATTAAAGAGAACTCAAAGCAAGGTTTTTAATTATATCATGTGCGTGGTGAAGGATCAAGCACTTGCCGATGATTTGTTTCAGGACACGTTTGTAAAGATTATCGACAAGCTTCAGACTGGCCAATACACCGAGCATGGAAAGTTCCAGGCATGGGCTACACGCATTGCACACAACCTTATCATGGATTATTTCCGCCATGAAAAAGCATCGAAGATTATCGATACCGACAAGAACTTCGACCTTGCAACCTACAGGGGAAGTGCAGCATTGCGCGAGTCGAGGGAAAATGAAATAGTGTACGACCAAACACTTGTCGAGGCACAACGATTAATGGAATATCTCCCTGCACCACAAAAAGAAGTGGTTTTCATGCGTTACTATCAGAACTTAAGTTTCAAGGAAATCGCTGACATCACCAATGTCAGCATCAATACAGCCCTTGGACGTATGCGTTATGCAGTGCTCAACATGCGCCGCATGGCACGCCAACAGCATCTGTAACTATAAACCACGTAGTTCCCTTATCACTTCGTGAGGATTAGAAGCACCGAAAATATAGCTTCCACTTACCAGAACATCTGCTCCAGCCGCAACAAGGCGTGGGGCAGTTTCATTTTGTACACCGCCGTCAACCTCTATCAAAGCCTTCGACCCTGTACGCTCAATCATCAACCGCAAAGCCTTTACCTTGTCGATTGTGTTCTCAATAAACCTCTGCCCTCCAAAGCCTGGGTTCACACTCATAAGCAATACCATGTCAACATCCTTGATTACATCTTCAAGCATTGAAACTGGTGTTGACGGATTAAGTGTGACAGCAGCCTTCATCCCATTTGCATGAATCTCATGGATCATTCGGTCGAGATGCGTACAAGCCTCATAGTGCACGTTCATCATCATTGCCCCAAGAGCCTTCACCGCATCAAGATAGTTCTCCGGATGAACCACCATCAGATGAACATCGAGAGGTTTCTTGCATACCTTTGCCACTTGGCTGAGCACTGGAGGACCAAATGATATGTTCGGAACAAACACACCATCCATCACATCCAAGTGCAACCAATCGGCTTCACTCGTGTTTATCATCTCTATATCTCTTTCAAGATGCAGGAAGTCTGCCGCCAAGAGCGATGGGGCAATAAGTATTTGTCTCTTTTCTGTCATAACTTAAACGGTTGTTGGTTTATAACTATAACCCATAACCTAATCATCAGTTCTGCAATTGGTCGTCGTATTTCATTCTATTCCACGCGTAGGCATATTGACGGACAAAGTCCAAAGACCTTTCGGAAGGAAAGAACAACTGATGTGATGACGAATTAGTTGGAGTAAAATTTACCATAGGCAATTCCTTTTTTTATTTTGTTTCTACTTATCAAACGCAAATCTCAAATGATTATTATATTTTGATGTGATTTTTTTATCTGCAGCAATAATCCCACCAGCAAATACAAACAAAAATTCCCAAGTTTTGTTCAAATTACACCTTATTAATATTGCGCGTGCGTGCGCGCGCATACAAAGTATCAACTTTTTAACATTCGAAAGTTTCACTTTTCGACAATTATTTTTCTCTTCCTTCCACTTTTCTTGATTTATATTTGGTAATTCATCTCAGTATTTGGCTTATAATTTTCAACAGCCATAAATTCCACTTTTTCATAGAATGGTACTGCTGAATAGTTTTCATTAAAAAAAGACAATAATCTGTTTATCGGAGAGCTTGTTCTCCAGAAAATTCTTGCGCTCATAGCATCACCTTCTTTGCAGAAGGCAATCATTCTCTTCAAGGAGATAAACAGCAGTAATAAAACCTTTTCCCACAAAAAAATGGCGAAGCCCACAATAAGCTTCGCCGTTACTTTGTACATCAGTAGCACTACTATTCTTCTAATTCTTCCTCTTCTTTTGCCTTGCCGGTGAGGATTATACTTGCTGTGGCTGTTATGTCAGCAACATCAACCGTACCGTCTTCGTTTGCGTCTGCTGCCTCAAAATTAAATTCGACAGGTATTACACCCAAAATGTAAGACGCTGTTGCCGTGATGTCAGACACATCTACCTTACCGTCATTATTTGCATCTCCTATTGAGCTTATTGGATTAATCGATTTGTCCCATTCTTGTATATCGTAGAATTTACTCCATGTATTTGCCACGGCATAAATTTTATTACGGCCTAAAGGCACATACAATGTTTTAAAATATAATCATTTTCATTTATTTCAAAAGGACAGTCGTAGTAATCATTTTCAACATTTATTGGTCTGTTCCAACTTACATAAAGAGCATCAAAATTATAACATTTATAAAAAGCCTTACTTCCTATCTTTGTTACAGATTCCGGCAAAACAACAGTTGATAATTTTGAACAATTATAGAACACTTCATTACCTATTTTCGTAACAGAAGAAGGGATGTTAATCTTTTCCAAGCTTGTACAACCATAAAAAGCATAATTATCAATCGTTTTCAGCTTTTTTGGCAAACTGATATTTCGAATACTGGAACAATTATAAAACGCTTGAGCCCCTATTGATTCTATATTATTTTGCATAAAGATATTAACTAACTTTGAACATCCATAAAATAGTCCACTACTCAGTGTTGATAATGACTGCCCCAGATTGACATTAATTAAATTGTAACAACCACAAAAAGCCTCATATCCTAATTTTGTTAAGAACTTTGGCATATTAACTTCTTTCAAACTTGAACAATATTTAAATGCTTCATTTCCAATTTCTGTTACTGTATTAGGAAATACAATTGATTTCAATCCTGAACATGCATATAATGCACGTCCGCTTAATGATATAACTGATTCTGGTATTATTAGTTTTGTCAAGCCAATACATTTATAGAGTGCATTATTCCCCAATTTTGAAACGCCAACAGGGATAGTATATTCTCCTTCTACTTTATTCTCTCCATAATAATAAGAAATATTTGCGCTACTGATATTATTTGTAGTTGCGGCTATATTATCTGCTTCCCAATCAAGAATTTGAATCTTAACATCTTTCATACTTGGACAACTTTCAAAAGCAGAACTTTCTATCTTTTTGACAGTATTTGGAATTGTTAAACTTTGAAGACCTTCACACCCATAGAATGATTCGCTATTAATTTCATTAATCGATTCTGGCAATATAATCTGTGTCAATCTATCACAATTGCAGAAAGCTAAATAGTCTATTTTTACTAAAGAGTCGTTTAATACTACATTTTTTAGGTTTCCACAATCTTTAAACGCATATTGACTTATTGACTTTACTCCTCCAATAATTTCAATCGTCTGTATTTCATTCTTATATGAATACCATGGGATTTTATTATAATAGTATTCAGCCATATACCCATTTCCCGTTATTGAAAGTACCTTTGTCTCTCTGTCAAATACCCATGTTAATTCTGCGCCACATGTGCCATTTATAAATGATTGAATATTCTTGAAATTCATCCATCCAGGAGCACTACTATATTTCTCAACGCAACCATCAGGAACATACAAAATGCATTCATTATAATTAACACCATTAAAAATGTCATCTTGAATTTCTGGAGGAGTTATCATACGAGCATAAATTTGCAATAAACCTGAACACTCAGAAAAAGCACCACTTCCAATCGAAGTCACGGAATTTGGGATTGTCACACTTGTCAAACCTGAACAATAATAAAAAGCATAACTTCCTATCGAAGTCACGGAATTTGGGATTGTCACACTTGTCAAACCTGAACATTTATAAAAAGCAAAACTTCCAATCGAAGTCACGGAATTAGGAATTGTCACACTTGTCAAACCTGAACAATTAAAAAAAGCATCACTTCCAATCGAAGTCACGGAATTTGGGATTGTCACACTTGTCAAGCCGGAACAATCTGAAAAAGTTTCGTTTCCAATCGAAGTCACGGAATTTGGGATTGTCACACTTGTCAAGCCTGAACAGCCAGAAAAAGCCCATTCTCCAATCGAAGTCACGGAATTAGGGATTGTCACACTTGTCAAACCTGAACAACTTTTAAAAGCATAATCTACAATTGTTGTTATTCCATCTGGAATGTTGAATGAACCAGAATATGAAGTTGGCATATATGCAAATATCGTGTTATTATATACTGCATTTATCAATCCTGAACATCCTAAAAAAGCACGACTTCCAATCGAAGTAACGGAATTGGGGATTGTCACACTTGTCAAGCCAGAACAGTATTGGAATGCAGAACCACCAATCGAGGTCACGGAATTGGGGATTGTCACACTTGTCAAACCTGAACATTTATAAAAAGCAGCATCTTCAATCGAAGTCACGGAATTCGGAATTGTCACACTTGTCAAACTGGAGCAGAGAGAAAAAGCACTTTCTCCAATCGAAGTCACGGAATTAGGGATTACCACACTTGTCAAGTCTGTACATAAATAAAAAGCCATTCTTTCAATCGAAGTCACATCTCTGTCGAATGTTATTATTCCCTGACCATTTGAGTATTCGTTACTTACGATAGTCGCACCGCCGAATGCATATCTACTGTAAGGATTTACAACATTGCCATCCGATGATGTGTAATAAATAGTGTTGTTTGGAATAGCATTTGCTTCTATGCTTATCATAACGAATAAGCAGAGCAAAATCAATTGTTTCAAATTCTTCATAATGTAAATAATTATTTTTTTAATATTATATTTTGTTTTTCCAAAATTTCCATTTCTTGAATACAGATATCTAAGTATTTCCAATCTTTTGCGAAATCTTTTTTTATTTTATATTGTTGAGGATATCTGCTGCGTTTCTCTAACACGTTGTTTCGTAATAATAATTTGCGACCTTTCTCTTGCATGAATATTTGTTTTAAATAATATCCAAAGAAGTGATTAGCTTTCTCAGTATCTAATACTTTATCATCAAGATAAAGACCTATCTCCTCAAAAAAACGCAAGAATAAATCTACTTGATATTCTGTGGGAACATCATTGCTTGGGTTTATTATTTGAAGGTATTTTACGACATTTTGTATAGCCTCGCTTTCAAGATATTCTTTGTCCAAACTCGAAAAAATTTTATTTTTATTTTGTTCCACATGCATGTTGTATTCACGCAAAGCAACGAATAATGTACTTATGGTTATTAGTGTAAGGATTAATGAAGAAATAGCAGATATACTATCTGCAGAGGAATATTCAAGAACTGTTCTATAACCTGATGCTGGAATTAATGTTTCTAAAAACACAACAATGGTTAAGATGAAAATCAAAATAATAATGCCAACAAAAGAAGAACATATACAGACTTTATATTTACGTGCCATAAAATACTAACCATCCGCCTATAAAACCCAGAGTCGGCAATTAAATTGTTTTACTGAATAGATGGAAATGAAAAGACGTGGGTTCTAACATCCAGCTTATCTCATCATCTGGCTCTCGCATTGCCATTTCCACAAGATAAGCAATAGCGAGCCCACGCCGAGATAAGTTATAGAACACCTTATTATTTATACAATAATAACAAGATAGTGGATACAACTATCCCAAAGCGGCCGTACATTGCGTCTCTTCTGTGGAAAAATCAAATTTGCGAAATCTGATGATAGAAGATAACGTCTGTAACGTCCTCTCAAACGCAATACCTAACGTGTAGGCGTTGCGTTTTGTTCCCAAAAAATGTTTGACCTCAAGCCCACCCATCAGTGAGCTCTCTTTCTGTCAGGTTGCAAAAGTAATGATTATTTTTCTTTCCTCCAAACATTTGCGTGTTTTTTTGCATTATCAAAAGTCAGAAGCTATAATTCTAACATCAATATCTTCATTATGGCACAAAATTTATCTATCGTTTATAAGAATGTTATCTATCGTAACAATCAATAGTCAGCCTATTGCATAAAGTGTTTACATACCTTACTTTTGCATTGTGATAAGTGGTTTGACAACAGAAAAACAGAAACAAAGCATTTTTTATTAGAAAATTTGCAAAATCTCCGATTTTTTATCTACTTTTGTCACCCATATATTCGA
>JAKSIZ010000010.1 GCA_024398515.1 Bacteroidaceae bacterium | reverse complement strand
GGTTCAGGCTTGCGCCCATTGACCAATATTCCTCACTGCTGCCTCCCGTAGGAGTCTGGTCCGTGTCTCAGTACCAGTGTGGGGGACCTTCCTCTCAGAACCCCTACCGATCGTAGCCTCGGTGGGCCGTTACCCCGCCGACAAGCTAATCGGACGCATCCCCATCCGCCACCGGATTCCTTTCCCCTCTTTCGGATGCCCTCAGGAGGAGACATGGGGCATTAAACCCCCTTTCGGGGGACTATTCCCCAGTGGCGGGCAGGTTGGATACGCGTTACTCACCAGTGCGCCGGTCGCCATCAATCAAAGCAAGCTTCGATCATGATGCCCCTCGACTTGCATGTGTTAAGCCTATAGCTAGCGTTCATCCTGAGCCAGGATCAAACTCTTCATTGTAATTATTTCTTTCAATTTCTTTTTCTGTCTGTCCGGCCCGGAGTCGCATCCTTTCCTAAACGTTATCGGGTCCATTCGCCTGTTGCTTCGCTATTCGCAGAATTTCTCCTGCCATTACGGCAGGATGACAGGGAACACCTTTTCTCGTTCTCTCGTACTACTTCGTCTGTTTATGTAATCCTTTCAAAGAATCGCCTTCTTTATACGCTAACGCTACTTTTTTCGCGAAAGCGGATGCAAAGGTACAACTTTTTCCGCAAACACAAAACTTTTTTAACAACTTTTTTCATAACCTTGACACAGGTCAAGAGAAACACAGGGCAACGACTGCGCAAATACATAATTATATATACGCGTACGCGCGAGAAAGAAGACAATATAATAACTCAAGTTAAGTTTGCGAAACTTGAATAATAATATTCACATATTTTAATTTATAATACATTGGCAGATTGGAAAACATTTACTAACTTTGCATCGTTTTTGAAAGTAGAACAAATATGAACATTAATGACAAGAATACATATCAGTTCCCATACATAAGATACCTAAGAGGGTTAATGATGGTTATACTTTGCTGTATTTCAAGTTTCTCTTATGCAGCAGAATTGAGAGCTGAGGCACCATCACATGTGGCTGTAGGCGAGCAATTCCGACTTACTTATTCTATATCGACACACGACGTAAGCGGCATAAGGCTTGGCAATGTCCCTGATGGTCTTGAGGTTTTGACTGGGCCTCACACATCAACATCGTCGAGTTTTCAGATGATCAATGGCAAGACAAGCAGCAACGAATCCACTACTTTCACTTACATTTTGATGGCAAACAAGGCTGGCAAATTTAATATTCCGGCTGCAAGGGCAACAAGCGGAGGCAAGGCAATTACTTCGAATGCAGTTACGGTTATGGCAAGTGGAAGTGCTTCGAGCGGAGGGTCTGGACAATCGAGCCAATCTCAGCAAAGGTCACAAATCAGAAATTCTGGTACGAGAATCACTGGTAATGACCTGTTTATCACCGTAAGTGCATCACGCAATAGAGTTTGCGAACAGGAACCTATACTGCTTACCTACAAAGTATATACACAAGTCGATTTGAGTGCTCTCGAAGGAAAGATGCCTGACCTGAAAGGATTCCACACACAAGAAGTTACATTGCCGCAACAAAAACAATTCTCAACCGAGTCATACAAGGGCCGCATGTATCGTACTGTCGTATGGAGCCAATACTTAATGTACCCCCAGATTACAGGCAAACTGACTATTCCAAGTATAACTTTCCACGGTACAGTCGTGATGCAAGACACCAGTCTCGACCCATTCGAAGCATTGTTTAATGGTGGAGGATACACGGAAGTAAACAAAAACATCAATGCCCCAGCAGTAAGCATACAAGTTGACCCACTGCCTGACAAACCGAAGAATTTCTCTGGCGGCGTAGGAACGTTTGATATCAACGCATCATTAGAGCCAAGTCAAGTCAAGAGTGGCGAACCGATAAAATTACGCGTCATTATCTCTGGTAACGGAAACTTGAAGCTCATCAAACAGCCTACCCTGCACATGCCAAAGGACTTTGACAGTTACGACCCAAAGGTTGAAGACAACACACGGCTCACTTCAAATGGTCTGGAAGGCAATATAACATACGAATTCCTTTGCGTGCCACGCCACAAGGGTAAGTTCACTATTCCACCAGTCGAGTTCACATACTTTAATACTTCTTCACGCAAATATGAAACATTAAAATCACAATCGTTCGACATTGAGGTACTTCAAGGCGAAGCGGGAAGCGAATACACCGAACAAGAAGCACTGCGCTTACTAAATAGCGACATTAGGCACATCAAGACTGGCACTCCACAATTGAAAAAAGGAAACGACCATTTCTTCCTCAGTATAGGATTCTGGACTTTGATATGCGTTGCATTTGCTGCCTTTGTAGTCCTACTCATCATCTTCCGTCAGCGTGCAATAGACAATGCAAATGTTGCCAAGATGAGAGGAAAGAAGGCAAATAAGGTTGCGACGAAACGTCTTCGCCTCGCAGGCAAACTGTTGCAGATGGGAAAACAGGACGAATTCTACGACGAAGTGCTAAAAGCGCTATGGGGATATGTTGGCGACAAGTTGAATATGCCAGTTGAGTTGCTGTCAAAAGATAATATCAACGATAAATTTGCTGCTGCCAATGTTGACGAGAGTCTGATAACCCAATTCACCAATGCTCTCGACGAATGCGAGTTCGCACGTTTTGCCCCTGGCGACAAGGTTGGCAACATGGAAAAAGTATATGAATCGGTAGCTGACGTGATAGAAAAAATTGAGGATGTCATGAAGAGGAACAAGAAGTCACACATGCCGGCAACAATCATCTTGTTTGGTTTGATGATGTTTACGCCTCTTGCTGCCAATGCCGACACTAAGGCCGATGCCGACTCGGCATACGTCAACGAAGATTACGATAAGGCTGTTTCGCTTTACGAACAAATGTTGAAAGATGGCGAGAGTGCTGACATTTACTACAATCTCGGCAATGCTTATTACCGTAGCAAAAACTATACACGTGCAATTATTAACTATGAACGTGCACTGCTGCTCGACCCAGGCGACGGCGACATTCGATTCAACCTCGACATGGCTCGGACAAAAACCATTGACAGGATAGTTCCACAAGGTGAGATGTTCTTCGTCACATGGTATCGCACCATCGTTAATATTTTCAGCATCGACACTTGGGCAATTATTGCTATTGCTTCGTTTATACTTATGCTTGCGTTGTTGCTTGTCTATCTGCTCAGCGACAAGACATGGGTGCGCAAGTCTGGTTTCTATTCCTCACTTGCCATGCTGATAGTATTTGCCCTTTCCATCATCGCAGCATTCCAACAGAAGAAACAGATTGAAGTACGCAATACTGTAATTGTCGTCTCGTCTGCTGCCTCGGTAAAGAGCACACCAACAGAAAACGGAACAGATCTGTTTGTAGTTCACGAGGGTACAAGGGCACATATCATTGACGACAGCATGAAAGACTGGAAGGAAGTGAAGCTCGACGACGGCAAGCGTGGATGGTTGCAAAATTCACAGATTGAGAGAATATAGATTATGGACAAGACGATATTCCATGCGTTGAACGGTAGCGAGTCATTAGTGCTCGACCACATTATGCTCGACATTACAACATGGTGGGTATGGTTGCCACTATATGTAATGTTAGCCATTCTTGTCATAAAAAACAGCGAAACCATTCCGCGCATGTTGTTTACTATAGGCATGGCGTTGCTGTGCTTTGCCATGACAGAAATTATCACTGATGTTATCGTAAAGCCTTGGGTTGCACGTGTTCGTCCATGCAACGACCCCACGGTACATTCCGTCTTGGTCGATGGCTATGCTCCGGAAGGTTTCAGTTTTTTTTCTGCCCACGCTGCCAACATCTGTGGATTGGTAACCTACATCTGTCTATTGGTTCGTAGCAAGTCCATGTCGATATTTCTCTGCATTTGGGCACTGCTGAGTTGTTTCAGCCGCATATACCTTGGAGTCCACTACCCTCTCGATGTTGTTGTCGGAATGGCTGTAGGAATCGTTGTCGCAATCTTGTGCTACAGGCTCCTGAAAGTATTTGAGATGCAAGCATCGACATCAAACCACTACGTCTCACGCAAACTTACGCGGGCGGGCTATGCCATGTCCGACTGCGACGAAGTAATATGCATACTCCTGTTCTTGTTCGTTTGTATAGCAATACATTCGGTTGTGGCAAACTGAACTTCGTAGATTTGTCACCAAGGTTTCAACACTTTATTACCACAAAGAAATGATAGATACAAAACACATACAAATAAACGATTTCGACTATCCATTGACCGACGATAGGATAGCGAAATTCCCTTTGCAACAACGCGATCAGTCGAAACTTCTTCTTTACGACAAAGGCGAAATAAGCGAGGACGTATTCTGCAACCTGCACAACCACATACCGTCAGGCACGCTGATGGTCTTCAACAACACTAAGGTCATTCAGGCACGAATACATTTCCGTAAAGCAACTGGTGCTTTGATTGAGGTCTTCTTGCTTGAACCAGCAGAACCTGCCGATTACGAACAAGTGTTTCAAACTCATAACAAATGCTCATGGGTATGTCTCGTCGGTAACCTGAAAAAGTGGAAAGGCGGAAAGTTGGAACTTAATGGTTGTTTAGCGGTTAGACAGCCAAACGGCCAGCCGTTCACTCTCACGGCAGAACTAAAAGGTCAACGTGGCACGGGCTATTTGATTGAATTTAATTGGACTGGTTCTTCGTCATTTGCCGAACTCATCGACATGGTTGGCGAACTGCCAATACCTCCCTACCTCAACCGCGAAACACAGGAAAGTGACAAGCGAACCTACCAGACCGTTTATAGCAAAATCAAAGGAAGTGTTGCTGCACCAACTGCCGGACTTCACTTCACTCCCGAAGTGCTGAAAGCCCTCGACAGTAAAGGCATTGAACGCGAGGAGTTGACTCTCCACGTAGGTGCTGGCACGTTCAAACCAGTGAAATCTGCCGAGATTGCCGACCATGAGATGCACAGCGAGACGTTCTGCGTGTCACGCCACACTATCGAACGCCTTCTTGCCCATGATTGCAAAGTCCTCGCAGTTGGCACAACGAGTGTCCGCACACTTGAGAGCCTATACTACCTTGGATGCATGGTCAGTGAAAACCCATCGTTGTCAATCTACGACCTTCACGTCACACAATGGCAACCTTACGACAAAGGCGAAACACTCACCCCTGTGGAGTCGATGGATGCATTGCTAAACTATATGGACCGTCACGACTTGCAATCGCTGCATGGAAGCACTCAAATAATCATTGCCCCTGGTTATGAATACAAGATCGTAAAGTGGCTCGTCACAAACTTCCATCAGCCAAAGAGCACACTACTCCTTCTCGTAAGTGCATTCCTTCATGGAGGTGACTGGCATACAATCTACGACTATGCCCTATCTCACGAGTTCCGGTTCTTGAGTTATGGCGACAGTTCCTTGATAAAGCCATAGACAGCAATTACACCTTATTATTACGCGCGCGCACGCGCGCAAACAAATATCAACTTTTTTTGGTACTTCCGCATTTCCCGTTGGTATTTGCATGCACAATCTGTAGTCTGCCATGACACGAACGCTTGGCTTGCAAAGTTATCGCGAAGCGCTTCGCTTGTCGAAGAATAGCCTAAGAGGCGATGAGCACAAAGCATAGCGACTGCAAAAAACTGTAGCAGTTTTGGATTGAAAACTGTAGCAGTTTTGGGGTGAAAACTGTAGCAGTTTTTTCTGGAGTATTACGTTCGTCTTGTGAGGGCATAAAGCACGACCTGCGACGAAAGAGCAAAAATCATGTGGGAGTGTTAAACCTTTTTCTTGTTTTTGCGTCAATATATTTGAACGATGGCAAAAGATATGACCATAGTTAAAAAGACTTATTATAAATTCAACAATTAAAAATTTCAAGGTTATGAAAAAGATTATTTTTACAATCATTGCATTGCTTAGTATGGGAACAGTTATGGCTCAGAATGCTCCACAGGGCAGACCTAACCGCGGTATGCACCAGGGTTTCAAGCCTATGACAGTAGAGGAACGTTCGGAGAAGATGGCTAAGGACATGGAACTAAACGAGGATCAGGCTGCTCAGGTAAAGGCTCTTAACGAGAAGTATGCTTCAATGTGGGAGCGCCCTAACTTTGGTCCACGCCCTGACGGACAGGCTCCGGACTCAATCAAGAGGCCTACAAAGGAGATGCGTGAGGCTATGATGAAGGAGATGACTGAAAAGATGACGGAGATGAACAAGCAAAGGGAAGTGTATAACCATGAACTTAAGAAGATCGTTGGCGACGAGAAGTTTGAGAAATATCAGAAGGATCAGCGGAAGCAGATGCGTCGCATGATGAACCGTGGCGGTATGCGTGGCGGATCCGGAGGCGGTATGCGCGGCGGATTCGGCGGTGGATTCGGTGGCGGTATGCGTCAAGGTGGCTTTGGCGGCGGCGACGGATTCGACGATTAACCTGCTTGAATATACTAAAATTTGCTGATGAAGGCGATTTCTTCGTCGGTAAGGTTGTAGATGCGATAGACCTCTTGGTTTATCGCATCATACGTTTCTGGGGTATATGATGCGCGGATTCGGTCGCAGAGTTCGTTGAGAGCAACCGGTTCTTCCTTTGGCAGTGGCAGACGAATAGGCTTGATTGCCTGTACGCTTACGAGTAGATCGCCCGTGCCTGTCTTTTGTGCATTGCGCGAAATGAGGTAGTGACCAAGCGATGAATTGAGTATGCAGCAGATGTATTTAAGGTAGCGTCCTGTCATGATACACGTGCTGTCGAGTCCATAGAAGCCACGGTCGTCGTAGGTAAAGCGCAGGTCAGAGCCAATTCTTTTCCACAATATCTTTGGGTATTTGAATTCTCGCCAGTAACTTATGTTGTCCTGAGTCTCGTACCATTTGTTTGTCGTAGCCTTGCGCGACTTTATTGTCTTGCCACTCTGGTCGTGAACTGGTTTGCCACAGACAATGATTTCGGCTCCGCTTTGGTTAAGTTTCTGCTTGCAATACTCTTCAAGATGGTTGCTTGCAATGGTTTCGTTGCCGTTTGCGATGAGTTGATCGTAGGCAAACGACAAGAGATATTTGCGTACGGCAGGGTATTCGTCGATGTTGTAACGGCGTGATGGGAAGGATGCAACAAGCCAGGTTCCGTCCCAATTATCGGAGAATCTGCCAATGCTTTCGCCTCGCAGCAATGGACGAAGAAGCTTTGAGGTGCGCACGCGTTCGTCCTCGTCGCGGCACCAGGAGAGTATTTTCGTCCTTGTATCACTTGAGATAACGAAGGCGTCATTGTTGCCAGTCTTTATTCCAAAGTTAGGTTGAAGCCCCCATCGTGGGTCAGCCAATGGCGTGCCTATGCTGTCGATTTTCGACTGAATGCTTTGTTCTATCTCGTTTGTGATAATCCACTTGTCGTCTGTATTGAAGTTGCAAGGGGTTTTTATCTCAGCTACGGAAGTGTAAAGATGCTTCAACGAGTCCTTGCGTCCCTTGTCGATAACGGCGCATTCAAGTTCATGCAGGTTCTTTTCGTTGCTGTAGAGGAGGATGTTTGTCTCGACTGTAGCCTTGTCGAACAGTTGCAGGCAAGGGAAATCAATGAGCAGTTTCGGGTTTACATTATCGAGTAAGAAGCGTCTGGTCGATTTTCCATAGTCGGTTCTCATCCATTTGTTCGAGGTGATGAAGCAGAGTAAGCCGCCCTGTTTCAGCAGATGCAAGCCTCGTTCATAGAACAAGGAATAGATGTCGCCCTTTGCGTTGTATGTCTGATAGAGTGGTTCGAGTTCATTGTTTGCGTTGAAGACCATGCGACCATAGTTCTTCGACTCGTCGCCTAACTTCTGCAAAGGGATGTATGGCGGATTGCCCGTGATGATGTCAAAGCCAATGAACTGGCCAGTATCGGACAATGTTTCAGGGAATTCCATTAACCATTCGAAAGTATTGTCGGCGTATGACTTCTGCTGCGTCTTCTTGCTGCCGAACATATCGAGAGGGAAACAGTCCTCAAACGAGTGCCTGATCTGCTCTATTTCCTTGTGAATGGCATGGCGTTCGTGCTTGTCGTTGCAGGTCTTGTACCGCTTCACCATTGCCTTATATTCGGGTATGATGTATTCTATACGCTTGTCGAGTGCAATACGGTCCTTTGTGTTCACGTCGAATTTCGAAAGGAGCGAGTTGCCACACTTGATGTTGATGTCGATGTTAGGCAACGTCTGGAGTTCGCCATTCTCATAATATGCGTTCTTCAACAGTTCAATCCATAGGCGTAGATGGCAAATCTCTACACTCTTTGGGTTGATGTCAACGCCGAAAAGACAATTCTCTATTATGGTTTTCTTCTCTTCAAAGATGGTCTTTTGAACGACGTATGAGTCGTGGTCGGCAGGGTTGTACCTGAAGAAACCATCAGGGTTGGAGATGACGAGTTCGTCGTCAACGATGTGCAATTCGTATTTGTCGAAGCTATCGTGAGCGTCGTTGTGAAGCATGAGAATGCCCAACTCATACTTGATAAGCATAAGTTCGTTGAGCGCCGAGACGAGGAAATGCCCACTTCCAACGGCTGGGTCGCAGATTGTAATGCTGTTGACGATGGCGTTTGCCTTTTGCTTAGACTCGATGTCGTTGCCTATAAGCGTGGCGACTTCGCCTATTGTCTTGCAGTTCCAATCGTTTGCCTTGCAGAATTTATCGACGATAACACGGCGTATAGCCTCGCGGCTCATGTATTCAGTAATGTAGGATGGAGTGAAATATGCTCCGTCCTTGTATCCGTTTATCTTTTCAAATACAAGTCCTAAGACTGGGGCAGTGATTATTGTCTTGGTTTTCTTTTTCCTTTTTATATCTATAGTTTCCGTGTCAGAGCCGAAGCTATAGGCGTTGAGGAAGTCAAGAAGGTATTTCAGCGAATTAATCTTCCCTTCAAGCCGACGGCCGCTTTTGTCTTTCAAGATAGTACGAGGATACAAATCCATGTCGCCGTCAGAAAGGCAATTTATAGGGATCAGGTCGGATTCCAGCTTTGAATACTCGAACAGTGAACTATAAAGATAAGGTACGTCTTGGAACTTTTGCCTTGCTTCTTCATCCCTCGCATCAGATGGTCGTGCCAATACTTTAAGGAAAAGATCGAAGAAGTCATTGTACGACTTAATCTTTTCGCATGTAAGAATTTCCTGATAGTTTGAAAGTTGTGCCTCCAACAGTTTCAGGAAAAGGAGTCGGTTGACCCACGTAAGCACAAGGCCGAGGGCATTTTCAAACAATTCGTTAGAATCTGAAATCCGTGGATGCTCAACAATAACCCTTATTGTCTGTTCAAGAAGAGAGTAGGATTGACGGTCTTTCTCCAAGCGTTGAATACGTACAACCTTATCAGTCTTGTTCTTGGTTTCTTCGAGTCCCATGATGTAAAGCAACTCGTTGTAGAAACCTTCATTCAATGTGTTGCGGTTATATACATTGTCCCTTTGCGGTTCAACAGCCCTGTTGTCCACCATGCTCTCTTCCCTTTGTATGGTTTGATTTGTTAATATCCTCTCTGCTTGCGCATATCCTCCTGACGCTTTTGCAGTTCCTGAAGACGTGCAGCGAAACCTCCCTGTTTAGCAGCAGGCTTTGCCTTGTTCTCCTTATAGCGTGCTTCGAGCGTTGCGAGGAGTTTTTCGTCGTTTGTCGTCTTGCGCAATGTCCACATTATTGCAGCCGAGAAGAACAATGAGATGAAGTAGTAGAAGTTAAGACCTGCCGAGTAGTCGTTGAAGATGAAGAAGAACATTACTGGCATGAGATACATCATCCAGCGCATCATCTTCATCTGATCTGCTTGCTGCCCTACCATCTGGTCTTTCTGCTGACGCATGCTGAGAACGGAATATACTACGTTTGCAGCACAGAAGAGAATACAAGTAAGACTCAAGTGGTCGCCAATAAGTGGCAGATTGTTTGTCCACTCAAAGATTGGGTCGTATGTAGAAAGGTCCTTAATCCAAAGGAAACTCTGTCGGCGGAGTTCGATTGCATTTGGTACAAAGTTGAACATAGCAATCCAGATAGGCATCTGAATAATCATTGGCAAGCAGCCTCCGAGTGGACTTACGCCATATTGCGAATAGAGTTGCATCATTGCCTGCTGCTTCTGCATAGCATCTTCCGGCTTGTTGTATTCCTTTGTAGCCTCTTCGAGTTTCGGTTTCAACACCCTCATCTTCGCACTGCTCATATAACTTTTCTTCACCATTGGGTATGTGATGACCTTGAGGAGCAGCGTTATAAGAATAAGTATGATGCCCATGCTAATGTTCATCGAGGTGAGGAAGTCGAAGACGTAGAGCGTGAACCAACGATTTATCCACTTGATAATAGGCCATCCGAGATAGATTAGGTCTTGAAGTTCAAGTTTCTTGTCGAAGGTTGTCTGGTCGCTGACCTTTTGCAGAAGTCGGAAATTGTTTGGACCTACATACATTTCGAAGCGTGTCGGTTCGTTGCCCTGTGGGTCGAAGTTTGTCTGCATCTGCGAATGGAATTGCTTCAAATAGCCTCCACCCTTCTCTTCAGGAGTACTTGTCTGGGTAGAGTTCTTTGCAAATTGTTTCTCAGCAATAAGCACAACGCTGAAGAACTGTGTCTTGTAAGCAACCCAATCGAGTGGTTCCTCTACAGTTTCCTCAACATCTTTTCCTTCATTCAAATAATCCGTGCCAGCACCGGCTTCCTTATATGTGAGCGAAGTGTAGCGGTTTTCAAACGAAAAACTCTTCTCTTGCTGACGACAATGGTCGCGCCAGTCAACGGTCATGCTGTTGCAGTTTGGCGAGAACAATCCGTCTATGCCTTCAGCTTTCAAAGTTATTTGCAGCAGATGAGAGTCGTACGGCAAGTTGTAAGCAATGCTCAACACACCTGTATCTCCGACTTTGGCTTGCATCACAACCGACGAATCGGTAGCGTTGACAGGTATGAACGTCATCTGCTTTGTGATAATGTTCATATCCTTTCCTGCCATTCTGAAGTCAAGCGTCTGCTCATCTCCTTCGAATACAGTCACGTTTGGTTTTCCTTCGAGCGACTCATAACCCTTTATGACAGCTTTCTTTACAAAGCCACCCTTATTGGTTATGTCAACGGCAATGTTATTGTTTTGCAGCGTTGTGAACGATTCCGGCAAAGCACTTATGCTGTCAACTACGGCACTATCACTGCTTGTTGTGTCCTTGAAGGCAGTAATCGACTTTTCTTCTTCGAGTTTAGCTTTTTCCTCTTTTGCCTTCTTCTGTGCCGTGGCAATAGAGTCCTGACGTGCTTGTTCTGCAATTTGTTCCGCTGAAGGCTGATTCCAATAGCCAAAGCCTATCAATACGGCTGCTATGAGAATGAAGCCAATGATTGTATTCCTATCCATTTATTTCTTTTTTGTTCTTATATATATAAATAATGTGTATTTTTTCAAAAGTTAAGAAACAATTACAACATCTTATTATCTTTTAATCCTTTTCCGATGCGGCAGCTATGAATGAGAGGAAGAGAGGATTAGGCTTGAGCACTGTGCTGTTATATTCCGGATGGAATTGTGTGCCTACAAACCACTTGTGTCCTTGCAATTCAACTATCTCTATCAAATCTGTTTCAGGGTTCTTCCCCACTCCAATCATACCTGCCTTTTCAAAATCTGCGAGGTATTCGTTGTTGAACTCATAAAGATGACGATGGCGTTCCGAGAGTTTTTCTGTCTTATAAGCCTCGTATGTCTTGCTGTTCTTAGTCTGGATTAAGCAGTCGTATGCACCAACACGCATTGCCCCATCGTAGAGATTCTTCTGGTCTTCCATCACGTCTATCACGTTGTATGGAGTCTTTTCGTCCATTTCGCGTGAGTTTGCGCCCTTCAGTCCGAGTACGTTTCTTGCAAATTCCGTCACCATCATTTGCATTCCGAGGCAGATGCCAAACGTCGGGACATTGTTTTCCCTGCAATACTTTATGGCAGACATCTTGCCTTCAGTTCCCTTTTCGCCAAAGCCAGGACCAATCACTACACCTGCATAAGGTGAAAGTGTTTCGGCAGCATTGTCGTCGGTAATCTTTTCGCTGTTGATATACTTTATCACAACCTTGCGGTCATTATATGCACCAGCAATGAAAAGGCTCTCACGAATGCTCTTGTATGCATCCTGAAGATCGTACTTTCCAACGAGTGCAATCTTGACTTCCTTCGTTGAAGTCTTGAATCTTTCGAGGAACGAACGCCAAGGACCAAGCGCAGGAGTCTCGCCTACCTCTATTCCCATCTTGCGGAGTATCGCTGCATCCATGCCTTGGTTCTGCATATTCACTGGCACTTCATAGATGCTTGGCAGGTCTTCGCTCTGTACAACGCAGTCTTCATCAACGTTACAGAAACTTGCCACCTTCTTCAGAACACCTTGGCTCAAGTGCTTTTCCGTACGGAGTACAAGCAAATCTGGCTGTATGCCGACACTTTGCAACCCCTTTACCGAATGTTGTGTAGGTTTGGTTTTAAGTTCACCGGCAGCCTTCAGGTACGGTATATATGTGAGATGTACGCACACTGCATTCTTTCCCATTTCCCATTTCAACTGTCGGATAGCCTCAAGGTAAGGCAAAGATTCTATGTCGCCTACCGTTCCGCCAATCTCTGTGATGACAAAATCAAACTTCTTCTGCTTGCCCATCATCTTGATGTTGCGCTTGATTTCGTCGGTGATATGTGGTACGACTTGTATTGTCTTGCCGAAATACTCGCCACGATTTTCTTTCGCAATAACCGATGCGTAGATGCGTCCAGTGGTATGAGTGTTCGCCTTTGTGGTCTGTATTCCAGTGAAACGTTCATAGTGACCAAGGTCGAGATCCGTTCCCATGCCGTCGATGGTCACGTAGCACTCACCATGCTCATTAGGGTTAAGACGACCTGGATCTGTATTGATATACGGATCGAACTTCTGCACTGTGATGTTGTAGCCCCTTGCCTGGAGCAACTTACCAATTGAGGATGAGATAATGCCCTTGCCTAAAGAACTTACCACTCCGCCTGTAACAAATATATATTTAGTTTCCATAACGGGGTACAAAGTTACGAAATATTTGAGTAATCGCAACAACGAAATGATATGTTTTTTAATTTTTTTTGAAAAAAATCGAAAATATGAGGTGACATTTGCTTTATGTTGTAAAAATTTTTATACCTTTGCAAGGTATGAAAAAAGTCAAGTATTTATTTTTAGCAGCGCTAATGTCGTCACAGACAATTATTGCGCAATCTGATTTTGCATCAAGATACCTTGATTCGCTTGCTGTGATAAAAGGACAAGTGGAGAGTCGTCAAATTTACAGGTCCGCATCTGGCGAGCAGGTTAGCGTGGATAAAGACGGGCGATACTACCGTCTGTTTGCTCCACTTACGTTCTATCACTCACCGATAGCAAGCCTATTGAACATCGACTCGACCGAAATAGACGCTGATGACGAATTGCGCTATGCCGTTGACAATGCGCTCATGAACGTTTATGTGACTCGACCAGAACTCGTTAAGGAGTCAGAGAAAACACTGGAAGAAGTAGGCGGACTGCAAGAAGTAGCGCCTACGTCGAGCGATGTTGAAGTTGTTGCCAACAACGATGCACCTGTTGTTACGCCATCCAACGACGTTGGCGACTTCGACGTTGTCATTAAGAAACCTAATTTCTGGACTTTCAAACAGGATTATTATTTGCAATTCCTCCAGAATTTCTTCACCAACAATTGGTACAAAGGTGGTGAAAGAAACTACTCTATGCTCGGCAATATAGTATTGCAAGCAAACTACAACAACAAGCAAAAGGTTACTTTCGACAACAAACTTGAACTTAAACTCGGTTTCCAGACATCGGAAAGCGACTCTCTGCACAAGTTCCGCACCACCGACGACCTCATTCGTTACACGGGCAAATTAGGCATTCAAGCAACAAAACGCTGGTATTATACATTCCAAGTCCTCACTTATACGCAGTTCCATAAAGGTTTGAAGTCCAACGACCATTACATTTATTCCGACTTCATGTCGCCATTCAACTTCAACCTTGCAATCGGTATGGATTACAAGTTCGAGAGCAAGAACAAGAAGGCAAACGGCACATTGAACCTTGCTCCAGTGGCTTACAACTTCCGTTACGTCGGTCGTGAAGAACTTGCCACACGCTATAGCTTGAAGCCAAACCACAGTACGCTGAACGATATTGGTTCTTCACTCACGTTTAATTTCAGGTGGAATCCTTCCGACTTGTTCACATACGAGACGAGACTTTGGGGATATACTACTTACAGACGTGCCGAGGTTGAATGGGAAAACACATTTACGTTCAAGCTCTCCAAGTATATCAGTGCGAAGTTATTCCTCTATCCTCGATTCGACGACGGTACTGTACGCGACGACGATTACGGTTTCTTCCAGTTCCGTGAATACACATCGTTGGGATTCAGCTACAGTATTTAGCCCACAATATTACAACCTTGCCGGTTAAGTCGGGCATAAAAAAAAGGCGCATTCAATTGAGTGCGCCTTTTCCTTATATATAATATTGTGTATTATTCGCCTGCTTCCATCTGAGCCTTGAGCTGTGCAAGAGCGTCAATGTCGCCAAGTGTTGTGCTTGCAGCCTGGTTCTGGATTGTTGGAGTTGCCTCCTTCTTTGGAGCCTTCTTTGCTGCAACCTTCTTCTCGTCAGCAACTGCTGCACGCTGTTCGTCTTCGAATGTGCGGCTGTGAGAGAGGATGATACGCTTGCTGTCCTTGTTGAACTCGATTACCTTGAATGGGAGAACATCGCCAACAACAGGGTTAGTTCCGTCTTCCTTAACGAGGTGCTTAGGAGTTGCGAAGCCTTCTACGTCCTTTTCAAGTTCGATAACTGAACCCTTATCCATGATTTCCTTTACAGTACCATCGTGGATTGAACCTACTGTATAAACTGCTTCGTACTTGTCCCAAGGATTATCTTCGAGCTGCTTGTGACCAAGGCTGAGACGACGATTTTCCTTATCTATTTCGAGAACTACAACGTCGATAGGTGCACCAACCTGTGTAAACTCTGCTGGGTGCTTGATTTTCTTAGTCCAAGAGAGGTCGCTGATGTGGATAAGTCCGTCAACACCTTCTTCAAGTTCTACGAATACACCAAAGTTAGTGAAGTTGCGAACCTTTGCATTATGCTTGCTTCCGACAACATATTTCTCTTCAATCTTCTCCCATGGGTCTTCCTTGAGTTGCTTGATACCGAGTGACATCTTGCGCTCGTCGCGGTCAAGAGTGAGGATTTCTGCCTCTACTTCGTCGCCAACCTTAAGGAAGTCCTGTGCAGAACGCAGGTGCTGGCTCCATGACATTTCGCTTACGTGGATGAGTCCTTCAACGCCTGGGGCAATCTCTACGAATGCTCCGTAGTCAGCCATAACGACTACCTTACCCTTAACACGGTCGCCAACCTTGATGTTTGCATCGAGTGCTTCCCATGGATGTGGTGTAAGTTGCTTAAGGCCGAGGGCGATACGCTTCTTCTCTTCGTCGAAGTCGAGGATAACAACATTGATTTTGCTATCGAGTGTAACAACTTCGTGAGGATCGCTTACGCGGCCCCAAGAGAGGTCTGTGATGTGGATAAGTCCGTCAACACCACCGAGGTCGATGAATACACCGTACGAAGTAACGTTCTTAACAACGCCTTCAAGTACCTGACCTTTTTCGAGGTGGCTCATGATTTCCTGCTTCTGTGCTTCCATTTCAGCCTCGATGAGTGCCTTATGAGAAACAACCACATTCTTGAATTCCTGATTTATCTTGACAATCTTGAAGTCCATTGTCTTGCCTACGAACTGGTCGTAGTCGCGGATTGGATGTACGTCGATCTGGCTTCCTGGCAAGAATGCCTCGATGCCGAATACGTCAACGATCATGCCACCCTTAGTGCGGCATTTGATAAATCCATTGACAACTTCCTGTGATTCGAGGGCTGCATTGACGCGTTCCCAGCTCTTGCTTGCGCGTGCCTTCCTGTGAGAAAGAAGGAGCTGGCCTTTCTTGTCCTCTTGATTCTCAACATAGACTTCTACTGTGTCGCCTACCTTGAGTTCTGGGTTGTAGCGGAATTCTGAAATAGGAATAATACCGTCGCTCTTGTAGCCGATATTAACTACTACTTCACGTTTGTTCATTGCGATGACAGTACCATCAACTACCTGATGTTCCTGCACCTTGTTTAAAGTCTCGTCGTAAGCCTTTTCAAGCTCTTCCTGCGACTGACCACCTACAGCACTTCCTGATTCGAATGCTTGCCAATCGAAATCCTGCAACGGCTGTACGTTTTTTAATTCATTTAAGTTTGACATAATGTTAATTAACTCTGAAAATTTATAAAATAAAAATTAGTTTCTGTCGCTTTTTCTTGTTGATTTCGCACGCATGGCGCAAATCGGGCACAAAGTTACAACTTTTTTTTGAATCCCCAAAACTTTTTTGATTAAATTATTCAACTTTATATGCATTATCGCAATATTTAAGGACAAGCCCTACTGAAGCATTCTTTTTACGCTCTGAAGGAGCAGCAAACTATCAGCCCAGGGCGTCGCTTTGCTATGCTCTGGGCTGATAGCTATATTCTAAAGGACACCAATAATTTTTTGTTAGTTTTATGCTTTTCGATTTGCGATGCGAGCGTTGGCGTTGCAAAAGTCGAACGCTTGACTCCGGCAAACATTGCTGCAATGTTCGAGTCAACATTGCTACAATGTTCGGACCAACATTGCTGCAATGTTTTTCCGACTTAAGCGTTCAATCCGTGAAACGCCATCGGACAACCTTACAAATTCGACGCATGATATGCCGGCAGAACTAATGTGTTGCGCAGTGAAAGTTATGCAGAAAAAAGAAAGAAAAAGTTTTCAGTTATCATTTTTTTCATTAACTTTGCATCTGATATTACCAAACGCAACCGCAAACAATAAAATTCGGTATAGCATGAACGCATTGACTTGGCGAGAACGCATAGGGTACTGTTCGGGCGAATTGGCTGAAAACCTGATTTACCAGACAGTGAGCATCTGGCTGCTGTTCTATTATACTAATGTGTATGCAGCCGCACTTTCTCACCTGAACAGCACTGCTGAGGACGGAATGAAGGTCTATGCACGTGGCGCAGCAATGGCAAATGCAGTGCATTGGGTAGGCATGGGCGAGGACGAAGAATACATATCGAGCGTGAAATATGTGAAGAATTTATTGAGAGAAAATAAGTCATTTTATAAAAAATGAAAATATATTTAATGAAAAAAGCATTTCTGTTTTGTGGTTTGCAATAAAAGTATTAAATTTGCACCAAAAATAAAAAACGTATCGAATAATTACGCAAATATATGAACATATCTTACAAGTGGCTTAAGGATTACGTTGACTTCGACCTGACACCTCAAGAAGTTGTGGATGCACTGACATCGACAGGCCTTGAAGTTGACGCTTTGGAGGAAGTACAGAGTATAAAAGGTGGATTGAAAGGTCTCTATGTCGGCAAGGTTCTGACGTGTGAGGCTCATCCTGATAGCGACCACCTTCATGTGACAACAGTTGATCTCGGACACGAGACACCATCGCAGATTGTCTGCGGCGCACCAAACGTTGCAGCAGGACAAAAGGTGATTGTGGCAGACCTTGGCTGTGTTCTCTATGATGGAGACAAGGAGTTTGTCATCAAGAAATCAAAGTTGCGCGGTGTTGAATCCAACGGAATGATATGCGCAGAGGACGAGATTGGCATCGGCACATCACATGCAGGCATCATCGTATTGCCTGAAGATGCAAAGGTTGGTACGCCGGCAGCAGAGTATTATAACCTCGAAAGCGACTGGCTCATAGAAGTTGACATCACAGCAAACCGTGCAGACGGCCTTTCACACTATGGCGTTGCACGCGACCTTTACGCTTGGATGCTGAGCAATGGAAAGAAGTCGGAGTTGAAACGTCCGTCGTGCGAAAGTTTTGCAGTCGATAACAACGACCTCGAAATAAAGGTAACTGTAGAAAATCAGGAGGCTTGCCCACGCTATGCAGCAGTAAGCATTACTGATTGCGAAGTGAAGGAAAGTCCTGAATGGCTGAAGAACCGACTGACGACAATCGGTCTTCGCCCAATCAACAACATTGTAGATATCACGAATTATATAATGATGGCATACGGTCAGCCACTACATTGCTTTGATGCTGATATGGTAGAAGGCAAGCACATCGTGGTGAAGAGTATGCCTGAAGGAACTCCTTTCGTCACTCTCGACGGTGAGGAGCACAAACTTTCAAATCGCGACCTTGCTATATGCAACGAGAAAGAACCGATGTGTATTGCCGGAGTTTTCGGCGGTAAAGGCAGCGGCACATACGAAACTACTCGCAATGTAGTGCTCGAAAGTGCATGCTTCAACCCAACTTGGATTCGCAAGTCGGCACGCCGTCATGGTCTCAGCACCGATGCAAGCTATAGATTTGAGCGTGGAGTTGACCCTAACGGAACTATCTACGCATTGAAACAGGCAGCACTTATGTGCAAGGAATTGGCAGGAGGAAAGGTTTCGATGGATATCGTTGACGTTTATCCTGAGCCTATCGAACCTTGCAAGGTATGCCTGGAATATGATTATGTGAACAAACTTGTTGGCAAGGTTATTCCGCAGGAGACAATCAAATCTATTGCCGAGTCGCTTGAAATGAAGGTCGTAAATGAGACACCTGAAGCACTCAACTTGGAGATTCCGACGTATCGTGTCGATGTTCAACGCCCATGTGACGTTGTAGAAGACATACTTCGCATTTACGGTTACAACAATGTAGAGATTCCTACTTCGCTTAAGAGTTCTTTGACTGTTAAGACAGAAGAGGACCAGAAACACAAGATGGAGAATCTTGTAGCCGAACAACTCGTCGGTGCCGGATTCAATGAAATACTGAACAACTCTCTTACAAAGACTGATTACTATAAGTCGTTAAAGACGTTTACGGAAGAGACATGCGTACACCTTATGAATCCACTGAGCCAAGACCTTGGCGTTTTGCGTCAGACATTGTTGTTTGGAGGCTTGGAAAGCATCTCGCACAACGCAAACCGCAAGCGTCCTGACCTGAAGTTCTTCGAGTTTGGCAACTGCTATCACTTCGATGCAAACAAGAAAGACCCAGAACGAACACTCGCAGCATATTCAGAGGAATATCACCTCGGACTATGGATTACGGGTAAATCTATCGCAGGCTCATGGGCACACGCAGATGAGGAAAGCAGTTTCTACCAGTTGAAAGCACATGTAAGCAATATACTTGCACGCTTGGGCGTGGCTGAAAATACACTCGTTGTGAAGCCATCGGAAAGCGACTTATTTGCAAAAGGACTTGTAATTGCAAATCGCGGCGGCAAACAATACGTTGAGATGGGCATTGTAAGCACTCAATTACAAAAGAAACTTGATATAAATAATAAGGTGTATTATGCCGACATTAACTGGACGGCAGTGATGAAGGCAGTAAAGAAAAATGTTGTTTCTTACAAGGAAATAAGCAAATATCCTGCTGTAAGTCGCGACTTGGCATTGCTGGTTGACAAAAACATAGAGTTTGCACAGATTGAAAACATTGCACGCCAAACAGAAAAGAAACTGCTGAAAAAAGTTCAGTTGTTCGACGTTTATGAAGGCAAGAACCTGCCTGAAGGCAAAAAGAGTTATGCAGTAAACTTCATTCTTCAGGATGAGACTCAAACCCTGAACGATAAGAAGATTGATGCAATAATGAACAATCTCATCAATAACCTGAAGAAGCAACTCAATGCAGAACTAAGATAAACAAACATCGAAATATCGAATTAAAAAAATAATAAATTATGGGAAGAGCATTTGAATATCGCAAAGCGACAAAACTTAAGAGATGGGGTCACATGGCCCGTACATTTACAAAGATTGGTAAACAAATCGCAATAGCAGTTAAGGCTGGTGGTCCTGAACCAGACACAAACCCTTCATTGCGTGCCATCATAGCAACTGCCAAGCGCGAGAACATGCCAAAGGACAATATCGAACGCGCAATAAAGAATGCACTTGGTAAAGACCAAAGCGAATACAAGGCAATGACATACGAAGGCTATGGCCCTCATGGAGTAGCAATCTTCGTTGACACCCTTACCGACAATCCTACACGTACTGTAGGCGATGTTCGTTCAGTATTCAACAAGTTCAGTGGCAACATGGGAACTTCAGGCAGTCTCTCGTTCCTCTTCGACCACAAGTGTGTTTTCACTTTCAAGAAGAAAGACGGATTAGACATGGATGAAATGATTCTTGACCTTATCGACTATGGAGTAGAAGACGAATACGACGAGGATGAGGAAGAAAACAGCATCACAATATATGGTGATCCAAAGAGTTTCGGTGCAATACAGAAACATCTTGAGGAAAACGGATTTGAGATGATGGGTGGTGAATTTACATACATCCCTAACGACTTGAAGGATGTTACGCCTGAACAACGCGAGACAATCGACAAGATGATTGAGAAACTCGAAGACTTCGACGATGTTCAGAACGTCTTCACAAACATGAAACCAGAATAGAACAAATGAGAACTTTGACATTGCGATATATATATATAAGGTGTAGTTTGCGAATTGCAGCGATGCTTTTCGCTGTTGCTACGTTATTCGCATGTCAGGAATCATTGCCGCAACGCTGTGCCCGTGAGGCAAAGTCATACACAGCGAAGAACTGTCCTGCAAAGATTTCCGATAACATAATGCTCGACAGTCTTACTTTCTCAGAGAATGATAGTACAATAGGTTACTATTACAGCGTTACAGGTTTGATTGATAGTACGGAACTGATGGCGGCACATCGCGAAGAATACTATGGAGTATTAAAGAAAGATATCCGCAATGCCACAAGCCTAAAGTCGTACAAAGAGGCAGGATTTAAGTTCTCATACACATATCTGAGCACAAAAAACAAAGGCAAAGTACTCCTTTCGCTCAAATATAAACCTGAAGATTACGAATAATGGACAAGATACGCAACTTCTGCATAATAGCCCACATTGACCACGGAAAGTCAACACTTGCCGACCGTCTGCTTGAGTTTACCCATACCATCGAGATTACTGAAGGACAGATGCTCGACGATATGGACCTTGAGAAAGAGCGTGGCATCACTATCAAGAGCCATGCCATACAGATGGAATACAACTATAAAGGCGAGAAATATATACTTAATCTCATTGACACTCCGGGACATGTTGACTTTTCATACGAGGTAAGTCGCAGCATTGCCTCATGCGAAGGTGCGTTGCTTGTAGTCGATGCCACACAAGGTGTGCAGGCACAAACCATTTCAAACCTCTATATGGCAATCGACCACAACTTGGAAATAATTCCTGTAATCAACAAGATTGACATGCCAAGCGCCATGCCTGATGAGGTAGAAGACGAAATTGTTGACCTTCTCGGATGCAAACACGAGGAAGTGATTCGTGCAAGTGGTAAGACAGGTGAAGGCGTAGAAGATATTCTCAACGCCGTTGTTGAGCGTATCCCCCACCCTGTTGGCGACCCAAAAGCACCGCTGCAGGCACTTATTTTCGACTCTGTCTTCAATTCTTTCCGTGGCATAATCGGCTACTTCAAGGTAATCAACGGTTCAATACATCAAGGCGACAAAGTCAAGTTCTTCAATACAGGAATGGAATATGATGCCGACGAGATAGGTGTATTAAAGATGGACATGATTCCTCAAAAGGAATTGCTGACGGGAAATGTCGGCTACATCATAAGCGGGATAAAGGATAGCACGGAAGTTAAAGTCGGTGACACAATCACCCACGTGAAGAATCCATGCGCCAAGGCTATCGAAGGATTTGAGGAAGTGAAGCCTATGGTGTTCGCCGGTGTCTATCCTATCGACCCTACGGATTACGAAAACCTTCGTGCCTCACTCGAAAAACTTCAGCTCAACGACGCATCACTTTCGTTTATGCCAGAGTCATCAGTGGCACTTGGATTTGGTTTCCGCTGCGGATTTCTCGGACTTCTTCACATGGAAATCGTGCAAGAACGTCTCGACCGCGAGTATGACATGGACGTTATCACCACTGTGCCAAACGTTTCTTATATGGTTTATACCAAGCAAGGCGAGGCTATTGAGGTGCACAACCCTTCTGGTTTGCCTGACCTAACAATGATTGACCACATTGAAGAGCCATATATCCGTGCAACGATTATCACTGACACAAGGTTCATAGGTCCTATCATGACACTATGCTTGGGCAAACGCGGCGAACTGATAAAGCAAGATTACATCTCAGGAAATCGTGTAGAGATACATTATCTGCTGCCTCTCGGAGAGATAGTCATCGACTTCTACGACAAGCTGAAAAGCATCTCGAAGGGCTACGCTTCGTTTGATTATCACTTCGACAGTTACCGTCCGTCAAAGCTCGCCAAGCTCGACATACTGCTCAACGGCGAACCTGTTGACGCTCTTTCAACGCTGACACACAACGACAATGCCGTTACACTCGGGCGTCGCATGTGCGAGAAGTTGAAGGAACTAATACCGCGGCAACAGTTCGACATCGCCATCCAGGCAGCCATCGGTGCAAAGATTATTGCACGCGAAACCATAAAATGTGTTCGCAAGGACGTTACTGCGAAGTGTTATGGCGGTGACGTGACGCGCAAACGCAAGCTACTCGAAAAGCAAAAGCGCGGAAAGAAGCGTATGAAACAGATAGGAAATGTCGAAGTACCACAAAAGGCATTCCTCGCAGTACTTAAACTTGATTGAATAATCTAAAATAATAATACTATGCTTACAAGCAAAAGAGACGTTGCAAGAGAATTAGCACGACGCTACAGTACGATGACACTCGAAGAGTTAGATCAACTTGAAGACATGCTCATCCCTTACAAGTTTTCAAAAGGTGAACTCATCGTTGCTGAAGGAGAGATTTGCACAGGACCAATGTGGATTGACAAGGGAATAGTTCGCCAGTTCTACAACAAGAACGGCAAATATGTCACCGAGCACATTTCGTGCGAACAACGCATGGTGATGTGCATCGAAAGTCTCTTCCTTGAAGAGCCGTCGTACCTGCAGATGGAAGCACTGGAGCCAACGGTTATCTTTGAGTTGCCAAAGCACCGGTTGGAAGAAGTGGCAATGCACAGCGTAAACATACAGATTCTTTACCGAAAGATACTTGAAGAGTCGCTCATCACGTGCCAGCAACATGCCGACCTCGTTCGCTTCGAATCGGCTGCCGAACGCTACCGCAAACTCATGCACACGCATCCGGAGCTCTTCCTCCGCGTGCCACTTGTTCATATTGCAAGTTATCTGCAGATGACTCCGGAAACACTTTCAAGAGTTCGTTCCTCCGTTTTAGTCTGAATAAAGCCCTATACTTTTTCGGTTGTTTTAACGACTATGAACGATACCCCTTCACAATACGTTCTGTTGGGGGCAAAAAAAGTTGTACAACTTTCGCGCGAAAGTTGTACAACTTTTCGTTGAAAGTTGTACAACTTTTTTTCGACTTAAGCGTTCATCCCAATCAACGCAATGCGACGGGTGCGAAAAAGCATAGTGCGAACCTTAGTTTGCATAGCGAAAGAGTTGAGTCGCGATAATGCACATCGGACATGATTTTTGTGCACGGGTTTTGCTAAAACTCCTTAAATGTTTGAAGATTTCCCGCACAAAACTTTTACACCTATTATATATATTATACCTTTGCAACCTTACAAACTGACATTTATGAGCACAAAAAAAATCTGTCGCTCGCTCATGACTACGATAATTGTCGTGACCATAGCGATTTTAGGAAATATAGCAGTGGCGGCACGCACGCTGACACTCGACGAATGCCGACGGTTAGCACTCGAAAACAACAAGCAACTCTCAGCCACTCGCATGAAGCAGGAGGTTGCCGACAATGCGAAGGCAATTGCCAAGGCACAGTATCTGCCAAAGGTAGATGCTGTGGGAAGCTACTTGCACACGTCGAAGGACATCTCGCTACTGAACAACGACCAGAAGGCAATGTTCAGCGGCATGGGCACGTCGGTAATGACGTCGGCAGGTCAGGCTTTGCCAAACATGCTTACCGAACTTGCATCAAGCGGACTGATTACTGAGGCACAGGGACAAGCGTTGCAGCAAATCGTAAGCAAATACGGACCATCGATTGCGCAGACACTTAATGGCGTAGGCGACAACATTGTCGATGCTTTCAGGACAGATACAAAGAACATCTGGGCTGGTTCAATAATGCTCATTCAACCTATTTACGCCGGAGGAAAGATAGATGCACTGAACAAAATAGCCGACATAAACCGCGAATTGGTTGCCAATGAAGGCGACAATGCCGAACAAACAGTGCTAATCAACACCGAGAAAGCATACTGGCTGGCAGTTTCATTGAAGCATAAGCAAGGACTTGCACAGCAATTCTACGACCTTTTGAAGAAGCTGAACGGCGATGTTGACGCTATGGTTCGCGAAGGAGTGGCAACGAAAGCCGACGCACTGAGCGTAAGCGTAAAGGTGAATGAGGCTGAAATGACGCTGACACAAGTGGAGAATGGGCTTGCACTATCGCGCATGGCACTCTGCCAGATATGCGGTCTGCCTATCAGCAGCGAGATAAATCTTGCCGACGAAAGCAACGAATCACTCGACGCAAGCACCTGTGACAACGCGTCTGACGTGAAGAAGTCGCTTGCTTTTGAGAACCGTCCGGAGATAAAAATGCTTCAGAATGCAGCCGACATAGCACGTGAAGGCGTAACGATAGCACGTTCGGAATACCTCCCGACCGTTGCACTTACGGCAGGATACATGATATCAAACCCAAATGTATTCAATGGTTTCCAGAAGAAATTCAGTGGAGTATGGAATGTTGGCGTGATGTTTCGTATGCCGATATGGAACTGGTTTGAGACAAAATACAAGATTCGTGCAGCAAAAGCAACGACACGCATAGCAGAAATGAAGGTCGCCGACGCGAAGGAACTGATAGAACTTCAGGTAAACCAAAACGAGTTCAAGCTCAACGAAGCGCACAAGAAGGTGACGATGACACAGAGAAACATAAAAAGTGCCGACGAAAATCTGCGTGCTGCAACCATTGGTTTCAAGGAAGGAGTAATGACAACAAGCAACGTTCTTGAGGCGCAAACGGCATGGCTCAAGGCACAAACACAGAAGATTGATGCCGAGATCGACCTTAAACTTGCCGAGGCAGAGATGAAGAAAACGTTGGGAATAATAAAGTATTAATAAAAGCATAATAATAAATAATGAGTAATCAAGAAAGATCACAACACAGGAGCATACTGATTGCACTTGGTGCTTTCGTCGGTACAGTCGCTATCGTAGGACTGTTAGGCTACCTGTTTCTCGACAAGACAGAAGAAGTAATTCAAGGTCAAATCGAAGTTTCCGAGTATCGTGTATCAAGCAAAGTGCCTGGCAGAATACTTGAAATAGAAGTTCAGGAGGGCGATTTCGTCAAGGCAGGCGACACGTTGGCAATACTCGATGCCCCCGAGGTGAACGCCCAAAAGGAAACAGCCTCGGCAGCAGAAGGCGCAGCAGCAGCACTTTCGCGCATGGCAAACAAGGGTGCAAGGCAAGAACAGATACAAGGAGCATTCCAAATCTGGCAGCAGGCAAAGGCTGGTCTTGACATTGCAAAGAAGTCATACGACCGAGTAAACCGCCTGTTCGAGGAAGGAGTAGTCACCGCCCAGAAGCGCGACGAGGCTCTTGCAAGCTATCAAGCATTGCAGGCACAGGAGCAAGCAGCGAAGAGCCAGTACGACATGGCGGTAAACGGCGCACGCGAAGAAGAGAAGCAAGCAGCTGCCGAACGTGTCAACATGGCAAAGGGCAACGTGAAATTGCTCAATTCAATGCAGAAGGAAACCGTACAGATAGCACAGATGGACGGCGAAGTAAGCGAAATTTATCCAAAGGTTGGAGAGCTTGTCGGCACCGGTTCACCTATCATGAGCATAGCGATGGACGATGTCTGGGCAACATTCAACGTGCGTGAAGACCAGATGAAAGGCATGAAAGTAGGCGACAAAATCAAAGCCTATCTGCCAGCATTCGACAAGGAAATAGAGATGGAAGTGTATTTCATGAAGGACCAAGGCACTTACGCCGTATGGAAAGCAACAAAAGCCAACGGACAATATGACCTGAAAACCTTTGAGGTACGCGCACGTCCACTCAAAGCAGAAGAAGGATTGAAGGCAGGAATGTCAGTGATATTGAAGAAATGATTGCTGTGAAGGCTTGGTGGAACACATTCGTAGCAGAGTGCTATCTGCTTGCAAGAAAGCCAATTTATTGGTTTTGCATGGTCTTGCTGCCTATGTTTCTCATCTTTTTCTTCACAGATTTGATGAAGAAAGGACTGCCAACGGAACTACCTGTAGGCATCGTTGACCTTGACAATTCCAAAACAAGCCGCACCCTGATGCGCAACCTCAACGCATATCAAGCAACCAATATCGTGGCGCATTACAATAACGTCGGCGATGCAAGAAGGGACATTCAGCGTGGCAAGATATACGCCTTCTTCTATTTGCCGAAAGGTACGGAAGAAGATCTCATAGCATCACGCCAGCCAAAAATCTCGTTCTACTACAACACATCGGTGATGATTGCCGGTTCACTCATTTATAAAGACATGCGTGCAATAGCAACCTTGGGGCAAGCAGCAAAAGGTTCCGCCACTTTGCAGGCAAAAGGATTGACCGGAAAAGAGATAAAAGCCTTTCTGCAACCCATCACAACAGACACTCATGCCATAGGCAATCCACAACTCAACTACAACATGTACCTTTGCACGACACTGCTTCCGGCATGTATTGCACTGTTCATCTTCATAGTCACAGCCTATTCTTTGGGTGCGGAAATAAAGTTTAACCGTTCACGACTGCTGATGAAGAGGGCACGGAACAATATCTTCATGGCATTGACAGGCAAGTTTTTGCCACAGACATTGGTATGGACATTAGTGATGTGGACGTATGAGTATTGGCTCTATTACGTTAATGGATTCACACACAATTGCAGTTTCCTGTTCCTGATGATGCTCGGTGTGCTGCTCGTAATGGCTTCTCAAGGAGTAGGTTTGTTCATGTACGGCATATTCCCTTCGATGAGAATGTCGATGAGTATCGGAGCACTTTGGGCAGTATTGAGTTTCTCGGTGGCAGGATTTACGTTCCCTGTCACGGCAATGGATACACCAATTCAGGCAATGTCGTGGCTGTTTCCTATTCGTGCACACTACATGATTTACCAGATGAACGTGCTGAATGGCTATCCGATATACTATTCTTGGCCATACTTCACGGCACTCGTAGCGTTTATGATGCTGCCAACTCTCGTGGTTAGACGACTGAAGAACATTCTCCTTACCTATATATATATAGAATGACACGGCACAGAATCATATCGCATCTGGCTCAAGCCACCCACGATGTCGGGTATATCTTCATTGAAGAAATGAAGACGGTATTCAAGGACGAAGGAGTTATCATCTTCTTCTTCGTTGTTCCGTTGCTCTATCCACTGCTTTATTCGTGGATTTATAACAATGAACTTGTGACCGACGTGCCGACGGTTGTGGTAGATGATTCGCACAGTTTCCTCAGTCGTAAGTTTATCCGTAAACTCGATGCAACGCAGGGAGTGAAGGTGATAGCCTGCGCCAACAGCATAGAAGAAGCACGGGAATTCATGCGACGTCAGGATTGTCGAGGCATCGTAAACATTCCAAAAGACTTTGCCAGCAATATATATAAAGGAATACAGACACACGTAAGCGTATTCATTGACATGAGCGGAATGCTATACTATAAGGCACTTGCGATTTCAACGACAGACGTTTCGCTCGCCATGGGCGCAGAGATACAGGTGATGAAAATGTCGAACTATACCGCACGCGACGACGAACTCAATACCGCACCGCTTACTTTCGAGTCTATATCACTGTTCAATCCGGCAACTGGATACGGCAGTTATTTGCTCCCAGGCGTATTGATGCTGATAATACAACAGACACTTCTGCTTGGCATTGGGCTTTCAGCAGGTACAGCACGCGAAAACAACAAGTACAAGAAACTCGCAACCATAGAGGAAAGATACAACGGAATGTACCGCATCATCTTTGGCAAAGGCCTCTGTTACTTCTTGCTTTACGCAATCATCAGTTCGTATATACTGCTCGTTGTGCCTCACATATTCGGCTTCATCCAGATAGGATTACCTAACGACATAATAGGAATCGTGCTGCCATACGTATTGGCTTGCATCTTCTTTGGCATGACCGTGTCGTGTCTGATACGTTATCGTGAGAATGTAATACTCTTTATAGTGTTCACTTCAGTGCCGCTGCTCTTCCTCAGTGGCATACTCTGGCCAGCGAGTGCAATATCAGGAACGTGGAAAGCAATATCTTATTTGTTCCCATCAACCTTTGGCGTAAACGGTTTTGTAAAGATAAACTCAATGGGCGCAACACTGCAGGAGGTATATCCAGAGTATGTCGCACTATGGATACAAACAGCTGTTTACTTCCTTATTGCATGTTTCGTTTACAGGCGTGAAATAAAGAAATCAAAGAAGATTACAATCACGCGTTTGGAAACAATTAGGAAAGAAAATCAAATATAATCGTATTATATCGAAAAAAAATTATTTGCAAATACACATTTATGAAAAAAAATGTGTATTTTTGCATTCTATTAAGGAATAATACTGTAGAACAAAACATAAATTTAACTATTATGCTTACACTTAAACTCATTACAGAGGAAACCGAAAAGGTAATTAAAGGTTTAGAGAAAAAACATTTTCAGGGTGCCAAAGAGGCAATCGATGAAGTATTAAACGTAAACAAGAGTCGCAAGGAAACTCAGCAGCAACTCGACACAACCCTTGCCGCACAGAAGCAGATGGCGGCAAAGATTGGTGGTTTCATGAAGCAAGGACTCAAAGAAGAGGCAGACAAGGCTAAGGCTGAGGTTGCAGAGATGAAGGCAACATCAGAGAAGCTTAAGACTGCGCTCGACGACTTTGAGAAGCAACTCACTACCCTACTCTGCCAAATACCAAACATTCCTTACGACGAAGTTCCTGAAGGCACTTGCGCTGAGGACAACTGGGTTGTAAAGTCAAACCTCAAGGAGTGTACGCTTGGTGTTGACACTGTTGGCAACTGGGATTGTAATCCTGAGAATGCTGAGGCAAAACTTCCTCATTGGGAACTTGCAAAGAAATACAATCTCATCGACTTCGACCTTGGCGTTAAGATTACAGGTGCCGGGTTCCCAGTCTATATTGGTAAGGGTGCACAGTTGCAACGCGCACTCATCAATTTCTTCCTTGCTGAGGCTAACAAGGCTGGTTATACTGAAATCATGCCGCCAACAGTTGTTAATGCAGCTTCAGGTTATGGCACAGGTCAGTTGCCTGACAAGGAAGGTCAGATGTACCACTGCGAAATAGACGACCTCTACCTCATTCCAACAGCCGAGGTTCCAGTGACAAACATCTATCGCGACGTTATCATCGACGAGAAGGAACTGCCTATCAAGAACTGCGCATATACCGAATGTTTCCGTCGCGAGGCTGGTAGCTATGGCAAGGATGTCCGTGGTCTTAACCGTCTGCACGAGTTTTCAAAGATTGAGATTGTGCGTATCGACACTCCTGATCATTCAAAGGAAAGCCATAAGGAAATGCTTGAACACGTAGAAGGTTTGCTCAAGAAACTTGAACTCCCTTATCGTATTCTTCGTCTTTGTGGTGGTGACCAGAGCTTCACTTCTGCTATCTGCTATGACTTCGAGGTTTATTCTGAGGCACAGGGACGCTGGCTTGAGGTTTCTTCAGTAAGTAATTTCGATACATATCAGGCAAATCGTCTGAAGTGTCGTTACCGTAAGGCTGAGGACAAGAAGATTGAACTCTGTCATACTCTCAACGGTTCTGCTCTTGCTCTTCCGCGCATAGTAGCTGCAATCCTCGAAAACAACCAGACAGCCGACGGCATCAAAGTTCCAACAGCTTTGCAACCATTCATGGGATGCGAAGTAATTAATTAAAAGACTTTCCATGTATAAAATCGTAAATAAACAGCAGTTTTCGGAAAAGGTGTTCCTTTTCGAGGTTGAGGCACCGTTGATTGCTAAGGCACGGAAGGCGGGACATTTTGTCATAATCCGCGTTGACAAGCGTGGAGAACGCGTTCCTCTTACCATCGCAGATGCGGACACAACGAAAGGAACCATCACTCTCGTGGTTCAGGAAGTAGGTCTTTCATCGCGAAAACTTTGCCAACTCAACGTCGGCGACAGCATTCACGATGTCGTAGGTCCACTTGGAAATGCCACACATATAGAGAACTTCGGCACTGTCCTTTGCGCTGGCGGTGGTGTCGGCGTTGCTCCTATGCTGCCAATCATTAAGGCTCTGAAGGCTGCCGGCAACAGAGTAATTGCCGTTCTCGCAGGCAGAAACAAGGATCTGATAATACTTGAAGACGAAGTCCGCAAGCATTCCGACGAGGTAATCATCATGACTGACGACGGAAGTTATGGCAATAAAGGCGTCGTAACAGTCGGTATGGAGGAGGTCATCAAGCGTGAAAAGGTTGACAAATGCTTCGCCATCGGACCTGCAATTATGATGAAGTTCTGCTGTTTGCTTACAAAGAAATACAACATTCCAACCGATGTTTCGCTTAACACCATCATGGTTGACGGCACAGGAATGTGCGGTGCATGCCGGTTGACAATAGGTGGCGAGACGAAATTCGTATGTATCGACGGTCCGGAATTTGACGGTGCATTGGTCGATTGGGACGAAATGTTCAAGCGAATGGGCACTTTCCGCAAGGAAGAACAACGCGCTCTCGCAACCTCACCAAGCGCTAAAGTCACCGTTCCCGACGTTTCAACATCGGCAAAACCATCCACTGTTCCCGATGTTTCAACATCCGTCGAACCCCTCACCGACCGCAATGCCGACTGGCGAAAAGCCCTTCGCTCATCGATGAAGGCCAAAGAACGCACCGAGATTGACCGTGTCACTATGCCGGAACTTGCGCCTGACTATCGTGCCACGACGCGTACCGAGGAGGTAAACACCGGTCTTACACCCGAAATGGCTGTGCAAGAAGCCAAGCGATGCCTCGATTGCGCCAACCCAACCTGCATGACAGGATGCCCTGTAAGCATCAATATCCCATCGTTTATAAAGAACATTGAGCGCGGAGAATTCCTTTCTGCCGCCAAGGTTCTAAAGGAAACATCGGCTCTCCCAGCCGTTTGCGGGCGCGTCTGTCCACAGGAGAAACAGTGCGAATCGCTCTGTATGCACACGAAAATGGGCAAACAACCTGTCGCCATCGGCTATCTTGAACGCTTCGCAGCAGACTATGAACGCGAGAGCGGAAACATTTCCGTGCCTGTCTGTGCCCCGTCGAATGGCATGAAGGTTGCCGTTGTAGGCTCCGGACCGGCTGGTCTTTCCTTCGCAGGCGACATGGCAAAGTTCGGTTATGAGGTTCATGTGTTCGAGGCTCTGCACGAAATCGGCGGCGTCTTGAAGTATGGAATCCCTGAATTCCGCTTGCCAAACAAGATAGTTGATGTAGAAATAAACAACCTGAAGTCCATTGGCGTACACTTCCACACCGATTGTATCGTGGGCAAGACAATCAGTGTAGAGCAACTCGAAGCCGATGGTTTCAGCGGAATCTTCGTTGCTTCTGGCGCAGGACTGCCGAATTTCATGGGCATCACGGGCGAAAACAGCATCAACATCATGTCGTCGAACGAGTATCTCACACGCGTCAACCTCATGGATGCAGCCAATCCTGACACCGATACTCCTATTAATATAGGGCGGAAAGTGCTCGTTGTAGGCGGTGGCAACACGGCTATGGACTCATGCCGCACGGCAAAGAGACTGGGCGGCGAGGTGACTCTCGTCTATCGACGCAGCGAGGCTGAGATGCCAGCACGACTTGAAGAGGTGAAGCACGCAAAGGAGGAGGGCATCAACTTCCTCACTCTGCATAATCCAAAAGAATACATTGCCGACGAGAACGGAGCCGTATGTGCTGCCGTGCTTGAGGTTATGAAACTCGGCGAACCCGATGCAAGCGGTCGCAGACGACCGGAACCGACGGGCGAAACCGTGACTATCGAATGCGACCAGGTAGTCGTTGCCGTTGGCGTTTCGCCTAATCCGTTAGTGCCGAAATCGGTCAAAGGGCTCGAACTCGGTCGCAAGAACACCATCGCAGTTAATGAAAACATGCGCAGTAGCAAGCCTACGCTCTTCGCCGGTGGCGACATTGTGCGAGGCGGAGCAACCGTTATCCTCGCCATGGGCGACGGTCGTCGTGCCGCTGCTGCAATGAATGAGCAACTGAGGGAGGGCAAATGAATTTGCCCTGACTGTGGCTTAGTCTTTGCTCACTCCTTCGGATGGCTTTCTGCACACGTGCGTTTAACTCGGAAAAAAGTTGTACAACTTTCGCGCGAAAGTTGTACAACTTTCAACCGAAAGTTGTACAACTTTTTTTCGGGTTAAGCGTTCGTCGTTTCAAATGACAACAGACACTTGGCAAAACATATATTGAGAACAACAAGAAAACAACTATTCACGAAACATAAAACAATAAGATTATGGGAAAATATTTTGCAGAATCAGAACTCATCATCAACGATGACAACAGTTGTTTCCACCTCCACATCAAGCCCGAACAATTGGCTGACAAGGTGGTGATGTGCGGCGACCCTGGGCGTGTTGACCTCATTGCCTCACACTTCGACACAAAGGAATGCGAAATCTCATCGCGCGAGTTTCATACCATCACGGGCACATACAAGGGCAAACGAATCACTACCCTCTCGCACGGCATCGGATGCGACAACATCGACATTGTGATAAACGAACTCGATGCACTGAAGAACATCGACTTCAAGACCCGCACACTCAAGGACAAACTTACGTGCATGGACATAGTCCGCATCGGAACATGCGGCGGATTGCAGGAGAACTGTCCGGTGGGTTCATTCATCTGTAGCGAAAAGAGCATCGGTTTTGAAGGGCTGATCAACTATTATGCCAACCGCGACAGCATCTGCGACCTTGAATTTGAAAAGGCATTTGCCGAGCATCTTGGCTGGGATTACCATCATCTGCCATCGCCTTACGTGGTTGACAACAACGCCGAACTGCTTGAACGCATATACCAACCTGAGGCTGGGATGATAAAGGGCGTGACCATTTCTTGCGGTGGTTTCTATGGTCCACAAGGGCGTGAACTGCGCATTCCTCTTGCCGATCCGCAGCGTAATGAGAAGATTGAAAGCTTCGATTGGCATGGATACCGCATCACAAACTTCGAGATGGAGAGTGCCGCTGTCGCAGGTCTTTGCCGACATCTTGGGCATCGCGGCATGACGGTTTGCATGGTCATAGCCAACCGTGTGGCTAAAGAAATGAATACAAACTACAAGAACAACATCGACGACCTCATCGAATTGGTGCTCGAAAAGATATAAAAAACATGAAAGAACTCGCCTGCGTCTTCATTGGTTTACCACAAATAATCTCACACATATAGACAATCATGTCAACAATTTGCGCAATCTCAACCGCACAAGGCGGTGCTATCGGAGTAGTTCGAGTGTCGGGGACTGATGCAATAACCATTGCCGACCGCATCTTCAAGGGCAGACGTAGCCTCATAGATGTGCCAGCCTACAGCATTTGTCATGGGCAGATTATGGACGGAAGCGCAGCTGTTGACGATGTTCTCGTGTCGAAATTCCTTGCGCCAAACTCCTATACTGGCGAAGATAGCGTTGAAATCAGCTGCCACGGAAGCCAGTATATATTAAATAAGGTGGTGCAGTTGCTCATCGACAACGGTTGCCGGCAAGCAGAACCAGGCGAGTTTACCAAGCGTGCATTCCTCAACGGCAAGATGGATTTGAGTCAGGCAGAGGCAGTTGCTGACCTGATTGCGTCGGCGAATAAGGCAAGTCACGACATCGCATTGTCTCAACTTCGCGGCAACTTCAGCACGGAACTGGCTACGCTACGCGAACAATTGCTGAAGATTTCGTCGCTTATCGAGTTGGAACTTGACTTCTCCGAGGAAGACGTAAGCTTTGCCGACCGCACTCAACTGCTATCACTTGCCGGTCAGATAAAGGACAGAGTCACCACCCTACTCCACTCTTTCAGCACTGGAAAAGCCCTGAAGGAAGGCATTCCAGTGGTCATCGTAGGCAAGACAAACGTAGGGAAAAGCACACTCTTGAACAGACTTCTCCACGACGATAAGGCAATTGTGAGCGACATACACGGCACTACACGCGATTCTATCGAAGACACAACCACAATCAACGGCGTGACTTTCCGATTCATTGATACCGCCGGACTTCGCAAAACCGACGACTTGGTCGAAAATATAGGCATTGAGCGCACACATCAAAAGATGTCGCAGGCACAGATTGTGCTGTGGGTAATCGATTCAACCCCATCCGACGAGGAAGCAAAAGCGATGCAAGCGGAATGCCAAGGCAAGAAACTGCTCGTAGTCTTCAATAAATCCGACCTGCAAACCGCAAAACCAAGAAAACCTCAAAGCCCCCTCACAGCTCCCCAAAGGGGGAGGCTCCAATACATTTCCGCCAAGTTCGACAAGGACTTAGCCTCACTTGAAGACGCCATATACGCCGCAGCCGACATACCAGAGATTAACGAAAACAGCATCATAGTAACAAACACACGTCACTATGAAGCCCTTTCCCATTCACTTCAAAGCATAGAAGCCCTCATCGAAGGACTCTCCACAGGCATCCCAACCGACCTTTTAGCCGAAGATCTCCGCACTTGTCTCCACACCCTTGCCGCAATCACCGGCGGCGAAATCACCCCCCAAGAAACCCTAACCAACATCTTCTCCCACTTCTGCATCGGAAAGTAGATTCTGCGTGGGAAAACATACATCATGACCGTGGACGAAAAGCGTATATCAGGTTCCGTATCAAGAAAACGGGTACATTGATTCAACTGCCCTTGTCTCTTCCAGCCATCAGAGTGTTAGGCGAGCCGAAATCAGAAGGAAAGATATTCCCCATGATTACGGAAAGCATTCTTGTAACTCATGTCAGTCGTTGGGTCAGCAAGGCAAGAATCCGCAAGCACATCAACTTCCATTGTTTTCGGCACACTTTCGCTATGCAGTTGCTGGATAAAGGAGTTGACATTTACACCATTGCTGCCCTACTCGGACATCGACAGGTGTCAAGCACACAGAACTATGCCAAGATGTCTTCGAAGAAAATGATTGAGGCTATCGTAAAAATGGAATAGCAACCTAATAATCATTATAGATTCGGCAATAACAAGCCATATTGCCGAATCTATATGCCAATTAGTTCAGACGTTTTTATGTTTGGCTTGCTGATTATGCAAATTCTAATAGGTTTTTACATAAAACTAAAGTAAAACTATAGAAAAACGCATTATTTTCAACCAAATGTTTGGTTGTATCCGAAAAAAATTATATCTTTGCGGTTGAAATATTCAACGTATTATAAAATATGGCTATAGAAACAAAGAGCAAAATCAACTCATTACTAATGAATATACTCCCTGGAGGAATACTATTTTCCGAGGGACTAAAGAAGCAGGGGTATTCTGATCAGTTGATGAAGCAGTACCGTAAATCTGGCTGGCTGACATCCTTGTCTAAAGGGGTGATGTATCGTAGTGGAGATTCTCTATCAGCATTGGCAGCTTTAGCAAGTTGCCAGGAGCAAACTGGTAAACAGTATCGTGTAGCAGCCCACTCTGCTCTTGAGCTTTCTGGTTATTACCATTTTGTACCAATGGGGAAACCCCAACTTATGGTTGCTAGCAATGAGCCAAGAACGCCTCAATGGGCAAAAAGTGATTTGTTTGATATGACAATAGAGTTTTTTACGACATCGGCTTTCGGCCTAATCCAGAAACAAGCAATAAAGCAAAATAATTATACCGTACAAGCATCTTCACCTGAACTTGCTTTCATGGAATGTCTTCTATTGGCCCCAAATAGATATAGCTTCATGGATTTATATTACATCATGGAGCAATTAACGGCACTTCGCCCAGCCAAAGTTCAACAATTGCTTGAAACAACTAATAACATGACTGTCAAAAGAATGTTTTTATATATGGCAGAAAAGGCTAATTATCCTTGGTATCAAGCTATTGATGTTGGTCGAATAAACCTTGGCACTTCTAAAATACAATTGTGCAAAGGTGGTGTCTATGTCTCAAAATACAAAATCACAATTGCAAGAGAATTAGCAGAATATGAATAAACAAGATATACAATCAAGCGTTTATGCTCAGAAGGTTGACCTTCTGTTGCGTCTTTTACCTTTGGTTATGGAAGAAAAGGTTTTTGCTGTACACGGAGGAACGGCAATCAATCTTTTCTTAAGAAATCTGCCTAGGTATTCTGTTGACATTGATCTCACTTATATTCCCTTAGCTGACCGTAAGAAAAGTATTGATGACATTAACTTTCATCTGAAATCGATTAGCGAGAAAGCACGTAAAGCATTCCCTGGTATGCACATCATTCCAAACTATGATACTTGTAAATTGCTATGCGAATATCGAGGCAAACAAGTCAAGGTTGAGGTTAACCAAACAAAACGAGGGATCGTAGGTGGTGAGTTAATGCATCTTCCATTATGCGAAAAGGCACAGGATGAGTTCCAAGTATATTGTATCGCTGACATTGTTCCTATTTCACTACTCTATGGAGGTAAGGTTGCTGCTGCACTTTCACGTCAACATCCACGAGACCTATTCGATGTAAAGTACATGACAATTCCGCTGAAGGATTGCCGTGAAGGTCTCATTTTCTGTTTACTTGGCAGTGACCGTCCCATTCATGAATCGTTTGCTCCGACTCTTATTGATCAGCATGAGGCTCTTGCTAATCAATTTGTTGGTATGACCGATACTCCTTTTTCATACGAAGAATTTGAAGAAACACGTACCAAACTAATATCTGACGTTAATAACATCTTAACAGATGCAGACCGTCGGTTTCTCGTTAGTTTTGAATATGGCGAGCCAGAATGGTACAACTATGAGTTTGCACATTTCAAAGACTTCCCATCTGTCAAATGGAAACTTCTCAACCTACAGAAACTGGCCGAACAAAACCCGACAAAACTAAGAGTAGAGGCAGAGAAATTAAATGATTTGCTATATTGATAATACAAATCCTGTTTTACATAAAAGTAACGTCAATTATTATTCATCACAAAACATTTTTATTATGAATATAGAATCAATCCTTGGTATAGTCGGTAGTATTATTACAATTGCTGCCTTTATTGGTTTCAAATGTGATTTGGTACAACTTTTTAAGAAGCGGCCAATAAATGAGTTGTATGAAGAATTATTGGACAAAAAGTTAACAGATAAAGAGCGAAGAATAATCCTTAAAAGAATCAATAATTATCCTGAAATTAATAAGAGAATAACAGATGAATATATAGAGCGATTTACATTGGGTAAACTGGGCAGAGAAACACTATTCCTTGATATATGCAATAAAAATGACATCGAACCTACTCCTGCATTAGTTAAGGATGTAGTTGGATATAACATGTCTTCAATTACCGCTTCTAATATGAAACAGCACACAAAAGAAGAATTACATAAAGATACTTTAGTGACATCAGTTGAAAAAGAGACTAATGACAATACTCTTAAGGGTTTTACAGAGCAAACAGTATATATGTCCGAATTGCTAATGACTAAGTATCCTGATGCTTGCAACAGACTCATTGGTATTTTAGAAAAGCATAGCGTCAAATATGCATTCTTGAAGGGAACTAAAGATATTTGGTGCCGCGACTATATGCCTGTCCAAACAGAATCTGGGAAATTCATACAATTCAAATATAATCCTAGTTACCTTAAGGGAAATAAAGATTGGGAGGAATCTCGCTCGGATGTCGAAGAAGTTTGCAGAGTGAACAATATCCATGCACAAAGTTCAGACATCAATCTTGATGGTGGCAATGTCCTTATATGCGAAGGTCGAGCAATATTATCTGATAGAATATTCTCTGAAAACCCTGATAAAACAAGAAACGAACTTATTGACGAATTAGGCAAGTTGTTGGAATGTGAGATTATAATTATTAAGGCATTAAATTCAGCCTGCGAAGATTTTACTGGACATGCCGATGGTATGGTTAGATTCGTGAATAAGAGCACTATTCTTGGGAATAGATTATCTGATGATTACAAATACATTCAAGATGACAGGCGAAAGATTATTGAGAAATACAACTTGAAATATATAGATGTGCCATTCTTTTCCACCAAGGATAGTAAACATCGCGATAGCGCTATTGGTATATATGTGAATTACTTGAAGGTGAATAACCTTATTGTTGTACCTGTTTTTGGAAGGGAAGAAGACAAAGAAGCTGTTGACATTATACAAAAGGCTTTTCCTGATAAAGTCATTGAAACGATTAACTATAACGAAGTAGCTATAGAAGGTGGTTTGCTGAATTGTACTACGTGGGTAGTCCGTTAAGCCTTTCATCTTTTTGTTTTCATCATATATCAAAAAATTGATAAAAAGAAGTTATTGATATGAAGAAGTTTATTCCTATTTTAGTATGTGTATTTATTTTCTCTGCTTGTCAGAAAAGCAAACAGATGATTGTCGAGGATTTAATAGAAGCTAAGAATTGCTTTGAAAAAGAAAAAGTCAATCAGATTTTATCTGATAACTTTATGTTCTATGGAACTGATACGCTAAACAAAGAAGAATATCTGTCATCTATTGATACTCTAAAGGCGTTTGGATGCCAATCATCAATATTGCAGGTTCAAGATTTAGACAGTATTGTGAAGACAGAAGAGCGGGTGCGTTCTATCGTTGATTCGTTATTGGAAGTTACACCAGCTATTATTCAAAAGAAAACATACAGATTTATTGATGGCAAATTGGTTTCAATCACGGTTGATTCAATATTGAATTATGTGGATTACACAATATCTCTGAATGAAAAATACATTCCTTTTACCTTTTATGTTAAAGAACAATACGACATTGATGACGAAAGAGAAATAGCAACCAACATCAAGAAGTATCTATCAGAATACGTCGGTCTACCTGTTTCTGTTAGAAAGCAATACAAAACCTACGCACACCTTCAAGGAACATTTGTTTCAAGAGACTGTGCTTTCTATAGGAAATTAATATTCAGAGGAAAGAGGACTGTAACAATTGTTGATGCCATCTTTGGATTTTCCTTTGCATCAAGCTATGAGGTGGACGAGAACATTATTAGAATAAGAACTGACAAAAGCGATTTGCTATTTGAAATAAAAGACAATCAAACACTTATTGGTGAAGGATTTGCTAGAGGTACATTTAGAAAATCAAATTAGTTAATTGTACTGATTAACATTAAGCATGGAGCTCTATTAGGGAATATGCAAATTACCCTATTTACATTAAGACTCTATTACCCTTCAATGGTATTCTACATATTAACAGACTATAATTGATATGCAATTCTATTCAGTGTTTAATTGAAAACAAATTCATATAGTTATGATAAATCCTGCAATTCGAAGATTGCATATGCTCAAGAAAGCGCATGCTAAAACATATAGGGCTAAGACAAAAAAGAAGAAAAGGAAAGAAGAAAACACATCTATTGATATTCACTATGAACATGGTCCATGCTTGATATGTGGTAAAGCGGATGCGTCAAAAACCAATTCACACATTGTGCCGAATTTCTTGGTGTCAATGTATGATAGTTATGATAATTCTGGTAAGAGGGGAAGAGATTTGCAAATATCAATTACCGATATAGGCAGATCAACATACGTTGGAGCCATTCCAAGCACTAAATACGATGAAATATTTAATGAGGACAGCCTTAATGACGAGAAGCGTATTGAGGAATTAAAAAATAATCCAGACGCAAGAGATTATGTGTTTTGTCCTACATGTGAAAGGCTTTTAGCTGATCTATTAGAATCCCCATATGCTGATGCGTTTAAACAAGACAAAGGAATTGATGGTACCATAGCTTATTATTTCTGGATTTCTGTTATATGGAGAATGAATTCTTGTCGTAAGAATTTCGGATTCCAGCTTGACGAATCAACATCAAAAGCACTACATAAAATGCTGCTATCATACCTTGACAATAATGGTCAGCTCAACGAACGAAACAAACCAAATCCAGATATATTTAAGTACAAATTACTATATTGTCCAAATTATTGCAAGGATACTCAAAAAGGATTCCAATACTGTAATTACAAGAACAACGTACTCACTTTTATTATATCAGATTTTATAGTGATAGTTTATATGGGAACAACTAATAATCTACCGGACAACTATATGTTCGATGTAATTAGTGATGTCATAAAAAATACTGATTTTAATACTGGTAACGAAGAAACGGAAAATAAATTGATCATTAATAGAGAAGCTATGGAGTCTGTTAAGAGTGCTTTTATTAAATATGCCGTAAATATTAAGATAAAGCACTATGACAAGGTTATTTCCATGCTCTGGAAGCAGTTGAACATTCCTATTCAACTAACAGAGTCTATAATGAAGGAAATAATTTTAGAGATATTTTCAGAAGAGACAAAATTAGCTGAGCGTGAAACTGTACATAGCATTGCTATAGCAATCGAATCCGTATTAAAAAAACATGGAATAATTCGACAATGACACAGAATTTCTATAGAGCTGTAAAATTAAATAAGGACTTAGGAAGTTATCTGCCAGCATTTATTTATACAGAGGTTTCTTTTCCTTTTTGGCATGGATTCAGTGCAATGCTAAATCTGCCAATGAAAGAGCAAGATATTTCTGTATTTATTCATGAGTATATTCATTTTCTCCAAGATATTTCTACTTATGCAGGCTTAAATAACGCCTACGTCTATAGCGAATATATCCATGCAGCCGTAAATATAGTTTATAATGTAGCTCCTCAAAATAATAATGAATTTACAGTTCCTATGGTTATTCCTGGCAACTATGGTAATATAGAGCTTAACAAAATAGTAAATAGTGTTGGTATAGGAAGCCTTGAACAGTTGGATAATTTCTTCCCATTAAAAATCGTAGAGAAAAAAATTAAAGTAAAAGATCCCAATCCATACGTAAATGCTTTAACCGAGGTATACATAAAGGGGCAAAATGGTATAAAGCAACAATTTGGAAATAGAGCTATTATGGAGAGTATGGCGTATTTAATTGAAAAGAAAATAACACATGGTGCTGGCGCTCAAATAACGCTTATATCGAATCAGTCAAACATCTGCTATCAGTCAGGAAAAGCATTCTTGACTCAAAATTCGTCATGGACGAAAACTATAAGTCATTGCTCTCAGACTTCAATGAAGCCTTCATAGCGCATGCCACAGAAATGCGGAAGCGTGTCATTGAACTGCACAATGCGAGTATCAACTGCGGAATAGAGTGCGATATAGAAACCACAGGTAAATGTTTCCTCGGTTACAAATACTCTTCGATACATCCTGTGCAGACCATGAGGGCAAAGAAAATCTGGAATATTCTCAATGGCTCTTACGACGAGTTCATGCCTCTGTACTACAATGGTGCATGTAGTTTTTCCATTAGCAATAATGAAAAGCCTGAATCCGTAAATCAGATGCTTTATCTAAACGATGCACTTGACAACTGGAATGAAATGCTTGATAAGGAGATGACGAAGGACATGCATCTAGTATATCCGTTCCATACCTTATTTACTGACATGGACTTTTCTATCTATGACTTGCTATGGGTAAGGGACTTCAACATCGAGATTACCACGGAAAGTGATTATGACTCATATCCAGAAGGCAATAATAAATACGATGATATAGACTGGAATAAAGGCGATTATTAAAGTATAAAATCATGTACACGAGTCTTAAATCGTATTTACTTTTCCTGTAAATTGACATTTCTATGCCAATATATAAATATTAACAATTATTGAGTGCAAAAATAATGGAAATAATTGAAAACCGAGTCAAAATACATAAATTTCTATCATAACTCATCGCTTTTATTACGTTTTTTGCACTTTTCTCAAGAATTATGAGTATTTTTGTGGTGCAAACGGCAGACGTTCGTATTATCATGACTAACATATCCTGCCTTTGCGCAAAAAAGACTAATCCTTAAAAGTATATCTCTATGAAGATACTGCATACAAGCGACTGGCATTTAGGACAGACCCTTTACAACTACGACCGCACGGAGGAGCAGATGGCGATGATGATTGAGATGGTGAAAATAGTGAAGGCGCATAAGCCCGACGTGTTTCTGCTATGCGGCGATGTATATCATTCTCCTCAGCCTTCGGCTACCGTGCAGACGATGTTTACTAATGCCTTGGTGGAGATTCACAATGCTAATCCTGAAATGACGATGGTTGTCACTGCCGGTAACCATGACAGCGGTACGAAGCACGACATATTCCGCACTCCATGGAAGGCTATGAAGGTTTATACGGTTGGCAGTATAGATGCCAGCCAGAAGGATGAGATGATAGTTGAGATACCAGGAAAGGGGTATGTCGTTGCCGTACCTTACGTCAACGAGAGGAATTTGCCGAGGGGGTTGTTTCAGGAGCTGCTCGACATTGTAGAAGAAAAGAATGCCGATAACCTCCCTGTTGTGATGACGGCTCACACCACTGTTAGGGGTTGCGACTTTGCAGGGCATGAGAATGTAGTCAGACAGGGCTGTGGCACGGCTGACGACTACACGGTAGGGGGTATTGACTCGTACGACCTCGACGATATGGGTACAGGATATGACTATCTGGCGCTCGGCCATATTCACCATGGGCAATTCATACATTCGGGTAGGCACAACGTTAGATATTGCGGAACGCCTATTCCTGTTTCGTTCGACGAGAACTACAAGCATTCTGTCTCTATTGTCGAGATTGCCGAACATGGAGGGAAGCCTATGGTTGAGGAGATTGAGATAAAACCCTATCGCCCTCTGGTGACTCTTCCGACAAAAGGGGTTGCAACATGGGAGTATGCCAAGGAGTTGCTTGAGAACTATCCCAACGACATCGAGGCATATATCCGACTGAATGTGGAGGTTGACGATTTCCTTCCTGTAGAAGCAAATGCAGAAGCACTCATGATTTGCGAGGAGAAGAGATGCAGGTTCTGCGTAATCAATTCACGGAGACTGAAAAAGAATTGCAGAGAGGCAAAGGTGATGTCCGTGGAGGAGTTTAAGACGGAGGATCCCATCGCTATAGCCGAACGATATGCCGAGGACTTGGGCATAAAGTTCGATAACGACATGAAGCACATGTTTCGTGAGACACTGGCAGCACTCTCCGGGGATGAAGAAAGAATGTAGAATTCGAAAAAATGTTATTATGAAATTCCAGAAACTTACCATACACAACATAGCATCAATCGAGGATGCAGTCATCGACTTTGAAGCCCAGCCACTGGCAGATAGCGAAGTATTCCTGATTACTGGCAAGACAGGTGCAGGAAAGTCAACCATCCTTGATGCCATCTGCCTGGCGCTTTATGCTGATACTCCGCGTCTGTACAGCACAAAGATGCAGGGCATAACAATGGATGCCGGAAAAGAGGTTAAGATTGATGATCCTTGTCAGCTGATGCGTCGCAATACCATTGAGGCCTGCGTTGTGCTCACATTCATAGGCAGCAATGGCGTAAATTATGAAGCGACATGGGCTGTGGCACGTGCCCACAAGAAAATCAGTGGTTCCATAAAGAAGAAGACCTGGGAACTAAAGAACCTTGATACGAATGTCACTTTGACCAAGAACGCGGAGATTAAAAATGAGATACGAGTTGCTGTTGGTTTGGATTTCAATCAGTTTTGCCGTACTACCATGCTTGCCCAAGGCGAATTTACCCGATTCCTAAACAGTAAAGATGACGATAAGGCTGAAATTCTGGAAAAGATTACGGGTGTAGATATCTACTCCAAGATTGGTGCAAAGGTTTATGAGCTGACTGATCATAAGAAAAAGGAATGGGAGGATGCCAAGCGCATTGTGGAAGGGACTCGTACATTAACCGACACTGAAATAGCTGAGAAGCAGGAAGCGCTATCCGCTCTTGATAACCAATATAAAGAATTTAAGGAAGGAAGCGACAAGGATGTTGCAAAACGCGACTGGTTGTCGAAAGACGGTGAACTGAACGAAAGCAAAAACAATGCTGCAGAAACCTTGCGTATTGCCAACGAAGTAGTAGAAAGTGATGACTTCAAGCATAAGGAGCAGGCAGTAAAGGATTGGAAAGCAACTATTGATGCGCGCCTGTGGATGTCTGAAGCACAGAAGGCACAGAGAATGATTGAGAGCGAAACTGCGCTACTTTCAGAATTCAAGGCAGAACTGAGCAAGTTGATAGGAAATTTCAACCTCGAAGAACAGGAAGGACAAATCAAAAAACTGGAGGCGGAAGTGGAGGCATTTCAGTTACCCAACTTGCGAAAAGAGTTTACACAAGCCAAAGTACAACTGGTGAAGATTGGTTCGGTGAAAGAACTTGTCGCATCACTTTTGAAAGAAGTGAAACGCAGAGAGACGAATCTGATTTCACTGCAGCGACAACATCTCGCTCTTGAGGCAAAACGCCAGAAGGCAGCAGAAATGACTGTCCCTCTCAACAAGGCAAAGGAGTTGATGGATCTATATCAATCTATGCTGGAGAAGCAAAAAGATACGATCCACAAATTTGCCAAGTCCCTTCGACTGAAACTGCATAAAGGAGACATCTGCCCCGTCTGCCGACAGGAGATTGTACACGATCTGCCACACGAGGAGGATTTGCAGAGCATGCTAAAGCCTTTGGAAGAGGACTTCAACCAAGCAGAAAAGAATTACAACAAATTATACACTGAGAATGTGAGAGTCAATGCCGAGATACTCGCTGAATCTACGGCATACGCCAAGGAAAAGCAGACGTTCGATAATGACAAAACCATTGAAGAACTGCAAAACAAAGCACAACAAGAGTGTGCTCCCTTTGGCATAGATTTGATTAACAAAGAAGCCATCCATAAACTGTCCGAACTTGAGCAGCATACCATCATTGCATCCAGGGATTTGGATTCGCGAATCAAGGCAGCTGAAGCCATAGAGAAGAAGGTAAGTGTCCTGAGAAAAGAACTGGATAACAAACGTGCTGATATCGCTAAGTTGAGCGAAAAGATTACTGTTACGACCACTAAATTGAAGACAGCAGAAGAAAGCCAGAACACTAACCAAACGAAGCTCAACGCTTTCCTTGCCGAACACCCTGAACTCAACATGGAACGTCTGGAGACTCTGAACACATATACCTCTAATTATATTACGCGTGAGGATGATTCGCTGAAGGCTGCCCGTGAGGCTGTTGTTGCCAAGAGGACACTCTTCGACAATGCCGAAAAACTTATTGCAGAGCATCAGACAAAGAAGCCAGAACTGACTGAAGACGATACCCTCGAAGCACTCAATGAGAGAATTGAAGGCATTGAGAAACAACTTGCTGAAATCGGTGAGAAAAAGGGTGCCATCAATCAGGAACTCAAGACAGACAGGGAGAATCGTGAACGGCTTGGTGCACTCATCCAAGAGGCTGACGACAGGAAGGATGTATATCAGAAGTGGTCACGACTGAATCAGTTAATCGGCAATGCCACAGGCAGCACCTTCCGTAAGATTGCCCAAAGTTACGTCTTGACAAGCCTCATACACTCTGCCAACAGCTATATGAAGACGCTGACAGACCGATACACATTAAATGTAACTCCAGGTACATTCGTCATCTCATTGGAAGATGCCTACCAAGGTTTTGTCAGTCGTGCTGCCAGCACTATCTCGGGCGGTGAGAGTTTCCTTGTTTCCCTATCGTTGGCATTAGCCTTGAGCGACATCGGACAGCAATGGCAAGTTGACACCCTCTTCATCGACGAGGGCTTTGGTACTCTTAGTGGTGAACCTCTTCAGAAAGCAGTAGAAACACTTCGCTCACTACATTCAAAGACAGGTCGTCACGTTGGTATTATTAGCCATGTGGAGGAGCTTCAAGAACGCATCCCTGTTCAGATACAGGTGAATCAGGAAGGCCACAATTCAAGCAGCAAAGTGAAGATAGTTCCTTAACGTAATACTTTTTCTTAAAAGATAATTGGAATACAAAAAAGCCTGCTAATATCAGCAGGCCTTTGCGGAGAGAGAGGGATTCGAACCCCCGGTACCTCTCGGTACGGTAGTTTTCAAGACTACTGTAATCGACCACTCTACCATCTCTCCTGAGTCTTTTCGACCACTACTTTTCTTGAAAGCGGATGCAAAGGTATAAAATAATTGACAAATGACAATTGATAATCGACAAAATTGTGCTCGATTTTTTGATTTTTTAACTAATCCAGAAAGTCATTATAAAAAAATGTCTTGCATATTGCTGCAAATTCAAATATTATTTGTACTTTTGCGTTTGCTTAACATGTGGCTATTGGCAAAATAAAAAAAGAATATATGTTTATTACGCATTATAAAAGGGCTTTTTCCTTTTCTCTTGCATTGTGCATAGGAATGTTGCTTTGTGTTGAGAATGCTTCGGCACAGGTTGTCGTTGAGGCTGACAGTGTTGACTGCGGTCAAACGCTTTATGCAGACTCTGTATCGGCAACTTTCATACTACACAACAATTACAAGATGCCAACGCTGATCACAAAGGTCGATGCCTCATGTGGGTGCACCACGGTTGACTATCCTGTTACACCCATAAAATCAAAGGGCAAATGCGAAATCGTTATCAGTTATGATGCAATGCAACTTGGACACTATGCTAAATGGGTTGACGTGTATTTGCGCGACGTTGACGAGCCTATACGTCTGACGATGTATGGCGAGATAAAGTCGCCACGACAGCCTTTCAAAGGAAGAAAGCGTTTTGCAAAAAACTATGACAAGATATGATACATCCAGAAAATAACGAAGAATACAAAGGACTGCAGGTGAACAACGGAGTAGAACAGCCTGTCAGCATTATCAATCCTTATTTGAAGAAAGGACGCTTTGCACGTCGCGAACTCTCGGCTGCTGATATGGTCGAAGGCATTGTCAAGGGTGATATTACGATTCTTTCACAGGCGGTGACACTCGTTGAAAGCGTCAACCCCGACCATATCGCCAAGGCACAAGAGGTGATTGAGAAGTGTCTCCCTTATAGTGGAAACTCCATTCGCATCGGCATCAGTGGTGTGCCTGGTGCTGGCAAGAGTACATCCATTGACGCTTTTGGTATTCATCTGCTTGAGAAGTACAAGGGGAAGTTGGCAGTCCTTGCCATCGACCCGAGTTCGGAACGGTCAAAAGGCAGCATACTCGGCGACAAGACGCGTATGGAGAAACTGTCTGTTCATCCCGACAGTTTCATCCGTCCTTCGCCAACAGCTGGAAGTTTAGGAGGCGTTGCACGAAAGACTCGCGAGAGCATAATACTCTGCGAGGCTGCTGGCTTCGACAAGATCTTTGTCGAGACGGTAGGCGTTGGGCAAAGTGAAACGGCATGTCATAGCATGGTTGACTTCTTCCTACTCATCCAACTCGCAGGAACAGGCGACGAATTGCAGGGCATTAAGCGTGGTATAATGGAAATCTCCGACGGTATCGTCATCAACAAGTGCGATGGCAACAACACAGAAAAGTGCGAAATGGCAGCAACGAACTTCCGAAATGCTCTCCACTTCTTCCCTAAGCCAGACAGTGGATGGTTGCCAAAGGTGCTTTGCTATTCAGGTTTTTACGGTATTGGCATCGAGAAAGTTTGGGACATGGTTTATGAGTATTTTGACTTTGTAAAGAAAAACGGTTACTTCGAGTACCGACGCAACGAGCAGAGCAAATACTGGATGTACGAGACAATAAACGAAACACTGCGCAACAATTTCTATAACGACCGTGAGATTCACGCTGCATTGGGCGAGGAAGAGCAGCAAGTTCTTGCAGGACAGGAGACATCGTTTATTGCTGCCAACAAACTTTTGAAGAGATATTTCGAGAAACTTAAAGGATGATATGCTGAAAATCGAAATCGACGAGGGCAGTGGATTCTGCTTTGGAGTGACCACCGCGATAAAGAAAGCAGAAGAGGAATTGGGCAAGACGGGAACACTGTATTGCCTTGGCGATATTGTTCACAATGGAATGGAATGTGAACGATTGCGCAAACTGGGGCTTGTAACAATAGAGCACGACGACCTGAAACGCCTTCACAACGTGAAAGTCCTGCTCCGTGCCCACGGTGAACCGCCCGAAACATACGCACTTGCCGAGAAGAACAATATAGAAATCATTGATGCAACATGCCCCGTAGTGCTCCAACTTCAAAAACGTATCAAGCAAAAAGGAAGTTCTACCACATCAGCCGCACTGCCTCAGATAGTCATTTTCGGCAAGAATGGCCATGCTGAAGTACTCGGTCTTGTAGGTCAGATAGAAGGCAGGGCTATCGTTGTGGAAAGCTTAGAAGACGTGAAAAACAAGATTGACTTCACGAAAGATATAGTTTTGTATTCACAAACCACAAAGTCACTCGACGAGTTCCACGACATTATCGACTACATACAGTCGCACATTGCAGAGGGAGTCTTGTTCAAAAGCTACGACACCATTTGCCGACAAGTAGCCAACCGAATGCCAAACATAAGTGCATTTGCACGTAAACACGACCTAATACTGTTCGTTGCCGGTGCAAAAAGCAGCAATGGGCACGTGCTCTACGAGGAATGCCTGCGCGTAAATCCTTCGACCAAGCTCATTGAATGTTCCGATGATATCTGCCTGGACTGGCTTAAAGGTGTTACTACCGTTGGTATATGTGGTGCAACTTCAACGCCGAAATGGCTTATGGAGCAATGTATGATGAAGGTAAAGGAGTTGACATCTCAACCGAATATGCCGTAAGCGTCGATATTTTTATACATCTGCTTTGTCTTTTCCTCAATATCTTCTTGCGCACCTGTGCCGTTAACTTCGTCAGCCTCGGCAATGTCAGCCTCTCCCCCAGCCTCGTCGCCAAGCATCTTCTTTAGCATTCCGCGCTCACGCAAGCCTTCTACCGAGAACGGATTTGCATCTACCACCTTATTATATATAGCAAGCGCATCGTCAAGTTTGTCTTTCTTTACCTCAATCCGTGCTTGCATCAATAGTGTTTCCTCCTGTTCGCCAAGCTGAGCAAGCAGGAAGTTTGCATCCTTTTCAGCCAAATCCACATCCCCACTCTTCAGATAAGTCTGCGCACGCAGCAGGTATGCATCCCAATAATCAGGCATATCACTGATTGACTTCGTAAGATAATCAATTGCTTTCCCCAATTCGCCAAGCCCAATGAAAGCTTTAGCCACCCAATAATTTATCAAGTGAGATTCGTCATACGTCGTTTCTGCATTGGCAAATGGAAGCAATGTCTCCTTCATTCCGTCATAATCTTCCTGCATATACTTCACGTTTGCACGCAGCAATGCTATCTGAGCATTGTCTGGTTCGGCATCCTGCAGCACTTTAATCTCGCCCAACGCCTCGTCGAACTGCCCCATGCGAATATACTCATGAGCCAAATAGTCGCGAGTTTCCAAGTCATCGTGTATTTCAAGAGCCTTGGTGAAACATGCCACAGCATACTCATGACGCCCTAATCTGCTTGCTTTCTGTCCGTCAGTCTTCAGTACATCGAAGTCGCGTTCTGCCTGATGTTGCTGTTCCTGCTCTGGTGTTTCCTCCTCACCTCCAAATAATGTTTTCCAAAATCCCATAATCTATCCGTATTTATTTTACAATGCAAGTTTAGTTACTTTTACTATAATATTGTATAGTTCTTAACATTATTTATATGTTTTCTTTGATATTTATGCCTAAATTGTCGTATTCATTATTTCTTGGAGAGTGCAAAAATTGTATGAAATGTTTGTATTATTAAGTATAAAACACTACCTTTGCATTGGAAAAGGAACGTTGAAAGGAACTTTTATGTTTGAAATAATACAGAAATACTTTACTTTGAATGAGGTGCAGGAAGGGCAAATCAGGGCTTTGGACGCACTGTACCGCGAGTGGAACGGGAAGATAAACGTCGTTTCCCGAAAGGATATTGACAACCTTTACGAGCATCATGTGCTGCATTCGCTGGCTATTGCCTCACTGATTTCTCAGCAAAAGGCAGGCTTGAAGGTGCTTGACCTTGGCACTGGTGGCGGTTTTCCAGGCATTCCGTTGGCCATCATGTACCCTGACTACAGGTTTAAACTCATCGACAGCATAGGCAAAAAGGTTCGCGTGGCACAGGCTATTGGCAATGCCATAGGGCTGAAGAACTGTGAATATGCTCATCTTCGTGCGCAGGAAGATAAGGAAAAGTATGACATTACGGTATCAAGAGCGGTGATGGATCTCAGTGAATTGCTGAAGATTGTTCGCTCCAAGTGCAAGACTTTGATATGCCTGAAGGGTGGAAATGTTGAGGAAGAAGTGGCTAAGGCACATTCAGTGATGCCTAATTTGAACTTCACAATAACTCCGATTTCCGATTATTTCGACGAAGAATGGTTCAAGGAAAAGTATGTGGTCGCCTGTAAATTGTGACAAACCAACGGCAAAAAGGCTTGGTTCCGACCTTCAATTCTTTATTACATAGTCGCTGCGTTCCTCCTTTTCTGCCTGCGAGATTTGCTTGTTTATCCACTCAAGTGCCTTCTCGCGGCTTATTCCGTCGCGTTGCATCACCCTTTGCAGGCGTACATTCAACGGTGAACTGACGCAAACAACATACGGTCTCTCGGTCTGGGGGTACATCTGCCTTATGAGATTTCCAAAGTCTGCTTCGAAATATATAGCCGATTCCATCCATTCATACTTCGATTGCATGAAGTCGTCTGCCACTGCTGGATGCACTATAGCATTGATTGCAGCAGTGTTGCCGTCGCTTTCGAGCAGGAACTTTGCCACTGCTGCCTTGTTGAGTTCTCCGTTCTGATAGGCATCTTCGCCTATTAGTGCCGTGAGTTTTCGACGCACATCTTGGTTCTCACGCATGATGCGTTTGGCTGCAGCATCGCAGTCATAGACCTCGATGCCACGCTTGCGCAGCAGGTTGCAGACGTAACTCTTGCCGCTGCCGATACCTCCGGTGATGACTTTAATCCTTTTCATTGGCTGAATAATGCACTAATAATGCGTCGGCACGCTTGAGTTGTTCCTTCACTTGCTTCACAAGTTGCATCGGCACTTGCTTGTCGGCCTTGATGTTTACTACCATTCGCTTGCTGCTTTCGGGGTCGAGTTTCGACTTTTTCTTCTTTACATATAAATACACATGATTGGCTGGCATGAGCTGATTGTCAACCTGAACTTGATAATCGCCGTCGTTTGAGCCTTGCATCCGACCGATGTAGATGTATGTGGCTGTCGATTTGTTTTCGAGTTTCGTGAGTTGCTTGCCGTCGGGTTCCACGTATTGCACCTTTACTTCATCGTGCCGCATGTTGGTGACAATCATGAAGAAGAACAGTACGGTGAATATCAGGTCGGGCAGCGAAGCCGTATTCAGCCCTGGCACACCTTTGTCGTTATGTCGTCGTTTGAATATCATCTTTTCTTTAGTCGTTCGCTTTGCAAAGGTAATGCAAATCGAAGACAATACAAAACTTTTTATCTTTTTTTCGCACCTTGTGCGATAAGGTTGATTGGGACGAACGCTTAAGTCGAAAAAAAGTTGTACAACTTTCATCTGAAAGTTGTACAAC
>JAKSIZ010000001.1 GCA_024398515.1 Bacteroidaceae bacterium | reverse complement strand
TTCCTTAGCCTTGTCAGCTGTTTCCTGTGCCTTCTGAGCATCTTCCTTAGCCTTGTCAGCTGCTTCCTGTGCCTTCTGAGCATTTTCCTTAGCCTTGTCAGCTGTTTCCTGTGCCTTCTGAGCATCTTCCTTAGCCTTGTCAGCTGCTTCCTGTGCCTTCTGTGCATTTTCCTTAGCTGTATCGGCTGTGCTCTGTGCTGCTTCAGCTGCTGACTTAGCAAGTTCTGCTGTCTCCTGTGCTGTCGCTGCCTTTGCCTCAGCGAGGATAGCCTGAGTCTTTGCTACGATAGCTGAATCGTATGCCTCAGAAGCCTTGTTGAATGCAAGCTGTGCAGAGTCAGAAGCGATGAGAGCCTTATTCAATGCATCATCAGCATGTGTGTAAGCGTCGATAGCCTTGTTGTTAGCCTGCTCTGCAAGTGCCCATGCTTCTCCTGCCAATGAGTCAGCGTGCTCAGCTACCTTCTTTGTTGCTGCGATGTTTGCATCGATTATTTCATTCATTGAGTCAATCTGATGGATTGTGTAGTAGTCAGCAAACTTAATCTGGATTGTATCCAATACCTTCTTGTTAGCCACTGCGAGGTCGTAAGCACTCTCTGCTTTTGCCCATACCTGAGAAACGCTGTCCTGAAGGTTTGAGATGTTAGTTTCAATGGTAGTAATCTGGTTTGTAATGTTTGTGATGTTCGTGACCAGGTTAGCGATGTCCTGCTTGTTCTTTTCAGCAATCTGCTTTGCTTCAGTAGCAATACCGTTTGTTTGGAAAGCAAGGTTGTAAGCATCGTTAGCAAGGTCCATTGCTGCCTGAGCGAGGTTCTTAACGTTGTCAACAGTCTGGCACAATGAATTGTGGAGGCTGAACAAAGTCTGGATGTCCTGCTTGTTGTTGTTGATGCTTGTCTGGAGATTTGTAAGTGTTGACTTGATGTCGCTGATAGCAGTCTGGAATGCAGCATCCTGTGCCTTGAGGTATTCAATCTGCTTCTTCAGGCTTTCAGATTCCTGTCTAAGTGATGCAATCTGATTCTTCAAGCCTTCAGCTTCCTTTCTGATTGCTTCTCTTTCTTTAGCAGCAGCTTCGTCATGCTTCTTAAGCCACTCAATGTCGTTTGCATACTTCTCGTCAGCATTCTGCAATGCCTGGATCTTCTTTGCAAGGTCATTCATTGCAGCTTGGCAATTAGTCTTGCAATTAGCCTGCTGGATCTTGAGTGCGTTCAATTCCTGCTGCAAAGCCTGTTCCTGCTGGTCGAGCAGTTGCTTGAGGTTGTCAGCAATCATTTTGTGTTGTTCTAAGGTCTCGTCGGAAACATTGTCCTTACAAGAAACAAACACGCTGGATGATGCAGCGAAAATCACTGCCATCATCAGTAAGTTAAAAATTTTCTTTTTCATGTTGTAAAAAATTAAATTAAAAATTGTTGTTAGTTAAAAATATATCTTGTTTCGTGAATTATGTGTTAATCTCCTTTTCTTCGTGCGCGTGTATATACGTACATATAAAGAGTGGTGCAAATTTACGACATTTTCCTGAACTGTGCAAATCTTTTATTGTAATGTTGATGAAAAGGGTGTTTTTTTGCAAACTTTAACTATCGTAAACGTTCTTGGTCTTTTTTGCGGAAATGTAGGTAAAATCAGTCGGTTTTTTAACAAATCGCACCACCTTATTAAAATATTGCGCGCGTGTAGGCGCACGCGAAGTATCAGCATTTTCATGTGTAAAAGTCTCAGTTTTTACGCATTTTTAACAAAATATTCTGCGCTTTCGTTGTTCTGTGCGAAAGCTTGTTTCTTGTCGTGCGAACGCATGACTTTCGAGACTTGAGCGAAATGCTCATTGAAAAGTTGTACAACATTCACTTGAAAGTTGTACAACTTTCGCACAAAAGTTGTACAACTTTTCAAAACTTCAAGCGAACGATTGAAATTTCCCGACCGTTCGTTTTGCCTTGTAAAAAACCTTGCCTGTAGCATATTCTGTCGTGGGTGTCGGAAAATTCTGCCGTTCCCATCATCTCGCACGTTCATTTTATCCCTCTGACGTCAAAGTTTGTCGCCGAAGTGAAGTTCTGTTGCCATGTAACAGATATTAACAAGTTAAAGATAATTTAACTGTTGTTAAAATCTGTTCAAAATTTAACAATTCAGAGGTTTGTTCGTAAAGTCCTGCGTAATCATATAAAAGAAAAAAAATGAAGGAGCCCCCCTCACTCCCTCCAAGGGGGGATGAAATGTATTTTGCTCTTATTGGTAATATGTTTTTGAAGCAAGTGGGCCATTTTTGTAGTTGTTAAGAAATAATGTACCGTGTTTGTTGCATACAATAAAAAAAATAATTATCTTTGCAGTGACTTTAATTATATAAATAAGGAATATGAAATACAACGAGATTGGAAAAACGGGTATGAAGGTGTCGGAACTGAGTTTCGGTGCATCTTCACTGGGCGGTGTCTTCCATAGCGTAAAGGAAGATAGAGCCATTGAGGCAGTGTTTACTGCCATCGAAACAGGTATGAACTTCATCGATGTGTCGCCGTATTATGGACATTATAAGGCTGAGACGGTGCTCGGCAAGGCGCTGAAGCAGATACCACGCGACAAATACTATCTCTCGACAAAGGTCGGCCGCTATGGCAAGGACGGTGTAAACACATGGGATTACAGCGCAAAGCGTGTCACCGATAGCGTCTATGAGAGCATGGAACGCCTAAACATCGACCATATCGACCTGATAAACGTACACGACATAGAGTTTCAGTCGGAACTCCCTGGCGGTCTGCAGAAGGTTGTTGACGAGACACTTCCTGCACTCGTAGAGCTGAAGGAAAAGGGTATCGTGTCTCATGTAGGCATTACCGACCTGCAGCCAGAGAACATCAAGTGGGTCATTGAGCATGTTCCGGCAGGGACAGTAGAGTCAACGCTATGCTTCTGCCACTACTCGCTTAACGACGAGTTGCTCAACGAATACTTCGATTTCTTCGAGGCAAACAACGTGGGCATCATCAATGCATCGCCTCTCAGCATGGGTTTGCTGTCATCTCGCGGCACACCTGACTGGCATCCTGCACCACAGGCATTGAAGGATGCATGCACCAAGGCAGCACAGTATTGCGAAGAGAAAGGCTATCCTATCGAAAAACTTGCAATTCAGTATTCTATCAGTAGCCCACGAATTGCCACGACATTGTTCTCGTCTGCCAACCCAGACAACGTCAGGAAGAACGTAGATTATGCCAATTCACCGATAGATTGGGATTTGGTCAACGAAGTCCAAGCCATCATCGGCGACCAGATGAGAGTAAGATGGAAAAATTCATAGCAGGACCATGCGTCATCGAAAGTGCCGAATTGCTCGACATTGTGGCGCGGGAATTAGTGCGCCTCAACAAACGATTTGGCATTGACATCATCTTCAAAGCCTCGTTTGATAAAGCCAACCGCACATCGATAAAGTCATATCGCGGTCCAGGAATGCAGCGGGGACTGCAGATGCTTGCCGACGTAAAGGACAAGTATGGGCTTCGACTGCTTACTGATGTACATGAGGCTTATCAGGCAGAAGCCGCTGGTGAAGTTGTCGATGTGCTGCAAATCCCTGCATTCCTGTGCCGTCAGACCGACCTTCTGGTAGCTGCGGCTAAGACAGGAAAGACTGTCAACATAAAGAAAGCACAGTTTCTCAGCGGTGCCGATATGGAGTATCCAGTTCAGAAAGTCCGTGAATCGGGCGGCAATGAAGTGTGGCTCACCGAGCGCGGAAACGTTTATGGATATAATAACCTTGTGGTTGATTTCCGTAATATACCAGATATGAAGCAGTTCACCGACACTGTAATCATGGACTGCACACACTCGGTACAACGTCCTGGAGCAGCCTCGGGCAGCACTGGAGGCAATCGGGAATACGTGCCATCAATGGCATTGGCAGCAAAAGCATTCGGTGCCAACGGATACTTTTTCGAGGTTCACCCTAATCCAGACCAAGCAAAGAGCGACGGACCAAATATGCTTTTCCTGAAAGATTTGGAAGGCGTAATAGCATCTCTGATATGAATATAAAAGAAATAGCCATAAAATGTCTGCAGGATGAGGCGAGTGCAATACTCAACCTCATACCCCGTATAGGCGATAACTTCGTAAAGGCAGTTGAACTTATCCATAGTTGTCGTGGCAGGATTATTGTCACCGGAGTAGGCAAATCGGGGCATATTGGTGCAAAAATAGCAGCAACTCTCGCAAGTACTGGCACGCCCTCGTTCTTTGTCAATCCTCTTGATGCCTACCACGGTGATTTGGGCATGTTCAAACCTGAGGATGTTGTCGTTGCTATAAGCTATAGTGGCAATACAGATGAACTGCTGCGCTTCATACCTTTGCTTATCAACAGGAACATTCCTATTATAGGCATCTCGGGTAACACAGACTCATTGCTGGCACGCTATTCGGTCTGTCACCTTGATATATCCGTTGAAAACGAAGCAGATCCATTGAATCTGGCACCAACGGCATCGACCACTGCAACGCTTGCTATGGGCGATGCGCTCGCAGCAGCATTGGAATATGTCAGGGGGTTCAAGGCCGAAGACTTTGCCCAATTCCATCCAGGAGGACGACTTGGTAAGCAATTGCTGTCGAAGGTAAGAGATGTGATGGTAAAGGATGGCCTACCAATAGTATTACCCGACGACAAGGTAAGTGATACTATAATAGAGATTTCCGACAAGAAAATGGGAACTGCCGTCGTACTTGATGCCGATGGAAAATTGATGGGAATAGTCACCGACGGTGATGTCCGCCGTGCAATGCAGAGTAAAAAAGACAAATTCTTTGCATTGAAGGTGCGCGACATAATGAGTACAAGTCCCAAGACCGTGCGCGATGATGCCTCGCTGAACGTAGCTGCAGCCATAATGTTGAAGCATCAAATACACATGCTGATAGTTGTTGACAGCGAAAGGAATGTAGTTGGATTGATAGAAAGTTTCACTTGTATATGATAAGATATTTGATTTTAGATGTAGATGGAACGCTAACCGACGGCATGATATACATGGGCGCAGATGGCGAAATGATGAAAGCGTTCAATATAAAAGATGGCTACGGCATTGCGATGATGCTGCCGGAACATGGCATTACGCCTGTCGTAATCACTGGTCGGTGGTCAGAAATTGTAACAGAACGTTGTAAGGAACTAAAGATAAAACATCGTTTTCAGGATGTAAAAGACAAACTTGAAACGCTGCAGAAGTTCCTTTCAAAGCAAGGAGGCGAACTTTCCGAATGTGCCTACATGGGCGATGACCTGAACGATATGGCATGTATAAGTGCCGTAAAGTCTGCTGGTGGTGTTGCGGGATGCCCTTCAGATGCAGCAAGTGAGGTAAAGGATGCTGTAGATTTCGTTGCGTCACACGATGGCGGACACGGTGCTGTGCGCGACTTCATAGAATATATAATAAGGAAATAAGGCAAGAAACAATGAAAAAGGAAGAACTCATAATCATTGATGCACATGCCCATTTGTGGGAAAAGCAGGACACTGTAGTTGACGGTCAGCCGATTTATTCGCTTCAGGGCAACGCCAGTCGAAGCATGTTTTTCGGCGAGGAAGTGCAGATGCTGCCACCGTTTATGATTGACGGACGCAACACTGCCGAGGTGTTCCTCAGTAATATGGATTACGCGTGCGTGTCGGCAGCCGTCGTTGTACAGGAAGTTATTGACGGCAATCAGGACGAATATCTGTTGAAAGTGCAGGGGCAGTACCCTGATCGTTTTCTCTGCTGTGGGTTGATGACGGGTGCCTTTGATGTCAATGCGCCTTTGCTTTTCGATGCCTACGCCATGCCAGGGCATAGGATTACGACACCGCTGAACTCCGATGAGATGATGGCAACGTTCAAACGCCTTGAGCGTGAAGGGAAGATTCTCGACATGTGCCTTGCCGACGACGAGAAGCAGATAGCACAGTTTGACGAGGTTCTCACCGAATGTCCTGACTTGAAAGTGGCGATAGGACACTTTGGAATGGTTACAACTCCGAATTGGAAACGCCAGATTATGCTTGCACGACATAAGAACGTGATGGTGGAAAGCGGTGGCATCACATGGCTTTACAACAGCGAATACTATCCTTATCCGTCGGCAGTGCGCAGCATTAAGGAAGCTGCTGACATGGTAGGAATGGAAAAACTGATGTGGGGATCGGATTATCCACGTACAATAACAGCGATAACCTACAAGATGTCATACGACTTTATCATCAAGTCTGCAGATATGTCTGACGGGGATAAAGCATTGTTCCTTGGTCGAAATGCGGAGAACTTCTATGGCTTTAAAGATATAATTCGTGTTAAAAAAATAAAAAATATGAGCGAATAAGGAACTTTTTTATCTTAAAGAATTGATAATTGCAGCAGGATATCCAAACACAAAGAAAAACTATAAGTAAAACACATTAATTAAAAAAAGAAAAAAATGAAAGCAATACAGATTGTAGATGAAAAGAAAGTGGCTCTTGTTGAGCTGCAAAAGCCTGAGGTAAAGGCTGGCGAAGTGCTGCTACGCCTCAACTATGTAGGGTTCTGTGGCAGTGATCTGAACACATTCCTCGGTCGTAACACCATGGCATTGAAGCCAGTAATACCTGGGCATGAGATTGGTGCAACCGTCGAGGCAGTGGGCGATGATGTTCCCGATACAATAAAAGAAGGAATGGTTGTCACTGTTAATCCTTATTCCAACTGCGGACATTGTGCTGCGTGTCGCAACGGCAGATACAATGCCTGCGAACATAATCAGACGCTTGGCGTTCAGCGCAATGGAGCAATGTGCGACTATATTGCCCTGCCATGGGAGAAGATAATACCTGTATCTGGCGTAACAGCACGCAACTGTGCCATAATCGAACCAATGAGCGTAGGCTTCCATGCCGTTGCACGCGGTCAGGTCTCAGACACTGACATCGTTGTCGTATTTGGTTGCGGCATGGTCGGACTGGGTGCTATCGTTCGCAGCGTACAGCGTGGAGCGATGGTCATTGCCGTTGACTTGAGTCCTGAAAAACTACAGTTGGCAAAGGATTTAGGCGCAACGTATGGCATCAATTCAAAGGAAGAAGACCTCTTGGCAAAGGTCATGGAATACACAGAAGGTTATGGCGCAGATGTCGTTATCGAGGCAGTGGGTAGTCCGGTGACTTATCGTTCGGCTATCGACATTGTAGGTTTCACGGGCCGTGTGGTATGTATTGGCTATGCAAAGCAGGATGTGCAGTTCACTACAAAGTATTTCGTGCAGAAAGAACTCGACATCCGTGGTTCGCGCAACGCAACGCCGAATGATTTCCGTGCCGTAATACGCTACATGCAGAATGGCAACCCACCTGTGGAGAAGTTTATATCCGCTGTTGTAAAACCAGAACAAGCACAGCAGACACTTGAAACATGGGCAGCAAACCCAGCACAAGTCTTCCGCATACTTGTTGAATTTTAATTAATCCTTGAGTTCTCGAAATTTCGAAATCCCGAGTTCTCGAAAAAAAAACTAAAGAAATGCTAAACCTATTACTAACAATCTTATTCACATTTGCCACCGACGACCGAGGTCTTCGCGTGGCGTATGGCAACAATCTTGATAGTCTGACAACCGTCGGCGGTACTGTCGTGTCGTCAGACTATGGGCAGTGGGGACCAGGAAAACGTATGCACGACCCATATCTAACATACGGTGACGGATTATGGCGACTGACATTCCGGCTCGACACGTCATCGCCTTGCTATGGCGTGACGCAAAGCCGCGACCTCTTGCATTGGAAACCACAGGACTATCCTATGGGCGCTTTTCCTTACGGCAGGCAGGAAGTGAATGCAAACGCGAAGTGGAACAATGGCGATTTTGTCATCGGAAATGTCAATGGCAACCGCCAGAAAGGACAGGCGTGGAACGTCGATGATGCCGTGGTTGAGAGGATGAAACATCATTTCGACTCCATCGGCATAGAGAACCGTCGTAACTCAGAGCGCATGGAGGACGACGTCAAACGGTTTGCAGGATTGGGAAAAGTGAAAGCACGGCTACACATATCCGACAAATCAAAGAAGATAAGCGACAAACTCATAGGTATCTTCTTCGAGGATATTAGTTATGCTGCCGATGGTGGACTGTATGGCGAACTTATACAAAACCGCGACTTTGAGTATTCCAAGGCAGACCTTTCGCATATCCGCGAATGGGACCATCAGTATGGATGGAACAATGTGGGCAAAATTTCCAGTGAAAACCCATTGACCGAGAACACACCATATTATATTATACTGTCAGGCGACACGCTGAAAAACTATGGCTGGGATGGCATCCGCCTCGACAAGGGCGAGAAATACAACCTCTCGCTTTGGGCAAAAGCAAAAAAGACAAAACTGAAAGTCGAACTTGTTGAGAACGGAACGCTGCTCGCCTCAACAGTGATAAAGGTGAAGGGCAACGCTTGGCGTGAGTACAAAGCCGTGCTGACTGCTAAAGAAAACGCCGACAAAGCAGAGTTGCATATATATCAAGCCTCCTCCCTGCTCCCCAAAGGGGGCTGTTCCCTCGACATTATCTCGCTCTTCCCTCAAAACACATTCCATGGCCACGGACTGAGAAAAGATCTGGCACAAGTGATAGCCGATCTGCATCCGAAGTTCATGAGATTTCCTGGCGGATGTATGACTCATGGCGATGGACTTGACAATATCTATAATTGGAAAGAGACCATTGGACCACTTAAAGACCGCAAGGGTGCACCAAACATCTGGCGATATCATCAAACCCGAGGACTGGGGTTCTACGAGTATTTCCAGTTCTGCGAGGACATCGGTGCCGAACCACTCCCTGTCCTGGCTGCAGGAGTGCCGTGCCAGAACTCGCGTGCCAACGCAATGGGTATGGCAGGACAGCAGGGTGGCATCCCTATTGACAGGATGGGCGAATACATCCAGGATTTGCTCGACTTGATTGACTGGGCTAATGCCGACGCCTCAACTAACAAATGGGCAAAGATGCGTGCCGACGCTGGACATCCACAACCGTTCCATCTGAAATACATAGGTATAGGCAACGAGGACCTCGTCTCAGATGTCTTTACCGAAAGATACCTGATGATTGCTAATGCAATTCACGAGAAGCACCCCGAAATACAAATCTGTGGCACTGCCGGTCCTTTCCATAAGGGTAGCAGCGACTACGAATGGGGATGGAAAATCGCAAAGGAGAATCATCATCTGTTCTCGCTCATTGACGAGCATTACTATGAATCTACAGGGTGGTTTATGCACAATCAAGACTACTACGATGCCTACGACCGCACTATGCCCAAGGTGTATCTTGGCGAATATGCTGCCTCAACAAATGTAAAGCGAAGTAATGTGGAGACTGCACTTGCCGAGGCTATTCACCTCTGCAACGTAGAGCGCAACGGCGACGTCGTTGCCATGACGAGCTATGCACCGCTGCTTGCCAAGGATGGTCACAACAATTGGAACCCCGACCTAATCTATTTCAACAATAGGACAGTACGTGTCACTCCGAGTTATGAAACCCAAAGAATGTTCTCAATAGCATCGGGAGACGAGTATGTAGAAAATAAAATTGACGTTGCCGACAGCTTGAAGTACCGCATCGTTTCGTCTGTAGTCAGACAGACAAGGACAGGGAAACAATATGTGAAAGTTGTGAATGCATTGCCAGTTGAAGTGGAGATTACGCTCGATGAGGCACTCAGCAATGCAAAGTGCATGTCGTTTTCGGGAAATATCAACGATCAGCATGTTGAACCAACTACAGACAATCTGTCCGGAAACGTGATAACATTGAAACCGTATTCACTAAATATCATTGAAAAATGAAGAAACCATTGTCCTTTGTTGCAGTCCTCTTTTTGTCCGTGATGAACAGCATGGCTCTTTGTGTCATTGATTTTGGCGCAAAGGGAGACGGTAAGCACAACGACACCGAGGCAATAAATGCTGCCATACTAAAGGCGCATGAAAATGGTGGGGGAGTGGTTACGTTCCCTAAAGGAGAGTATCTGACGTATTCCGTTCATCTCATGTCAAATGTCACAATACGTATGGAGAGTGGATCCGTCATAAAAGCTGCACCCGTGACCGACTCAACCTATTACGACCTGCCAGAGCCAAACACCTCGACCTATCAAGACTTTGGTCATAGTCATTGGCAGAATTCATTGATGTGGGGTATAGGATTAAGTAATGTTACCATTGAAGGTGACGGCATCATTGACGGTACTGGCGTACTGACAAGAGGACAATCAATCCATAGAAATAGCAAAGTATGCGTTGCCAATAAGGCATTGGCAATGAAAGATTGCAACAATGTTTCCGTGCGTGGCGTGAAGTTTTTGTCGTGTGGGCATTTCGCAATGTTGCTGACTGGTGTTGATAATTTGCTGATAGAAGATGTAACTGCCGACACTAACCGCGACGGATTTGACATAGACTGCTGCAAGGATGTTGTAGTCCGTCGTTGCAAAGTCAATACACAAAATGATGATGCCATTGTGTTGAAGTGTTCCTATGCACTTGGATGGGCAAAACCAACGGAGAATGTACTGATAGAAGATTGTGAGGTTAGTGGCTATGATATTGGCACCTTGATGGATGGGACATACGGAACTAAAGTGACAATAGTGCCCGACCAGGATGGACCTACAGGAAGAATAAAGTTAGGAACAGAAAGCAATGGTGGCTTTTATAACATCACTATCAGGAATTGTAAGTTTACACATTGCCGTGGATTAGCCATTGAGACAGTCGATGGGGCAGCAATAAAGAACGTAAACGCAAGCAACATAACGATGCGCGACATCTGCAATTCACCTATTTATATACGCCTCGACGACCGCATGCGTGGTCCTGACACTCTTCCATGTTCATCAATTGACGGCATTTGTATCAGTAACGTAAAAGTGGTAGATGCTGATTGCCGGTATGGATGCCTGATACTGGGATTGAAGGATCAGCCCATCTGCAATGTCACACTGCGCGACATAGACATACAGTATCGGGGTGGTTTGACTAAGGAAGACTATCGTAAGCAGATAGGAGCAAACCACTTCTTTCTCAAGCACGACAACAAATACCCAGAGCCATCGGCTCATGGCATTCAGGCGGCATGGGGGATGACAATAGAATATGCAAAGAATATCAAATTGGAAAACGTCAAGATGAATGTATCCTTGCCTGATGAAAGGAAGCAATTCGCAATAAAGCATGTAAGTAAGTTGAAAAAACTTCGTGACAGGAAATAATGAATGTTTGTTAAAAAATAGTGGACTTTCATTGTCGATTCAAATATAATTTGTACCTTTATGCCCAAATTGGATTAATAGTACCCAATTCAAGCTACTGCTATCAAAAAATGCGGTTGCTTTGCTTGCCGTAGAAGTAAGATAAAATAACGATATAAATGCATTTGAAATGGAATTACGTACCACCTACATCAAACGAAACGCTGGCAGCTGAGGAACTTGGATCGGCGATAGGCAAAAGTCCTGTCATCGGCAGGATGCTGATAAAGCGAGGTGTTACTACTCCAGAGGCAGCAAGGCGATTTTTCCGCCCACAATTGACAGACCTTCACGACCCATTCTTGATGAAAGATATGGATGTCGCTGTAGATAGGTTAAACGCAGCTTTGGGAAGAAAAGAGCGAATACTGGTTTACGGAGACTACGATGTAGATGGATGCACGGCAGTAGCTTTGGTGTATAAGTTTCTATTGCAGTTCTATTCCAACATTGATTACTATGTACCCGATAGGTATGAAGAGGGCTACGGCGTAAGCGACAAGGCTTTGGAATATGCACAAGAAACAAGTGTGAAACTTATCATTATCCTTGATTGCGGCATTAAGGCAAACAAGCAGATAGCCCGCGCCAAGGAGTTGGGCATAGACTTTATAATCTGTGACCATCATGTGCCTGACGAAGAATTGCCAGATGCAGTGGCAATTCTCAATCCAAAGCGCAAAGACAATACCTATCCTTTTGAGCACTTATGTGGGTGCGGTGTAGGGTTTAAGTTGATGCAAGGTTTTGCCAAGAGTAATGGCATTCCTTTCAGCAAACTTATTCCTTTGTTAGATTTCTGTGCTCTGAGCATCGTGACTGACATTGTACCGATTGTAGAGGAGAATAGAATCTTGGCATATCACGGTTTGCGACAGTTGAACAACAATCCAAGCACAGGCTTGAAAGCCATCATTGAAATCTGCGGGTTGAAGGACAGAGAACTGAATATAGGTGACATCACTTTCCGCATAGGACCACGTATCAACGCATCGGGCCGTGTACAGAGCGCAAGGCAAACAATAGATTTGCTCATTGAGAGAAACTTTGATAAGGCACTTGAGATGGCAAATAATGTGAATGAATACAACGAGCAGCGTCGCGACATAGACAAGCAGATGACAGAAGAGGCAAACGAGATTGTTGCAAGACTTTCCGACAAGTACCACGATAACCTGAATTCGCTTGTGCTATACGAGGAAAACTGGACTAAGGGAGTAGTGGGAATCGTTGCATCCAGGTTGTCGGAAATATATATGCGCCCAACCATTGTCTTCACGAGTGATGGCGAGTACGCTACAGGCAGTGCACGCAGCGTTTCAGGTTTTGACATATACAAGGCAATAGAAAGTTGCAGGGATTTGCTTGAAAACTTTGGAGGTCATATATATGCCGCTGGTCTTACGGTAAAGCTTGAGAACTTTCAGGAGTTCCGCCATCGGTTTTGTGCATACGTTGACGAGCACCTCCTGCCCGAGCAGAAAGAGGCGATATTGGACATCGAAGCCATGATAGACTTCAAGGATATAACGGGCAAATTGCGTAGCGACATAAAGCGTTTCGAACCATTTGGTCCGATGAACGAGAAACCAAATTTCTGCACCTGTCATGTGTTTGATTATGGAACGAGCAAGGTTGTAGGGCGCGAGCAAGAACACATAAAACTGGAATTGATAGATTCAAAGTCGAGCAACGTGATGAATGGTATCGCTTTCGGTCAAAGTCAGCAGGCACGTTATATCAAGTCGAAGAGCAGTTTCGACATTGTATATACGATAGAGGAAAATACCTATAAGCGAAACGAGACACAACTGCAGATTATTGATATTCGTCCGTCGGAGAAAGAATAAGAGTTCTTTATGGACAGGTTTCAGGAGATTCTCAAGCGATATTGGGGCTATGAAGATTTTCGTGGCATCCAACGACAGATAATAGAAAGTATCAGCGAGGGCAAGGACACTCTTGGACTCATGCCTACCGGTGGAGGCAAATCAATAACATTTCAGGTTCCAGCAATGTCGATGGATGGCGTTTGCCTTGTAATCACACCCCTTATTGCCTTGATGAAAGACCAAGTGAACAACTTGTATCGACGTGGTATTTCGGCAAAGGCTATATACAGTGGAATGTCACATGAAAGGGTTGTGCAAGTGCTTGATGATGCCATCTATGGAGGGGTAAAGATACTGTATGTCTCGCCAGAACGACTATCGTCAGAATTATTCCTTGCCAAGCTTGCCCATATAGATATAAGTTTTATTACGGTTGACGAGGCACATTGCATTTGTCAATGGGGTTATGATTTTCGCCCGTCGTATTTGCAGATTGCAAAGATCAGAGAACTGCTCCCCAATGCTCCTGTTCTTGCTTTGACGGCAACAGCAACGCCAAAGGTGGTGAAAGACATTCAAGCAAAACTTAGTTTCAGGGAAAAGAATGTCTTCAGCATGAGTTTCGAGCGCAAGAATCTGTCATACGTTGTGCGTAATGCCCAAGATAAATTAGCGCAACTAATACATATATTGAACAGCGTGCAAGGTTCTGCAATAGTTTATGTCAGGGCAAGAAAACGAACGTATGAAATTTCAGAGGAACTGAAGAAGGCTGGGTTTAGTGCTGTGGGTTATCATGCTGGACTTGATGATTTGGAAAAAGATATGCGGCAACGGCAGTGGGCGAATGATGAAGTGCGTATCATAGTCGCCACCAATGCCTTTGGCATGGGGATAGACAAACCCGATGTCCGTATAGTCATACACTATGATTCGCCAGATTCCATCGAGGCATATTTCCAGGAAGCAGGCAGGGCTGGGCGTGACGGAAAGAAAGCATACGCCGTGATGCTGCATAACGGAAACGACGTGAATAAACTGAGGAGACGCGTAATGGAATCTTTTCCAGAAAAAGACTATATTCGCAAAGTCTATGAACATATCGCGTCATATTATCAGATTGCAGTTGACGACGGTGAGGGATGCATACATGAATTTGATGTAGAGAAGTTCTGTAAGGTGTTTCATCATTTTCCTACTGTGGTTGAATCCTCATTGATGATACTACAACGCGCTGGCTATATCTCCTATGAGTTGGACTTCAACAAAATGTCACGCTTTTGCTTCAAGGTGGTAAGGGAGCAACTATACCAACTCGACACAGAATCAGATAAATGCAACGAGATGATAATGTATATGCTCCGAAACTACCCAGGACTTTTCAGCGAGTACAAGTTTATCGAGGAGTCAATGATAGCGCATCATCTTGGGCTGCAGGAACATCAGGTCTATTTCATGCTGAAATACCTTGATAGGATAAACGTCGCGTCATATATACCAAAACGATCGACACCATATATAATATACGCGCGCGACAGGGTTGATACTGGAGATGTTATTTTGTCTGACGAGGTTTATGATGATCGTAAAAAGGATTATGAAAACAGAATAAATGCAATTATTGAATATCAGACAAACGATGATACATGTCGTTCGCGTATATTGCTAAACTATTTTGGCGAAAAAACCGATGGTGATTGTGGCATCTGCGATGTTTGTTTGAGTTAAAACGTGACAGAGTGAAATATGGAAAAAAAGGGAACATTCAAGTTTATTGTCGAACCATTCAAATGTGATTTTTCGGGGCATATAATGTTGTCAAATCTGGGAAATTATATGTTGAATGCAGCAGATTTCCATGCTGCAGAAAGAGGATTTGGTTATAATGACTTGATGGAACAAAACAAGGCATGGGTGCTGTCTCGATTTGTGATTGAGTTGAACGAATATCCTGTCATGTACGACAAACTGTGTATTTCAACGTGGGTAGAAAGTGCAATGAAGTTTTTCACCCGACGTAATTGGTCCATCGAGGATGAAAAAGGAAAAGTGTTCGGTTATGGCTCAAGCGTGTGGGCAATGATTGATATTGACAGCAGACAACCTACAAACATCCTTTCTGTGAACGATGGTTGCATGGCAAACTATGTCGCATCCGAATGTACGGTGCCTATCGACTCTCCATCGCGTGTAGGTATGGACGAAAAAGGTGCACATCTGGTTGGCGAGGTTATTGTAACTTATTCAGACATTGACATCAACGGACATACGAACAGTGTGCGGTACATAGAACATGTGCTGAACCTTTTTCCTCTTGAATGGCACAAGGCCCATACGATACGACGTATCGAGGTAGCGTACGTTGCCGAAAGTTATCATGGTGACAAGTTGCGGTTTTATTCAGACCATCAGACAGATGAAACCGTCTGCATCAGAATCTGTCGCGTGATGCCCAATGATGAGGAACGTGAAGTGTGTCGAGTGAAGGTAAATGGTTTTTAGGTCATCAACCAACAACTCACAACCGATAACCAACAACCGTAAATAGTAAACAATGAAATACGCTTCATACGGAATAGTGTTCCAGGAGATACCTGACGAGACAACGCTTTCGATAAATATATCGAATTGCCCATGTCATTGTCCTGGGTGTCATAGCGCATATCTTTGGCGCGATGAGGGTGAACCTCTCGATGAAAATGCAATTTCGAGTTTCATTGCTGAATATGGCAACGACTTTACTTGCATCTGCCTAATGGGTGGAGATGCCGAACCTAAGTCTGTAGAGGATTTGGCTAACTTCATTCATAAAACTTTCCCTGCCTATAAAGTGGCATGGTATAGTGGTAGGCAATACGTACCTCAGTATATCGACAAACAAGTATTTGACTACATCAAGGTTGGTCCTTACATCGAACATCTTGGTGCTCTGGACAGTCGGACAACAAATCAACGTTTGCTGAAACGTCAGCCCAATGGTAGTTTTGTTAACATTACATCGAAATTTTGGAAAGACTAAGTGTTGTAAGTTGTATAGTAATGGTTAGTTTGCCGCTGGGTATATCATAGATACACAATATAAAACCTAAAAAAATAAAACAGAATGAAAATAGTAGTACTTGACGGCTATGCCGTCGCAAGAGTCGGAGAACTCTCATGGCGCGACCTCGAATGCTTTGGCGAAGTCGTAATCTACGACCACGACGAACCCGATAACACCGTGGCTCGACTCAAAGGCGCAGATATCGCAATAACAAATAAGGTTATTTTCGACAGAAATATAATGTTGCAAGTGCCGACGCTGAAACTCATCGCAGTCGCTGCTACGGGATATAACGTGGTCGATTGCCAGGCTGCTCGCGACTTGGGCATCACAGTGACCAACATCCCTTCTTATTCTACCGACAGCGTAGCACAGATGGTTTTCGCTATGCTGCTAAACATTACCAACCGTGTGCAGCACTATGCCGACGAAAACCGCAAAGGCCGTTGGAGCAGTAGCCCCGACTTCTGCTATGCCGATTTTGTCACCCACGAGATTGCAGGAAAAACATTCGGCATCGTCGGAATGGGCAACATCGGCACAAAGGTCGCGTCCATAGCCCATAGTTTCGGCATGAAAATTATTGCCACAACCCATCGCGACCAAGAGTCCTTGCCAAGTTATGTCATTAAAGCTGACATCGAAAAACTCCTCGCAGAATCAGATGTCATAAGCCTTCATTGTCCGTTGACACCGGCGACAGAGCACGTAATAAATGCCGACTCCATAAAAAAGATAAAACAAGGAGCAATCCTCATCAATACCGGTCGCGGACCACTCATTGACGAACAGGCTGTTGCCGATGCACTCCACTCAGGTTGGCTCAGTGCCTTTGCTGCCGACGTACTGTCAGTGGAGCCTCCAGCTGCTGACAATCCACTGCTCCATGCACCAAACACATACCTTACTCCACATATAGCCTGGGCAAGTATTGAAGCTCGTCAGCGTTTGATGCAGATAATGAAGGACAACATACGATGCTACATTGAAGGTCACCCAATCAATGTGGTGAATTAGTTGTCTGGTGGTTTTGCGGTATAATTTGAAGAAAGGTTCTTTCGTGTTTCTGGCAACAAACGAAGTGGCCGTAAGAAAACTGCTACAGTTTTAACATGAAAACTGCTACAGTTTTCGATCCAAAACTGCTACAGTTTTTTTTCGAGTATTAAGTTCGTTCCATAAAAAACATCCGTTTGCGTCAGATTGTCGAACTTTTCGGTTCTTTGCAGCAAAGTGTCCAAGAACGATGACGCTTGCCAAAGAAAGACTCATCGTCAAGTTCACAAATGCAAATATGAAAGCCAGAATGACTTCTAAATGCTTGATATTTTGCTAAAAGTTGCATAAATTTGCTATATCAAACAAAAAAACTCAATATTGGCGTGTAAATATCAGTTTTTTTTTGTACTTTTGCCACATGAATACTCATGTCTTATGGGTAGGGATTTTTAAATGTATAATTGTAAACAGTAAAATAATATGGCAGTAAAAATTCTCAGTGTAGATGATGAACTCGACTTGGAGCTTCTTTTAACCCAGTACTTTCGCAGAAAAATCCGTCATGGAGAGTATGAATTTCTCTTTGCACACAATGGGCTTGAAGCATTACAGGTCTTGGTGAAACATCCTGATATTGACATTATCCTTTCAGACATCAACATGCCTGAGATGGATGGTCTTACCCTTTTAAGCAAAATCAACGAAATGCGCAATCCGGCACAGAAGTGCATCATGGTAAGTGCATACGGCGATATGGATAATATCCGCCACGCAATGAATAATGGCGCATTCGACTTTGCAACGAAACCTATAGACCTTGACGACCTGCAGTTGACCATTAACAAGGCGATAGAGCAGATAGAGTTTGTACGTAATTCGCAGAAGGAGCACAAGCAACTTAAAGACATACAAAGCGACTTGGATGTTGCACGAGAGATACAACACGCAATCCTTCCTCGTGTATTTAAAATGAAAATGGCAGATGCTGATAATATCGACTTGTATGCAAGTATGATAGCTGCGAAAGATGTAGGTGGAGACTTATATGATTTCTTCCCAATAGACGATACTCATTTCGGGTTTACCATAGCCGACGTGAGCGGAAAGGGTATCCCTGCAGCTATCTTTATGGCGGTAAGTCGCACGATGATAAAAGCAAACGGTACGCGTGGCGTTTCGTCCAATGAATGTATGAAGATTGTGAATGATCTTCTTTGTGAGGAAAGCTTAGATGAGATGTTCGTAACAGTCTTCTATGGTATTTACGACATGGCCACAGGGACAATCGAATACACAAATGCAGGTCACAATCGTCCGTATATACTCCATGCAGACGGCAGTGTGGAGATGGTGATGTCGAAGATAAATATGGCATTGGGCATCATGGAAGGTCTCGAATTCAAGAGCGACACGATTCAATTGCAGCCAAATGATACTTTAGTTACATTTACTGATGGTGTGACTGAGGCTGAAGATGCGGAACACAATCAGTTCGGTGATGACCGACTGATAGAAATTCTCAAGGAGCTTCGCGGTTCTGACAGCGAGACGATAGTCAGGACTATCAATGAAAAGATAAAAGATTTTGTCGGCGAAGCAACTCAGTTTGATGATATTACACAATTAGTGATAAAACGGCTTAAATGAAACTATCAGATAAAAGGATACTGATTCCTGCGTCGGTGCTTGCTGTTGTGGCTGTCGCAGTCATTTCGTTTCTGGTTGGTAAAAATGCCTCAAAGGAGACCGACAAGGAAGATTTGCTGGAAACCATTCATTCCTTGCAGGTTGAAGAGCGTGATGCGGCCATCGTGAAACGTGTAAGTCAGCAGATGGAAGATATAGCGTATCAGCAGAAAGCCATTTCGGACAAGCAACGTGACCGTGCAGAAGAACAATCCAAATTAGCCATCCAGATGCGTGATAAGGCTGAAGTAGAAAGTCGAGCTGCACGTGAAGCAGAAGGACAAGCAAAGCTATATGCAAAGGAGGCTGAGAAATCTGCACGCGAAGCAGATGGCCAGAGAGAGATAGCAATAAGTCATCAGAAGATGGCTGAAGAGCAACGTGACCAGGCAAATTATGCAAAGAGTATAACTGATACGTTGAGCTATCGAACACTTGGAAGAACTTTGGGGAATTTGTCCGTGACACAACATGAGACGGGAAATACAGAAATCGCAAACTTGTTGGCATACGCAAGTTGGTATTACCTTGACAAATATAAAGGCAATACCTATCTGTCGGAATCGTTCAAGGCATTAAGTCTTTCCGCTGATGCGAAGAAAAGCAGTACCATGCATAAGGGTGGGGCAGTTACAACATTGATACCAATGTCTGATGCAAGTTGTATTGCCGTTTCGGATTATGGTGAGATAGAACTGATAAAGTCTATAGGCTCTGCAGGACAAGTCCTTTTTCAAGATAATACGTACGATTTCCGCGATGCATGCTTAGTGAAAGACAATGTTTATGCATTGTCAATTCACGGTCAGTTAGTTATAATAAGTTTGACTGGTATGCAGAAAAAGGCAAAGGTAGTCGAATTAAATTCAGATTCATACGTCAAGATTATAAAATTCAACGAAAAGACATTACTTTTCGCTGGACGTAAGTCTATACGATGGTATAGTATCAGCAATGGTTCAATGTCTCAACCAATGACCTTGCCAAAGACTCTGTCAACTATCGTAAAGCATGGCAATACCATCAGTCTCTTTTACACTGATGGCACTTGTGCTGGAATTGATGCCTCGGGTAAGATAACTCCTAAAAAATCTTTGACCAAAGGCGTTGTAACTGCTGCATATTATGATACGGCATCGGGATGTCTGTATCTTGGGCACAAGAATGGCGACATTGACATGATAAACAAGTATCAACGCAAAATCTTTACCTTATCAAATCATATAAGCCAAGTTACCAATATCGTAGTATTGGGAAAGATACTTGTATCAAGCGCGTACGACAAAACAATAGCAATTTGGAACATGCCAATGATAACGTTCCAAAATGGCAGGACACTTGATGAAGAGATGAATGCCGCAAATGCAAAGCAGGCAACACAAATGGACAAAAAGGGCACTTCTTCCGAATGGCTCACACCGGTGGAGTACAAATTTGAAGGCTGGCCGCTTGTATTGTCGCGTATAAGTTCAAAAGAAGTATTAATTGGAACGAGCAATGGTATGATACAGAAGATGAATATCTCTGTGCCAACATTGTCTAATAGTTTGAAGAACAAACTGCACCGTAACTTCACAAATGAAGAGTGGAATCATTATGTAGGTACAAACATACCTTTTACCAAATTCAAATAGAGGAGATAGAATGATGAAAAGATTATTAGTTACAGTACTCTTGTGCAGCATCTCATATTTTGGATTTGCGGGTGTTATGTCAGGAAAACCATTTTTCCGCAATTTTACTGCATTGGAATATCATGGCCACAATAGAAACTTTGCGGTAGAATGTGACAATACTGGTCATGTTTTTGTTGCCAACTTTGAAGGGTTGCTAACTTATGATGGTGTCAATTGGGAAATGACTCATACGCCAGCTGTGTCACGTGTAACGACCTTATTTAAGGCAAAAGACGGAAAAGTGTGGTTTGGTGGTCATAACGTTCTTGGGTATGCTGTTGGCACGGCTGATAGCATTCATATAGTGTTTGTAATAAGTGATACTGATAAAAAGATAGATATTGGTGAGATAGAACATATATATGAACGCGATGGTAAGATCTATTTTGCCACCAGTGACAAGGATTATATGCTGTCAGGCTCTTCATACAAACCGGTAAGTTTCAAATCAACTTATAAGGATGAGCAAACTAAGACTATTAGTATATCAGACAACAGTAACCTCGTTGCTGCAACAACAATAAATAAAGGTATTGTCCTTATGAAGGATAGGCAACCTTTATTTACTCTTACCACTGATGATGGCTTGTGTAGTAATAATGTAAATGACATTGCTTACAATGGTAAGGGAAATCTTTGGGGTGTTACTGATAATGGCATTTTTGTTGTCAGCATCTCGACTATTTATTCCCATTATACTGAGAAAGATGGACTTATCGGACAGGTTACTTGCATACTGAACAACAATGGTCGATTAATGGTAGGCACTTTACAAGGGCTTTTCGTACTTGATGATAACAATCGTTTTACTCGTCTGCTGCCGTCAGAACAGGCATGTTGGAATTTGGTCAAGTCAACAGATGCTCAGACTTTAGCGGCTACTGTTGATGGTTTGTTTATAGTAGGACAGGGAGCACGTCAATTAACTTCAAGTCATACGTTGAGCGTGATGAAAGAAACATCGACATCATTCCTTACAGGAGAACTGGACGGTATTTATCGTCATGGTTTAGATGGAACGAGCAAGAAGATTGCGCCAATACAGAATGTCATGAAGTTCAAACGTGAATCAAATGGCGGTATCTGGGTGCTGACGTTGAACAAGGAAACGTATTACAAGGCACCAATGAAAGAGGAATTTGTAAAGAAGTCAAACGACCGCCTGTCTCTTTTGTTGGAGTACATGGACGAGAATGGACATACATGGACGGTAAGCAATAATGGTTCTGGACTTGTCGCAAAACATCTGGATAAGAATCAGACAAAATGGTTGCAGCCGTTTAAGAATTATACCATTCAAGCAATGGATATCAAGGATGGCATAGCTTGGTTAGGTGGTATCTTTGGCCTCATTCGTTTCAATACTAATATGATTAACACCCTGCCATATACACAGAATACATATCTTCGCAATCTGGTTGTTGATGGCTCAAATGTTGATTTTGCCATAGCAACAGACAAAAGTGACCCGATAGGTGAGACAAAATATAGTTATCGTCTGCACGACGGCAGCAAATGGTCGCGTTGGAGTGATGACCAGACATATAATTTTGCACATCTATCATCTGGTAGCTATGAATTGACGGTGCGGTCATTAGATTCCTATGGTAACATTTCTGAGTCGGTTAAGAAATCATTTGCAGTTCCAGTTCCGTTATACATGAAATGGTATGCCATATTGCTATACCTCATTGTCATAGTATTCTGCATCTATTTGTTCTTCCGTTGGAGGATCCATCGTGCAAAACAGGAACAGGTCCGCTTGGAAAAGATTGTGAACAAACGAACAGAGGAGTTGAAGGAGGCTCATAGCAAGATTCTCCGTCAAGAGAAGGAAGCCACGGTGGGAAAATTGACAAAAGGACTTATCGACCGTATTCTCAACCCGATGAACTATATCAACAATTTCTCACACATGTCCTTGGATTTGGTAAGCGACTTGAAGGAGAATATAGAGAAAGAGGAAAATAATATGACGGAAGATGCTTACGAAGACTCTCTGGATATTATAGATATGATGAATACCAATTTGTCTAAGATAGAACAACACGGACTTTCTACCACACGCATTCTTAAAGCTATGGAGGAATTGTTGAAAGAGCGTTCGGGAAAGGTGGAGAACATAAATGTTTCTGATCTTTGCGAAAAAGATATAGAGATGTTGAATAAGTATTTCGCTGAAGATATCCAGAAACACGGTATTCATGTAGAATGGCAGAAACCGACGGAACCAATGATGGCAAATGTCGTTGCCGAGCATATTGGGAAAACCATCCTTTCTATGCTTTCAAATAGTATCTATGCACTGAAGAAGAAAGCATCCAAGGAAACCAATCAGGCAGAAGAGGGATATATTCCGACAGTTCGCCTTTCTATCAGCAAAGATGAACATCTTCATATCCATGTCTATGATAATGGAATTGGTATTGAGGAAAACATTTTGGATAAGATATTCGACCCGTTCTTTACAACCAAGCCTACTGCTGAAGCTCCTGGTGTAGGACTCTATCTCTGCCAACAGGTGATTCAGGATGTAGGAGGAACAATAACGGTGAAATCGGAAAAAGATAAATTCACAGAATTTACAATTACGTTATGATGGATAATATAGACGAATTAAAACAGCAACTTAGTGATATGCAGGAGAAACTGCAGAGGCAAGAGAAGTTGGCTTCATTAGGAACACTGAGTGCGGGCATTGCACATGAAGTTCAGAATCCGCTTAACTTTGTTATCAATTTCAGCAAACTCTCAGTCAAACTCCTTGAAGATCTTGAGGACATCGTATCTGATTGTGCTGACCATCTTGACGAAGATGATGCGGCAGATATGCAGGACATTGCCGATGACCTTAGGGAGAACCTGGGAAAGATACAGGAACACGGAGAACGAGCCATTAGCATCATACGTGGCATACTTCTGCAAAGTCGAGGCAAGTCTGGTGAATTCCTGCCTGTCGATATCAAGCAACTGGTACACGAATATGTTTGGCTCAGTTACCATGCCGTAAGAGCAAACAATAAGGATTTTAATGTATCAATCCATGAGGAATATCAGGAAAATATGCCGAAGGTTATGGTCATACCGCAGGACTTGAGTCGTGCTGTCCTCAATGCCATGAACAATGCTTGCTATACGGTAGAAGAAAAGAGAAATCTGCCAGATTCGACGGATTATACTCCAACTATTGATGTTAAGGTAGAACTCGATACAGCAGTGTCACCAGCATCTTTGACAATACGTATTACAGACAATGGTATGGGTATGTCGGAAGAGGTAAAGTCGCGTCTCTTTGAAAACTTTTATACTACAAAACCTGTAGGCAAAGGCACTGGCTTGGGAATGGGTATTATGCGTGATATAATCACGAAAAATCACGAAGGGCAGATAAACGTCGAGTCCGAAGAAGGTAAGGGTTCAACACTTACATTTATTATCCCAGTAAAAACAGTTAAGTAATTTACGGTTTTGCGGTTTTTCGGTTCTAACATCCGTACAACCTTAAAACCGCATAACCATAAAACCTCATAAAAATATGAAACGACTTTTATATTTTCTGCTAATACTTTTTGCGTTTTGTTCTTCATCAGTAAAAGCGCAGGAGAATGAAGATTTGGAAAATGCAGTGAAAGCATACGATTTGGGGCATTTCCAGCAGGCAGATTCCATGCTTTTGACGGTTGTGAATAAAAGCAAAGGTGAGAAACTTGTCCAGGCATATCGTCTTCTTGCATTGAGCAGTCTCAATCAGGATGAGCAAGAGAAAGCAGAGACATACGTTGGAAAACTACTGTCGGTAGATCCATATTATACAGCTTATAATGACTCTCCGCGTTTTATCGACATAGTAGAACGATTGAAAAAAGGTCAGACAACAGTCAGCACTGCTTCACGAATGAACGAGTCCATTGAGGAAGTTCCAGTGCCAATCACGCTGATTACGGAGGAGATGATTCGTGCTTCGGGTGCCAAGTCACTCAATGATGTGCTGATGCTTTACGTACCAGGCATGTCGCAAATAGGAAGTCTCGAACAGAATATCGCCATGCGTGGCGTGTATGGCTTGGCACAGGAAACGGTGCTCGTCATGGTTGATGGACATCGTCTGAATAGTGTCACAACAAATGCGGTGGCTTTCGACTATCGTCATGACCTAAACAAGATAAAGCAGATAGAAGTGTTACGTGGTCCTGCATCATCCCTATATGGTAATGTAGCACTGACTGCTGTAGTAAATATCATCACAAAATCGGGTAGTGACATTGATGGAGGAAGGCTGACTGCGCGTGCGGGCAGTTTCGATACTTATGGCGGTACGGCAATGTTCGGTAAGGGCAACCTCATGACAGATGTTGTGGCATGGGGTTCTGTATATACTGCCAATGGAGAAAAACGCAATCTGAGTGGCGTAACACATTATATAGGAGGATATAACAGTCAACCATCATACGAATTTGGAGGCAAGATTCGTTGGGGCAACTTCAAGGCTTCTTTAATTGGACAGTATTCGAAGACCGTGCCTTATTACAACCTTATAGGACTTGACGACCATTTTACATACGATGCCTATCATGAGCAGGGTGGAGAAAAACCAGGATTTTCACAGTCGTTGGTACGTGCTGATTTGGATTATAACAAGACGTGGGGTGACTTCTCTTTTTCAGCATCAGCCTTTATGTCTAAGGAACGCATACAAATATATAATGTTCTTGGCGACACTGTTGATTATATGATTGCTGCCTATCTGGCTAATACATTAGGCATTCAGTCAGTTAAAACACGTGGCGTAGTACAACTTATTGGGTGGGAAGACTATAGCTTCGGAGCAACAGCAAATGGAGGATACAACTATCGCTTAGGAAGCAACATGTATGGTTCAATGTTATTTGGTGTCCAGTATGAGACATTCGTATTCTCAAATGCAGAATTGAAACTCGGTGCCGATTTCTCGCAGATAAACAACACGCTGAATACCATCTTCAACGAAAGTTCAGAACATACTCTATCATCATTCTTTCAGTTGAAACATAATTTTTCAAAACGATTTATCTTCAACGGAGGTATCCGGTTCGATCATAAGATACGTCAGGATGAAAGACGCATTAACACCTGGTCGCCACGTGTGTCCCTTATCTGGCTTGCCAACGACATCCTCAGCTTCAAGGGAGGTTATTCCCACTCATTCGTAGATGCGCCGCTCTTCTATCGAGGTTCATACATCAGTATCTTCTCTGGCGGAGAAAACCTTGATTCCGAGAAGATGGATGCCTTCCAGGTTGGTGCCAATTTCAATTGGAAAAAACTGCATCTCACATACGAGATAAATGCCTTCTATAATATGGTGAAGGGACTTGTATATTACAATCAGGGTGGTGCAACGACTTTTGCCAATGCAGGAAACATCAATATGGGAGGTATAGAGAATACCATTCAATTCACTACAGACAGGACAATAGCCAACCTCAACTTCACTTATCAGAATCCGTTCCGTGTTGAGAACTTCTCCTCGGAGAAAGATAAGATGAATAATGTTCCGAAATTCCTGCTCAACCTCACTGCTGCACAAAAGTTCTACTCAAAGAAGTCCAGTGGCGATTTTTGGGTTCGTGCCAACATGCATTTCCAGTCTAAGATGGAATGTATGCGGAACGACATCGTGCAGAAGATGATGGATCCTACTGCCATCCTTACTGAACATCAGGGTGCATATACCGTTGTTGGCTTGGGTATGGAATGGTGTTCACCATTTGGTCTGGACTTGTCGCTCGATGTACACAACCTCCTTGATACAGACTATATCAATGGTGGACAACTCATGCACGGAGTGCCTGGCATGGGACGAAGCTTCATCTGTAATGTGAAATTCAATTTCTAAACTTTAAATTAATTGTATAAATCTAAACCTCAAAAATTATGAAAAAACATCTATTATTTACTATCTTATTCTGTGTGGCATTGTTACACAATACTACTATTATGGCTGAGACTATGGTTACGGCAGCAGAGTCACCATACGGCTTTGAACCTTTGAAGATGTACGACTTTCCGAATCGTGACTTCTCGATTGTAAAATACGGTGCGAAGAAGGGAAATGTTGTTGCTACTACTGCCGCGATAGAAAAGGCTATGACTGCCTGCAATAAAGCAGGCGGTGGTAGGGTGGTGGTGCCTGAAGGTGAATGGTTGACTGGTCCTGTTCATTTTAAGAGTAACTGCAACCTATATCTGAGCGAAGGGGCAAGGCTCGTGTTCAGCGACGACGTGAAACTGTATTATCCTGCTGTCCAAACCTCATGGGAGGGTGCTGAGTGTATGAACATATCGCCATTGCTCTATGCTTCCGGGTGTGAGAATATTGCAATAACAGGTACTGGTACGCTTGCACCGAGGATGGACTTCTGGCGTAAATGGTTCGACCGTCCCGATACGCACATACAAGCCACACGTCAGTTGTATGCCATGTGTTCTACGAATGTGCCTGTGGAGTATCGCCACATGGAAGTGGAAGGTGTGTGTATGCGTCCGCACCTGATACATTTCAATCGATGCACGAATGTGCAGCTTGCTAATTTCAAGATACGTGAAAGTCCGTTTTGGACAATACATACGTTCATGTGCAAGGACGTTTGGGCTCATGGGCTTGACGTTTATGCCCACGGCCACAACAACGACGGCATAGACTTGGAGATGACTCAGCATGTGGTTGTAGAGGATTGCAAGTTCGACCAGGGTGACGATGCCGTGGTGCTGAAGGCTGGTCGCAATCAGGACGGATGGCGATTAAACATGCCTACACAGGATGTTGTAGTGAGGAACTGCCAGATTGTAAAGGGGCATTGTTTGTTGGGCATAGGAAGTGAGATGTCTGGTGGCGTGCGCAGGATTTATATGCACGACTGCAACTCATCGGATCAGGTCTATCGTCTGTTCTACATAAAGACAAATCATCGCAGGGGTGGTTTCGTGGAAGACATCACGGTGGAGAACGTCTCGGCAACAAAGATGCTGCGTGTGTTTGAGATTGATACCGACGTGTTGTATCAATGGAGAGATATAGTCCCAACATTTGAGACGAAGATAACAAGGATACGCAACATAGCCATTCGCCATGCCAAGGCTTTGCAGACGGATGCTGTGTTTGAACTCAGGGGTGACAGTCGCGACGAGATTGACGGCGTAACCATTGAGGATGTTCACGTTGGTGAGGTTTGCAAGTTTGTGTCGAACGTCGAGAATGTCCGCAATCTGTCGTTGAAGGATATTGTATATGACAGGTTCGAGCCGTCGGACAATAAGGTGACTATCCCTGGTTTTGCGCCAGGAAGGTGAAAAAATTGCGGATTTTTTTTCTTTTTTTATCGAGATTTCGAGATTACGAGTATTCGAGATCTCGATTTTTTTTTGCTTTGCCGAGATTTTGAGAAGTCGAAATCTCGGCTTTTTTTGTTAACGCCTTTTTACTATTCCTACATAGATTAGCAGCACGACGTTCATCATCAAGGCGTAGATGATGGCGGGGATAGCTATTATGTCATTGCCGAATACGAATGGTGACGATGCTACGGCAATGGCTTGTGCTGCATTCTGCATTCCTATTTCTATAATTATTGTGCGGCGTTCCTTGCCGGAAAGTCTGATGCAACGTGATATCAGCCCTCCTGCAAGCAGTGCGAATATGAGCAACAACGTTGCTGCAACACCGAGTTGCATGAAGTTGTCGATGATGGCTTGCTTGTTCTGGATGAAGAAAACCGATGCCAAAAGTATCAGTGCGGGGAATGCAACCTTCGAGAGAACCTTGTGAATCTTGTCGGCTGCATTGCTGAATGACTTGCGCACAAAGATGCCTATAATGATAGGAACGAACATCAGTACAATGTTTTGCATCAGCAATTTGCCTACAGGGAGGTGGATGTCAACCGCTTCGCCGAGGGTGGAAGAACAGACAAGTCCCATGACGACAGGGATGGTAAACATTGTGATGATGCTTGAACAAGCCGTGAGCGACACTGATAGTGCCACGTCGCCTTTGGCAAGCATTGAGAAAACGTTCGATGAACTGCCGCCAGGCGAGCATGCAATTAGTACAAAACCTATCACGAACAGTGGTGGCAGGTGCATTGCCCAGCATAGCAGGTAGGCTATGAGAGGCAAGAGAATGATTTGGCCTACAAGTCCGGCAATCACAGGCTTGGGACGATTGCGAAACAGTTTGAAGTCGTTCCACTTCAAGTTAAGTCCTAACTCAAACATTAAAACTGTCAAAATTGGCAGTACGATCCAAATAGTATTCATTTTTTATTGTCATTCCGTTTCGCAATGCAAAGGTAATAAAAATTTACTGTTTATGATTTACGAATTACTATTTTTTTATGGTTCTGCGTATGGTTTTTGACAGTCGTGCGATACCCCTCTACAGCATGTTCTGTTGGGGGTGAAAAAAGTTGTACAACTTTCGCGCGAAAGTTGTACAACATTCAGACGAAAGTTGTACAACTTTTTTTCGAGTTAAGCGTTCGTCCTCAAAACATCAAGCGTTCGAGTTGCGAAACTCAATGCTTAAACCGAGATAAAATACACGTAAATTGTAAATAAATTGTAAATTGTAAATTGTAAATAGTAAATTTTCCTTATCTTTGTAGCGAAAATGAAATTAAAGGTTATGAACAGAAGATTACTTGCCGTTATAATATCGCTGATTCTTGCAGTCATTGCCGTGCCGGTCCACGCAGTATTGAAGGAAGCAAACCTTGAGCAGACACTGAAGATACTTCGCAGTGAACTGACGCAGAACTATCAGGAGCAGCAACGAAGGTCGGGAATGTCGAAGATGCGTAGCGAACAGGCCAAGGATGCTCTCATAGCAACGATGAAGAAGAGCAACCAAAACGCCCTGATGCTCTATTCGCAGCAGTATGACTACGTGTTCGACCTGACGTATGCGTGCAACGAAGCAACCAATCTGTGGGAGGAGTTCCAACGCAGCAGCATGCCTTTCGACAAGATAATACAGATGCATGAGACCGAGATAGAACGCTACGACGGACTCATTGCCAGCCTTCAGATGATGCCAAAGAAGCTCCTTTCGGAAGAAGGCAGGCTAAATCGCAGCGTATGCCTGACGCTTGCAACGGCAATTCAGCGACAACTGCAAAGCAATTTAGCGTCGTATAAGGACGACATTGAGAACAACAATGCCGTGAAGGAACGCCTGCAGGTGCAGCATCTGTATGCCAAGGAAAGATATGATGCCCTGCAGAGAAACATATTTGTCAACGGCGACAACAACTATCTCGCCATATTGAAGAACTTTCCGATGTACTGGAAGATGGCAGTATCGTCGGTTCGCACGAAGTATTTGCATGGTTCAAACCTTCAAAGCCAGTGGGGAGGCAACTTCATTATAGGACTTTTTATTATCATTATCTTCTATGGTATCGTTGCATCGCTGCTCAACATACTGCTCATCAGGATACTCATGCCTATGCTTGCACGCAGGAAATGGCTTCCTGAGAGCCTTACATCAGAGGAGTTCCTGAAGAAACGTGCGTGTATCATCATGGCTTCGACGGTTATCACGTTTGCCATAATACTCGCAATAATAAAGGCTGTATTGGCGCAAAACTTCATCATTATGGCTTCTGGGCTGCTGGTAGAGTATGCGTGGTTGCTGAGCGTAATACTCGTCTCGCTGCTCATACGCCTTGACGGCGACCAGATAAGAGACGGATTTAAGGTGTATATGCCAATCACAATCATGGGTTTGTTCGTAATCATTATCCGCATCATACTCATTCCTAATGTGCTTGTAAACCTTATTTTCCCTCCGGTACTTATAGTGTTTACGTTGTGGCAATGGTATATTATACGCAAGTTGGAACGTGGATTGAAACGTGAAGACCGCACGTACAGCTGGATTACGCTCATCGTTTTCATCTTCTCGGTCGTAAGTTCTTGGGTAGGATACACGTTGCTCAGCGTTCAGGTACTCATCTGGTGGATAATGCAATTGACATGTATCCTTACGATAACATTCCTGTATAAGCTGCTCGTAAGCTATGGCAAGAAACATTTCGGCCCTAATGCACCAATCACAAAGACGTGGCTCTACGGCTTTATTAAGGCTGCCGTGCTGCCTATACTCGGCGTTATGTCGGTACTTCTTTCGGTATATTGGGCTGCAGGAGTGTTCGAGTTGACCGACCTATGCAAGGGAATCTTCACTTACGACTTCGTGAATCAGAAGAATCTTCACCTCAGTATGCTGCGCATAGTGCAAGTCTTGGCGCTATACTTCCTGTTCAGTTACATATTCAATGTGGCGAAACGAGTGCTGCAACTCCATTTCGACAAGAAAAACTCAAAGGGCATGGAACGCAACAAGGCGGTCATGGGAACCAACGCATTGAAGATTCTCATCTGGGCAATATACATAGTCATAGTGATGAATCTGCTCGGTGTGGGCAACACATGGCTTGTAGTAATCTCGGGAGGACTTGCAACTGGCGTCGGTTTTGCGTCGAAGGACATACTCGAAAACATCTATTACGGCATTTCGCTTATGACAGGTCGCATACACATAGGCGACATGATCGAGATCGACGGCATTCGCGGAAGGGTAGAGGATATGAACTATACCTCGACAATGATTGAGGCTATCGACGGTTCTGTCATTGCATTCCAGAACTCTCAGCTCTTCACAAAGAACTATAAGAACCTGACCAAGAACCATGGTTGGGAACTTATCACCCTGCCAATAGGCGTGGCATACGGTACAAATGTCCACGAGTGTGAACGCATAATCATTGATGCCGTGAATGCATTGATAGATAAAATGGAAGGCGAAGACAAGTTAATCATCGACAAGGGCAGAGGTGTCAGCGTATTGTTTGTTGATTTTGGCGAAAGCAGTGTTGACCTCAAGGTCGTATGCTGGGTTCGTGTCTTGCAGCAAACCGTAGCAAAGAGCCGCATCCGTGAGGTCGTCTATGATGCCCTCAACGCCCACAACATCCAAATCCCATTCCCACAACTTGACGTCAATGTGAAGCAGTAGCAGACATTTAGCGTTTTGGGTGCAAAAAAGATGCACTCGCCACACCTTATTATTATGTGTTGCGAGTGCATCTGTAATGTTGTCGAGTGCTTGTTTTGCTTTGCTCCTACAATTAGTTTGCTGCTGTGAATTCTTCGAGGAAACGGACATCGTTTTCGGAGAACATGCGTAGGTCGCTGACTTGATACTTGAGGTTTGTGATGCGCTCAACGCCGAGTCCGAATGCGTAACCTGTGTATTCCTTGCTGTCGATGCCACATGCTTCGAGCACGTTAGGGTCAACCATTCCGCAACCGAGTATCTCTACCCATCCTGTGTGCTTGCAGAATCCACATCCCTTGCCGCCGCAGATGTTGCAAGAAATGTCCATTTCGGCACTTGGTTCGGTGAATGGGAAGTATGATGGGCGCAGGCGTATCTTTGTGTCGTTGCCGAACATCTCGCGTGCAAACGTGAGGAGTACCTGCTTCAGGTCGGTGAACGATACATTCTTGTCGATGTAAAGTCCTTCAATCTGATGGAAGAAACAGTGTGCGCGAGCCGAGATTGCCTCGTTGCGATATACTCGTCCTGGGCAGATGACGCGGATAGGAGGTTGCGTCTTTTCCATCACGCGTGCCTGTACACTACTTGTATGCGTGCGAAGGATGATGTTTTTGATTACGTCTTCATTGGTCTCAACGAAGAATGTGTCCTGCATGTCGCGTGCTGGATGGTCGGCGGCAAAGTTCAGTTTTGTGAACACGTGGAGGTCGTCTTCCACTTCAGGACCTTCGGCAAGTGAGAATCCCATGCGACCGAAGATGTTGATTATCTCGTTCTTTACGATTGTAAGCGGGTGGCGTGAACCGAGGTTGACAGGGTATGCAGTGCGCGTGAGGTCAATACTTTCGTCTGTTGATTCCTTGGACTCGCATTGTTCCTTGAGTTCGTTTATCTTTGCAAATGCAGTTTGCTTAAGTTCGTTTATCTTCATTCCGACCTCTTTCTTCTGCTCTGCAGGCACATTGCGGAAGTCTGCCATAAGGTTGTTTATCTCGCCCTTTTTGCTTAGATACTTCAATCGAAGTGCTTCGAGTTGTTCTTCGTTTTGGGCTGTCAGACCGTTCACTTCTTCGAGTAATTGTGCTATCTTCTCTAACATATTATTGTGGATTTTTATTATTTCGTGGTGCAAAGATAATAAATTTCGTTTTGATTTTAGGAAAAGAATGGCATTTTTTTTGATTATTTGATGAATTATTGTTATTTTTGCAGCATGAAATATAAATATAGTAACAATATTCTTAATAATTAAAGACGAGGATTATGAAAAAGTTCATGGATGAGAACTTCCTGCTTGAAACAAAAACAGCACAGGAATTGTATCACAATTATGCGGCAAAGATGCCAATTATCGACTATCACTGTCACTTGATTCCAAAGATGGTTGCCGATGACCACAAGTTCAAATCAATCACCGAAATATGGCTTGGTGGCGACCACTATAAGTGGAGAGCAATGCGTACAAACGGCGTTGACGAACGATATTGCACTGGCAAGGACACTACAGACTGGGAAAAGTTTGAGAAATGGGCAGAGACTGTGCCTTATACTTTCCGTAATCCATTGTATCATTGGACGCATCTTGAACTCAAGACAGCCTTTGGTATCAACAAACTCTTGAAGCCAGAAACAGCAAAGGAGATATTCGACGAGTGTAATGATAAACTTCTCAACGACCCTAACTATACCGCTCGTGGATTTATGCGTAGGTATAATGTGGAGTGTGTTTGCACTACAGACGACCCAGTTGATGACCTTCGTTACCACAAGCAGACAGCAGAAAGCGGCTTTGAAGTAAAGATGATTCCAGCATGGCGACCAGACAAGGCGATGAACATAGAGAAACCTGAGTTCCCTGCTTACGTCAATCAGTTGGGCGAAGTTGCAGGTGTGACTATCACGACTTTCAAGGATATGCTCGATGCATTGAAGAAACGTCACGACTTCTTCCACTCTATGGGATGCCGCCTGAGCGACCATGGTATAGAAGAATTCTACGACGAACCATACACCGATGCAGAGATTGAGACCATCTTTGCAAAGGCAATGAGCGGCAAGGAACTGAGCGTTTATGAGCAGCGTCAGTATAAACATTGCTTCCTCTTCAAGATGGCCGAGATGGATGCAGAGGCTGATTGGACACAGCAATTCCATTATGGCGCAATCCGCGACAACAATGATTTGATGTACAAGCAGCTTGGTCCTGACACTGGTTTCGATTCAATCGGTGAATTTACAACGGCACGTGCAATGAGTAAGTTCCTCAATCGCCTTAACGCTGAGGGCAAGCTTACGCGCACAATCCTCTATACATTGAACCCTTGCGCCAACGAAGTCATTGCCACAATGCTTGGCAACTTCCAGGATGGTTCATGCCCAGGTAAGATTCAATTCGGTTCAGGATGGTGGTTCAACGATCAACTCGACGGAATGACACGTCAGATGAATGCTCTCTCAGTGCTCGGCTTGCTGAGTCGTTTCGTTGGAATGTTGACCGATTCACGTTCGTTCCTGTCATATCCACGTCACGAATACTTCCGTCGTTTGCTTTGCAACCTGCTTGGCAACGATGTTGAGAACGGCTTGATACCTGATACAGAAATGGATCAGTTAGCAAAGATGGTTCAGGATATCTCTTACAATAACGCAAAGAATTATTTCAAGTTTTAATAAATAACGTGTCTATATATCCAGTCTCACTGGGTATATAGACTATTAAAAAAGGCATAAAGATGAAAAGATTAGGATTTTTCGCACTTTTGGCAATGCTCCCGCTGATGGGATTCTGCCAAGAGGACATTCACATTGATGTAGGTAACGCACGTCTGGATCTTATGGGATACGGTTTGTCAACATACACCGTTGAAGATAATGGTGGCGAGAAGACAAATGGATTCAAGGTTGAAAAAATCATCCTCATGGCAAATGCACGTATCACTCCAAAGCTTGATTTCTTCCTGATGGTTGATGCTGCATCGCAGGATACAAAGAAAATCCTGCATGAGTATTGGGGACAGTACAAGTTCCACGATGCTTTCGTTGTTAAGTTCGGTCAGTACAAGATTCCGTTTACTATTGAGAACCCTATCTCTCCAACGGCAATGGGTAACATCTATTTCCACGATGGTATGCGTTACATGGTCGGCGTTGCCGGTGATCCTGTTTATGGCAATTACGTTGGTCGTGATTTCGGTCTTACGGTTTCTGGTAGTGCCTTTCCTGCTGCCGATGGGCATAAATACTTGACTTATTATGCTGGCGTATTCAATGGAACGGGCATAAACCAGCCGGAAAACAATACGCAAAAGGATGTAATTTTACGTGCCGACTATAATCCAACGAAAGATATCACAGTTTCGACATCGGCATATCTCGGCACAGGACATGCTATTGCTGATGATCCATACGGCTGCTTCAAGACGGGTGATGATTATAAACGTCAGCGTTGGGCAATCGGTGTTGAAGCAAATACTGCTCCTCTCTACTTGCGAAGCGAATATATTCGTGGTTGGAACGATGGTACTCCGATGCATAGTGTATATGCTGAGGCGTGGTTGAGACTGTTCAAGTTGCCAAAGAAGCAGAATCTTGACGTAGTGCTTGACTATGAATACTTCGACAAGAACATATTTATTTCTGATGCAACGCGCAACTATACGGCTGGCTTGCAATGGTGGTTCCATAAACAGTGCCGTATTTCGTCGCTGTTCCAGTTTAAGGACCCAATCGAAGGCAGCATCACTCGTCGCTGGGTAACCCAGTTGCAGTTGAGGTTCTAATATTATAAGGTATAATGACAACAAAATTGATTGATATCGTTCGCTCAGCATCAAACTTGATGCTGAGCGATACGTTTGATGTGTCGCAGAAAGATGGTTTCGCAAATATCGTCACATCGTCTGACTTGGCAGTACAAGAGTTCTTGAAGTGTGAACTGGCAAAACTTCTTCCTGGTAGCGGCTTCTTATGCGAAGAGGAGGACAAACACGACCTCACACATGAATACACTTGGATTATCGACCCAATAGACGGCACGGCAAACTATAGTCGTGGCATCGGACAGTGTGCCATTTGTGTTGGTTTGAAACATCACGAGGAAATGGTCGATGCTGTGGTTTATCTGCCACGGACAAATGAACTATTCACTGCCAGCAAGGGTAGGGGAGCGTTTCTGAATGGCAAACAAATCCATGTCTCAAACCGCCCGTTCCAAGATGCAATACTGCAAACAGCACTTTCGGTATATCATAAGGAACACGCGCGCGTATGTTCAGAGATAATAGTCGATGCCTTTATGCAGTGCAACGATATACGCCGATTTGGTGCTGCAGCTCCAGAAATATGCTATGTGGCAATGGGACGTTGCGAGATGTTTTTCGAGTATATCCTTTCACCATGGGACTATGCCGCTGCTTCGTTGATATTGAAAGAAGCAGGAGGGATGCTCTGCAACCTCGAAGGCAATTCCCCCGATTTCATTAGTTCCACAGGTCTTATCGTGGCTAATACCCAGTCAAACCTTGACGCGTTGCTGTCAATCGTTAAGAAGCACAACGCCTGATTACGGTCTAAGGTCAAAAGTCTAAGGTCTAAGGTTCCGTCTCCTAAAGACCTTCGACCTTAGACCTTCGACCAAATATTATTACTCGTCTTGCAATGGTACAGCGAAGTAAGCCTTCTTTCCAGTAGGGAAGATACCCTGTATGAAGAGCACTGGTTCCTTGCCCGACGATGCCGACTTCACTGCATCCTGCAGGTCGTCGATAGACTTAATCGCATTGTCGTTTGCCTTCATGATGATGAAACCACGTGGAACGCCAGCCTCTTTCATCTTACCAGAGCTAACCTTTGTCACTTCAAGTCCGTACTTTATGCCGAGTTCCTGCTTCATGGCATCTGTGATAGGGCGGAACTGTGCACCGAGAACATCGAGGTCGGCTGCGCCTTTGACAACCTTTGTGTTACCCTGAGGGTTCTTCAGCGTCATTGTTACTTCCTTTTTCTTGCCGTTGCGCATGTAACTTACGTTAACCTTGTCGCCTGGCTTCTTTGCAAAGAGATACTCCTGAAGTTCTGCCATCTTGGTCACTTTGTTGCCATCGATGCTGAGAATCACGTCGCCTTTCTGCAAGCCTGCATCCTCTGCAGCACCATCGGCAACAACTTCAGCCACGTAGATGCCATCGTTTGTACCGAGGTCAACCTCGTTGCCCTTTGCCTTTTCCTGGTCAATATAGTCGCGAACCTTCGAACCAGATATGCCAAGCATTGGGCGTTGTACTGTGCCGTATTCCTTAATATCGGCAACCACCTTATTCATAATCGTCGTAGGTATTGCAAAGCCATAGCCGCTGTAACTGCCTGTCTGCGAAACGAGCATTGCATTGATACCAATGAGTTCACCCTTTACGTTGACCAGTGCACCGCCCGAGTTACCGGCATTGATGGCTGCGTCGGTCTGGATAAAGCTTTCAACACTGTTTGCACCAATGCTTCTTGCCTTTGCACTGACAATACCAGCCGTCACGGTTGAGTTAAGTCCCATAGGGTTCCCGACGGCAAGCACCCACTCGCCCACGCGAATGTTTTCACTCTTTCCAATAGGAAGTGTAGGGAAATCCTTGCCGCTAATCTTTATCAGTGCAAGGTCGGTAGTCTTGTCTGTACCGATAATCTTTGCTGAAAACTCGCGGTTGTCGTTCAGTGTCACCTGCAGTTCGTCGGCACCCTCAACAACGTGGTTGTTGGTCACGATGTATCCGTCAGCCGAAATGATCACTCCGCTGCCTATGCCTTCGCGCTTAGGAGTCTGCACCTGCTGCTGACGTTTGCCACCGTTTCCACGGCCCTGACCAAAGAAACCAAACGGATCGAAGAAGTCATCAAATGGATCCTGCACCGTCACCGTCTGCGTCTTGCTGTTCTGTGTGAACTTAATATGAACCACAGCCTGCACAGCCTTGTCGGCAGCATACGTTAAGTCAACAGGCTGCCCAGCCGTTACGGGAGCAGCATTCTGAGGATCTGCCTGAGCATCCTTAGGCTGGTTTGCTGAACATGAAACTGGCATCACAGCCAGAATAGCGATAATTGCTAAATTTACTAATGTCTTCATAATGCGAATATCTTTAATTTTTTAACCATTACATCAAATTTGATGCAAAAGTAAGAACAAAGTTTATTATTCACACCAAAAACGCCGAAAATTTCATTTAGTTTTAATCTAATTTACATTTCTTTGCCTTTTCGGCATAGAGTGTTAAAATATATGTCGAAGTTCTTTCAGTCGCTGTGCGTTGTGAAACCGGCAAGCCGATGAGGTCGTATGGTTTCCCTAAACGACTAATCACCTAAACCATTGGACATTTTCGTGAATGCTTGCGAAAAAAATTCTTGCTATCAGAAATGCATCTAATAGCAAGAACCAGAATGAATCCCGACTTCACAGCCCGAATCACCTAACAAATAAAAGAAAATGTTAAAAAAATCACAAATTTGTTTCGTTTAATCTTTAGGCCTTCCCACCTGAACATGGGTCTTGCCTGTGACGTGGGCAGCGTTTCCGCCACCATATACATTGCCCGAGATGTTGACACCCTTCATAGGCTGAGGTTCTCTGTTTTCGCCTGTTGTCAGGGTTACGGTCTCAAGCGTACCAATGTTTACATACGTGTCGCCAGCGACATCAGAAGCATTACCGCCACCAAAGACTTCGCCGATAGTGCCGAGCTTATTGCCCCACTTATTGCTGATTGCAGGGAAGTCTATCGTTTCATACGTGCCACCATTTGCAAACTTACCTTCAACCAAACCGATGTTTACGTGAGGATTGCCCTTGATAACACCTCTGCTCTTGAAATATGTTTTTGCCAGAGCTTTGAGGTCAGCATCGCTGAGGGCAGCGATTTGCTCATCTGTCTTACCAAGCTTCTTTGCTGCTGCAACCATATCGTCGTGAGTAGCAGCTTCAATCTGAGCATCTGTCATGCCAAGTCCACCGCCGAATACTGTGCCGATAGTTGTAAACGACTTGATGTTGACCTCCGGATACATAGTCTTTTCTTCAGGGGCAGTGTAAGCTGCGAGGTTACCACCGCCATAGAGTTCGCCAATCTTGATAGGGCGACAACCAGTCTCTTCGATGTGAACAGTAATGCTACCGGCAATGTTACCGCCGAGGTTGTTGCCACCGAATACCTTGCCAAACTCACCGTTGGTAATGGTGAGTGATACGTTGCCATGTATGTCGGCATTCTTTGCACCACCATAGATTTCATCCAATCCAGGGATACATCCTATGATAAGGTTACCGTTGCCATACATCTCGGCTTCATTACCTGCACCATATACATCGCCTACTTGGAAGGTACAAACACCATGGTCGTCGAGGTTTACGTTAGATGCTGTGCGGATGTTACCCTTCGTGTTACTACCACCGAATACGGAAGTGATTATACCGCCATAGATGTTTACGTTGGTTGTTCCTTCACCGTATTTGTGTGCTTCGTCTTGCAACCAATCCAGATAACCGACATCTGCACCAGGGTTACCGGCACCGGCACCGTTACCGCCACCGAATACGTTGAATATTGTACCACCATTGATGGTTACTTGCGTCTTAGGGGTAGAAGCAGCATTACCACCACCATAGACATATCGTAAGCTGTTGTCGCAACCTTCTACCACAACTTCCGCGTATTCATCTGTGTTGGTAGGAATGTATGCAGCCTGATTACCTCCACCATATACAGCCGTAACATGATATGCATTAGGATTTGATACAGAATCCGGATTAGCCGTTGTAGTAGTGATAAGCACCTTTGCGTGTCCCTTAGGAGTTCCGTTAACATTATTGCAACCAAAGATACTGCCCTTGACTACCGATCCATTGAGTGTAATGTTAGTGTTTCCTCCGACAATAGCCTCAACAGCATCGGCAGCCGCAATGCCATGCTCGGCATCAGCGGCAACTGCATCGCGACCAAGTCCACCACCATATACATTGTTCACCGTACCGTTGAGCAAGTTTACAGTAGTATTGCCTGTAACGTCGGCTAATGCGCCACCACCATATACGGCATCATTTACGTTACCGCCAGTGACTTCTACATCGGTGTTGCCCGTAACTTTGGCAGACAAGCCGCCTCCGAATACGGAGCCGTTTACCGTACCATTCATCATATTTACGAGAGGATCACCTGTATAGTCTGCCAGATTACCACCACCATATACATTATTATTAATAATGACAGTCTTCTCTGCAGCCTGATTGATGTTAACAGTCACTGTTCCTGATTTTGTACCACTCACATTATTGGCACCGAAGACATTGCCGACAGTACCAGCAAGGATATCAACAATTGTTGCATCGCCTACATTAGCCATATTAGCACCACCATAGACATCGCCTGTAATCTGTGCACCTCCGGTAATAGTAACGTTTGTCTGCTTATCTGATGGACTTTCGTTACCGCCACCATAGACGTTCTTACCGATAGTACCGCCATTGATAGTAATTGTGATATTGCCAGTAACACGACCCATTTGAGTCATGTCGGCTGTAGTGTAAAGAATATTTGCATCATCATCTGCCCTGTTATTGTTGCCATGTTGCCAAGTAAATATCTCTGGAGTAGGATAGATTGGATCGGAATAAGCCTTATAGGTACCATCCCATACCTGCCATGTATTGCCACCGGTAGGATAAACATCGATTGTGGTCGCAGCAGCCTTATAGCCTCCGCCGAAGGCATTTTCTACAACATCACAATTGGTAAGGGAGGAATTGATGGTTCCATTCACTTTTCCCTGACAACCACCTCCATAGAAGTTAGAGAGGAAGAGGCATTTCTCAGCTGTAGTGGTCGTCGGGCCAACTGTTGCCATAGATAGGTCTGCACGGTAGTCGTAGTAGCGGTAGAGTTCGTCGCCACCACCGTTCAACAATGCTTCCATCTCGTATGAAACTTCAAAACCGCCTTCTCCTGCATTATAATTCAAGCGACTTCTGCCACTCACACCGAATGGTGTCTTCTGACCGTCACCATTTGTAATACGTGTCAGTGCTGTTCCACCAAATCCTGCACCATAGTACTCACCAAAGATAGAACCAGTAGTGCTGACGGTAACGGTCTTGCCATTGCCCATATCTCCAAACTCAGGACCTCCGCAGAAGAAATCTACGTATGAATTGTCCATCGTAACGTTGATATTGCCAGAGAGCTGAGCCTTAGGCGACGTTCCTCCACCGAAGAAACGGCCTATTCTGGCATGATCCACCTTCATTGTGGCGTCAACCACAGGATAGCCATTATATACACTAAGGTATTTGTCAATCTTACCTCCTGCACAATAGAAGCGAACATTATTGTTGGTCGTAGTAATTTCGTTTTTATTACCCATACCCGTAAGGAAACACTGTGCTATCTCGCCACCTGTAATGATTACAGGACGGAGGGTGAACTTATAATTTGTACCAGAGTGGTTACCGTAAAAGAATTCCTTGATGTAGGCGCTTCCACCCACCTTCATGTAGCTCAGTTTGTTAGCATCCGCAATAAAGGTACGTACCATTTGTTGAAAATAACATCCATTGATAATCCAAGCGTTTCGGCTATGATTATCATCGTTATTTGTCCTACTACCATCGTTAGACTCAAACTCGTATGTACGGCAAATGGTTGTTTCCGTAAATTCAAGCCATCCTACTGTGACAGGAATAGCAATGCCAGGAGGAGCTGTATTGGTCTGAACCATATTAAAGCCATAGAGTGCAATAAAATCCCAACGCATAGGCATCCAATTTGCACGATAGTTTCCATCGGAATTATACCAACCGAAGTCTGGCTGCTGGTCTTTGTCCTCATCTATACTCATGATGGTGCAGCCTTTGTTTGTATAGTTACCAGACTGATTGCTATTGTAGTGGTAGTTACCCACAAGTACTAACGCTTGGTCATGAGGCAGTGTTTTATTTTCCATAGCCCCCCAAGCATTCTGAACTGTAGTGTAAACAGTGCGACCATGGTATGTTGTAGGACGAGTGCCTCCGATAGCATTGCCACCATTGCCCGAGCAGTCATAGTTCGGATCCGACAGATAGTATGCTTTTGCGAAATGTGCTTTCACATCGATGCTGGTAACACCGTATGGCACTATCCAGTTGCCGCCTTGAGCAAAGATGATAGGATTATTGGTGGCATTATAGATGTCCTTTGCCGTACAGTTGCGGTCGGCAAAGTTGTAGTCGGTGAGCGTACCCACCGTTCCGCCTGTTACTGAAGTTATCTCCCAGCCGGTGCAGATATACTCGTAGTTAGGTGTCCAGCCCTCGAACTCGTTCGCAAACGGCAGTACCACTTTCCCCCAGGTATAATCGTAATGCGCAAAGTCCATATCGGTAATTGGCAATTCTACGCTGTAGGTCTGTCCGCCACTGGCAACACCTATGCCGCTGATGTCGAAATTGACATGGAGCATACCGTTACTACCAACATTCATATTGTAACGTTGCGTCACATCGGCATCAAGAACTGTCGTTCCATCTTCTGAGCTGAGTAGTCTCTTTCCGTTGGTAATCAAGTTACCCTCATTGGCATTACCAGTGTTCGGAATGGTGCGATTCAAGATGCTCTTCTGCGGACCTGCCTTGCGCAGTATTGGCCAAGGAGCAATACTCTCGTCAATGTACCACTGGGCAATCTCGTTGATGCGATTTGCATCGTTGAAAATATACACAGCAGCCATATCACGGTGGTTTGTCACTGCCGATTGGAAGAACTTGAAGCGTTTGAGCCACATATCTTCCTGTGCGGCCATAGCACCATTCTGATTAAGCCCAGTTACATTCGGAATAGACTTATATCGGAAATAGCTCCAAGTGGTGTAAGTATTATTAAATCCATTCACATACACAATTGGAGACCGCTGTCCTCCCGTAAGGTTTCCATAAAACATGCAGTTGACAACAAAGCAGTTCGTTCCGTTGGTCACAGAGTTATTACTATTAACCCAATTGTCGGCCCATCCCACAATTCCACTTGCGTGAGGATTGTTTCCACCAGTAGCAGACACATCTGCATAGCTAAAGCAGTTGGCAACTCGGGTATTATTGAAGATTGCTCCTACGATGCCGCCCACAGATACACCATTTCCGGTTGTCTCTATTGTGGAAGTATTCCCTGAAACAGACTTGTCAAATTCAAATGTACTTCCAGTGGACAGCACTCCACAATTATAAATCCTGCTGTTCCCATTAGCTTGGCAGGCAATAGCACCAGCATCTCCATCACGAGAGATATTGACGTTGTCCACGATGACATTCTTCACCTCTGCTCCATTGAGTGTTCCGAAGATTGGATGCGTCAAGTTTGAGATAACATGGAAATTGCCATCGAAGTAACCATTGAAGTTCTCAATCATGGTTGAACTGGATGCATCAACATCTTCTACAAGTTTGTACGTGCCATTCGGATCGGTAATCTGACTGAGCGAGGTGATGTTTGTGACTGCTCGTGCAAGAGTGACGGTTGTGGTGGCTTCCTGATTGAAATTGTATGCGGCATTGGATACTGTAAGCTTTACCGTAACTACGCGTTCAGTGGTTGAGGCTGAACTGTAGGTTAGTCCTGCTGCATAAGCACCATAGTCATCTATAGTTGCATACGTTCCTGCATTCTCCATTGTCCAGCTGTGAGTGCTTCCATTAAGATCATAAAGCGGAGTAGGAGTCGTATTGCCATGGTCAGCATTGCCATACACATTATGATTACCGCCGTTGAAATTGAATGTTACGTATGGCTGGATGTAGTTAGTAAATGTTGTCTGCAAACTACTCCTTCCATTCACATCCTCAATGGTGGTAGGATTGGCTGTAATTTTAATGCCTCCTGTTGCAGGGTGGTTTGTGCCAGCGTATGCGGTGGCACGATAGTCGGTACGACCATTATTTGACAGATAGCCATTATTATTGTTGGCTTGTCCTGTATTACTCGTTCTCCAACCACTACGATAATAAGCAAAACGATTATTTGTCCAAGTAGCAGGCCTAAAATTAAGACGGTTGTCTGTCAAACGCCACGTGTTTTGTGCCGTGGTCGAAGTTGTAATGGTCGCTCCTGCAGTTCCATTCGTTGGATCACTACTATACATGTACCAGGTATTGCCGTTATAGGTAATACGCAAAGCATAAGGGTTATTTGCATTCAGCGCCGCTTCATTCGCACCATTGTAGCAAGTCCATACACAATAGGCCGCATTGAAGGTCGAATAATTTTCGATATTTCCACTGGCGTTAATTCCCAGATAGTTGCCATTATAGATAAACACATAGCTCGTTGCCCACATACCACTGAATGTCATTGCGAGTATAAGCATTGCTACTACGCGATGTAACATTTGTTGCGACGCGAGGGGACGGGACGTTTGTCCTGATGAGATCTTTTTTGTGATTGAAATGAATTTTTTCATTTATAGTTTTTTCTTTTTTTGTCGTTCTTAGTTCGTTTAGTTCGTTTTACATTCCACACAATGCCTATCGAGTCTTCCCGTGTGTTGGGATTCCTCTTGGCTTGGCTTTTGTGAGTTAAAGTCAGTGATATATGAAAAACGTGGGAATCTTATCTGTTGCTTATCCCACACTCCGGCTCTGGTATTGCCTCTTCACAGAATAAGCAATAGCGAGCCCACGTCAGAAATGCATTACAATTCCCCATGTTTTCACGTGGATTAGTGTATATACATTTCATCCGCAGACGTTCCATTGCCGCATCTTCTGTGAAAGGTCAAATTTACCAGATTTGAGTGTAGAAGACCACGTCAGTAACGTCCCTAATGCATTTTGCCCAGCAAGTGGGTTGATGCACGATATCTACAAAGATCGCTTGTCGCTGGCATTGAATGCCATTGACTTGAGATGTCTGCATGTCGGTTCACAGCGAGTGTGTCCCAACTTTATGCCCACAACTCACTGCAAAGTTGGTTAATATATTTGTAATTGCCAAATGATTTGCAGAAAATGTATTGTTTTTTAACATTTTTTTATTTGCTTTGATGCGCGTATGTTTAATTGGTTGTTTAGTTGTATGGGTTATAAACTGCCAAACGACCGATTTGGATATAGGGGAAAAAGTCAGTCGTCGCTCACTTTTTTCGGTTGACTTTCGTGGATTGAACGCTTAACCTGGAAAAACATTGCTCCAATGTTGGGCTGAACACTGGAGCAATGTTCTTCGGAGTTAAGCGCTCGACTTGAATGAAGCCTACGTTTTTCGCTCGAAAAACTATTGGGGTGTGCTCACTTTTTTATAGGATATTTATAGATGAGGAATATCATTATTGTTGCTATGGCTGCTGGGAAGAGTGAGAATAGTGCCCATATCATGCGGTTGACCGACTCGGGATTGGTGATGGTGACGACGGTCTCGCCCGTCAGTTCGTCGGTGCCCGAGATGAAACCTGCTATGCCGAGGAGTATTGCTATGAGCGAACCTGAGATGGCTCCGCCAAATTTTTGTGCCATGGTGCCCGACGAGAAGATGAGGCCTGTGGATGATGTGCCGTTCTTCTCGGTGGCATAGTCGGCTACGTCGGCATACATTGACCAGAGCAATGGGGAGTAAAGCCCTACGCCGATAGAGGTGAGGATGACTACGGCAACCATGAGCCAGATGTAGGCTGGATTCATTGGTATGAAGAAGAAGGCTATGGAGGTGACCACGCATATAACGCTTGCGTAGATGAATGCCTTCGACTTGGATCCTACCCACGATGTGAACTTAGGCGATACGCCGCCGAAGATCATGCAGGTGAGTTCGCCGAATGTCATGAACATGGTGTAGTTGATGATGAGTCCGCTTACGGTGACGTCGCCGTGCAGACAGTACTCGAAGAGGTATCCTGCAACGGCATAGCGGAAGCCGTTGAAGAAGTTGGTGCAGATGCCTACGAGTGTGAGGTATATCCACGGTTTGTTGCGGAACAGGTCGGCAAATGGCCGGAAGGAGAACTTTTCTGCCTTGATAGGTTTGATTCGTTCCTTCGTGAGGAGTCCGCATGCGAGTGTCATTGCGGCAGCAAGTATGCCGAATCCTACGCCGAGCACTGCGTACTGGTGGGCGTCAGTGCCTCCTACGAGCTTCTGCAGGTAAGGGAACGACATCAGTGTGATGAAGCCCATGGCGTATGCTCCTACCATTCGGTACGACGAAAACTGGTTCTTTTCGTTGTCGTCTTCGGTCATCACGCCGAGCAATGAACCATACGGCACGTTGACAGCAGTATAGACAGCCATCATAAGCAAGTAGAGGGTATAGGCATAGATGCGCTTGCCCGTAATACCTAAGTCGGGAGTGTAGAGCAGCAGGGCGAAGACAAGTCCGAGCGGTATGGCTCCAAAGATGAGCCAAGGACGGTAGGTGCCGAAGCGTGATTGCGTGCGGTCGGCAATACTACCCATGAGAGGGTCGGTGATTACATCGAACATTCGTGCCACCAGCATGAGTGCTGCTGCATCGGCAACGGTAAGTCCGAAAACATTTGTAAAGAACAATGGAAAAGCGATAGACATTATTTTCCATGTGATACCACCGGCAGCTGCGTCGCCGAGAGCGTATCCGATTTTTTCTTTTATTGAAGCCATATTTGTTTTTTTTATTTTATTCGAGACTTCGAGATCTCGAAAACTCGAAATCTCGATGTCTCGAGGTTTTACATTATTACCTCAACATTATGTATGCCTGAGGTTGCTTTTATGATGTTGCCCTTGATTGGTTTGCCGTCGAGAATGATGCTCTTGATGCCTTTTTGGCGACCATCAGGATTCTTTACCGTGATGTTAAACTGTGCATCGCGGAAGATTCTTGTCACGCTGTATTCCTTAATATTATATGTAAGGCACGGGTCGATCTGTATTCCATCGTATGTAGGCTTGATGCCGAGCAGGTATTGACTAACAGTAAGCCACATCCATGCAGCTGTTCCAGTGAGCCATGAGTTCTTGCCTTCGCCTGGCTTTGCTGCATCCTTGCCTGCCACCATCTGGCAGTTTACGTATGGTTCGACCTTGTGGAGAGTCTGGTCGGTCAAGTACATAGGGCAGATTTTGCGGAACAGTTCCCATGCATCGTTTCCACGTCCGGCAACAGTTTCGCCAATGATTACCCACGGATTGTTGTGGCAGAAGATACCTGCATTCTCCTTGTAACCGGCAGGGTAGGAACTTATCTCGCCCATCTCCACGTGGTATGTTGTATAGGCAGGATTGTTGAGCACCATACCATGTTCGCAGTCAAGATACTTCTTGCAGGAATCAATGGCCTTGTCAACCATTCCTTCCTCAAGGCCGATGCCAGCCATTGTGCAGAATCCTTGGCTTTCGATGAAAATCTTTCCTTCATCGCATTCGTTGGAACCTATCTTGTTTCCGTAGAAGTCGTAGGCACGGAGATACCATTCACCGTCCCAACCATGCTTCTTTACAGCATCAACCATTGAGTCAACATATTTCTGTGCCCGTTCTGCTTCATCAAACTTACCCACTTGCTTGCACAGTTCTACGTAGTCGTTGCCTGTAACAACGAAGAGACCTGCAATCATTAACGATTCGGCTTTTGAACCTTCAGACTTGTTCTCGGTTGTTTGGAATGACTCATTTGGATCCCACGAAAAGCAGTTGAGGTTAAGACAATCGTTCCAATCGGCACGCCCTATGAGAGGAAGCCTATGAGGTCCAAGGTTTTCGACCACATGATTGAATGAAATGCGAAGATGCTCCATAAGCGATACTTCCGTGCCAGGCTTGTTGTCGAACGGCACAGGTTCGTCGAGGATAGAGAAGTCGCCCGTTTCCTTCAAGTATGCCACTGTGCCGAAGATAAGCCAGCAAGGGTCGTCGTTGAAGCCTCCACCTATATCATTGTTGCCATGTTTCGTGAGAGGTTGATATTGATGATAGCATCCTCCGTCAGGGAATTGTGTGGAGGCAATGTCGATGATGCGTTCCCGTGCACGGCTTGGTATCTGATGGACAAAACCTACGAGGTCTTGGTTTGAATCGCGGAATCCCATGCCACGTCCCACTCCACTTTCGAAGAAAGATGCTGAACGGGAGAAGTTGAAAGTTATCATACACTGGTATTGACTCCAGATGTTGACCATGCGGTTGAGTCTTTCGTCGTCGCTATTCACCATGAACTTGCCAAGGAGTTTGTCCCACATCTGTGCCAACTCAGCAAATGCTGCATCGACAGCCTCAACGGTCGAGAACTTCGCTATCGTTGCCTTTGCCTTTGTCTTATTGACAAGCGTAACGTCGGAAGCCTGCGAAGAAATGAGCGAACCGTTCCTTTTGCGTTCTATATCTTCGGCAGAGAACTTTTCTTCTTGTTCATTCTCCACATATCCGAGTATGAAGATATAGTCCTTGCTTTCGCCTGGTTTGAGTTCCACCTCTATATAATGTGAAGCGATTGGCGACCAGCCATGAGCAAGAGAATTGCTTGGTTTGCCAGCCAAAACACATTGTGGGGCGGAGAACTCATTGTACATTCCGATAAACGATTCGCGGTCGGTGTCGTATCCGTCAGCCTTGACATTCACGGAATAATAGGCATAGTGGTTACGGCGTTCCTTGTATTCAGTCTTGTGATAGATGGTAAGCGTATCTATTTCCTTCCCATCGGAGAGATGCAGAGGGCATTGCTCAATCTCAACTTCACCCGTTGAAAGGTTGCGCTGGAAATTCTCCATATCGGTCGCAGCATTCCAAAGACACCATTCAGCAAACGAGAATAGTTTTATCTTCCTTACTTTGTCGGTGGTGTTCTTCAAGGTCAGTTTCTGCACTTCTGCCCACGTGTTGAGGGGAACGAAGAAGAGAACGGAAGCCTCAATGCCGTTCTTGCTGCCAGTGATTCGCGTATAGTTCATGCCATGACGACATTCATAGAAATCAAGAGGCTCCTTGCAAGGCTTCCATCCTGGGTTCCATACAGTGCCATTGTCGTTGATATAGAAGTATCGACCGCCATTGTCCATCGGCACACCATTATAGCGATAACGTGTGATACGACGGAATTTAGCGTCTTTATAGAAGCTGTAACCACCACCGGTGTTGCTAATCAAACCGAAGAAATCCTCATTGCCAAGGTAGTTGATCCAAGGGTATGGCGTTGCAGGATTAGTGATGACGAACTCGCGAGCCGCATCGTCAAAATAGCCGTATTCTTTGTTTTCCATTGTTTTCTGTTTGCTCATTAAGGTTCGAATAATCGAGTTCACGAACATTCGAATTACCTATTCTCTTTCAAAATCCTTTTTATTTCATTGCAACTACGCCATTGATGAGGGCAACAAGCGTTGCACTCCAGTTTATGGCTATCTCATTGCTTGCGTATGATGGTTCTTGGTCAAGATAGCATTCGTCGGCTGGAAGGGTGCCATAATCGAGTCCATCTTGCTTTCCAGGATTAGGTCCACCGACAAGAAGACCTGGTACAGGCTCCTCAATTCCATCTGCTGATGACAGTCGATGATGAGGATGCATAGGCGACTTGCCTCCAAAACCTGTCACGTAGCAGAAGCCTGTAGCGTTGCGACCAAGCATATAGTCAACATTACGCATTGCATTCATCAGGTAATCCTTGTTGTCTGTCAGCTTGTAAGCAAAGAGAAGACCTATGCCCTGAACGCCACAACCTTCCGAGTTACAGCCCCAATAGAAGTCTCTTGCACTGTTGCCGTATGTGCTGTAGAACGATGTCGTCTTCAGGTTTACGGCTGAAACTTCCTCTGCATATTTGCAAAGATTCCTCTTCATGTCCTCTTGCAGTGGCTTAGCCTCCTGCTTCAAATTCGCTGCATTAACGATAGCAAATACTCCGAGAGCCGAAACATTTCCCCAACTTGGGCTGTTGTATGCCTTCGGAGCATACTTTACAGCATCGTCGAGATACGCTTTTTCGCCTGTGGAAAGATATAATTCAACTGAAGCCCAAAAGAATTCATCGCTCGAATTCATGTCATCGTATGCCCCAGTATTCACTTTAGGTTCATACTTTCCATTCATTTCTCCTTGGCGATAGAACACTGAAGGATGCTGTTTTGCCCATTCGTATGCCGTTCGGGCAGCGTTGATTGCACGGATACTGACGCCTGAATAGTCGGCATTTCCCTCGTATGTCCGTGCACAATGAGCCATGATAGCAGCAAAATCAAGCGTTGCACATGTAGTCTTCTGCACTACATAACGCTTCTGCTTGCAGTCTTTCGGCATGATGAAACTCTCAAAGTTTGGGGTTGTAAGCTTGTGATAAACGCCGCCATCGAAGTCTTGCATCGTGAAAAGCCAGTCAAGATTCCACATATTTTCATCGAGAAGGTCGGCTGTAGTGTTCGTCTTCTCTGGAATATCTATCTCTAAGTTTTTGAAATAATCAGGCACAAGATCGTACATTGACAGCATCAATCCCATCGAGAATGCCGAGTTAACCACATACTTGTTATAGTCACCGGCATCATACCAACCCTTTGAAGAACTGATTATCGTATGTACAGGTCGCATTTCGCTTGCGGCTGAAGGGTGTATCTCCACCTTATTATCTATATGTCCCGATGGGCGAGACCACTTGCCGGCAAACTCTTTCGTAAGCGGCATCGCAGTTCTCTGGTAGTAGAACGATTTGATTGAAGCCTTGGCAAGGTCGTTAAGGGCATCAGCTGAGACGGTCATCTTCACCTTGTCCTTGCCTGCAACAACGGTGTATTCTCCCTCTTTCGTAATCGGCGACAAGTCAAACGATGCACGTTTCTTCCCACTGATTGGCGAAGTAGTAAGGCTCATTCGCTTTGCCTTCAGCACTTTCTTGCCGTTCGAGTCGCACACTACGATGCTGCTCACTCCGTTGCCTTCGACGACAACGACCTTCTCCTGGTCAGGGTAATACCCCACTTGGTTTAACTTGATAACGTCTTCGCCACTCTGGTTTAACCCTGATGCCGATGCTGCCAAAGCTTGTGATAGCACAGCAGCGTAAATAATGGTTCTAATCTTTTTCATATTGTTGCTTGTTTGTTCTGTTTCATTCTTTTTTGATGTGTGCGTTATGCTTTTCTTGGACGAGCCTTATAGTCCGGAGAAAACTGCTACAGTTTTGGATCGAAAACTGCTACAGTTTTGAGTTGAAAACTGCTACAGTTTTTTTCGGAGTTAAACGCTCGTTCCAGGAAACGGTAACGCTCATGTCGTGAAACGATACGTGAGACTCCGTCTTACACTGGTGCATTCTTTAGGATTTCAAGCAGGTGATCCCATACCATCGGCACGGTCTTGATGAGCAGTCGTTCGTCAGGTGAGTGAACTCCACGAAGGGTAGGACCGAAGCTTATCATGTCCATGTCAGGGTATTTCTGTGCAAAGAGGGCACACTCAAGTCCGGCATGTATGCCGATGACTTTAGGGTCGTGACCGAACAACTGGCGGTAAGTGTCGTTTGCAATTGGCCGCAACTGGCTGTCCTGTTTCATCTGCCATGCAGGGTAACCGTCGGTCTGCACCACGTCAGCACCAGCCAACTGGAATGTTGCACTGATGGTGTTGGCAATGTTGGTGAGGTTGCTCATCACGCAACTGCGTGGCGAAAGAATGATTTGTGCCTGTGTCTCGGCGGTGTGAATGCTTGCAAGGTTGGAAGAAGTCTCAACAAGCCAGTCGAGTTCTTGCTGCTGGCAGTTGGCGAATACGCCATTTGTCACTGCTTGCAAAGAGCGGATGATGTTGCGCCCAACGCTTGGCGTGATGATTGGCATCGGTTCTGCGGACTGCATTTCAAGCTTGATGTCGGCATCGCAGCAGCAGAATTCCTCCTTCACATCGGCTGCAAAGAGGTTGAAGTCAGCCATGACCTCATGCTTTTTATCGGCTGGGATGGCAAAGATTGCCCGTCCTTCGCGAGGTATTGCATTGTGTTTGTTGCCAGCCTGGAAGTCTGCAAGGCGTATGCCGTAACGCTCGTCTTCGAGGTAAAGGAAGCGTGATATGAGCTTCACGGCGTTTGCTCTCTTCTTGTTTATATCGTCGCCACTGTGACCTCCAACGAGGTTCGAGACTGAGATTTGCATGAAAAACATGCCGTCAGACTGTTCGCGTGAGTAGTTGAATTTGACGTCGTTGATGCATCCACCCGCACAACTTACGAAGATTTCACCCTCGTCCTCGCTGTCGAGATTGATCATCAGGCGACCTTTCATGAAGTCTGGCGAAAGGTTTTCAGCGCCAGTCATGCCTGTTTCTTCATCCACGGTAAACAACGCTTCGATAGGTCCGTGCTCAATATTATCGGCAGCAAGCACTGCGAGTTGTATCGCACAGCCTATTCCATCGTCAGCTCCGAGGGTAGTTCCCTTGGCTTTCATCCACTCGTCACCGTTGGCGTCGGTGAAGATTTCCGTTTGTATCGGGTCTTTGTCAAAGTCGATAACGGTGTCGCTATTGTTCTCGCACACCATATCCATGTGACTTTGCAGGATAATCGTCTGGCGATTTTCATAGCCAGAAGTAGCCGGTTTGCGGATAAGAACGTTTCCTACTGCGTCGGTCAATGTCTCAAGATTGTGACTTTTACCCCATTCCTGAAGGTATTGACTCATTTTTTCTTCTCTCTTTGATGGGCGTGGAATTTGGTTTATTTTGGCAAATTCATCAAACACGCATTGTGGTTTTAACTGCATAAGTTTGTAATTTAATGTTAGATTTTTTGTAATTTATTTTGTTTTGTCGGTGTTTTACACTATCTTTGCACGTGAATTGCAGTGCAAATATAAAAAAATAAAATGAAAGTGTTCCTTTTTTCAGTGTTAATAATTGCTATCGTGATGCTTTTATTTTCCGTAAAGATACTGCTGGTCAAAGGTGGAAAGTTCCCGAACCTACACATAGACGGCTCTAAAGCAATGAAAGATAGGAACATCCATTGCGCGTTGAAAGAGGATAAATTGATGCGCCGCACGGCAAAGAAAATAAAGGAATAATTGAATTAATTATATATAATAATGATGAAAAAGAATTTTATTAGACTTTCGTGTTTAGCTTTCGCAGCGACTTGTATGTTCGCTTGTTCAAACCAATCAGCAGAAACTGACGCCACTGCAAAGGACAATAATGCAGATGCACAGCAGGGATTGAAGATTGCATATATCGAGGCTGACACACTCACTTCGCAGTATAAATTCTGCAAAGACTACACTGTAATCCTCGAAAAGAAGGAGAAAAACATCCAGGCAACGCTCAACCAGAAGGCACAAGCATTGCAAAATGCTGCAGCAAACTTCCAACAGAAGTTGCAGGAAAACGCTTATACACGTGAACGTGCCGAGCAAGTTCAGCGTGCATTGCAGAAGCAGGAAGCAGACCTTCAGGCTCTTCAGCAGCGTCTGGCAGCAGACTTCGAGCAGGAACAGGCAAAGTTCCTCATGGCTTTTCAGGATAGTGTGAAGAATTATTTGAAGGAATACAACAAGAAAAAGAAGTATGACCTCATACTCAACAAGGCTGCTGTGCTTGAAGGTTCAGATAAATTCGACATCACAGACGAGATTGTCAAGGGTTTGAACAAGAAATACAAACCAGCAAAGAAGTAGTTGCAGCCTTTAGAGAACTCGTGATTTTCGAGAAATCGAAATCTCGAAAATTCGAAATCCCGACGTTATTGACCGCAAAAAAAAAGATGTCCTCACGAGAGAGTGAGGACATCTTTTTTTGTTTATTGTTGTATTCCGGAATTAACCATTAACCTTAGCCATGCGCTTGATGAGTTCGATTACCTTGTGAGAATAACCGATTTCATTGTCATACCAAGAAACAACCTTTACGACTGTGTCAGTCAAAGCGATACCAGCCTTTGCATCAAAGATAGAAGTGCGTGGGCCGCCGAGGAAGTCAGAACTTACAACTGCGTCTTCAGTGTAACCGAGGATACCCTTGAGTTCGCCTTCAGAAGCTTCCTTCATAGCTGCACAAATCTCAGCGTATGTAGCAGGCTTTGCGAGATTAACTGTAAGGTCAACAACTGATACGTCGAGAGTAGGAACACGCATTGACATACCTGTGAGCTTACCGTTAAGTTCAGGAATAACCTTACCTACAGCCTTAGCAGCACCTGTTGAAGAAGGGATAATGTTGCCAGCAGCAGCACGACCACCACGCCAATCCTTCATTGAAGGACCGTCAACAGTCTTCTGAGTTGCAGTTGTAGAGTGAACAGTTGTCATCAAACCGTCTGTGATACCGAACTTGTCGTTCAAAACCTTAGCGATAGGAGCAAGACAGTTAGTTGTGCAAGATGCGTTAGAAACGAACTGAGTACCCTTAACATACTTGTCGTCGTTTACACCGCAAACGAACATTGGAGTATCGTCCTTTGAAGGAGCTGACATTACAACGTACTTAGCACCTGCGTCGATGTGAGCCTGTGACTTTTCCTTTGTCAGGAAGAGACCTGTAGATTCAACAACGTATTCAGCACCGATTTCGTCCCACTTAAGGTCAGCAGGGTTACGCTCTGCAGTTACGCGGATAACGTTACCGTTAACGATGAGCTGTGACTTTTCAACGTCAGCCTCAATAGTGCCGTCGAATGCGCCGTGCATAGTGTCATACTTGAGCATGTATGCAAGGTAATCAACTGGGCAAAGGTCGTTAATACCTACTACCTGAACATCATTCTTGTTGCCTTCTTCCAAAGAAGCGCGGAAAACGAAACGGCCAATACGACCGAAACCATTAATACCAATCTTAATCATTTTTCAATTATTTTTTAGAAATAACAAATAAACTTTTTATAAATACACCTTATATAATATAAATACTTTCCCAACCTTTTGCGTGCAAAGTTAGTAAAAATTGATGTTTTTTTCACATACTTTTGTCATTTTTTTTGCTATTTTGAAGAAAAATATTACCTTTGCAAACGAAAAATTGATTTTAATCATTAAACAAATTAAATTATGTGTAAGTTTTTAGAAGAGTTCAAGGCGTTTGCAATGAAGGGCAACGTCATTGACATGGCAGTCGGTGTTATCATCGGCGGTGCCTTTGGAAAAATTGTTTCTTCATTGGTTGACAACGTAATTATGCCTCTTATCGGCTGGCTTATTGGCGGTATCAACTTTGAAGAGTTGAAGTATGTTATCACTGAAGCAACTGAAACAGAGCCAGAAGCAGCTATCGGCTATGGTATGTTCATCCAGAACTGTGTTGACTTCCTCATCATTGCTTTCTCTATCTTTGTTGCTATCAAGGCTATCTCTAAGCTTTCAAAGAAGAAGGAAGAAGAGCCTGCACCAGCACCAGATCCAGAACCAACAGCTGAGGAGAAGCTTCTCTCTGAGATTCGCGACCTTTTGAAGGAAAAGAAGTAATAAATCTTCTGTTTATATTTTTTTATTTGATTCGTCCGTCGGGGAGCTTAATCCTTGGCGGATTTTTTTTATGTTTGGCTTTTGGCAAAAGACAATAATCTGTGCGTTGCTGCGTTATTACTATGTAAATAAGGTATATGAAACGTATAAATTTCTCAATTTTAATATGTCTTTCAGCATTTATGCTGTTGATGTCAACGGGCTGCACCGATAACGATTCGTTTACAAACGACACGTCGAACCTGCTTACGTTCGAGTGCGATACCGTTTCACTCGATACGGTCTTTGCCAAGACGAGCAGTCCGACACGCAGTTTCTGGGTGTTCAACAACAGTGGCGATGGCATCCGTCTTGCAAATGTCCGCTTGCAGCAAGGCAACCAAACTGGTTTCAAGGTCAATGTCGATGGCACCTCACTCAACTCAAATACTGGCTATCAGGCAAACGATATTGAAATAAGGAAGGGCGACAGCATCCGTGTCTTCGTTGAGATTACGCCGCCAAAAAGCTCATCGGAAGGATTCAACACACTTGAAGACCGCCTGATTTTCACTCATGAGAGTGGAGCGACACAGTCTGTCTTGCTTAACGCGACCTCGATAAATGCCGAGATGATAAGCAACTTGGTGGTCGATAACAACACCATCCTTGGCGGAACGGGCATTCCTATTATTATATATGGTGGTATAACGGTGAAGGAGAATGCGCAGCTTTCCATCAAGCCAGGCACAACCCTTTACTTCCACGACTCTGCAGGCATCGATGTTTACGGCACTTTGCTTGCCAATGGCTCCGAAGACAAGTTCATAACTCTGCGTGGTGATCGCCTCGACAGAATGTTCCCATACCTGCCTTACGACAACGTCAGCGGTCAGTGGAAGGGCATTCATTTCTATGGTTCATCGTATGACAACGAGATTTCCTACGCTGATATTCACGGCGCTCACGATGCTGTGGTGTGCGATTCGTCGGACGTAAATCTCGGAAAACTGCGCATGGAGAGCGTGATAGTACACAATAACGAGGGCTATGGATTGAAACTAACCAACTGTGCCGTGGGCATTGTCAACTGCCAATTTACCAATTCGCTTGCCAACTGCGTGTATGTCTGCGGTGGCGACGTGACAATAAACAACTGTACAATAGCGCAATTCTATTCGCTGAACGCCTCCGACTATGCCCTTCGTTTCACAAATACTTGCGATGGAATACGCTATCCAGTCCTCGGAATGAGGGTTTACAACACCATTATCACTGGCATGAAGGACGATGAATTACTTGGCGACGGCGACACGCTCTCGGCTTACAACTACGATTTCAACTACTGTCTGCTTAAGACTCCAGAGGTGAAAAACGGGGCATTGAACAATATAATCTTCGAAAGCAACGACAGCGTGGTGCATTCTCATCTCAATTTCATCGAGATAAACCACGACAGTCTGCGCTATGACTTCCGTCTTGACTCCCTGTCGAAAGCCATAAATGCCGGCGACCCAACCACTGCGATGAAGACAGATCTTCGTGGAAAATTGCGTAAATCAACGCCTTCGATAGGTTGCTACGAATGGTTTGAACCCGAAAAACGATGACTGTAATCGGACTTTTCCTTGCGTCATTGTTCACCGTGGTGGAGCTTAACTGCGAGAATCTCTTCGATTGCCAACACGATTCCCTACGCAATGACTACGACTTCCTGCCCACTTCCGAGAAGCAATGGACCACTAATCGATACTGGGAAAAGCTGAATAACATAGCCCGAGAGATACTTTCGTGCGGCACGGACGACCGATTGCCCGACGTGGTTTGCATGGTTGAAGTGGAGAACGATACCGTGATGCGCGACCTCACCCGACGTTCATTGATGAGAAATGCAGGCTATGAATACGTCATGACCGACGGCATCGACGAGCGAGGAATAGACGTTGTGTTGATGTACCAGACCAATACTTTCCACATAATCGACCATGAATCCCTACGCATACGACGCGATTCGACCGAAAGACCTACGCGCGACATACTGCATGTCGTGGGTGAATTGCGCAGCGGAGATACGATAGATGTCTTTGTCGTACACTTTCCAAGCAGGCGAAACGGCGTTAAACAGACGCGTGATTATCGCCTTCGTGCAGTCTCAACGATACTTGAAAGAATCGAAAACCTTGCTGAAAACCACTCAATATTAGTGGCTGGCGACTTCAACGACTACCGCGACGATGCTTCGCTACAAGCATTTGCCGAGGCTGGGTTCACCAATGCAACTGCCGATGCCAAGGGCAACAATGGCGCAGAAGGAACGTATAAATACCGTGGCGAGTGGGGTAGTCTCGACCATATCCTGCTTCGTGGAAACATAAAACGACACTTGCAAACCACCCATATCAACGACCTTCCTTTCCTTCTTCAAGGCGAAGAAGAACAAAAAATGCCACGACGTACATATCGCGGCAACTTTTATCAAGGCGGCTATAGCGACCATCTTCCGCTCGTAGCCACGTTTGCGTTTTAGCACATCGACTCTGATGTGAACTGCAAAGGCAATATCTCCTTCACCGAATCGACCACATAGATGCCTTCCGTGCCATAGAGAAGTATGCGGATAGGTTGCTTGTAGCGCGTCTCAACCTCAAGTATAACCTGGCGGCACGACCCACACGGCGACACCGGTACGTCGGTAAACCCATTTGGAGTGCGTGCTGCAATGGCAAGCGCCACTATCTTGTTCTTCGGATGTTGTGCGTTGGCGGCAAAGATAGCCGTGCGTTCGGCACACAATCCCAACGGATAAGCAGCGTTCTCCTGATTGGCACCGATGTATGTCACGCCATTGTCCATCAGCACAGCTGCACCAACACGGAACTGCGAATAAGGCGCATACGAATTGTCGGTGGCCTTCATCGCCTTCTGCACTAACTTCTGTTCAGCCTCCGAGAGTTCGTCGAGGGCATACTTCATTATCTTACACTTGTGTTCTATCGTTTCCATAGTCAAAAACTGATTTCATTTGCAAAAATACAAAAAAAATCGAAGACTGCAACCCTTTTGCCAAATATTTTTTCGTCTTACGCCATATTGCGTGAGCAAAACTATCCGTCTGCATTCATGACACGAACGTTATGCTTCCCATGAACGACCTTTATACTCGACAGAAAACTGCTACAGTTTTCAAGTCAAAACTGCTACAGTTTTCGATCCGAAACTGCTACAGTTTTTTCTCCGTCATTAAGCTCGTCCCCGAAAAGCATAACGCTCAACCCATGAAACCCTATAGGCTATTCCACAACTCCCATTGCGATGGCGCATTGCTTGTGATGCCTGTCGCTCAAACATGCAAAGTTTGTAGTGACGATGCGTAAAAATCTCCCTTGAAAATTTCCATATCTCGATTATTTTTATTATCTTTGCAATGTGAACGACAAGTAATAGTCAAACCGTCACCCCAACAGTAAAAACGATGTACACACCACCATTCACAGTAACCGCGAAAGCCGTTAATCTCATCGCCGAGATATCTGCGCAAATAGAACGCTATGCCATTCGCATGGAGCAAGCCGATGCTTTGCACTTGCGCAAGACAAACCGTATTAGAACCATTCACAGTTCACTTGCCATTGAAGGAAATAACTTGACGGAAGGGCAAGTGCAGGACATTATCAACGGCAAAACGGTAATAGCACCGCCTCGTGACATACAGGAAGTGAAGAATGCAATTAACGTTTACAACATGTATGGCAAACTAAATCCGTTTAGCGTAAAGGACTTGTTGAAGGCGCATGGTACGATGATGGCAGCTTTACTCGATGATGCGGGCAAGTTCCGACGTAGTGGAGTAGGGGTGTTCAATGGTGACGTTTGCATTCACATGGCACCTCCAGCCGAGCGCGTGCCGCAATTGATGGACGATTTATTTGAGTGGCTTGCAACATCAACCGACCACATACTGATTCGTTCGTGCGTGTTCCACTATGAATTTGAGTTCATTCATCCATTCATTGACGGCAACGGACGCACAGGACGATTGTGGCAATCGCTTATATTAGGACGCTTGAGCCCCGTCTTTGAATATCTCCCAGTGGAAAACATGGTATATTCCAACCAACAAGGATACTACGATGCAAAAGGCAAAAGCTCAGACAAGGTTGACTGTGCACCGTTCATTGAGTTTATGCTTGGCGAGATTCTTAATGCTTTGAAGGAACATCAAGGCGAAGAAATAGACAATGTCGGAATAAATGTCGGTGTAAATGTCGGAATAAACAAAGCATTGAATGCCGATGATAAGGAAGGCATAATAAAGAACCTAATCAATCAGTCGCCAAGGATTTCAGCAAAGGATATAGCCCAGTTGATAGGCGTAACGCAACGACAGTGTGAAAGAATACTTGCTGCAATGAAGCGCAAAGGTACGATTCGACGCGTTGGGGCAAACAAGAATGGCCATTGGGAAGTGATAGGGAAATAAGGCATTCTGGCAAAGACAAAGGCAGAAGAAGCGAAAAAATATAAAAAATGTTAAGGATTGAAACTTTCCGCCCTTGAAAGCTTGATACTTTGTGTGCGCGCCCGCACGCGTACGCGCGTAATATTAATAAGGTGTATATAGAGGAATAAACAAATATCAATTTATTAGATTTATTTGTAAAAAAGATGCAAAAATCTTGGCGGAATAAAAAAAATGTTGTATATTTGCACAAAATTCAATCAAAGTGATAACAAAAGCAAACATCTCTATTATTAGCATTATTCTGTTCCTCGTCATCGTCGTGACGAAGAAGGTTTGTTTGTGCTAACTGATGAATAGAATGTTTCGAGGATAACAACAGATGCAAAACAAACCTTTCCAGCAATACTGAGGAAGGTTTTTTTGTTAAAAGGACATTAGGATGACTGACAGTTCGACAAGAAACATTGAGATAATGGACACCACGTTGCGCGATGGCGAACAGACAAGTGGAGTAAGTTTTCTGCCTCATGAGAAACTTACTATAGCCCGAATGCTGATAGACGATCTGCACGTTGACCGCATCGAAGTGGCATCGGCAAGGGTATCGAATGGCGAGATGGACTCCACGAAAAGCATCTGCCGATGGGCAGAGAAAAGCGGACACCTTAATAAGATAGAGGTGCTGGGATTCATCGATGGCACGAAATCGGTGGATTGGATATGCGAATGTGGCGGAAAAGTCATCAACCTTTTGGCAAAGGGAAGCGAGAAGCATTGCACCGCACAGCTTGGCAAGACACCAGCAGAACACGTAGAAGACATAAAGCAAGTGGTGGCTTATGCTAAGAGTAAGGGACTTGGCGTGAACGTTTACCTTGAGGACTGGAGCAACGGAATGGTCAGAAAACCCAAGTATGTGTATAATATGCTCGAAGCATTAAAGGAGGAAAGCATAGACAGATTTATGCTTCCCGACACGTTAGGCATACTTAATCCGACACTCGTGGGGAAGTTTATAGCAGATATAACGGCGAGATTTCCACAACTACGCTTCGATTTCCATGCACATAACGACTACGACTTAGCAGTAAGCAACATATTTGCAGCCGTCGAAGCAGGCGTCTGCGGACTGCATACCACTATAAACGGACTGGGTGAACGTGCAGGAAACGCATCGCTTGCGAGTGTGCAGGCAATCCTGAAGGACCATATTCATTGTACAACAAATATATGTGAGGAGCGATTGATGGCTGCGAGCAAGATGGTAGAGTCGTTTGCAGGCATATCAATAGCAAGCAATCAGCCGATAGTTGGCGAGAATGTCTTTACTCAGGTGGCAGGTGTGCATGCCGATGGCGACAAGAAAGACAAACTTTATTGCAGCGCATTGAAACCTGAACGCTTTGGCAGAAAGCGTGAATACGCACTTGGAAAGAACAGCGGAAAGGCGAGTATTCAAAAAAATCTGGAGGAACTCGGGCTCGAACTCGATGATGATTCGATGCGTAAGGTGACGGCAAAGATTATTGAACTGGGCGACAAGAAGGAACTTGTAACTCAGGAAGACTTGCCATTTATCATATCCGACGTGCTGAAACACTCGGTTGAGGAAGATAAAGTGCGTCTGCTCGGCTACAACGTAGCGTTGTGTAACGGGCTGAAACCGACGTGTGCACTGAAATTAGACATCAATGGACAGGTATATGAAGAGAACTCAAGCGGCGACGGACAGTACGATGCCTTCGTGCGTGCACTGCGTAAAATATATAAGGTGACGTTGCAGCGGAAGTTCCCAATGCTTACAAACTATGTAGTAAGTATTCCGCCTGGAGGAAGGACAGACGCTTTCGTGCAGACAATAATCACGTGGGAACACGGAGGAAAGATATTCAAGACACGAGGTCTCGACGCTGACCAGACCGAAGCAGCAATAAAGGCGACGGTGAAAATGCTGAACATAATTGAAAATAATAATAGTTAAACGAAAAAAAATAAAAGTTATGGCAAGAGGATTTGATGGCTCGAACTATACGTTCGGTTATAACAAGACAGATTTTAATGTAAGGTGTCGTTACAAAGATGGTAAGTGGGGCGAGATCGAAGTTACCAACAGTGAAGAGATTACACTTCACATGGCAGCAACATGTTTGCACTATGGTCAGGAAGCTTTTGAGGGCTTGAAGGCATATCGTGGCAAAGACGACAAGGTACGCGTGTTCCGCATGGAAAAGAATGCAGAGCGTCTTCAGTCAACATGTCGTGCAACGATGATGCCGGAAGTGCCTACTGAACTGTTCTGCGAAATGGTACGACGGGTAGTTCTGTGTAATGAACGCTGGGTTCCGGCATACGGCAGTGGAGCTGTGTTTTACATTCGTCCGTTGCTGATTGGCACAAGTGCCCAGATAGGAGTACACCCTGCATCAGAATACTTGTTTATAATATTCGGCACACCAGTAGGACCATATTTCAAAGGAGGATTCTCTACAAATCCTTATATGATAACACGCCAGTACGACCGTGCAGCACCACTCGGCATGGGCAGCTATAAGGTTGGTGGTAACTATGCAGCAAGCCTGAAGGCAAACACATTGGCACATGAGATGGGGTATGCCTGCGAGTTCTATCTCGATTCAAAGGAAAAGAAATACATTGACGAGTGTGGAGCAGCAAACTTTATCGGCATAAAGAACAATACATACGTTACACCGAAGTCAACATCGATATTGCCATCAATAACAAATATGACTCTGCAAGAGGTTGCAAAGGACCTTGGCATGAAGGTTGAAGTACGGCCTATTCCGCTTGAAGAACTTGAAACCTTTGAGGAGGCAGGTGCTTGCGGAACTGCAGCAGTCATTTCTCCAATCGAAAAAATAGACGATGTAGAAATGAACAAGAGTTACGTGTTTGCAAAAGACGGACAACCTGGACCTTGGTGTCGTAAGCTCTACGAAAGACTTACGGGCATTCAGTTTGGCAATATAGAAGATACACATGGTTGGATGACAGAAATTTGCTAATTATGAAGAATAAATTAAGAAGTGCAGTTTGCACGGAAGGTCGGCTCATGGCAGGTGCAAGGGCGCTGTGGGTTGCAAACGGAATGAAAAGAGAACAGTTTGGCAAACCTATCATTGCCATTGTAAACTCGTTCACACAGTTTGTACCAGGCCATACACACCTTCATGAAGCAGGACAAATAATAAAGGAAGAGATTGAGAAACTTGGTTGCTATGCGGCAGAGTTCAACACAATAGCCATTGACGATGGCATTGCCATGGGGCATGACGGTATGTTGTATTCACTTCCAAGCCGTGACATCATTGCCGACTCAGTGGAATACATGGTTAATGCTCACAAGGCAGATGCAATGGTCTGCATAAGCAATTGCGACAAGATAACCCCTGGAATGCTGATGGCAAGTATGCGACTTAACATTCCTACTGTGTTTGTCTCAGGCGGTCCGATGGAAGCTGGGCATCATAAAGGCGAGAACCTTGACTTGGTGATTGCTATGATAAAAGGCGGAGACAAGAGCGTAAGCGACGAAGAACTTGTTGAGATTGAGCATAAGGCTTGCCCTGGTTGCGGTTGCTGTTCAGGTATGTTTACGGCAAATAGCATGAACTGTCTGACCGAAGCAATCGGTATGGCGTTGCCTGGCAATGGAACAATCCTTGCAACTCATACGAACCGTGTGGAACTGATGAAGCAGGCTGCACGTCAGATAGTAAAGAATGCTTTGGCATATTATGAAGACGATGACAAGTCTGTTTTGCCTCGAAGCATTGCTACGCGTGAGTCTTTCCTCAATGCAATATCGCTTGATATTGCCATGGGTGGCAGTACGAATACCATACTTCACTTGCTTGCAGTGGCACAGGAAGCAGAGGTTGACTTCACTATGGCCGATATTGACAAACTCAGCAGAAGGGTTCCGTGCTTATGTAAACTGGCTCCAAACACACAGAAATATAGTGTTCAGGAGTGTGGTCGTGCTGGTGGTATGCTGACTATTCTCGGTGAACTTGCAAAGGGTGGGCTTATTGATACGAGCGTAAAGCGTGTGGATGGAAATACTTTGGCAGAGGACATTGAAAAGTATTCTCTTACGAAACCAGAGGTTGACCCAGAGGCAAAGCGTATTTACAGCAGTGCTCCGGCAAATGTGTTCTGCAACAAACTTGGTGCTCAAAGCACAACCTACGATAGTTTTGACACCGATAGGGCAAACGGATGCATTCGTGATATAGAACATGCATATACGAAAGACGGTGGACTTGCAGTCCTTTTCGGCAATATAGCACAGGATGGTTGTGTGGTTAAAACTGCTGGTGTTGATGAAAGTATCTGGCATTTTGAAGGACCAGCCGTTGTCTTCGACTCACAAGAAGAAGCGTGTGAAGGTATTCTTGGCGGTAAGGTAAAGAGCGGTGATGTAGTTGTCATTACTCACGAAGGACCGAAGGGAGGACCTGGTATGCAGGAGATGCTATATCCTACTTCTTATATCAAGTCAATGCATCTGGGCAAAGAATGTGCTCTTATCACCGATGGTCGCTTCTCTGGTGGCACGTCAGGATTGAGCATAGGGCATATAAGTCCTGAGGCTGCCGCTGGTGGAAATGTAGGAAAGATAGTGGATGGTGACGTAATAGTCATTGACATACCGACTCGTTCAATCAATGTAAAACTTACCGATGAGGAACTTGCGCAGCGTGATATGCGTCCTCTGAAGCGCGACAGAAAGGTAAGCAAAGCCCTTCAGGCATACGCTAAGAGTGTAAGTTCTGCCGATAAAGGTGGTGTTCGTGTATTATAAGAAGTCCCAAATTTAGCAAATCATAATAATATATAAGGTGTATATTTAATGGATAAGGAAAGTATAACAGGTTCTGAGGCGTTGATGCGGTCGCTGCTAAACGAAGGAGTGAAGACTCTCTTCGGCTATCCTGGCGGTGCGATAATGCCTGTATATGACGCATTGTATAATCACAGACATGAACTGAACCACATTCTTGTTCGCCATGAACAAGCAGCAGTACATGCCGCACAAGGCTTTGCGCGTGTTTCAGGTGAGGTAGGCTGCGTCATTGTAACAAGCGGTCCAGGTGCAACAAACACTATTACTGGTGTTGCAGATGCCATGATCGACAGCACTCCATTAGTGGTAATCTGCGGTCAGGTGGCTACATCAATGCTTGGTACTGATGCTTTTCAGGAGGTCGATGTGGTCAATGTTACCAGTCCTATATCGAAATGGAGTTATCAGATTCGCCGTGCTGAAGACATCGCATGGGCGGTAAGTCGTGCTTTCTTTATCGCTAAAAGTGGTCGTCCTGGCCCTGTTGTTCTCGACTTTACAAAGGATGCACAAATAAATCTTGTTGACTTCGAACCGAATAAAGTTAATTTTATCCGCAGTTATGAACCTCAGCCAAGAGTCAGTGACAGGGAAGTTGAGTTGGCTGTGTCGATGATAAACGAATCAAAGAAGCCTCTGGTTCTTGTCGGACAGGGCGTTGAACTCGGCAATGCACGCGAGGAACTTCGCAAGTTTGTCGAGAAGATTGACGCTCCGTGTGGTTGTACTATCCTTGGATTGTCGGCATTGCCTTCGTCTCATCCTCTAAATATGGGTATGCTTGGTATGCATGGAAACCTTGCACCAAACGTAATGACAAACAAATGTGACCTGTTGATTGCTGTAGGAATGAGGTTTGATGATCGTGTGACGGGGAATATCAACACCTATGCCAAGCAGGCAAAAATCATACAACTTGACATTGACCCATCCGAGTTTAACAAGAACGTGACTGTTGATCTCTCTGTCTTGGGCAACTGCAAGAAGTCTTTGGCTGCAATAACAAAGAAAGTAAAATCAGCAAAACACGATGCTTGGAAGCGAGGTTTTGAGCCTTATTATAATAAGGAATATAAGAAGGTAATCGAGAAAGCCATTCATCCAAAGCATGGTCCACTGCTTATGGCTGAAATCATCAACGCTGTGACCGAAGCGACTGACAACAAGGCAGTGCTTGTAACCGACGTAGGGCAGCATCAAATGCTCAGTTGTCGTTATTTCCGTTTCACTAAAGGGCGCAGTGTTGTTACGTCTGGTGGTGCGGGAACAATGGGATTCGGACTTCCAGCTGCCATTGGTGCAACCTTTGGAGCACCCGAAAGAACCATCTGCTTATTCGTTGGCGATGGTGGAATACAAATGAACATTCAGGAACTTGGTACGATAATGGAACAGAAATCGCCTGTAAAAATCATCCTGCTGAACAACAAATTCCTTGGAAATGTTCGCCAGTGGCAGGCAATGTTCTTCAATCACCACTATAGTTTCACCCCTATGATGAACCCTGACTATGAGCTTATCTGCAAGGGTTACGGCATTCCTTGCCGCAAGATTGTCGCACGTGAGGACTTGGCATCAGGCATTGAGCAGATGCTCACGACCGATGGACCATTCGTACTTCATTGTGCTGTTAAGGAAGAGGACAATGTCCTGCCGATGACTCCTCCAGGAGCAAATGTCGATGAAATGATACTTGAACTTCAAGAAAAATAAATATGGACAACAACGAAAGACTTTATACATTGCTGGTGTATTCGGAAAACACACCAGGTCTGCTCTCACAGATTACTGCAATCTTTACTCGCCGACAGGTAAATATTGAGAGTCTGAACGTATGCAGCTCGTCAGTTCCAGGCATACACAAATACACTATCACCTGCGTTTGTACCGAGGAGATGGTCAAGATGTTGCGTCTCCAGATGGAAAAGCGCATTGATGTGCTTCAGGCAAAATACTATATCGACGAGGAATTGTTCATTCTTGAAGGAGCACTTATTAAGGTTTCAACCCCGACAATGCTCAAGAACCCAGAGATTTCGCACATCATCCGTGTCACTGGTGGGCATATTGTTGAGGTGAATCCTACGTATTGCATCGTTGAGAAGATTGGCAGAACAGGCACAATTCTCTCGCTTTACGAACAGTTGAAGGAGATTGGCGCAGTGCTGCAGTTCACACGAACAGGCAGAATTTGTGTCACTCGCAGCCACGAGGAACACTTGTTCAAGTTCCTTGAGAAGCGTGCAGCGGCTAAGGCACGATTGGAAGCAAACAGCTTGCCGCCTTCACAAAGCCCAAAGGGCGAATGAAAAAAATACAAATCAAGAATAAATAAAATCTTTAATTATAAACTATAAAATCTTTAGAATTATGAAAATGAATTTTGGTGGGTTTACAGAAGAAGTCATGACCCGTGACGAATTTTCTTTGGAAAAAGCACGTGAAGTATTGAAGAACGAGACTATCGCTGTTCTCGGTTATGGTGTTCAGGGACCTGGACAGGCACAAAACCTTCGCGACAATGGTTTCAATGTTATCGTTGGTCAGCGCCAAGGCAAGACTTACGACAAGGCTGTTGCCGATGGATGGGTACCAGGCGAAACTCTATTCTCACTCGAAGAGGCTGCTGAAAAGGGTACAATCGTGTGTATGCTTCTCTCTGATGCAGCACAGATGCAACTGTGGCCAAAGATTAAACCATACCTCACAGCAGGCAAGACTCTCTATTTCTCTCATGGATTTGCTATCACATGGAACGACCGCACAGGCGTTGTACCTCCATCTGACATCGATGTTATCATGGTTGCCCCTAAGGGTTCGGGCACGAGTCTCCGCACTATGTTCCTCGAAGGTCGCGGCTTGAATTCGTCTTATGCAATCTATCAGGATGCATCGGGCAAGGCTCTCGAAAAGGTTCTCGCCTTTGGTATCGGCATCGGTTCGGGCTATTTATTCGAGACAACCTTCCTTCGTGAGGCCACTTCTGACCTTACAGGTGAGCGCGGATCACTCATGGGAGCAATCCAGGGACTATTATCTGCACAGTACGAAGTGCTTCGTGAGAATGGTCATACACCATCCGAAGCATTCAATGAGACTGTTGAAGAACTCACTCAATCACTCATGCCGCTCTTCGCAGCAAAGGGTATGGACTGGATGTATGCCAACTGTTCTACCACTGCACAACGTGGTGCTCTCGACTGGATGGGGCCTTTCCACGATGCAATCAAGCCTGTTATGCAGAAACTCTATGCCAGTGTAAAGTGTGGCGAGCAGGCACAAATCAGCATCGACAGCAACAGCAAACCTGATTATCGCGAGAAACTTGAGGCTGAACTCAAGGCTATGCGCGAGAGCGAGATGTGGCGTACTGCTGAAACTGTACGCAAACTGCGTCCTGAAAACAACTAAAAATTAAACTATTATGTACACTTTCCTTATATCAATTCTTTGTCTCTTCCTCGGTGGAGCTATATATTCCCGTGTCATAGAGCGCGTATTTGGCGTTGACGACAAGCGGAAAACTCCTGCCTACACAATGCAGGACGGCGTTGACTTCATACCAATGCCTACGTGGAAACTCTTTCTTATACAGTTTCTGAATATCTCTGGCACGGGTCCGATATTCGGTGCTATACTCGGAATCATGTATGGTCCGTCGGCATATATATGGATTGTCCTCGGCTGCATCTTCGCAGGAGTAGTCCACGACTACTTTGCAGGAGCCATATCAATAAGGGGCAAAGGTAAAAACTTGTCCGATATTATTGGCGATGAACTCGGCAAATCTGCCCGTATTACGATGCTCATATTGCTGCTTCTCCTCGTTATTCTTGTCGGAGCCGTGTTTACTACAACACCAGCAGGACTGCTTGCAAACCTCACTCCGACCGATGGATTCTGGGGTGGACCACTCTTCTGGTCTATTGTAGTCATCGTTTATTACATCCTTGCCACCCTTCTTCCTATCAACGAACTTATAGGAAGAATCTATCCGGTCTTCGGTTTTGTCATCTTGGTCATGGGCGTAGGAGTGCTCTATGGTATATTTTCAAACACTGGATTCATGCCTGAAATCACCGATGCCTTCACAAATCATCACCCTAACAAAGCCTTGCCGTTGTATCCAGGTATCTGTGTCACCATTGCCTGTGGTGCTATCAGTGGCTTCCATGCAACGCAAAGTCCGTTGTTGGCACGCTGTATAAAGACAGAATCTGCCGCACGAAAAGTGTTTGCGCAAGCCATGTTGGCTGAAGGATTTATCGCTATCATCTGGGCAGCCGGCGCTATAAAGTTTGCCGATTGTATAGGTGCAGATGGCAACACGCCATACGAAAAGGTGATGAGTCTCATTACCGACAACGGTGCCCATTCTGCCAACCCTGCGATATTGGTCAATAGTCTCTGCCAGACTTGGATTGGTTCTGTCGGTGCTGTACTTGCCATACTCGGTGTTGTGGTTGCACCAATCACCTCGGGCGACACATCTTTCCGCGTAGGGCGACTTATCATTGCCGATGCATTGCACTTTAGCCAGAACAAGGTATGGCGTCGTCTTGTTGTCGCATTGCCGATGTTTGTGCTTTCAATCATCGTTATGCTTGTTGATTTCCAAGTGTTGTGGCGTTACTTCTCATGGTTCAACCAGACCATTTCCATCTTCACGTTCTGGTCAATCACGGTATGGCTCGCACGTAATGGCAAGCGTTACATCGTGTCGCTTGTGCCGGCAATGTGGATGAGTGCGACGTGTATGGTTTATATACTTGTTGCTCCGGAAGGGTTCCAACTTGCACCGTTGATAGGCAACATCGTTGGCGTAACGTTTGCACTTGCACTTGCCGTATGGTTCTTCCGCTGGAAAAGTATGCTGCCAAAGCGTATTTAATTCCAGAACGACATTAATACTACCCAGCCCTCCGCGGCTGGTTTTTTTTGAAACTGCTACAGTTTTCGATCGAAAACTGTAGCAGTTTTGACTTGAAAACTGTAGCAGTTTTCTTCCGAGTATAAGCATCGTTCTTGGAAAGAAGAAACGTCATGTCATAAAATGACATAAAAAAACTTCGATAGATTGATATTATTTGATAATAATTTTTTATCTTTGCAACATGAAACAGACTAAGTATATCAACTAACTGATAAAACATAAAATTATGAATTCAGCTAAATTTATTTTTGAGAGTGAAACGCAGTGGCAACCTGCAGGTGAGAACGTAGTTCGTCAGATTATGGGCTATAACGACGATATCATGCTCGTAAAGGTGAAGTTTGAGACTGGCGCAGTGGGCACTCCTCACACACATCCTCACACACAGTCAACGTTTGTCGCATCAGGCAAGTTCGAGTTTACTGTCGGCGGTGAGACAAAGGTCGTAAGTGCTGGCGACGGACTTTACATGGAGCCAAACGTGCTCCACGGCTGCAAGTGCCTTGAGGCTGGTGTGCTCATAGACACATTTGCCCCAATGCGCAAGGACTTCTTGTAAACCTAAAATATGAAGAGATACGCAATTCTGACGGTGTGTCTGCTGCTGTCGATGCAGTCGTTTTCACTGACTACAACGAAAGATATAAAGCAGACAATGCGACGAGCAACAATGTTCATGATGGACTCTGTGAGCCATCAAGGCGGGTTCGTGTGGAGTTATTTGCCCGACTTCTCACGGTGTTGGGGCGAGATTGAAGCCTCGCCATCAATGGTGTGGGTGCAGTCGAGCAGCACTCCCGAGGTGGGAAACGTGATGATTGAGGCATACAAAGCCACCGGCGACGAGTATTATTACGCCCAGGCATGTAAAGTTGCCGACGTGCTTATACGCGGTCAACACCCGAGTGGAGGCTGGAACTATGCCTTCGACCTGAATGGCGAAGAGTCGCTGAAGGCATGGTATGCCACCGTCGGCAAGAACGCTTGGCGTCTTGAAGAGTTCCAGCACTACTATGGCAACGCAACTTTCGATGATGAAGTGACGGCGAATGTGGCTAATTTCATGCTCGACTTGTATCTCTTGAAGAAGGATGAACGCTGTAAAGCCTCGTTGGATAAGGCGATTTCGTTTGTCTGCAACAGTCAGTACGACAATGGAGGATGGCCGCAGCGATACCCTTTGATGTACGATCATCCCTTCAAGGGCAAGGCCGACTACTCATCTTTTATAACGCTCAACGATGAAGTATTGCTCGAAAACATACAGTTTCTCGAAAATTGCAGAGACCGATTAGGCATGACCGAACTGCAGGAAAGGATTAACCGTGCCATGTATCTCATTCCAAAACTGCAACAACCTATGCCGTATGCAGGCTGGAGCGACCAATATACACTCGACTTGAAGCCAGCCCATGCACGTTCATACGAGCCTCGTGCGGTGAACACAGCGACGACAATGAGCATGATTCGCGTGTGTCGGGAGTTGTTCGACAAGACTGGCGACTCAGTTTTCATGCGTCGTCTGCCCGAGGCAATAGCCTTTCTGAAGTCGCAACGATTGGGCGATGAGGACCTCAGGAAGTGGGGAAAACCAAGTTATGACCCGAACAGTTTCCTCGTTCCACGCTTTGTCAATCCCGACAATGGGCTTCCTCAGTACGTACACAGGCGTGGGGGAAACGTGGCAAATGGCGAGTATTTCATCAATCAGGACATAGCAAATACGATAGGTCACTATAGTTCTGCGGCATGGATTAACCTCGATTACATAAATCTACCGCGAAGACATGGCAGACGACAGATGGCAAATGGTGTAGGTAGAATGGTCGATGGCATCATCACTTCGCTTGATAGCCGTGGATGTTGGCTCTCGCCTTTGCACCAGATATCGAACCCTTACAAGCCTTGTAGCAGTCAGAAACCAAGCAATGAGTCGAAATATGCATCGACAGATGTGGGCGATGAATACGATACATCGCCTTATACTCCCGAAGAACCAGTGATGGGAATCGTGACAAGTACGTTTGTGCGCAACATGACTATGCTAATCGGCGCATTGAAAGAACGTGAAAACGCAGAACTTTACACGATAAGCAACGCCACGGGAATGAAGATGGACGTGACGAATTATGGTTGTCGCATCGTCTCATTGAACGTAACCAACAAGAAAGGAACGGCGTACGACATAGTCCTTGGCTTCGATTCGCTTGCCGATTACGCTCGTGTGAAGCAGAACTTCGGCGCAGTCGTTGGCAGATATATAGGCAGAATAAAGAAGGCAGATGGCAGTCACATCTCGCACGGAGGCACGCCAGGCTTTGCAAATCGCTACTTCGATATGATTGAAAAGACAGATAATTCAATCACATTTGAGTATGTTTCGCCCGACGGAGAGAGTGGTTTCGATGGAGAATTAACGCTTGACGTGACATATACGCTGACCGACGACAACTCCCTGCGCATTGATTACAAGGCAACGACAACCAAACCTACGGTGTTGAACATATCCAATCACAGTTTCTTCAACCTTACAGGCAACCTCGGAGGTGAGGTGACTGCCGACAAGATGTGGCTTGCTGCCGACAGTGTGCTTGAATATGACGGCAACAAGAATGTGACAGGAAAGGTGCTGCCAGTGAAGAAAACCGACTTCGATTTCACTCATTTGCGCAAGATAGGACAGGGATACGACCATTGTTTTAAGCTCAGGTCGCATGGGATTGACGACTGCATTGCACGATTGAAAGACAAGCAGACAGCACTGACGATGGAAGTTTATACCACCGAACCAGGTTTGCAGGTATATATAGCAAACTCTCATCGTGGTAATATAATAGGAAAGGGTGGGGTAGCATACCCTGCGAGGAACGCAGTTTGTTTCGAGACAATGCACTTCCCTGACAGTCCTAATCAACCCCAGTTCCCGTCAACTCAGCTGATGCCAGGCGAGACATTCACCTCGACAACCATCTATAAACTGATAATTGGCGATTAAATCAACAAGACGAAAACCCGAGAATCCGAGATCTCGAGAACTCGAGAACTCGAATTTTCGATAAAGAAAAACCAACCCCATCGCACATGCCCAAAGTCACAATCCTCGTTTCTGTGTATAATGCCGAGCAGTATGTTGGCAAATGTCTTGACTCATTGTTGGTCCAGACGTTGGCTGATATACAGGTGATATGCGTTGACGATGCTTCGACCGACGGATCTCTGCAGAAGCTTAACGACTATGCAAGTCGCGACCATCGTATCGTTGTGCTGCATTTGGACACAAATGTGGGACCAGGAAAGGCACGCAACGAGGCGTTGAAGCTTGCCGAAGGAGAATACACATGCTTCCTTGATTCCGACGATTGGCTTGATTGTGATGCGCTTGAGAAGGCTGTTGCAGTGTTCGAAGCACACGAAAGGACCGACTGCGTGCTCTTTGAATGTCGCTATATTTTCACCGATGGGCGACCATCATACGCCTATCCTATGCCCGAATTTGAAGTAAAGTCTGGGCACGAGGCGTTCATCGATTCGCTCACATGGAAGATTCATGGCGTATATATGGTGCGTACGACGATACACAAACAGTACCCTTACGACGATACGACGAGGACATACAGCGACGATAACACCACGCGAGTACACTACTATGTGTCGCGTGAGGTGCGCCAATGCAGTGGAGTCTATAACTATTTGCAACGTGATGGTTCGGTGACACACGTTGCCGACACATCGCGGTTGAACTATCTCCGTGCCAACGAGAGCATGAGGCACACGCTCATATCCCTTGGGTGCGACGACACGACGCTTCGCATCTATGAGCAGCAACGATGGTTGAACCTTGTCGATACATACTACTTCTACGTCAAAAACCGCAGTAATCTTTCGCCACAGGAACGCACCACATTTCTTGAAGTGATGCGTCGGTATTGGCAACAGATAAACTATAGTCAGCGAAAGTTTGGTTATAGTCACCTGACATCCTGGCATCTCTTCCGCCTACAGGAAGAGACATATTTCCTGCTGCGGAGAATTCACAACCGTAAAACTGTATAACAGTAGAAACACTTTCTTCACGTAAAACCTCAAAACCATTAAACTTGCAAAATTCATGATTTTTGTCAATATTTATATACTAATGTTGCCAAGATTTGCAGAAATTTTGTATATTTGCAAAGTTTGTTAGAAAAAATACATTATGACACAGCTTATTAAACTAAAAAAGGGCTTGGACATCAGGCTGAAGGGACAGGCTGCGCTATCAACAGTGACTTGCGACGTAAAGGACGGCTTTGGATTTGTGCCCGACGACTTCGTAGGCATGAAACCCAAGATGCTTGTGCGCGAAGGCGATAAGGTCCGCGTGGGCGATGTGCTGTTTGCCAACAAGGACTATCCCGATGTGAAGTATGTTTCCTCTGTCAGCGGTACGGTGACTGCTATCGTTCGCGGAGATCGACGGAAGGTGCTTTGCGTCAAAGTGGAGAGCGACGGACTGATGGAGCATAAGCCAGTGGCAGAAATGAAGGTGAACACGCGCGACGAGGTCGTAAGCCTTCTTGCCGAGAATGGTATGCTTGGGTTTATCAACCAGATGCCGTATGCCGTATCTGCCAATAACGTAAATCTGCCCCAGTCGGTGTTTGTATCAGCCTTCCGCGACATGCCGCTGAGTGCCGACGTTGACTATTGTATTGCCGACGACTTGGCTAACTTCAAGGCTGGCATTGAGGCATTGGCAAAGGTGGCACCTGTCTATCTCAACGTGAAGAAAGGCTCGAAGATGGACTGCGATGACTTGAAGAAGAGCGATTGCGATGGAGTTACGGTAACTTTGTTCGATGGCAAATGTCCTGCAGGCAATGTGAATGTACAGATAAACCATATAAAGCCTATCAACAAGGGCGACACGGTGTGGACTGTTGAACCGGAAGTCGTTGTCTTCATCGGACGATTAGTGACGACGGGGAAAGTTGACCTCACGAAGAAGGTTGCCGTATGCGGCAGCGAGATTAAGACGCCTATATATAATAAGGTATTAGTTGGGCAGTCTATTGCTACCCTGCTTGAAGGCCAACTCAACGAGAACGGAAAGAACAAGCGCATGATCAATGGAAACGTGCTGACAGGAAAGCAGACCACGATGGAAGGTTACGTTGGTGCGCATGCATACGAGGTGACAGTGATACCTGAAGGCAATGACAACGACGAGATGTTGGGTTGGATAATGCCACGTATGAACCAATTCTCTACATCGCGCAGCTACTTCTCATGGCTCTTTGGCAAGAAACAGTATGCACCCGATGCACGCATAAAAGGTGGTAAACGACATATCATTATGAGTGGCGAATACGATAAGGTGCTGCCTATGGACATAATGGGTGAATATCTTATTAAGGCAATCATCACCGGCGACATAGATCGAATGGAGCAACTTGGCATATATGAGGTTGCACCTGAAGACTTCGCCCTGGCTGAGTTTGTAGATTCGTCGAAACTTGAATTACAGCGAATTGTCCGCGAAGGACTTGACATGCTGAGAAAGGAGAACGCATGAAAGCATTGAGACAGTATTTGAATAAGATAAAGCCGAACTTTGAGGAAGGCGGAAAACTGCACGCATTCCGTAGCGTCTTTGACGGCTTCGAGACATTCCTTTATGTTCCTCACGACACATCGAAGTCGGGAACTCATATCCACGACGCCATCGACTCGAAGCGTATCATGTCGATGGTGGTGATAGCATTGATGCCAGCGTTGCTGTTCGGTATGTACAATGTGGGTTATCAGAACTATGTGGCAGCAGGAACTTTTGCAGAGGCTTCATTCATTGAAGTGTTCGGGTTTGGATTCCTTGCCGTTCTGCCAAAGATATTGGTAAGCTATATCGTAGGACTCGGCATTGAGTTTATCGCAGCACAAATAAAAGGCGAAGAGATACAGGAGGGTTTCCTTGTATCAGGAATACTGATACCAATGATACTCCCAGTGAACATTCCGCTGTGGATGCTGGCTGTTGCCGTGGCATTTGCCGTTGTATTTGCTAAAGAGATATTCGGTGGCACGGGTATGAACATACTTAACGTGGCACTCGTTGCACGTGCATTCCTGTTCTTCTCATACCCTGCAAAGATGACTGGCGGTGGTGATGTTTGGATTGCAAACGAAACCATCTTCGGTCTTGGAAACAACACTCCTGACGTAGTAACCCAAGCAACTCCGCTTGGTCAGATAGCACAAGGACAGATGGCTGATGCTTCGTTGATGGATTCCATCATAGGCTTTATTCCTGGTAGCGTCGGCGAAACAAGTGTTATTGCCATTGCAATCGGTGCAATTATCCTTTTGTGGACAGGCATTGCATCGTGGCGCACAATGGGAAGTGTGTTTGTTGGTGGCGCATTGATTGCTTTGTTGTTCAACTCGCTTGGCATCGAAGGCAACGTTGCAGCCAATACACCTTGGTATTCTCACCTCGTATTTGGTGGTTTCTGCTTTGGTGCTGTGTTCATGGCTACCGATCCTGTTACGAGCTGCCGCACATTGAAGGGACAATATATCTATGGTTTCCTCATCGGTGCAGTGGCAATTCTTGTAAGAGTATTAAATCCTGGTTACCCAGAAGGCATGATGCTCGCAATCCTCTTGATGAATGTATTTGCTCCGCTTATTGACCATTGCGTTGTAAGCAGAAATATCAGTAAACGACTTAAAAGAATGGAAAAATGAAACTGAACACAAATAGTAATACCTATACGATAATCTATTCTGCCATTCTTGTGGTTGTAGTTGCATTCCTACTGGCGTTTATATATCAGGCTTTAAAGCCTATGCAGGACAAGAACGTAGAGTTGGATACGAAAATTCATAAGCTCAATGCACTCAACATTCGCAATCTCGACAAGGGCGAAGTGGAGCAGAAATATGAGGAAGTCTTCGTTGAGGCAAAGGACGAAGACGGTGTCCGATACGAAATATACAGCGTAGAAGGACAGCAGAAATATCTTGTGCCAGTCAAGGGACAAGGACTCTGGGGACCAATCTCAGGCTATATCGCCGTTGATGAAGACAAGAACACAATCTATGGTGCCGACTTCCAGCACGAGAGTGAAACCGCAGGTCTTGGTGCTTTGATAACCGAGCAGTGGTTCCAGGATGAGTTCAAGGGCAAGAAGATTTGCTCGGGCGACGAAGTCGTAATCTCTGTAGTGAAGAAAGGAAAGGCAGGCGACATGAATCCTGAGAACTATGTTGACGGAATAACTGGCGCAACACTCACGTCGAATGGCGTTGATGCGATGGTTAAGAATGGACTTAAAGAATTTGAAAGGGTAATAAGATGAGTGTTTTTTCAAAGCAAAATAAAGAAGCATTGACTTCGCCGTTGAGCGCAAACAACCCTGTACTGATGCAAGTTCTGGGTATTTGCTCGGCACTTGCCGTGACTTCGCAATTGAAACCTGCAATCGTCATGGGACTTTCCGTCACGGTAATTACCGCATTCTCAAACGTGATAATATCATTGATTAGAAAGACCATCCCTAACCGCATACGTATCATAGTGCAGTTGGTTGTGGTCGCAGCATTGGTGACAATAGTGTCGCAGATACTTAAAGCATTCGCATACGATGTAAGCGTTCAGCTTTCAGTATATGTAGGATTGATTATTACGAACTGTATCCTGATGGGACGTCTTGAGGCTTTTGCCATGACAAACAAGCCTTGGCCAAGCTTCCTCGACGGAATAGGAAACGGACTTGGCTATGCGTTGATACTTGTCATCGTGGGCTTTGTTCGCGAACTGTTGGGCAACGGTTCTCTCTTTGGCATCAACATCATCCCTCAGGGAGTTTATGATGCAGGCTATATGAATAATGGTATGATGACAATGCCAGCAATGGCACTCATCATCGTTGGTTGTGTTATTTGGGTGCACAGAGCATTCTTTTATAAAGAGGAGAAATAAGTTATGGAACATCTGTTGAGTTTATTCGTCAGGTCTATCTTTGTAGATAACATGATATTCGCATTCTTCCTTGGAATGTGTTCGTTCCTTGCTGTGTCAAAATCGGTGAAGACATCGTTCGGACTTGGCATCGCAGTGACTTTCGTTCTCGTCATCACATGCCCAGTGAACTATCTTTTGCAGACGCAACTGCTCTCTGCTGAAAGTTTCATTGGCATCGACTTGACCTTCTTGAGTTTCATCCTCTTCATTGCAGTCATTGCTGCCATTACGCAGTTGGTTGAGATGTTTGTCGAGAAGTTCTCGCCTTCGCTCTATGCTGCACTTGGAATCTTCCTTCCACTCATCGCAGTGAACTGTGCCATTATGGGTGCATCTCTGTTTATGCAGCAGCGTATCAACCTCGACCCAACGAGCAGTCAGTATATTGGCAGCGTTCTCGACAGCGTTGTCTATGCCTTTGGCAGTGGTATTGGTTGGTTGTTGGCTATCGTTTCGATGGGAGCAATACGCGAAAAGATGGCTTACTGCAACGTGCCGAAACCACTTCAAGGACTTGGCATCACGTTCATCATGGTAGGTCTGATGGCTATGGCATTCATGTGTTTCTCAGGATTAAGTTTGTAGATGAAAGTTGTAAATTGTATTTTTTATGTTGTACAGTTATGATTACCTTGACGCTGAACATATCATAAATATACAATGTAAAATGTAAAATATAAAATATAAAAAATGACAACATTTATTATTGCAAGTATAGGAATCTTCCTTATTATAATATTACTTCTCGTCATTGTGCTGCTTATTGCCAAGCGATTTCTCACTCCAAGTGGTAAGGTGAAGATAAAGGTCAATGGCGACAAGGAGTTTGAAGTGGAACAAGGTGGCTCGTTGCTGACCACACTTTCAACCGATGCCGACATTCATTTGCCAAGTGCATGTGGCGGAAAAGGCAGTTGCGGACAGTGCAAGGTACAGGTCATTGACGGTGGGGGAGAGATTCTCGACTCCGAAAAACCTCATTTCACTCGCAAGCAAATAAAGGATCATTGGCGTTTGGGATGCCAATGCAAGGTGAAAGGCGACATGGAGATTAAGGTGCCGGAAAGCATTCTCGGCGTAAAGGAATGGGAATGCGAAGTCATCTCAAACAAGAATGTTGCCACATTCATAAAGGAATTTATCGTTCAGTTGCCTCCTGGCGAACACATGGACTTCCTTCCTGGTTCGTATGCACAAATCAAGATACCTAAGTTTGAACTCGCTTACGCTGACTACGACAAGAGTCTGATTACCGACGAATACCTGCCTTCGTGGGAGCGTTACAAGATGTTCGACCTCAAATGCAAGAACACTGAAGAGACGGTTCGTGCCTATTCAATGGCAAACTACCCTGCTGAAGGCGACCGAATCATGCTTACTGTCCGCATTGCTACTCCGCCTTTCAAGGCCGACAAGAGCGGTTTCATGGACGTAAACCCAGGTATTGCATCGTCGTATATATTCTCATTGAAGCCTGGCGACAAGGTTTTGATGAGCGGACCTTACGGTGAGTTCCATCCAATCTTCGACTCAAAGAAGGAGATGATATGGATTGGCGGTGGTGCTGGTATGGCTCCTCTGCGTGCTCAGATAATGCACATGACGAAGACTCTGAACACTCGCGACCGCGAAATGCACTATTTCTATGGTGCCCGAGCCTTGAATGAAGTCTTCTACCTCAACGATTTCCTTGAGATAGAGAAGGAATTCCCTAACTTCCACTTCCACCTTGCACTCGATCGGCCAGACCCTGCCGCTGACGAAGCTGGGGTTAAATATACGTCAGGATTTGTGCATCAGGTGATGTACGACACGTATCTCAAGGACTGCGATGCACCTGAAGATATCGAATATTATATGTGTGGACCTGGTCCGATGAGTGCTTCGGTCAACAAACTTCTCGATTCGCTTGGCGTAGAACCAGAGAGCATAATGTACGATAACTTCGGTGGATAAATTATAAAATAATAAAAATATGAAGATAAATAAACGAGGTTTGCTGGGTATTAGCCCATTGATATTCTTTCTCCTGTTCTTTGTTGTTGCGGCATTGATAGGCGGTGACTTCGCAAAAGTCCCCGTAACCGTGGTGTTCTTCTTCTCGTCAATATATGCCGTATCAATCACCCGAGGGCTCAGTTTGCCTGATAGAGTGAGAGTTTTCGGGCGTGGTGCAGGCACTACAAAGATGATGTTCATCGTCTGGATAATACTTTGCGCAGGCGGTTTTGCATCGTCAGCCGAGGCTATGGGATGTATTAAGGAGACTGTAGATTGCATTCTCATGTTCCTGCCTTCACAATATATCTTCGCCAGCATCTTCATTGCCGGATGCTTTATCTCCATGGCAACTGGCTCCGGACTTGGTTCCATCGTGGCTGTAGGACCTATTGCTGTGGGTGTGGCTCACTCTACTGGTGCCGACATGGCACTCATGTGTGCCATCGTAGTATGCGGTGCAATGTTCGGCGACAACCTTTCGTTTATCTCCGACACAACCATTATAGCCACCAACACGCAGGGATGTCAGCTCAAAGACAAGTTTATGGTCAACATCTGGATGGCGCTTCCGGCAGCAATAGTTACCATCATACTCTATCTCGTCATGGGTAAATCTATGGCTGCATCGCCTGTTACCGACTCGGTGAACTACATAAAGATTATCCCATACATCTCTGTTATTGCCATGGCAGTATTGGGTGTAGATGTCCTTGTGCTGCTTTTGGTAGGGACACTCATGTGTGGTGTTATGGGTATGTGTTATGGTGACTTCGACTTCTTCGGCTGGATGGCAGCCATAGAAAAAGGTATGCTCGGCATGGGAAGCCTCGTAATCATCATACTATTGGCAGCTGGACTGATGGCACTCATCGAACATAATGGCGGATTGGAATACATCACACGCAAGTGCCAGACGCTTATACGCGGCCGCCGAAGCGCAGAAGCAGTCATCGTACTGCTCGCAGCAATTGCATGTATATGCACTGCAATGAACACGATTGCCATCATTGCCGTTGCGCCAACAGCCAAGAACATAAGCGAACGCTACGGTATAGACCCAAGGAAGACGGCAAGTCTGATGGACACAAGTACGTGTATCGTTGAGGAACTGATACCTTACAGCCTCCACCTTCTCCCTGCAGCAGCACTCGGAGGCATCACAGCAACGTCGCTGATACCATACGTATATTACACGTATGCACTTCTGTTCTTCCTCATACTATCCATTATCTTCAACATCCCACGCCTTAAACCCCTCGCCCGAAAAGATATGAAAGAGTAGGGGCAAGTGAAAAAATGCTGAGGGAACTAGTATTTTGACGAAAACAAAGATAAACCCCTTGGCATTGTTGCAAATGTCTCTTACGAGCCATTGATTGTGTATGAGGCAAAGAATCCTTGTGAACAAGTTCACAGATATTCTTTGCCTCATACACAATCACCCTTACGTGTTCTGCAACAATACCAAGGCTATAAACCGAAATAAAAAGTTCCTTCCTGCTCCCCCAAAGGGGAGTGACTTGAACCCTTCATCCCTCTTTGGGTGGATAGAGGGAACTCCTGTTTTTTTTCTGTTTATCTCCTTGAAGAGTATGATAGCCTTCTGAAGGAAGGTGATGCTATGAGCGCAAGAATTTATCGGAGAACTTGTTCTCCAGGAAATTCTTGCGCTCATAGCATCAGGTGCTGACAAGCACCCCATACTCTTCAAGGGGTTTATCTTTGTTTTTGTTTTTTCAAACACGGAGTATTTCACCTATGCCAGTTTTTGATGTCTATGAGCATACATGATCCATGGTATTATTCTACTGACCCGAGCGTAATACTTTGCGAAGACGACCTTTATACTTTGGGAAAAACTGCTACAGTTTTCGATCGAAAACTGTAGCAGTTTCGGGTTGAAAACTGTAGCAGTTTTCTTTCAACTATAAGCCTCGTCCCTCACAACTCAACCGCACACCCCAAAAGCCAAGAACCATCGTCCGTGAAAACGAGGCATCAATACTCTGGCTATAGCTTATGGCGTATCAATGTCGAAAGGCAGTGAACCGTATGTCGGGATGCTACTATCTTGCAGAGTGATTAGGTTCATGTCGCTATCAATCAACCGAAGGTCGGCAATGTGACGACGCAGATTGGCACAAACATCAGCATCGTTAATCTCCTCGCGCCTCGCACGACTCATAAGGCAGAACTCCTCCTCTTGTTCCAAACCACAAAAGCGTCGGCCACATAAATTGGCAGCAATTCCTGTTGTTGAACTGCCACTAAACGGGTCAAGCACCCAGTCGCCACGGTCGGTTGAAGCAAGAACTATGCGAGTCAACACCGAGAGAGGCTTTTGTGTAGGGTGTTTGCCGCACGACTTTTCCCCTCGTCCACTGGCAGGCAATCGCCAAACACCTGTCATCTGCTAATTGTCGTCAAGGTGCTTCATCAGTTCATAGTTGTATTTATGTGCGACCTTTTTCGACTTCCTTGCCCAGATGATAAACTCCGTAGAGTATGTAAAGAAGCGACATGAGATGTTGACTGGAGGATTTGTTTTCTGCCATGTTATTACGTTTAGTATCTTATAACCAAGTTCAGTAAGGCAGTTTGCCACGGAAAAGATGTTGTGGTAAGTACCCGAAATCCATATAGTGCCGTTGTCTTTCAGTTTGTCGCGACATAGTCTAAGCCACTTCATGTTGAACTCATTCATTTCTTCAGGTGCTTTTCCCTTGTCCCAATTGCCTTTGTCAACGCATACAACCTTACCGCTTTGCAGACTTATTCCACCATTAGAAAGGAAATAAGGCGGGTCGGCAAATATCATGTCGAACTTAAAAGAGAACTCATTTAGCAATTGGAATGTGTCCCCTTTCGCCAACAAGAAGTCGTTATTGGGGGATTTGTAGAATGTCTCAATCATTACAATGTTGTATGTTAAATACTTTTTTAACAATTTCTTCTAACATGCCATGCTTAAACATGTAAAAGTTTTCCAAATAATGTAAATGCCTAAAACCTTTGTTGAGTTGATTTGATGCTTTCTGCCAGCACCTTCCATCGGTAACAAGTGAAAATTCTAACCCAAGTTTTATTAGGTCAGATTGGCGGTTTATATAGGAATCAATAATCTCTTCAGGCTTAGAACCTGTTCCATTATAGAAGTTTACTTCAAAGTTTATTGCTTTTCTTTGATGTTCGTTGAAAACGATAAAATCAGCTTTGCGATTTTCTATGTCCTTTGAAATTTCAAATCCCTTAGTACGTAATATCTTAAATTTCTTTTGAATCAAGAGTGAAAGCCCATATTTTCTACAAACTTTTTCAAATATAGGTTGACAAGCTAATTCGAAAGCCATACCACCTCTATTCTTTCTTCCATTGGAATCTAACCCAACAAGTACTCCTATGACATAATCAAGTGTGCTTTTTTCAATTATATTCTGATAGAGTTCCTTTAATCCAATATTGACAAAGAAATCATAATAATAGTCAATTTGTTCCTTTGTTAGTGTATTGGATTGTAATGCAAAAGCATATTCAAGGTGGTCATTGCTGTCAATCTCGTCTTGAATGATTAGCAGAGTGTTTTTGCTATTTTTTAGGCTTTTTCTTTCAGCTTTTGCAAGACCAAATAATAAAGGGAACAAACTAATGGTTGTTGGCAATCGCTGAAGCAATTTATTGAATCTTTCTCTAAAACTTTCCTCATTGGTAATGCCAATTAGAACATCAATCGCATGAATTTCAACCATTAAATCCTTATATCCTGCAATATTTGACCAATCAACATAATAATTGAAACCTCTGTTTGTTGGTAGCAAGTTTGAAATGAATACTTCAGATAATTGTTCTGGATTTTTATCTAAAAACATAATTACGTTTTATTAAATGTTATATATTGGTGGATTAACAAACTCTTTTTATTATATCATTCCATTTTCAGCAACACACATGGTTGATGTCCCGAGTTGTGTATTATACATGTAATGACTTGCCTTTGTCGCCTTATAGTTTCTGACAAGTATTTCTGTAAGTTTGCCCCGTTTGGATGGATTCGCATTGATGCTGCGTGATGCCCATACACGTTCTATTTCGTATTCTTCATATAGCTTATCGAAGAAATTGTCCGCTTCATTCTTTCCTTTACAGTCCGAATTGCTGAGCATAAACTTATAGCTTTGCGAATTTATTTTGTCGCAAAAACATTTCAATCGTCGTTGTGCATCATCGTTGAAAGGCTCCTTTGTATAGTCATTGAAACTTGATGTGTCACTAAGTGGACGATATGGAGGGTCGAAATAGAAAAGTGTATTTCCTTTGGCATACTCAAGAGTTTGCTCAAAATCTCCTTGAAGGATTTCAACTCTTTGCAACAATTCACTATCTTTTTGTAGTGTATCTGGGTCGTAGATAGCAGGATTGACGTATTTTCCGAAAGGCACATTGAATAAGCCTTTCTTGTTCACACGGTATAAACCATTGAAGCAAGTGCGGTTGAGGAAAAAGAATAGTGTGGTATTCTCGATAGGGTTAAGGTTCTTTTCATTGTAGCGGTCGCGCGATGCAAGGTAAAAATCCTTGCGCCCATCCTCAGTTTGCAATGCAAGGTATAGTTGTTGATAGTTAGCAAGTGAGTCAATGAGTTCCTTAACATTGTCTCTTACCATTCTATAACATGTTGTTACGTCACTATTGATGTCGTTGATAACTGCGTGTTGGATATTCGGGTAACGCTGTAGCATATAGAACAGCATAGCACCACCACCAACAAAAGGCTCGATGTAAGTTACATCTTGCAAATTATCAAAGTCAGCTGGAAGCTGAGCATCCAGTTGTTCGATGAGTTGTCCTTTGCCGCCAACCCATTTGATAAAAGGTTTTGCTTTAGCCATTTTAATTATTTAATTTCGATGCTACAAGTCTTTCCTGTATCGTAATACTGCATTATATATAACGATACAAAGTTAAGATCAAGAATCGATGAACTTATAATTAGATCAAACTTTAACTTTTATAAATATAAAAGATTGTTCCAATAAAAAATTAAATGATATAAAATCAGATGTTTAATTGCTATGTGTTACATCATTGATTGTTAAAATATGATCACAACCATCTTCATTTTTTACGAACGAAGTGAGATATTTTTATGCGGAGCACATTTTGTATATGATGTATGGATGGCCACGTTAGTGGTGTCTATGTGTGGTATTGCATCGCAAGAACTTGTTCTTTAGCACTGCAATACTGCACATAGACATGGGCTTCAGTATGAAGCACACCATACATCATATCATTTTTTTCTTTTTTGATTACATAGATAATTATACGGGTGAGCCTTTCAGACTATGATTTTGCGGACACTAATAATAAAAAACACATGCTTTTTTGTAAAAAGATGTTAGAAAATGAAACTTTTAGTGGGTAAAGAACTGATACTTCGTGTGCGCGCGCGTGCGCGCGCGCAATATTAATAAGGTGTAGTTGTGAGGTTATAAGACTTGAAGGTTATAAGTTTTTTGAGATTAATTACAAATAATAACGAAGTGTCAGTCTCTGTTATCAATCCTTGTGACAAAAACAAACCGATAGATATTGTATCTAATCAACAACAATGTTTTTTTATTTTCAAAGCGAAATACTTCATCTGTGCCGCTATTCTTGTTTACCGAATGTTACTTTGTCGGGGTTGACGAGTTTGAGCGTTTTCTCACCCTTGGTTATCGTCACCGTATGTCCTGCGGCATTCTGTGCGTCGGATGGAAGAGCAGCATTGGCATCAGCAATTCCTTCGGTTTTGCCGTTTTGGAAGAGATTGATTATGTAAAGAATCTGATTCTTTATGTCATCAATACTTGGTGTTGCATCCTGACTGCCAATCTTAATTTCTTTAATAGCAGCATCAGTCCAATTGTTGATTTCGGTGTTCTTAATGCCTTGGCGAGCAGATAATATTGCTGCAATGGCATTTATCTTGGTTAGAGCAAAAGTCTTGATAGAGTTAATATCGTCTTCGGTTGTGGCATTGTTGATATCAGTTATTGCCGTAGTGGCGATAGCGAGGATATCTGCATCAGTAACACCATCGATAGCCTTATTGATTTCGTCAATGGCCTTGTCCTTTAAGACGTTCAAATCTATTTCTATATTTACATATCGTTTGCCAACCAAACTACTTGCGAGGTCGCCACCTGTATTTGTAATCACTGTTGTAGGAGGATTATTGTTATCGGCTTTTATTATGCAGTCTTTTGCTATAAAGATATTTGAGGAGTTTCCAAATTCGCCGCCACCGATACCGGCAGCACGAATAGTTCCACCGTTTGCTGTCACCTTACCACCATTGATAATGATATTTGAGCCGTTACCATTAGCTCCGCCACCGATACCGGCAGCACAATTTCCACCGTTTGCTGTCACCTTACCACCATTGATAATGATATTTGAGCCGTCACCATTATTTCCGCCACCGATACCGGCAGCATAATTATCACCAGTTGCCGTGATTGCACCGCCATTGATGGTGATGTTAGAGCCGTTACCTTTAGTTCCGCCACCGATACCAGCAGCATAAGAAGTACCGGTTGTAATGAGTTGACCCGATTGATTGTCTTGACCATAGATAGTAAGAGAGTAGCCTTCGCCAGATACTTGAATACCAGCATTATTAACATCTCCCGTTACGGTGAGTTTAGCACCATCAGCAAGGATAAGGTTTACATTGCCTTGAATGACTATACCTTTATAACATTTGACATCATCAGTGCCAGTAATGACATACCAAGGTTCAGACAAAGTAACTTGATCGGAGCTAGTTGTTAGTATGATAGCAGTACATTCTGATGTTTTCCACTCTTTAATTCCGCTGGCAGGGTCGTCTTTGGTGTTATATACAGGGTAACGGTAAGACACATTCTTTGTCTCTGCCCACATTGTTGTGTTCGCCATCATAATGGCTGCAAATAAAAGGATAAGTTTTTTCATATTGCTTTTATCTATATTTTACATTATTCGGTTGCAAAGGTAATAATAATTTACTGATTTACATATTTCTTTACCAATTATTTTGAATTTTTAGGAGTTCGGGCATACTTTGCACGTAATACAACTCTACAGAAAACTCACTTGTGCCTTAAAATTGCTGATTTTACACGAAACATTCTTTTATTTCAGGGAAAAACATTAACTTTGCAACGAAAGGTTGCTGTATCTTTGTACATCGGCAAAAGAATATATATTAAGGTGCCTTAGAAATGAAGGCGTTAAGAACTATTTTGATTTGTAGGAAATGAAATTTACACATTTAATTTATGCTTTGGGCATATTGTTGTGCCTGTCATCTTGCTCGAAAGACGAATATGAACCTTACGAGCCTACCGAATGGCAATATGACAAGTATTCGGATTCTGACATATTGCCTGGTGATGATTTCTATCGTTTTGTTTGTGGAAAGGGTATCGTTGCAGAAGGGGCAGACTTCTGGACTCCGCTTCATTGTTGGGTCAAGCAGGAAAAGGATTATTCGGAACTGGCTTTCAGTGATGGCGATGACAATCCTGTGCCTGTCCTTAAAAGAATCAACGAACTGAAGGATGTTTCTTTATCTGAAGAACGTATGTCTGCTGCCTTTGCCCGTATGCGAGAAAGGTTGAATGGCATTGACCGCATAGCTAATAAAGGATTTGCTGAAAAAGCGGCTGAATACTGCAGGAATGGCTATCCCTTATTTCATATCAGCCCTAAGCTTCTTGATGGACACCGGTTCGGACTCAGTGTCACTGCCGTCTTTTTGGGAATGGTGCAGGATTTGGAAGAACCGCAGTTAGATATGGCGGGAATAAAAGACAAATACAATAATCTCCTGCCCAAGGCGAGGATGTTCGAAAAGTATCTTTGTGACAACATTAAGGATAGCGGAGAATCCATTGACGACCTTGATGCCAGTAATCCCGAGGAATGCAGGAAGATGAAAAAATATGTGGAATCCTACAAAAGCGCAAAGGAAAGTAGCGATGCGCTCAACAGTTTTGCCTTGGCATTAGGCAACCAAAATCCTGATTTTGTTCCTGCTGACAGCACAACAAAGCAATACTTCGAACTCGTGGACAAGATGGCTGATACTGAAATGAAGGAAGCCGCCGAAGCCTTCTTATGGTGTGCGGCAGTGTGTTATGACATGGACCTCATTCTCCATCCCGACACGCAGGTCGATTTCTTCATGACAATACTGTTTCCTAATCTCCTGATGAACATTTCGCATACTTTCTGTGATATGTATGTCGAGCCAGGATACAGCGTGAAGAACAAGGAGATTTTCGAGTCCTTGCGCAGGACTATGGCAGAAAGAATAGAACAGTCGGAGTGGATGACTCCTTATACGAAAGTCGGTGCCAGGAAGAAAATTGATGCTATGGAATGCCATACCGGAATACTCGACTGGTCAAGATATGAAGCCGACATGCCTGTATCTGACGATTATTGTTCCGCCATGCATGAAGTGGGATGTTCCTATATTTCGAAACTGATAGCCAACAGTGGCGATAACCACAATCTGGATCATATTTTAGCTACATTCTTTATGACACCTATTTCCGGTTCGGCAACATATTCTGCTAATTCCTTCTATCTCAAGAATGCCAATGCGATGTTCATTCTTCCAAGTACATCCTTGCTGATGGACATGAATCCAGACTTCCCGTTCCTGACGTATATCATCGGTCACGAGATGTGTCATGGGTTCGATGCGAGCGGAGCTAATTACAATGAGCGTGGGGAACTCTGTGACTGGTGGTCTATAGACGATAGGCTTGTATTTAAGAATAAGCAGGATCAGCTAATCGGTATCTTCAACCAGTATTATGTAGGTGGGACTACTTTCTGCAATGGTGCCAAGACGATAACTGAAGATATGGCAGACCTTGGCGGGCTTGAAATAGCTTATTACACAACGACAAGAGAACTGGAGAAGAAATTCAGTGGCGATGAACTTTTGGAAATGAAGCGCCGGTTCTTCAGATCCTATGCCGTCTTTTATGCACAGTATTCCAGTCTCGAAGAAAAGATTAAACAGGTCGAAGATGATGTGCATACCATCAACGAGTACCGCATCAATGGAATAGTCAACAACATAGATGACTGGTACCGCCTCTATGACGTCACAACGGAAAGAAAACTTTACCTGTCGCCAGAGCGTAGAGTCCACCTCTGGTAAAAAAAAGACTTCGCATCATGAAGGTGCGAAGTCTTTTTGGTTATATACGTGTTGCGGATAATTTACATCGCTGCAAATATCCAATCATATACACAACTGCAAATGCCGAACAATGCTACGCCGATGGTGCAGATAGTAAGTGCTACACGAGTGTTGCAGTCGGACTTGAAGTATGGTATTGGGTTCTCGTTCTGATTGATGTACATTGCCTTGACGATAAGCAGATAGTAGTAGAGACTAACTACAGTGTTGATCAATGCAATGAAAACAAGCAGGTAGAACTTTGCCTGAGTTGCAGCCATGAACACGAAGAACTTGCTGAAGAATCCTGCAAACGGCGGTATGCCTCCGAGTGAGAACAATGCCAGTGTCATGAGGAATGCAAGTTTCGGGTTAGTCTTGTAGAGCCCGTCGTATGAGTCCATGTCAACGCAACCGTTATGGTTCTGTTCGATGACGCTGATGATTGAGAATACACTGAGGTTGGCAACGATATAGACGAGTACATAATATACAAGTGCCGTTGCGCCGAGAGTGTGTTCGCCTACTACTGCAAGCATGATGTAACCAGCCTGTGAGATTGACGAGAATGCCATGAAGCGCTTCAAGTCTTTCTGGCGGATTGCAAAGAGGTTGGCGATGGTGATACTGAGTACGATTACTGCATAGAGTATGTAGTCCCAGTATTTTACCATAGGTCCGAATGCCTTGTAGAGTATCATCATCAGTGTGAATGCTGCTGCACCCTTAGAGATTACGCTGAGGTAACCAGTGACTGTAGTAGGTGCGCCTTGGTATGTGTCGGCTGTCCAGAAGTGGAAAGGAACGAGAGATATCTTGAATCCTAATCCTGCGAAGAAGAACACGAGACCTGCTATGAGCATTGGAATAGTGGTGAGCGATGCGCCCATGCCTATCATCTTGCCAGCAACGTCGTTGAAATAAAGTGTTCCGCATACGCCATAGATCATGCTGATACCGAAGAGCATCACGCCTGAAGAGAAGATTGCGGTGAGGATGAACTTGGCACCAGCCTCGGCACTTTCCTTACGTTTCTTGTCGAGAGCGGCAAGACATGCCATTGGTATGGAAGCCATTTCGAGTGCAAGGAAGAAGAGGAGGAAATGGGATGCTGACATCATCATGTTCATACCGAGTAGGGTAGAGAACACGAGCATGTAGAACTCGCCTTCCTTATTCTTCTGTTCTGGGCGTGAGAGCCAAGCACGGCTTTGGATGAGAACGATAACCGTGCCAGCAGCAAGCAGCGTCTTCATGAGGTTGATGGCTTGCGAAGTGACATACATCTCGCCAAAGAGATAGAAATCACGTTCCACGCCACGAAGAAGGTAACTTGTCCAAAGACAAATACCTACTTGAACGAGCATCAATAGACATGCAACTGGGTTGAACCATTTGCGTTCTGCCTTCTTGCTTGAAGCAAAGTCCAATATGAATGTAACCACGAGGAGTATGATAAGACTCAACTCTGGAATCATTTTTAGAAATTCTTTATACATAGTTTTTATTTTTTTTCCAGTTGTTCTATATATCTACTTACGGATTAAGAACACTAATGATTGGACCAATTGTATCGCTAATCACATTGCTTACCCAGAGAGGGAAGATACCGAGGGCTGCAACACAGAAAATGAGGCAGCATACGGCAACTCGCTCGTCCCATGTAGCATCGGTAAGTTTCTCGAAGTGAGGGTCGGCAACCTTTCCATAGAGAATCTTTCCAACAACACGGAGGATATAGACAGCCGTGATGACAATACTTGTACAAGCAATGATAGTTGCTGCGCGATGGAATGTATCTGCGTTTTGGAATGAACCTACGAAGATAGTCATCTCGGCAACGAATCCAGAGAAGCCTGGCAAACCAAGGTTTGCAAGACCAGCAATGACGTAACCTACTGCGAGGAATGGCATAATCTTCATCAGACCACCGAGGTAGCGGACGTCACGTGTGTGTGTGCGACCATAAATCATACCGATGAGTGCGAAGAAGAGAGCCGTCATAAGACCGTGAGAAAGCATCTGGATGATAGCACCAGTACAAGAAGTCTGAGTCATCATCAAGAGTGCGAACAACACGAGACCACAGTGGCTAACTGAAGAATAAGCGTTGATATACTTGAGGTCGGTCTGTACGCAAGCTGAGAATGCACCATAGACAACAGAGATTGTCGTGAGGATGAGGAATATCCAAGAGAGTTCCTGTGTAGCCTCAGGCATAAGGTACATAGCAATGCGGAAACATCCGTAACCACCAAGTTTCATAAGTACACCTGCATGGAGCATAGATACTGCCGTTGGGGCAGAAGCATGACCATCAGGAGACCATGTATGGAATGGGAAGAGAGCACCGAGAACACCGAAGCCAACAAATACCAATGGGAAGCACATCCGCTGAAGTGATGGGTCCATGATAATGCCGGCAGCGTGTTTGGCTGCTATCTCATTAACATTCATTGTGTCGGCACCATAGCCGAAATATACTCCGAGGATACCAAGGATAAGGAGTGCAGAACCACCCATCAGCATCAGCGTAAGCTTCATTGCCGAATACTCCTTGCGACCGCTACCCCAAACTCCGATAAGGAGATACATTGGGATGAGTGCAACCTCGTAGAACATGAACATGGTGAAGAGGTCAACGGAAATAAAGAATCCGAACACACCTGTTGAAAGCAAAGTGAACCAGAGGAAATACTCCTTTGTCATTGGCTTCAACTGCCATGATGCGAATGTTCCAGTGAAGACGATTATTGCAGAAAGCAACAACATCACAACTGAGATGCCATCGACACCAACAGCGTATGAGATGTGGAGAGGTTCAAACCATGGTAGGCTTGCAGCAAGGAACATTCCCTCACCACCTCCGGCACGGAACTCGATGAAATTTATTGTCAACCATGCTGCAAGCACGAGCAAACAACTTGCGCCTGTAACCATGACGGCACGCACCTGATTAAGATTACGGCTGAGCCACAATCCTAAAAGCATAAGTGCCGGAATCAATACGAATAAACTTAATATGTTCATATAGCAAATCCTCCCATTATAACCATATTAATATTAATGTAAGAGCAATCACACCTGTGAGGAACCATACAACATAGTTCTGAACACGTCCGCTCTGGAAGTCACGAATAGAATCGCTACCAGCCTGTGTGCCCCATGCCATGAAGTTGAATGTGCCGTCGATGATGTGGCGGTCAAACCATGCAATAGGGGTGCTGATGAAGCGGAAGATAATCTTGTGTGTGACAAACTGCCATATCTCGTCCATGTAGAAACGCTTGTAAGCAGCACGATGCAAGCGTGGGAACGTAGCTGCCAACTTGTCGGCAACTGGTGTTTCCTTGCGTGCATACATGAATGTTGCAAGTGCAATGGAGATAACGGCAAGAATAACGCTCGTTATAGCTACTTGATAGTTCATGTGGATGTCAAACAACTTGTCGGCACTTATGAAGTGACCGAAAGGAATGAAACCGCAAACACAAGTGATAGCAGCGAGGAATACGAGAGGGAACCACATTACAACTGGTGCCTCATGAGGTGCATGTGGCTTTTCTGCATTGGCACGTACATTGGCTGGCATCTGCTCATACTCTTTCTGATATTCTTCATAATAACTCTTGCCGAAGAAGATACAGTAGAAGAGACGGAACATATAGAATGCGGTCATCATTGCAATACCGCTCATAATCCATCCCATTACTGGTGAGAACTCGAAGCAAGCAACGAGGATTTCATCCTTTGAGAAGAATCCTGAGAACGGAGGAATACCGCTAATAGCCAAGCATGAGATGCCGAATGTGAGACATGTGATAGGCATATATTTCCAAAGTCCCCCCATGTACTTTTTCTCATTGCTATGAACTGCATGGATAATGCAGCCGGCACCGAGGAAGAGGCAAGCCTTAAACATTGCGTGAGTAAACAAATGGAACATACTTGCCATATAGCCAAGTCCACCTTCGTCGCCTTCAGTAACAACCATTGATGTGCAAACGCCAAGTGCTACAAACATGAAACCAATCTGTGAGATGGTCGAGAATGCAAGCACACGCTTGATGTCGCTCTGGCAACAAGCAACTGCTGCTGCATAGAATGCTGTGAAAGCAGCTATGTATGCAATCCAATGGAGTTGTGGCTGAGCTGCGTAGATGTAGAGAGGGAACAACTTTGCAACCTGATAAACACCGGCAACAACCATTGTTGCGGCATGGATCAATGCTGATACAGGAGTTGGACCTTCCATTGCATCTGGCAACCAAATATGCAGAGGGAACATTGCAGACTTACCGGCACCACCGATGAACATAAGGAACAATGCGGTTGGAAGCAGACCTACTGCCATGATAGGCGTGTTGGAAATCTGCTCTGGTGTGAGGTAGTCGAATGAACCTACATAATAACCATAAATAAGAATACCTATCAGGAAGAACAAGTCGGCAAAGCGTGTAACGATGAATGCCTTCTTTGAAGCACTGACCGCTGCAGCCTGTGGATAGTAGAATCCGATAAGCAAATAAGAAGAAACACCTACAAGTTCCCAGAAGATATACATCTGGAAGATATTGGTCGCAAGTACAAGTCCGAGCATTGACATTGTGAAGAGGCTCAGGAATGCGTAGTAACGCTGGAAGCCTTTCTCGCCGTGCATATAACCGAACGAGTAGATATGAACCATAAAGCTGACAGTTGAGATAACGATAAGCATCATCACGCTTATAGGATCAAGCTGGATACCTACGTTAAGGCTCAGTGTGCTTGTAAATGGCAACCAAGTATAGTTGTAAGGTTGGAGAATCTGATAAGTCCCATCAGCCAAGGTTGGCATACAGAAGAAATATTCATACGCTGTATAGCATGAGAGACCGAACACAACAGCCAAAGACAGCGTACCGATTAAGCCCGCTACCTTGTGTGGCATCTTCATTCCTGCAAGTCCAAGAAGAATGAAACTGAATGCAGGACAGAGTAATATTAATAATGTATATTCAAATCCCATAGTGCTTAGTATTTCATATTTTCAATCTGTTTAGCATCAGTATTCTTGAAGTGATGGTAAACATTCATAATTATTGCGATAGCAACAGCAGTTTCAGCAGCACTGACTCCAATCTCGAAGACAGCGAAGAACAGTCCTTCCGTTCCCTGTGGGTAGAGCAGTTTGTTGAAAGCAGCGAAGTTGATATCAACGGCATTAAGTATAAACTCAATGGAGATAAGCATTGCGATAAGGTTTCTGCGAGTAACGAAACCGAAGAAACCGATAACGAAGAGCAACGCTGATACTACGAAACATAATTCAACAGGTATCATTTGTCGTCCTCCTTTCTTGCAATTACTATTCCACCAATGATGCAAACCAGAAGGAATACAGAGATGAACTCGAATGGCAATATGTACTGATACTTTCCTGCGCCCATCATAATCTGTCCGAGAGCCTGCATAGGTGCTTCATCGTTTGTTACGGCAATGCTTTCAACAAGTTTCGTCTTGAAGAATGCAAGCAATATTGCAGCAAGTGCAACAACAGAAGCAATGGCACCAATAGCCCATCTTTTAAGATTGAAGTTCTCAAATATTCCCTGGAGAGTCGATTTGTTTACCACATTGATGGCAAACACATAGAGTATTGTTACGCCACCAGCATAGATTGCCAACTGCACAGTGCCGAGGAAGGCATAGCCGAGGCAGAAGTACAAACCGGCAATCCCGAATAGTGCAAACAACAGGAATGTTGCTGCTCGCATTATTCTCTTTGTAAGCACTGCAAGTGTGGCTGAGCCAAGCACGAACAGTGCAAGTATGATAAATATTACTAATCTTTCCATATTCATTAGTCATTTACGAGTCCATCCTCTGGACCAGTTCCGATTGTACCGATTAACTTGGTATCTTCTGGTTGTTTGTTAAGATGCTGAACGAGTTTCTCACGAGTGAAAACTGCGTTTTCAAAATCGTTTATAAACTGTATTGCTCCGTGAGGGCAAGCATTAACGCACAGTTCGCAGAACATACACATTCCCAAGTCGTACACATAATCCTCAAGAACTCTTTGTTTTTTCCCATCCTCTGTTTCAATCTGCTTTGTCGTAATGGAGATAGTTCCGTTTGGACAAGCCATTTCACAAAGTTTGCAACCTATACACTTGTTTGCTCCATTTTCATCAACAGGCATAATCAAACGTCCGCGATGGCGCTGTGCAACATGAAGTGTCTTTCTGTTCTCAGGATATTGTTCTGTAACCTTTGGAGTGAAATACTCCACAAGAGTTGTCTTCAGTCCGATGCACAATGTCTTGACAGCGTGACCGATAGTTCCTAAATATGATCTTTCCATAATCTATATATCAATTACTTAAAGTACCAACCAAGTCCTACGATGATTGTTGTCAATACTATGTTTACAAGACTTATCGGAAGAAGATACTTCCACTCAAGAGTAAGAATCTGGTCAATTCTCAGGCGTGGGAAAGTCCAACGGCCCCACATGAGAACCCAAATCATGAAGAACGTCTTTGCCATCATCCAAACGAAACCAGGGATATAATCCATCACTTCGTTGAATCCGTAAAGACCAGGAATATGGAATGGCATCCAACCTCCAAGGAACACTGTTGCTGCGATAGCACCAATGATGAAGAGGTTTAGATACTCTGCCAAATAGTAGAAACCGAATCCCATACCGGAATACTCCGTATGGTAACCTGCTGTCAACTCTGATTCTGCTTCAGGAAGGTCGAAAGGACCACGGTTAGCCTCGGCATTACCTGCTATTATATATATAATGAAGGCAATGATTACTGGCAGGTGACCACGGAAAATCAACCATCCTTGTTCCTGTGCCTCGACAATGCCTGAGAGTGACATTGTGCCAGCAACGGCAACAGCGCATATAAGTGCAAGTCCGAGTGACATTTCGTATGAAATCAACTGAACGGCTCCACGCATTGCGCTGACAACAGAATACTTGTTGTTTGACGACCATCCTGCGAGGAAAAGTCCCAAGACGCCAATGCTTGAAATCGCTGTGAGGAAGAAAACTCCTACGTTGAAATCGAGAGCAGCAACGCCCTTGTGCCATACGATACAAGAGAATGCACCGATACTACCTATAATAGTAAGGAATGGGGCGATGCAATAAAGCAACTTATCTGCCTTGTCAACAGCAAAGATTTCCTTGATGAGCATCTTCAAAACGTCGGCAGGAACCTGCAGCAATCCCCAGAATCCAACGCGGACAGGTCCGAGTCGGCACTGGAAATAAGCAACCACCTTGCGTTCCATGAAGATGAGAATGATTGCAAATACAGCGTAAGCGAGCAGCAAGGCGATGCCTACGAGTACACATTCAGTAACAACTGTCCAGAACTCTCCAAAGCCACAAGTGTAGCAGAAGAACTCATGAATCCACTTTGATACTGCATTAAAATTATAGTAATCCCACATAGTAATTTACAATTTGAGTATTTTCATTTTACAATTTGTAATTCCTTTATCGGTCTATGTCAGGTACAACATAGTCAAGACTTGCTGAAATGGCAATCAAGTCGGCAATCTTTTCGTCTCTGCACAAGTGGTCCATTGCTGAAACAAGAGGCAAGCCCATTGAGCGGAAGCGTATGCGGTAAGGGTTCTTGCTTCCGTCGCTGATGAGGAATGCACCGAATTCGCCGCGGCTACCTTCAACACTTGCATAGTATGTTCCCTCTGGAACCTTGATGATAGGCTTCTGCTTTACGTAGAAGTCGCCTTCAGGGATATTGTCTATCAACTGCTCAATTATTCTCAGGCTTTGCTCCATCTCGCGGATACGAACGAGATAGCGATCCATTGAATCACCGTTGTTCAAGACAATTTCATCGAAATCAACCTTGTCGTACATTGCGTATGGATGGCGTTTTCTTACGTCACAGTTCCATCCCGATGCACGACCTGTACCGCCAGTACAGCCGTATGCTATTGCATCTTCCTTGGAGAGGATACCGACTTTCTCGAAACGTTGTTCGAAGATTACGTTTCCTCCGAACACGTCGTGATACTCCTTGAACCAAGGACGGAGGTATGTTATGAGTTTCTTTACGTTCTCAACGAAGTGCGGATCAATGTCTGCCTGAACTCCGCCTATGCGGTTGTAGTTCTGGATAAGACGTCCACCAGTCGTTTCTTCCATTACGTTCAGCACGTGCTCTCTGTCGCGCATTCCATAGATGAATGCCGTCAAGGCGCCGAGGTCCTGGCCACAGCAGCTATAATATAATAGGTGTGAGTCGAGACGCTGAAGTTCATCCATGATTGTACGGATGTACTTGATGCGGTCTGTCACCTCTACTCCCATTGCCTGTTCAATGCACATACAGAGTGCATGGCGGTTTTGGTTTGCTGAAAGGTAGTCAAGTCGGTCGGTGAAAGCAAGTGTCTGCTGGAATGTGCCGAGCTCGCAAATCTTCTCAATTCCGCGGTGGATGTATCCGGCATGAACGTCAATCTTCTTGATATTCTCGCCATCGAGTGCTGTCTGGTAGCGCAATACACCGTGAGTTGCTGGGTGCTGAGGGCCGATATTGATTACATAATCCTCCGGTTCCCACACGCGCTTTTCCGTACGGAGAAGCTTTCCGTCCTCTGTGAGGTTGTATTCCCATGTGAAATCCGTGTCAACATCATCGTCGGCAGGCATCTTATTCGATGGGTTTTCAGGGCTCATGTCGTAGTCCTTTCTCAGTGGAAAACCTACGAAATCATTCCTCAAATAGAGGCGACGCATGTCTGGATTGCCTGTAAATATGATGCCGATAAAGTCGTAAGCTTCTCTTTCGAGGAAGTTTGCGGCTGCATAATACTTCGTGATTGAAGGTATTACGTATTCGCCATCAATCTTTTCTGCAATGACTTTGAGGTTTATGTTTTCAAAAGTTGTGCTATTCTCGAACTGATATACAGCGCCGAGGAACTTCTCTTCGCTGCCTTCAGTTGCCATCATTGGGGTGTAATCCACTCCAACCATATTTCTCAGGAAATCGAATCCTTTCGATTTCAGGCTTTGAACCTCCTGTTCAAACACCTTTACATCAATCTCTTTTACTTCCATAAGTCGTCAACTTCCTGCTTAACTATCTTCTTTACGCGGTCTATTTCTTCCTGTGCCATGTTCTTCCAATCTACAATGATTGGGTTAGGATCTTTCTCCTTATGGTTTGCGCCGCCAAAGAATTTATCTACTTTTATCTTTCTCTGCAACTGCATCATGCCGTACATGATTGCTTCCGGACGCGGTGGACAGCCTGGGATATAGACGTCAACCGGTAGGATTTCGTCGATACCCTGAACCACATGGTAGCTTTTCTTGAACGGACCTCCGCTTATGGCACAGCCGCCTACGGCTATGACATACTTAGGATCGGCCATTTGTTCGTACAGGCGACGAAGCACCGGAGCCATCTTGTTTGTGATTGTACCTGCGCACATGATGAGGTCGGCTTGGCGAGGAGAGTTGCGTGTCACCTCGAAACCAAAGCGTGCGAAGTCGTAACGTGCACATCCAACTGCCATAAACTCAATGCCGCAACAGCTTGTTGCAAAGGTAAGAGACCAGAGAGAGTTTGAACGTCCCCAGTTGATGAGGTCGTCAAGCTTGCTTACAATAACGTTTGTACCACCCTCCTGCAGCTTGCGGGAGAGTTCCTCCAACGACTCGTTGTCCTTGAACTCGTCGTATGGGAATGCTTTGATGTGCGGAGTCTTTATTTCCATTGCAATGCTCCTTTCCGCCATGCGTAGGCAAGTCCGAGTACAAGCACAAGAAGGAAGAACGAGATGCTTATGATGCCCGCAGGTCCGAATGAGTTGAGAGATACTGCCCAAGGATAGAGGAAGATTGTCTCAACGTCGAACATGAGGAACAGGATAGCGAAGAGGTAGTAGCCTACGTGAACCGGAATCCATGATGTTCCGCGCGTAGGGATACCGCACTCAAACGGTTCTCCTTTGTGTTTGTAATAGGAACGTGGACCGAGCAGTTTTGCAACTACGAAAGCCCCCACAACTAATACTACTGCCGTCAGAACGACAGCAATCAATAACACAAATGACATAATAATTTAATATATTTTGTACAAAATTTTGATAAGTTGTTATAAAACGGGTGCAAAGGTACTAAAAAAAAGTGAAACGCGAACCATATATTCATTTTATTTTATTGTCATTTGTTTGAAATAATGTTAAATTATCGGCATGGTTAACTTAACTTAATAAGTGTTTACGATGCAAAACGAATGTTAATGCCTTCGCTTGTTCGTGATGAGGCGAAAGTTATGCTATGGGGTGGGGGAGGTTTTGCGATACGAAAAACGTGCCTAATGACTGCTCCGGACGACGTATATACTGTGGTATGGTTGAGGGGATGTCCGTCGCAAACATTGCTGCAATGTTCGAGTCAACATTGCTGCAATGTTCGGACCAACATTGCTACAATGTTTGGATGCCGAGAACGCTGAACCTCGAACCGTAGAAGTTTCGATTTCCTGAAATATAAGTGTCGTCACTGGAACGACAAGCGCAGAGGTATGGTTAAAAGATGTTATCGTCTGAGACTTTTCGAAGTGAAAGTTTTGATAATTCGTGCGCGTACGTATGCGCGCGTTTATTTTAATAAGGTGTCGCCGATAATTGACGATATTGCATCATCTATGAGTTTGCGACTATAGCCTGATATCACCGGCGGTGTGCGCATGAAGGCAAAAATATCCGGCGAAAGCAAAAATTTTTGTATTTTATTTTGGAGTTTCCATAAAATTCGCTAAATTTGCAAAATCAATTTTACGAATAGAACAGACTAAAGGAAACAAAAGGGATTTTTCAAAATTATTATTTATTTATAAACCAAAAAAAGAACTTATTATGAAACTAAGAAATTTACTCGTTTCGTGTGGGTTATTGCTCATTGCAGGCGTTGCACAGGCAACAATTGTTGGTGGCGTTCGTCAGAAGCCAGTACCAGCAACACAGGCCATGCAGCTTGGCGTTAAGCAGTATCTTTACAATGTAGGTGGTAAGGGCTTCTTCGTAGGAGCCAACGACTATTCTACTCGTGCAAGCCTTGGCGACAAGGGTTACAAGGTCTATTTCAGACAGCAGATGTTCGACGGAGTGCCTTGGGATGGCAAGTCATACATCTTTGTTGACTCTGTAGAGACACAGAAGAAAGAACTTATGGTATGGATTGCAAGTGCACCGGATTCAATTACTGGCGAAGGCGGTGACGTATGGGTTGACTGGAACGGTCAGGCTGATACCATCTGGTCAATCACTCATATTGGCTCAGACACATACCGTATCACAGCAGGAAATGACAATGCTGTTTACAATTATTCGACTTATCCAAACCTCTATTTCGGTTGGAATTCAAACATCGACAACGGTGGCAACACTCGCCTTTGGGCTTTCCTGAGAGAGAAGTCAGGCAACTTTATCGACTGGAAGTTTGTAAGTGTAGAGGCTTACAACGCATACTTGCCAGAGATTGATAAGTACAATGCAGCCGCAGAACTGAAGAAATACATTGACGAAGCAAAGGCTGCAGGTGTTGACGTAAGTGCGTTCGAGGCAGTTTATCTTGATGAAAGCAAGAGTGTAGAAGAACTCAACGCAACAACTGAAGCAGTGAAGAAGGCAATTGCAGAGGCTGCTGAGCACAATGCTTCGGTTGATAATCCACAGGATATGAGCACACTCATCACGAATGCAACGTTTGATGAGGTAGGCAAATTTGATGGATGGAGTGGTACAGCATTCGCTGCCGGAGGTACTACAGGCCCTTGTGCAGAGCACTATAACAAGACATACGACACATATCAGACACTCGCCGGAGCACCTAAGGGCGTTTATGCACTGAAGGCATCAGGCTTCTATCGCGCAGGAAATACGGAAGGTTCGTATGACAGTTTCATGGCTAACGACCCTGCAATTAACAATGCAAAGCTCTATGCAAAGAATGGCGACGACGTGTTTGAGACAAGCATGATGAACAACTTCAAGGGAATCGAACCAAACAATTCACTTGGCGTAGGCGATGAAGCAAGTGTTGTTGACGGTGACTATACATATTATGTGCCTAACACAATGGCATCGGCAGTGGCTTATATGGAACAAGGCTACTATGCTGACAACGTAGTATTCTTCGCAACAACCGACGGTACACCAACTATCGGTGTAAAGAAAGCATCATCAATAGACACAGACTGGTCAATCTTTGATAACTTCTCACTCACATATTATGGTAATGCACCAGAGGCTTATCAGTTCTGGATGGACAAGTATATGGAGGACCTCCCTGACTTCAGCAACATAGAGTTCATAACTCAGTCATACGTTGATGAGTTCGAGAGCGTTTGCCAGGGTGCTAAGACAGCATCAAACTACGAGACAGTAATGGCAAATGTGACGAAGGTTAAGGAAGCAGCCGACAAGATTTCAGAGAACGTTGCGGCTTGGAATCAGCTCCTCGCTGTAATAGAAAAGGCAAGGGAAACAGCTGGTGACGAGACAATTTCAGGTGAAAAGGTTGAGGAACTTGCAGACTATATTGACTTCGAAGTCGAGGATTACCTTGCAGCAAAGTCTATGACAACAGAAGAAATTCTTGCTGAAATCGAGCATCTGAACAAGATGATTGATGAAGCAGTCGAATCAGGATTGCAGGAAGGTGCAGACTTTACCAAGTATGTCGTTAACCCAGACTTCTCACAAGGCAAGACAGGTTGGAGCGGTGTATATACAGCAGTAAGCCAAAGTTGTGCAGAATCATGGAATCAGGCTAACTTCGATATGTATCAGGAAATATCAGGAGCACCTTTAGGTGTATATGAAATTCAGGTTCAGGGATTCTATCGTGAACTTCGTGGTGACAATGCTTGGAATGCATACTTCGAGGCATCAGGCGAGGAAAAGGCAAACAAGCCTGCTTCAAAGGCGTTCGTATATATGAACGACAATAAAACTCCACTCCGCAATGTATTCGAGGAAAGAGTTGAAGCTGGTTCGCTCTACAGTGATTCCGACAATAGTAACCACCTCTATACTGACCCTAATGGCGAATACGAATATCCAAACAACATGACAAATGCACATCAGGCATTCGATATTGGCCTCTACAAGAGCTCAGCATTCGGACTTGTAGCAAAGAAGGGCGACAAGCTTCGCATCGGTATTAAGGGTAATACAAGCACTTCAGGCGACTCATGGGCAATATGGGATACCTTCAAACTGATATATCGTGCATTCAATCCAGACATTATCAGACCAGAACTTGAAAAGGCACTCGAAGCACTTGATGTAGATGGCCAGATGGGTTCTGACGTAAGGGCATTGGTTGATGCTGCAAAGTCTAAGGGTGCAGAGGCATTGGCAAGTGGTGAAGGAGAGGTAATGTTCGAGGCACTTTCAGAAATCTTCGCACTCAATGCAAAGATTGAAGCTTCTGTTGCATTGTTCGCTCAACTCGAAGAAGCACTTTATTCACTTGAAGAGGCAATAATGGATTCACCTGCAGATGCAAAGACAAAGAAGGAAGCAAGTAATTTGTACAGTGAAATTAGCCGTGCTTTGGGTGAAGGTACATTTACAGATGCAGAAGCAACTGAAAAGCTGACAGAGATTTCTACGATGATTAATCTGTTGAAACGTCCTCAAGGCTATGAGAATGCTTCAGATGACGATCCATACGACTTCACTGCACTTATCCAGTCTCCAAGCTTCGAAACAGAAGAAGGAACCAACTCAATCTCAGGATGGCAGGGAACAACAGGTTACAACTTTGGTAACAACGACGACCAGAAGAGTGCACTTGCACTGGAGTTCTATGAAAAGACATACAACATGTATCAGGACATCGTAGGTTTGCCAAATGGTACTTATATGATTGGAGTTAATGCATTCTATCGTTATGGTTCAACCACTGATGACTATGACCACTTCATGGCAGGCGACAAGGGACTTGCACATATCTATGGCGTAACAGAAAAGGATTCAATCCATAACAATGTCGGTCTGCTTGCATCAGGCGCAATGTTTGACCAGTCAGGTGTAGGTGCTGAGGCAACTATCACCGACGCTGAAGGCAATACGCTTTACGTTCCTAACGACATGCTCTCAGCCGTAGATTATTTCAATACTTGGGTAGGTGATAACGAAAATCCACAATACTTCAATTATTGTATAGTAAAGGTAACTGACGGCAAGTTGAGAATCGGTATCACTCAGAAGGAAAGCGTAAGCGCAGGATGGATGATAATGGACAACTGGACATTGACTTACTATGGTACAAACAGTAAGAAGCAGCCTTGGCCAATAGATGGAGTAAAGGGTGATGCAAACAATGACGGTGCTGTCGATGTTTCAGATATTACTGCTATTGCAGCATACATCTTGGGTAATAACCCTGATCCATTCAACGTTACAAACGCAGATGTTGACGGTGATGGCGAAATAACTGTATCTGATATTACTGGAACAGCTACAATCATCCTGCAGAATGCAAAGTTGCAGGGAATTGAACTCGGTTTTTAATAAATTGCAAGATGCACTATCACAATAGATAGATAATCAATTGAGGATATGGAACGTGACTAAACATGGTCAATGTTCCATACCCTCTTTTTTTGTTCAGTCAACACATTGAAGAATTGAAAATCGAACAAACAGTTAATGCTGCCTGCGGGGAGCAATAACCATTTGTTATTGTAGAGATGAACAATGGAAAAATTGGTTGTATATATAATAAGGTGTAAAAGCAAGTAAAATAATATAAAATATGATTGTATATCTAAGGCAACTGATTAGTAAGACGGCAGAATGCAGGCATAGAAAAGTCAAAAAGGCTATGCTCATGCCAGTGAAAGGAATGTTGTTCCTTTTTGGATTGTCTGCTTTGTGGAGTTGTGAAAAAGACATTATGACAGGTCAACCAGAGTGGTTGGGTAATTCTATTTATGAGCGTTTGCAAGAAGGCATTGAAGTAAATGGAGAGTTGAAGCAATTTACGACAACGTTGAAGCTTATTGACGATCTCAAGCAGAAAGAAGTGCTGAGCCAAACAGGTTCGAAGACAGTCTTTGTAGCAGATGATAAGACTTTCGACGAGTGGTTCAAGACAAACTCGTGGGGTGTCAGAGATTATAAGCAGTTGAATGATGCTCAGAAAAAAATGTTGTTTAATCATTCGATGATAAACAATGCTTATCTGCTCAGCCTTATGTCGAATGTCAGCGGAAATCCGCCTCATGAAGGAATGTGTATGCGACGCAACACGGCAGCAAGCGTGCTCGATACTGTTGGCTATATCACTCCAGACCAGATGCCTGTCAACCCTTTGAGCAATCAGAGACTTGATGCATGGGCAAAGTATCGTGATGCTGGCAAGAAACTCCTTATTATGAAGGACAACAATTCGGCACCGATGATTCACTTCCTGCCTGCTTTTATGCAGAAGAACAATATAAGCAATGCCGACCTTGAAGTGCTGACAAACGGTGTATCAAAGTCGATAGACGATGCTTGGATAAATGGAAAGAAGGTAATAAGTGACGTACAGACATGTAAGAATGGTTATATATATGTTGTTGATGGAGTGATAGAGTCAAACCTCAATATGGCAGAAATCATTAGGCAAACTCCTGAAACGTCGCAATGGTCTAATTTGATAGACCGTTTCTCTGCTCCATTCTATGACAGGGCAATGTCGGAAGATTATAATCGTTTGCACAATACAAACGACTCGCTTTATACGTTGCGCTATTATTCCAACTATTCGAGCTCCGGAACATTGAAAAAGACACCAGACGACCAGATAGTTCCTGCAATGCTTACCTTTGACCCAGGATGGAACTCGTATATGTACACCAATTCAATGGGATATGATATGCACTACGATGCTGGAGTGATGATTGTTCCGACCAATGATGCTTTGGAAACATGGTGGAATGGTGCTGGAAAAGGTTTGCACGATGAATATGGCTCATGGGAAAATGTTCCTGCATTGACACTTTCAAAACTTTTGCGTGTAAATATGCTCCCTTCGTTCATTGATGCTGTGCCTTCCAAGTTCTCAACCATAGTTGACGACTCAAAAGTTGAATTAGGCATTAAGCCTGAACATGTAAAGAAGTGCATAATGGGATGTAATGGAGTAATCTATCTTGTTGACAGGGTATTCGCACCGAGTGAGTATCGTTCAGTTGCTTATCCGGCATTGGCTCACCAAAGCTTGATGAGCATAATCTATTTTGCAATAGACAACTATGATTTCGGTCCTTTCCTTAACTCAATGGATTCACGGTTTAGTCTCATTCTTCCAACCAATACAGCAATGATTAGGTATATTGACCCATGCACATACGGGTTGCCGCAGCAGACCATGTACGAATTCTATTACGATGAAGAAGAACAGGTCGTAAGGGCACACAGATATGGTATTGAGATCGTAGATGGTCAAGTTGTAGTAAAAGAAACATTGACTGATGCAACATATACTGCAAGCAGCAATATGTCGAACGAAGTGAGGAATAGATTGTCTGATTTGTTAGACAACCTCATTGTAGTGGGAGACATTGAAGATGGACAGAAATACTATAAGACAAAAGCCGGAAGTGTAATCCAAGTCGAAAAGGATGCAGATTCCATTAAATATATATATGGTGGCTACCAAATGGAAAACAATACTCCTGTTGTCGTAAATCAAATATATGATATGACTTTACAGGGAAATGGCAAGTCGTATAGTACGGAAAGTATTCCGCAGACATCAAGTAAATCTGTGTTTGAGACTTTAAGGGACAATCCTAATTATTCTTTGTTCTTTAGCTTGATGAACGACGATGATACAAATGAAGGATTTTTTGTACAGACTTCAGGTTCGACAAGTAGTCCATACTATTGCGCAAACGACGAATACAACAAGAATGTCAGGTTGTTTGATAAGTATAACTACACGGTATATGTTCCTACAAACAAGGCTATTCGGGAACTCATAGATAATGGTTGGTTGCCGACATGGGAAGACTATGCAAAATATACCGAAGATGCTGACAGAGGCAATGCTGATGCTATCAAGGCGCAGCAAGTTATTGCGACAAGAATTCAAAACTTCATACGTTATCACATCCAGGACAACTCAATATTTATAGGAGGTGCGCCTGTAAACAAAACGAAATACGAAACATCAAAGTTGAATCCAAACAACAATCGTTTCTATTCACTTGAAGTATCATCTGATGCAAGTTCAATGCAAGTAAAAGATTATCTTGGCACAACTCATAATGTTGTTAAAACAAATGGATTGTACAACAATAACTGCAGCGAATACTGGATTAAGAAAACGGGTAACAACGTAAGAACCCAGACACGATACCTCTATGCTACTTCTCATGCCGTAGTTCATCAGATTGATGGAGCACTACTTTTCGATGAAACTCAGAAAACAAGTTGGAAGACAGAAGCTGGTATTAAGTAAAATAGGCTATGAGGTTGCAAGTTAATTAGAACTTAAAAATCTCAAGACCTAAAAACCTAAAAAGATATGAAAAAGATATATTTGATATTAGCATTCATGATGTTGCAGTTCACTGCTGCAACAGCACAAATAAAGTCTGTTCACGGTGTCGTAACTGATGAGTTTGGCGGCGTTATCGGTGCAACGGTTTGCGAAATTGATGCAAATGGTCGTATTATCGAGTCTGCTTTGACCGATATGAACGGAAACTTCACGATGAAGGTTCGTAATCCAAAAGACAAACTCCGTATATCATACGTAGGTTTGAAAACAGTGACGTTACCTTTGAATAAGACGACATATAACGTTCACATGGAGTCGGCTACAGTATTGAAGGAGGTTACCGTAAAGTCTAAGAAACGTTTGAAAGGTAATTCGTTGCCTATTCCTGAACGAGAAATATCGTTTGCCAATCAGATTATTGACACAAAGGAATTCGAAGGATTGGGTATTACAACCATTGATGAAGCCCTTCAGGGAAGAATTGCGGGACTTGACATTATTGCGACAAACGGAAACCTCGGTTCGGGTTCTACTATGCGCCTTCGTGGTGCGTCGAGTATGTCAACGCTGACAAACCAAAACCCACTTATTGTTGTCGATGGAAACGTTTGGGATGTTGATATGTCGAATTTTGACATAAACTCAAATAGTGAAGAAAAGTTTGCTGAACTCTTGAATATCAATACCGAGGATATTGCCTCCATCAATGTACGAAAAGATGCAGCCGCATTGGCAATATATGGTTCACAAGGTGGTAACGGTGTAATTGAACTTACTACAAAACGTGGTGCCAAAGGTAAGCCAAGACTTACATATTCTGTGAAGTTGACAGGAACATATCAGCCAAAAGGCGTTAATTTGTTGAGTGGAGACGATTATACCATGCTTTTGAAGGAGAGTTATTTCAATCCGCAGCAGAGTGATGCAGCAAGTAACATTCCTGAAATAAACTATGATCCGACATTCTCTGAGTTTGAACAATACAATAACAATACGGATTGGCGTGATGCTGTTACTCAGTGGGGATTGCGTCAAAACCATTATTTGACAATCTCAGGTGGTGGCGAAAAAGCACAGTTCCGCATATCAGGTGGCTATGACCACGAGACAGGCTCTGTCATTAAGCAAAAGTTGGATCGTTTCTCTACTCGTGTGAACCTTGACTATACTGTCAGCCAAAGGATTCGTGTATCGACAAACTTTGCTATGACATATACAAAGAACTACAAGAACTCCGATAATCTCCTTTCAATTGCTCAAAACAAGATGCCAAACATGAGCATTTATGAGCAAGATCCTGTAACAGGCGAAAACACCAGTGCATATTATAACATGCTGCAAAGTGGTCCGCATATTGGAAGCGAAGTTTTCAAGGACGACCAACGCAAATACGTGAATCCTGTTGCAAGTGCAAACCTTGCACAAAATACAAGTTCAACTTTCAACCTTTCTCCAGAATTGGTTCTCAACTATGAACTTCTCGGCATGGATGAAGAACACACTCGCCTTACCTGGAGAGGTCAGGTGTATATGAATGTATTCAATGAATACGCTGATAGGTTCTATCCATCAGAACTTGTAAGTACTACGTGGAATAGTGGTCACAATACTTCATATTCTGGTAGTTCGAAGAGCGTATCGTTTACTACGAAGCATACATTGACTTTCATTCCTGCATTTAGGAATAAGGACCATTCCTTTATGGCAATGGGACGCTTTGAGTTGAACTCCGGTAGTTCAAACGGACAGTCAACAGATGGTAGTGGACTTCCTTCTGGTGGCATTACGACTCCAGATGCAGGTGGATTGATTACGGGACTTTCATCAAACTTTGCTGAATGGCGTTCTATGTTCTTTACATTCTCTGCACACTATGCATATAAGGAACGCTATGTCGCTGACGTTTCGGTACGTGCCGATGGTACCACAAAGTTTGGACCGAATAAGCGATGGGGTTATTTCCCTTCTGTTTCTTTGCGATGGAATATCATCGACGAGAAGTTCATGCAAAGTACCAGAAAGTGGTTGTCAATGCTTTCTATCCGTCCAAGTTGGGGTAGGGTAGGTCACGCTCCAAATCAAGATTATCTATATACATCGAAATATGGATCTGTTAGCGAGTACATAGATATGTCTGCCATTGCCCCATTGAATATGAAGTTGACAAACATGCGATGGGAAACAGTGAATAGTTATAATCTCGGTTTTGATTTGGGCTTTTGGGACGACAAACTCAATCTGACGTTTGAAATATATAATTCAACCACGTCGGATATGCTGATGGGAAATTACAGAATACCATCAAGCACAGGTTTCTCTACTTTGGCTTATAAGAACACAGGTAAAATGAGAAACACAGGATGGGAGTTCCATATCAATACCAACCAGTTGGTAAAGAAAGGTAAGTTCATTCTCGACATGAATGCCAACTTTGGTAATAACAGAAACGAAATCCTTGAAATGGACGAAACTGTGTTGAACTCTATCAATTCTACTTTCAACAACGACAATCGTCAAGTTCTTACCCGCGTACAGTTGTTCAATCCTTTTGGTGCCATCTACGGTTTCCGCAGCAAGGGAGTATATCAGTATGAATATGAGACACTGTCGCGTTTGCCAAAAGAAGAACAAACTGCTTTCATAGCATCGGGCAAAACTGCCCCTGTGGCATTGAATTCTGAAGGAAATATCATATACGACGAACAAGGAAATCCTGTAAGAATGATGTTCGCATATACAAACGATGGAACTGGAAAGAACTATGTGTTCAGAGGTGGCGATGCAATGTATGAAGACGTAAACAACGATGGAAACATCAATGCACTCGATATCGTTTATCTTGGTAGTTCTCTGCCTAAGCTGACTGGTGGTTTTGGATTCTCATTCTCATACGGTGATTGGCGCCTGAACACTCAGTTCACTTATCGTGTAGGAAACAAAATCCTCAATATGGCACGCCTTGATGCCGAGTCGATGATAAACAACAATAACCAGAGCCAAGCGGTGAACTATCGTTGGCGTAAGGAAGGTGATGTCACTACAATTCCACGTGCTATGTATGGCGCAACATCAAACTACAATACACTCATCAGTGATAGATTTGTAGAAGATGGTTCATACTTGCGACTGAACTATGCGCAGGTGTCTTATTCTATTAAGAAGAAGTATCTGAAATCTATTGGCTTGAGCAGAGTAAGTTTGTATCTAAGTGCCAACAATCCTCTCATTCTCACGAAATACACAGGCGTTGACCCTGATGTAAGCTATGGTGGTTATGGCGCAGCTACTGACTGGGGACAGACTCCTCGCGCGCGTTCCTATACTTTAGGTGTTACTGTTGATTTCTAAAAAACATTGAATTGGTTGATATGATGAAAAAGATGAAAACAATGAAGTGTATATTGAACACAATCATATTATCACTGTCCATGACATTGATGAGTTGTGGTGATTTTCTTGAAATAAAGCCACAGGACGTAATCACCGTCGATGATTTCTGGAATGAAAAGAGTGATGTCGAAAATGCAATAGCAGCTTGTTACTCTGCAATGACCTCATACGGCTTCCTTAGCAGAATGATGATTTGGGGTGAATTTCGTTCAGAGAATGTTATAAATAATGGTAATATTAACGAGGACGTGAACCTTGAAAACGTCCTGACAGAGTCCTTGACTGCAAGCAACGCATATTCGTCATGGGCAGACTTCTATACAGTTATCAACAGATGCAATGTCGCAATAATGTATGCGCCAAAGGTAGCAGCCGTTGACCCTGCTTATGACCAGACAACGCTGAAGGCACACTTGGCGGAATTGACGGCTTTGCGCTCGTTGTGTTATTTCTATCTCATCAGAACATTTAAGGATGTCCCTTACTATGAGGAGCCTTTCATTTCCGATGACCAGCAACTGTATCTGCCAGCAACTTCGTTTGATACGGTTTTAGATAACATTATCGCATCTCTCGAACAAGTTAAGGGCGATGCAATAGAGAAGTATCCAAAGTCTTCAACCGATGCTGGAATGTACCAGACCGGACGCATTACGAAGGAATCAATTTATGCTATGCTGTGCGACATGTACCTTTGGAAGAAGGACTATGTCAACTGTGTGAAGTATGCCGACCTTGTCATTGAGTCAAAAAAGAAGGCTGCTGATGAGGACGAAGATAGAATAAGAAAGCAGGATTTCTCGGAATTCAACGGTTATCCACTTATTGCCACGAAGTACCAAGGCTATAGTAACATGTTTGGAAATGCCTTTACAAGCATATTTATCGACGGCAACAGTTCTGAAGGCATCTTTGAATTGTGCTTCGTGAAAGGCAGTGAGGGAACAAAACCTTCCAATGGACCAGTCAGCAATTTCTTTGGTGGCAGACCTGTTCCTTTCGTAAAACCGTCTGATTACGTGTCTTCAGACATATCACTTTCCAGTCCTCTGATATTCTCAAACAAGTATGATGGCCGTGCTTACGAGAACTTCCGCTTCACGGGCGGCAGTAGTGACCCAACGCCATCGGGCATAAACAAGTATGTGTCGTCAACCACTGTTATGCTTGGCGACCCGAATACAAACTCATTCCATACGTCAGGAAGTTGGGGGACGCCTTATCCTGTTTATGGAGGCAAGTATGATTCACGCAACAAGTCAAACTACATTGTCTATCGATTGACCGATATAATGCTTCTCAAGGCTGAGGCTTTGACGCAGATGATGGCTGATGACGCGAGCACATTGTCCGAAACGGATGTCGATTTGCGTAACCGTGCATTCGACCTTGTTACGGCTATCAACAAGCGTTCGCTGTATCAGTCTGTGCTGAAAGATACGCTTATCGTTACGAATTACCCTTCGAAAGAACTCATCACCAACCTTGTCTATGACGAGAGAGAACGTGAATTGATGTTCGAGGGCAAGCGTTATTTCGACTTGGTTCGCCGTGCACAGCGCGAAGGAAATACCAAATACCTCCGCACGAAGGTGCGTCTGAAGAGCACCGACAATGCTTCTGTCATCGACAGCAAACTTACAAGAATGGATGCAATCTATTGGCCATACAACCTTGACGAGTTGAAGGTTAACGGTTATCTCAAGCAAAACCCAGCATTTGGAAGTGGTGAAAATGGTAGTTTTGACAGGAATTAATCTACGAATATCTTGAAAATATTATTATAATGAAGAAGTCAATTATATATCTCCTATTGTCTATCGTGTGTTGCACGGGGTTCGTATCTTGTTCCGACGAGCCAGATAGGCAGAATTATTATGTGTTCACGGGTGAAATGATGAGCGAATATCTGACGAGTCGCTCTCAGTATAGTATGTTTGCCACGGTTGTTGAACGTGCAGGATTGATGGACCAGTTGTCGGCATACGGGCACTATACTTGCTTCTGCCCAACGAATGACGCAATGAAAAAATACCTTTCGCAGAAGGGAATTTCGTCGTTGGATGCACTGACAAAAGCCGATTGCGACACTCTCGCAAGGACTCATCTTGTCAATGTTATGTACTCAACATTTGAAATGAAGGACGGTGTGCTGGCTTCGCAGAACATGAATCGACGCCCATTGGAAATCTCTCACGGCATCGACGACAACGAAAATGCCGTCGTTATCGTCAATGGTGAGGCACAGGTATTCTTCGAGTTGCAGGACGATTCTGTCGAGAATGGAATCATGCAACCAATCAGTGCAGTGCTTGAAAGCTCCAATCGTCTGCTCCCTGACCTTATTAAAAACAACGACAAGGTAAGCATTTACTCGGATGCAATCGTCGCTACAGGCTTGCACGAAAGCATGAATAAGTACAAGGATGATACTTATCCTATGCCTGACGCAACATCTCCGAGTTACTTCCACGACTATATTTCGGGTGCTTCAAACCATGAAGCAGCAACGCCACCTGACGAGAAGTTGTATGGATTTACAGCCTTTCTCGTGACGGATAGCGTACTGAAAGCGAAGTACAATGTCACTGATTTGAAGGGATTGTATGACTTGGCATGTAAGTATTACGACGTGATGTATCCGGAAGACAAGAACATTCCTGAGCATAGTTTCGACAATTTGAAGTCACCGAAGAACCCTTTGTATCGTTTCATGGCGTATCATATTCTCGACAGAAACGTGCAAGGATGGAACTTCCTGACCGTTCGCGACGACTTCGGCATCTATACTGACAAGATGAACCCAACGGAATGGTTCGGCACATTGTTGCCTTACACCATGATGAAGGTGGAGCATCTTACCGTTCGTAAGTGGGTAGGAGAGGGCGTTTTGAACGAACGCTACATCAACCGCCGCTATGATGATCAGTTCCAATTAGAGGGTTGCCACATCCAGCAGAGCGTTGAAGAGGACTACGACCGCCAAGCTTTGAACGGTTTGTATTTCTATGTTGACGAGGTTTTGGCATATACAGAGGATGTGCGCGACAAAGTTTTCAACTGCCGTATTCGCATTGACTTCTCGGCTCTCTTCCCTGAACTCATGACAAACAACATGCGTATGAATGGCGACCGTACGCACGACGACGACAACTACGCCACATCTTACGACCATACCTTCAAGTATGGACGCAACTATTATTTCCCTCACGGCTATCTCGACGGCGTTACGGTTGGCGGAAACGGCTACTTTATCTATCGCCGACCTCACCAGAACTACTGGTCGTACAATGGCGACGAGTTCGACTGCCAGGGCAACTACGACATATCTTTCCGCATTCCGCCGGTTGCATTCGAGAGCGATTATCAGATACGTCTCGGCTATGCTGCAATGGAAGGACTGCGTGGAGTGGCACAAATCTATTTCGACGGTGAGCCGCAGGGCATTCCTCTCGACATGAACAAGGACCTTCGCAATGCCTCGTTGCTCGGCGACGACTATGCTAAGAACGGCGACTACACCTCGATGACAGACGAAGAGAAGTCCGAGGACCGCAAGACACTTAAGAACAAGGGCTATTACCGTGGCGCAAATGGTGCGTTCCACACTAATGGCTCGACAAAATATCCGTTCTCAAATGAGTATGCAACCATCCGCATCGTACTGTGTACGGTACACATAAAGCCAGGCGAAGACCACTACCTGCGACTGCGTGCCGTATCGTCGAAACAGGGTAACGACAACGAGGCAATGCTCGACTATCTGGAACTCGTTCCAAAGAGCGTTTATGGCGTTACTGATGAGGGCGCACAGGAGGACGATTTGTAACAAAAGAATTAAGCATAAATTTATGGCGAATATCTGTCTCATTTTCAGCTTACTGCTGATTGCTTTTCAGACATTGGGCGCAAAACTCCAAAATACATTCTTAGAATGTTCATCGGAACATTCTAAGAATGTACACGTGAACATTCTAAGAATGTGCAAACGATTTAAGCGTTCATCTTTTGAACGTCAACCGTAGGCGACTTGAATCGAGACCGAAAACGACCGTCAAAATATAAAGGTATTGGACAAAGAATAAAACCAAATAATATATGAAGAGATTAAGACCTTTTATTATCCGCTATTCATTGCAAGTTTGCTTGCTGCTGCCGTTGTTGTGCAGTTGTAGCGACGATTGGGACAACCATTACAAGGAATCGAACATTGCAGGCGAAACGCTTTGGACCACACTGAGCAGCGACCCTGAATTGTCGAATTTCGTTTCGGTATTGAACGCGTGCGGCTATGAGTCGTCGCTCAACAGTTCCCAGGTGTTCACCGTGTTTGCACCTACCAATGCATCGTTGAGTGCCGCAGATAGGGACTCGTTGATTTCTCGCTATAACAGGCAAAAGAATAGCGGAATAAACGACAAGAACAACACTTCGATAAAGGAGTTTGTGCAAAACCATATAGCACTCTACAACTATTCCGTGTCGTCGCTTACCGATGATTCAATCCGCATGATGAACGGAAAGTCACTGCCGTTTAGCACCGAAAACTTTGCTGGGGCGAAGTATATCAACAAGAACATCCCTGCATCAAACGGTTTGCTTTATACGATAGGAAACGTGGTAGATTATTCTCCAAACGTATATGAATACATTGCACGCGACGCATCCCTGAGCGGAGTATATGAGTTCCTGCACTCTTTCGACGTTGAAAAGTTCGACCCGTCGCAGAGTGTTCCAGGCGAAATAGTAGATGGAAAGACTGTATATCTGGACTCAGTGACAGTGCTTGAAAACATCTTGTTCGATTATAATCTGGGAAAAATCTACGACGAGGATAGTACATACTGGATGGTAGTGCCAACAAACGAGGTGTGGGATACCCTCGTCGCAAGGTATTCAAAGCTCTATGAGTACGATAAACTAACGGTAGAACGCGACACATTCTCGTTCCTCTACCCTCGATTCCATGCGTTATTAGGTTCAGTGTTTAGCCGCACAAAAAATACGGATAAGTCAATTTGTGATTCAGTTGAAGCCACGACTGCCTTACCATATAAAAGTAGGTACGAAGCATACGGCTCTTACGACAAGAGGTATCGCGTGTATGACAAGCCGTTTAAAGAGGGCGGTGTGTTCTACAATACGGAAGACCACGTGTGCAGCAATGGCTTGATAAAGAAGGTGGACAAGCTCGAAGACTGGAACTTTGACCCATACAATACATTTATTCAAGACATAATAATGGAAGGAGAAAAGACCGCAACGCTCGACTCTGTTGATTCAAAGTCCACTCGTGAACTGTCATTTTATAACGTTACAACCGACAATCCGTTCTATAACAAAGTTTCCGGACACAGTTATGCACAGATGCAACCGTCGGGTTCTTCGGCTCCTAAGGCTGTGTTCAACATAGCAAATGTACGGTCAAACCTTGCATACGACGTATATGTAGTGATTGCACCAGCACTTGCAGGCGATACTGCAGCGACTGCTTTGCAGTGTCTGCCTACAATCTTCCGTTCAACTTTGTACTATCATGACCCGTCGGGAAAGGAAGTGAAGTTTGCAACTTCGGCAAATAAAACGACAGATCCGACAAAGGTTGACTCCGTTTATATAGGCACTTACGTGTTCCCAACGTGTTCATACGACTTGTCTGAACCGCAAGTAAAGATGCTGATTGAAAGTCGTGTAAGTAATTCACAGGAAAGAAACGGAACGCATACAAAGACTTTGCGCTTGGATGCCATAGTCTTTAAGCCAAATCCAAACCCAACAACGATAAGTAAATAAAGAAGTAAAGGTGTTAAGAAGTTAAGGAATTAAGAAGATGAAGAAGAAATATAATATATTTGCGTGTCGGTTTATACCAATGTTTGGCTTGGCACTGATGTTCTCATTCACTGCCCCTGACTGCTATGCGCAGGATGATTTAGAGGAAGAAGATGCGGAGAATGTAGGCATAAAGAAGGTGGTAGCCCTAAAGAAAGACTATCAGACGCGGACAGTCTCAGGTTGCGTAAAGGATGCTGCAACCAAAGCACCTATTGTCGGTGCCCTGGTCAAGGCCTCGGGTATAGAGGGATATAGTGCCCTCACCGACGACAATGGCTGCTACGAGTTCGGAGTTCCAGTGTTTGTCTCATCATTATATATAAGCACTCCTGACTACAATGCCGTAACCATTGGCTTGGGAAAAGACAAGAACCAGGCTGATGCACGCATGTATTCGTCGGTGTTCGATGCTGATTACACCGAAGGAATAAACATACTCGGCAACCATTCAGCGAACGATTTTGCATATTCAAACTCAATTAACGTGAAGGAAGACGTGCAAAATCGCCTTGGCGCATACGCCTATACCGTCAACCGCAACGGTACTCCTGGCGTAGGAAACGTGATGTTCCTGCAAGGTTTGAACTCGCTCAACGTCAACGCACAGCCTCTTGTTGTTGTCGATGGCGTAATAATCGATCAGCAATATGGGCGTACAATGCTTCACGATGGCTTCTTCAACGACATCCTCAGCACTATAAATCCAGCCGACATAGAGAAGGTTACGGTAATGCGTAACGGTACTGCACTCTATGGAGCACGTGGTGCTAATGGTGTACTTGTGATAGAAACGAAGAGAAGCAAGTCGCTCGCAACGCGTATCACCGCAAGCATTTCGGCAGGAGTAGCCTTAGAACCGAAGTTTATTTCGATGATGGATGCCGAACAATATCGTGGTTATGCATCGGAATTGCTGAAATCGACGGAAACGAAAATAACCAATTTCAAGTTCCTCAACGCTGATCCGAACTATTATTACTACAAGCAATACCATAATGATACGGATTGGAAAGACATGATTTATCGTTCTGCGCTGACTCAGAACTATGGAATAACCGTTGAAGGTGGCGACAATATCGCAAGTTATAACCTTTCTGTCGGCTATACTTCAGCACAAAGTACGCTGAAATATAATGATATGGACCGTCTGAACATTCGTTTCAACACCGACATTGACCTTACAAGTAAGTTCAGTGTACGCTTCGATGCATCGTTCAGCAACATTACTCGCGACATTCGCAACGACGGAGCCCCGACACAATATAATGAAGGAACGCCTAATGCTCCATCGTTTATGGCATACGTCAAGGCACCTTTCCTCAGTCCTTATTCGTATGGTCAGGGCATACTCAGCGACAGTTATCTCGACATTACAGACGAGACTTACCTCGACGAGGCACTTGCATATTACTCAAACTATAACTATAAGATAGGTAATCCAGTGTCGTTCAACGAATATGCAGAGGCAAAGATTAAGAATAGATTTGAGAACTCTTTGCTCAACATTGCCGTTACGCCTAAGTTCCAGTTCAATCCAAACCTCGCATTGAGCGAGCATTTCAGCTATAGTTTGGTCAATACAAATGAAAAGTATTATATTCCAATCAACGGTGTACCTGCTTATTATGTGTCGAGTGTAAGTGCTTATCGTGAAAACGAAGTGCGTTCCCTTGCATCGAAACAGACCTCAATCCATAGCGACACACGCCTCACTTGGAAGAACAGATACAATGCCCACGACATTTCTTTGTTCGGTGGTATTAGGATGAACATTGAGGATTATTCTAACAATGCACAGTTGGGCTACAACACTGGAAGCGATAAAACACCATTCATGAAGTCGGGTTTGCTCAATTCGCAGGATGAAGGCGTGAACGCTTCATGGCGCACAGTGGATGCTTACATACAGGCAAACTATAATTATCTCGGTCGTTACTTCTTGCAAGGTAACATTACTGGCACTGGTTCATCGCGCTTCGGCAAGAATGCTGATGGTGGACTGAAACTCTTTGATGCAGTGTGGGGTATCTTCCCATCGTTGCAGGCATCGTGGGTAATGACTAATGAGACATGGTTTAAGGCTCCGTTTGTCAACTATCTTCGCCTCAATGCTGGTTACGATATAAGTGGAAACGATGATATTGACTATTATGCTGCACGAAGTTATTTCAGTGCGCAGATGTTCCTCAACGCTATTTCCGGCTTGACATTCAATGGAATTGGTAATACGGAAATAAAGTGGGAGACAACTCGTAGGTTTAATGCTGGCTTGGAAGCAAACTTGTTCAATAATCGCATTAGCCTTGGATTTAATTTCTTCACCAGTCGCACCAGTGACCTTCTTGCAATGCAGACGCTTGGATTCCTGTCTGGTATAAGCGAGAACTGGGCAAACTCCGGCAAACTGAAGAACACTGGCTACGATATTAATCTTGCCGGAAAGGTCATTGCAACCAAGGATTGGGCTTGGACAGTAGGCGCAAGTGTAGGACATTATAAGAACGAAATAACCGAATTGGCTGAAGGACGACAGTTTGTTGACGCTAATATATATGGTGCAACAATACGCACACAAGTTGGTTCAGCAGCTAATCTCTTCTATGGTTATCAGGCAAATGGCGTTTATGCTTCGTCTGAGGATGCAAAGGCAAATCCTCTTTACGTGATGAATGCCAATGGTGTTGACAAGGATTATTTTGGTGCGGGCGACATTATTTTCCGTGACCTTGACGGAAACGGACGAATAGACGAGAACGACCGCACGGTTATTGGCGACCCTAATCCTGATTTCTATGGTAATATCTTTACCTCATTGGGATGGAAACGCTTTAAGTTAGACGTGAACTTCAACTATTCTGTAGGCAACGACATCTACAACTATATGCGTTCACAACTTGAAGGCGGCAGCAGGTTTATGAACCAGACTACTGCTCTCACAGGTCGTTGGCAGGTTGAAGGACAGGTGACTGACGTGCCTAAGATTACTTTCCAAGACCCAATGGGCAACTCTCGTTTCAGCGATCGATGGATTGAAGACGGTTCTTATTTGCGTCTGAAATCGGTAACATTAAGTTATCGTCTGCCATTGCGTTCGCAGTTCCTGCAAGGATTGCAGTTCTGGATTCAGGGCAACAACCTGTTTACTGCAACAAAATATCTTGGAAGTGACCCTGAATGCACAGTTACATCATCAGTTCTTGGACAAGGCATTGATGCTGGTCGTATAGGTCAAAGTCGCAGTATAATTGCCGGAGTGAAGATTGAGTTGTAAAACCTCCCACTAACCCTTTCCCAAGGATAGGAGAAAAGATAAGAGTAAAATTGTAAAAAAGTCAAATAGTAATATAGAGTATGAAAAAGATAATTAGGATTTTTGTTTTCACTACTATACTTTCCTCTGTTGTAGGATGTTCCGATTTCTTCGAAACAGATTCGACTCATGTCATCTTTGCCGAGGATGAACATCTGCATAATGCCAATGATACGATATATTCGCTTATCGGAATCCTTAACAAACTTCAGGCGATAGGCGACCGTACTGTACTCTTTGGCGAGGCAATGGGCGACTTGGTTGATGTTACAAATGCTACGTCGGCTGACCTTCGCGACATCGCAATGTTCAATGTAAATGATAGCAACGCGTATAATACTCCGCGCGACTATTACGCTGTTATCAACAACTGCAACTATTATATTGCCCATGCCGACACTGCTTTGAAGAACAATCGTAATGAATATATCTTCAAAGGCGAGTATGCTGTGGTTAAGGGCATACGTGCTTGGACTTATCTCCAACTCGCTATGGTCTATGGTAACGTGCCTTTCGTCACCACACCAATCTTGACAAAGGAGGATGCAGAACGTGATTATCCGCGTAAAGACATACAAGGCGTATGCGAATACTTCCTTGATGAGGATAGCTTGCAATACCTTGCAGATATTGAATTTCCATCTTTAGGCGACATAAAAGGTGTGCCTTCACGACTGTTTTATATACCGATAAACATCATTCTTGGCGACTTGAACCTTTGGGCAGGAAGGTATATGACAGCTGCACGATGCTATTATGATTATATCACGAAGCGTAATGGTACGAACTCTACCTATTCAACTGGAGTGAACTCAATAGAATGGAAGAGTTCAAACTGGAGTACAACTGTGTCTTCTTTGCAGTCGAGTCTCAGTGATGAAGCGAATGCAGCACAATCTGAAATCATTTCCCTTATCCCAGGCGACTCTATTCCTTCCGAAGGATATTACAGCCAGTTGCGCAACATCTACAACACGAGTGCCGACAACGACTATAAGTGTAGCCTTACTCCATCAAAGGGAATGATAGACCTCTCTGCTAAACAAGTGTATTGCCACTATGAGAACAAGCAGTTTGTCTATCCTCCTCGCACGTTGTCAAACAATAAGTCTGGCGACCTTCGTCTGTCTGCATTCTGGTCAACAAGCGAAAATGCAGTCAATGCGAATGGTGACAAATATACTTCTCAGAATATACTAAAGTTCATAACTCGCAACATCCATATCTATCGTCGCCAGTTGATTTACCTTCGATTGGCTGAAGCCTTCAACCGTGCAGGCTATCCACGTTTCGCATATCAGATACTTGCATCGGGTATCAACGATAGAATAATCAACGACAGTATCATTCCTCATTACACGAAGGACTCGCTCAAGTTGGCACAGTTCAGCTTCCCTAATACTCGATACGGCGTTTATGATCCTCGCGACGAGTTTGCAACCAATTCGAACACAATGGGTATTCACAGCCGTGGTTCTGGTTTCTCACCGGCAAACATCTACTATCAGATGCCATACGATTCGACTATCACCGACTCCATTGCACTCATACAATGGCAGATTGACATGGTTGAGGACATGATTGTAGATGAAGAGGCACTTGAATTTGCCTTTGAGGGATACCGCTTCTACGACCTAATGCGTGTGGCACTTCGCCGCAACCAACCGTCATATCTTGCTGACCGCATCTATTCACGTCGTGGTAATGGCAAGCGCGACGAGATGAAGTCGCTGATACAAAAGGATCTCACCAATCCATCGAATTGGTATCTCGGATGGAAGAACCAGATAGGTGCGAAGAAATAGCAATATACTTTTCTGAAACCTATGCTGTGGTTATGAAACTGTAAAGTAGAGCGACCTATAATATTAATATATTTGATAAATGAAACGATTAATCCTTTTCTTCGTTCTATCGCTTGTGTTTTGCTTAGGCATTCAGTCACAGCGTTTGCAGCATTCGTCGGCTTTCCTAAAGGCTTACGAAAAGACTGCTGTTCTCATGCCGTTTTCAGTGTCGGCTTTGCCTGATGTAGCAGGAGATGCGACCAAAGTAAGTTGGGGTATGGACACAGCATGGGACAGTGCAGATAACGTTACGCGTGGCACTAATTATATAGGAAAGGACGTGATGGCAACGGGACGTATATCGTTTCAACCGAGCTATCTTGTTGATGAAAATGGCGAACTCTCGTCAACGCAAAAGTCGTATCTCCAGTCGCGACTCAATCATATTGCTATTAGTGGCGTAAGAAATGTTATACTTAATTGCGACCACGAGGCATTGAACAAGGCGAACTACGTCGGCAAACCTTACGAATGGTATCGTGTCATCAAGGCGAGTGTGCTCTATGCACGCAGTAAGGGATTCAATGTCACCACTGTATCACCGTTCAACGAACCTGACTATTCATCGTGGGGACAGGGTTCTATGGATGATTTCAAGGAGATATGCCGCTACATATCAGAAGACAAAGATCTTGAAGGCATACGCATTTCGGCGGGTAATACGCTTAATTGCGATCAGGCATTGTCATGGTATAACTATATGAAACCGTATGTCACCGAAGGCAATACGCATCAACTTGCTGGAAGCTTTGACTCGTTTGCCAACTTCTTCCGCACTGTCCGTGCCGATGAAAATCATGCTACAGCCGACGAAATGCACAATGTTGCGGAGGCTTTGATAGGAGTTCACTATGGACTTCAGTCAGGAGTTTGGTGGGGATGGGACGGCATTGCACGCGGAGAATTCTGTCGTGCGTCGTATCTTGGACAGGAGATTGGTTATGCCGAAAACCGCAGTGCATGGTCGGCAGGGGCAGTCTATCGTTATGACTCGCGAGGAATGACGAACGACATACGTGCATTCTTCGGTACGAGTGAGCGTCAGGCAAAGACAAGTGAATACGAAATGTTCTCGACCGATCACCCCGTTTATTACGATGGTTATGGTCCTGTTTATAACTATTCAATGACAATTCCTGGCGGCACTGGCTATCAGCAAGGACAAACCAACGCAGAACGCATGATGCAGATAACTTATGGCGAGGATGTTCCACCGTATGAGTTGGCAGAGGGAAGTTATGTAATCATGAATCGCAACTCGCAGCGTTGCATTGGTTATTACAACGGTGCACGTGGCAATGGCATATCAATAGTGCAAAACACATACACTGGTAGGCAATCGAACACACATCAGCGTTGGCTCTTGAGGCGTGTAAACGATAGAGTAGGAGGCGACTTCTCCTATTTCTTTTTGAAGAGTGAACGCGACTCAACACAATATATCGACCTGAAGAACTGGAGCACTGCCGTTGGCGGTACACTCATCGCATACGCTGGAGGCGGTGGTGCACTCGAACAATGGTGTGCAGAATATGCAGGTGATGGCGACTATTACATCCGCAGTAGGCATTCTGGATTGTATCTTCAGGTGCGTGCAGCGAAACTTACAAACAATGCTGCAATAGAACAAGCTGAATTTACTGGTGAGGCAAATCAGCGTTGGCGCTTTATGCCAACTGATGCGGCACTCGAAATAAAAGTCCCTGAAGCACCAACAGAACTGAAGGTCCAACCTGCGTCAGCGTCGGTTCTTCTTACTTGGAAGGCAAATTATGAGGAAGATGTTGTGGGATATATGGTATATCGAAAGGCTCTTCGTAGTGCTGATGCCGCTGTATCTTTGGCGAAAGGCGACTTATCTTTCGACCTTGAACCGTGGGATTGCATTGCCAGATGTGTTGCTGACACGGCATTCCTCGATAATCTTTGTGCTGTTGGCGAGGAATACCTATATAAAATAAAGGCAATAGATAGGAGTGGAAACCTCTCGGCATCATCGGATTCGATTGCCGTCATGTGCGACGACAAGCCTTCGTGTGTGTTGAGGTATGACTTCGAGAAAAATGTCGAGGACGATACTGAGAATATGCTTGATGCCTCGATTGCAGGCAAGGCTTCATATAGTTTTGTGAACTATAAGACTGGCGAAAACGGACTCAGCCTCAATGGTACGACGAACTATTTGCTCTTGCCGCCATCATTGGGACGTATGAAACAGATGAGCATCTGCACATGGGTGTATGCTCCGACGTCGTCTTCATCGTGGCAAAGGCTTTTTGATTTCGGAAACGACGACAAACATTATATGTTCCTTACGCCAAACAGTGGCAGTGATATGCGTCTTGTCTTTAGAAATGGAGGCGATGAACAAGTGATATCTGTACCAAAGATGTCGTATGGTTGGCATCATGTAGCCGTGACAATACCTGCTCGTGGCGAAGGTCCAGTGTGCCTCTATGTTGATGGAGAGGTAGCTGCATCGAGCAGCGACATAACAATCCGCCCATCCGATATTGCTTCGGTACGCAACTACATAGGTCGCAGCCAGTATGCATCCGACCCATTGTTCAAAGGAAATATTGATGATTTCCGCATCTACAACTATCCTCTTACCGCAAAAGAAGTGCTACGCCTTGCTGGTATGGTAGAAGTCTTGAAGGGGGATGCCAATGGTGACGGCGCAATTGATGTGGCAGACATAACAACCATAGCCGCCTATATCCTCGGCTCTCAAAGTGATTCTTTCATATTTGACAATGCTGATGTCAATTCCGATGGCGTAATAGACGTTGCCGACATTACTTCCACGGCACAAATAATACTATCTTCTCCACTTTGATTTATGCGTAACTGTGCAGACCTCCTATAAGATAATTCACGCCGAAATATGTGATGATTACACTCAGGATGGCAAGAATTATATATAGGTGATAAAAGCGCGGATGGCGGAAAAGTCGCAATGAATGGCGATGAAGCGGAAGAGAATATACGATTAGCGTGACGAGTGCCCATGTCTCTTTAGGGTCCCATCCCCAATATCTTCCCCATGAATCATTTGCCCATATAGCACCGATGAATATGCCGGCGGTAAGAAAAAGCACTGCTGGCAAAAGCAAGTTTGTTCTATTCCCACCAATTGTAGGAGATTTGCTGAATAATGCCTTCAAACTGATTATCATCATGCAAATCATCAGCATGTATGCCATGATGATGATAGCGACATGAACCACAAGATATGGCGAACGAAGAACTGGCATCAGCGGTGTGCTGGAACTGAAAAGTTTGCTTATGACATAGGATGATGCCCCAAGGAATGCAATGCCTAAACAGGTCCAATAAGTCTTGTTACGACGCTGTTTATGACAATACCTTACAAACATAAACAGGCAAGCGGCAAGTAGGATGTAATAACCGCAGAAGGTAATTCCAATGCCCCAAGGGTCATGTTGAACCAGAAGTGTTGTGCCGTTTAGGTCGGAATCGTACGACACCTGGAGAAGCGAATACTCTGCTCCGATACATCCAAAACCCATAATCGAGGCTACGTGGTACGGATAGTTCATCGCCACCTTTGCATCATGGGCAGTCTTCTTTCCCGAGTTTTCAAGAAAAAAGATGGTAATATGCGATATATAGTTCTTGTGTGTCTTGCCGTCCTCGTATGTCTCTACGGAAAACTTATTGAGCTTTACGGAGAAAGGTAAGTCCATTACCCTGCCATCTTCCCCTACAGCCATGTTTGAATTCTCGCCAACTCTGAGCGACAGCATAGCACTGTCACCATAATAGTGGGTGATTATTGCGCCAATAAGCATCAGTGTCAGGGCAAAATGAAATGCCAACGTCAAAGGATTGTGTAACAATCGTTTCATCATAGCAATGGGTTGGTTTGGCTTATCTCTGCGTTGTGATATGTCTCCTTGTGATATAGAAATAAAAAAGACCACCAATATATATCTTGATGGTCCTTGCGGTGCGTACGAGACTCGAACTCGTGACCTCCTGCGTGACAGGCAGGCATTCTAACCAAGCTGAACTAACGCACCTTTCTGTTTTGCGGATGCAAAGGTACACATATTTTTCAAAACCCAATGCTCTTTGCTTGAAAAAATGTTTCGACTTAACATTTTTTAAGAGATAACGTGCTCTTCCGTTATTATCAGTTCTGTTTTGTTGCTGTATGTACCGAGGCGTATCTTGTCGGAAGGCGACTTTGTCATGATGTCGAGTATGTGCCTATAGCTGTATGAACCTGTGTCGTACACCACAAATGTCTTTATGCTCGGGTCGATAATGTCCGATAGTTCATGATGTCCATTCGGCATTGTGCAGTCGTTTCCTACCACAGCCTTTGCGCGGAGTCCCTTTTCCTTTGCCTTGTTTATGCATGTTTCCGTCATCTCGTCAGAGCCAATAAACAGGTATTCGCTCTCTTCGCGCACCATATCCAGCAATCCAAGTTGCTTCTTAAGTCCCCTGCACTGCAGATAGACGTAGGCTATCATTGCCTTGAACAGTATTGCAAGTTGCACGGGAATAGTCACAATGAAACTCAGATGCCCATAGTATTTGCGGAAGAATATGAGCATAGCCTTGTAGAAGACATGCACATAGCGGAAACTTGTCTTCTGTGTACTTTCGCCTTTATAGTGCAATATCTTCAGTGGAAGATAGTAATTGTTGTATCCTCCCTTGCGTATTCTATATGAAAGGTCAATGTCTTCGCCATACATGAAGTATTCTGTATCGAGCAAACCTACCTTGTCGAGTGCCTCACGCCGTGCCATGAAGAATGCGCCGCTAACCACATCAATCTGTGATGGTTCGTCTTTTGGCAGGTAACTCATATAGTATCTTTCCGTCTTGCCAATCATCTTGAGGAACGAAGTCATGATTGTAGGAAGCCCACGACGAGACTCTGGTGCGAACTTTCCATCGGCAGAATGCATCATCACTCCGCATGATCCTGCGTCGGGATGAGCGTCGAGGAAGTCGATGGCGTCGCTTATCACGTTCTCGCCTATGAATGTGTCGGGGTTCAGAAGCAGCACATACTCGCCTGTGCTTTGCCTTATTGCGGTGTTGTTGCCTCGTGCAAAGCCTACGTTGTGAATGCTTGAGATGAAGGTGACGAGCGGATAACGCAGTTTCAGATACTCAACAGATCCGTCGGATGAGTTATTGTCGAACACGAAAATCTCGCGTTTCATCCCGTTTGTTGCCTTCATTACTGTATAAAGACATTGCTCGAGATAATACTTTACGTTGTAGTTGACAATGATGACTGATATTTTAGTCTTGCTGTTGTTCTCCATTTTCAGGCTCTTTTATGGCTTCTCTTTCGCATCGCGACATGGTTGGACATACGAAGCAAAGGCATATCAACTGTATTATTGCCATGTAACCAAACGATGTCTGCATGAATAAGTAATAGCAGAAAATGTTGATTATCATCGGCATGATGAGTATCTCCATCCTTATCAACGACAGTTCCTTATACTTCGTCACGCGGTCTTCGGCTGCGTCGAACTTGCGTTTCACGAACTTCATCTTCAGCAGTTTCAGTGCAAATGGTATGCTTGCGATGGTCAAAACCTCCATTACGGTGAGCACGATGAACTCAAAGTTTTTCATTCCGGCATACTCTCCCTTCCAATAATCGAGCACTCCCGTCTCGAACAATACCACTATTACTATGCTGATGCAAAGCATTGTGACGAAGAATTTGTTCAGTTCCTTCTTCGCCTCGCGCAGTGTCATGCTGCCTTCTGTCTTATTTTCCTTCATATCTTGTCCTGTTTTGTATCGACCTTCCAAGGGTCAGTTCGTCTGTATATTCCAATTCATCGCCCACGGATATGCCTCGTGCTATGGCTGAGACAGGCACATCGTATTGCTGCAACTTGCGATAGATGAAGAATGCCGTGGTGTCGCCTTCCATCGTACTGCTCAATGCGAAGATTACTTCCTTCACTTCGCCGCTGGCTACTCTCTCGCAGAGTGAGTCTATTTCAAGGTCAGAAGGTCCGATGCCGTCCATTGGCGAGATGAGTCCTCCGAGCACATGATAGAGCCCATTAAACTTCATGGTGTTCTCAATAGCCATTACATCCTGAATGTTTTCCACTACACATATCTGCGAAGCATCGCGTCGAGGGTTGCTGCATATCGGACAAACCTCCGTATCGCTTATGTTGTGGCACACGCGGCAATGGCGTATCTCTCTCTTCAGCGTGTCTAAAGATTCGGTGAATGCCTTTACGTCTTCGTCGCTTTGTCGCAGCAGATGCAGCACAAGGCGCAATGCCGACTTGCGGCCTATGCCTGGAAGTTTCGCGAACTCCGACACTGCCTTGTCCAACAACTGTGATTGTAACTGCTGAATCATTCCGTCTGCTTTGTCAAAATCAGATTTAAATATTGCCTTATACACCGAGCACGATGGCTGGATCTATCTTTAATGAGTTGCATATTCGCCGTGCAACGGTAAGTGAAGGCTCTGATTTTCCCGTGAGATAACGACTGATTGCCGAGGAACTGACACCGATGATTTGCGACATTTTGGTCTTCGTCAGGTTCATCTCATACATTCTCAGTTGGAGCGTTGCAGCCAAAGAAGGCTTGCCAATAGGATAATGTATTGCCTCGTATGAGTCTATGGCTTCTATCAAAGAGTCCATTTCCTTATAGTTCTTGTCGGTTTCAGGAGTGCTTTCAGACACTATGTCTTCCAATTCTTCCAGCCTTGACAGTGCCAGGTTGTATCCTTGCTCGCTTGTAATCTTCATTATTTTATATGTTTTGTATGTCCTTTATTTTATCGTATTCAGCATGTGTACCAATGAACCTAATCAATACGTGCGACGGAGTAAACTTTACTATTGCAACAAGTCTAAAGTCATTCCCTTTGATGTTGAATACATACCTTTTGTTGCCTACGCTATCAACACTGTTGAATGTCTTTCGCATGTCGGAAAAATTCTTCCATTCGGCTTTTTGAACTTTATGAAACCATTCTTCCAATGCATCTTTTGCTTTTGGATGCTTCGTGTAGTAGTCAACTATTGTCTTACGTGCAATTATTCTCATTGCCTATCAGCATTCGATTAAAATTTACGTGGGCAAAGGTAATAAATATTTGCTAATCTGCCTAATTTATTGCCATTTTTTTGCATTCATCGTATTAGATGGTTGTTAATATCGTGCGATTGCGTTGCCCGACTTGTGCGTTAGGCTTTCGCAAGTCGTGCGGATAGGGTACAAAGGTTGAACGCTTAAGTCGGACAAACATTGCTGCAATGTTCAACTCAACATTGCTACAATGTTCGAGTCAACATTGCAGCAATGTTTTTTAGAGTATAACGGTCGATTTGAGAACCGTCAGCGTTCAAGTCGTCAATCGCAAGCGTTCAAGTCGTGCGGTTGCGACGTTCAGTCTTTCGCATCAGTCGCATGAGTAGTATGCTTCGCTTGGGTCTTTCGGGCATTCGCCACAGAAGGCTGGATAGGTTCCGCACTGTTCTGCATCCTGCTTTGGCTTTGCATCAGGACTGTTCGTGTCGCACTCCTTCAGATGCTTCACCCAAAGTCCGTGGATGTTGCAGTAGGCATAGATGTTGAGTATAGCCTTCATCGGCACGTGGAACGTGAGTTCCGGCTTTTGCTCTGCCTGTAATCCTTTCACCATCATGCCCACGTTTCCGTCCTTGTCGCATGTGGTCAGCAGTATGAACTCTATATGATGTTCCTTGCTGTGAGGGTGCATTTCCTGACCCACACGGATGTTTACCGTGCAGTCATCTATTTCTTCAATGACTGGAATGTGGTATTCGGTCTTGCCTTCGGTCGAGTTCTCGTGGAGAAGTTCCATTTCTCTGCCGCAGCATGTAGGGGTAACTCCGCTGTCAACTAATTTCACTATGACGTTGCCGCATATAGGGCAGCGATAAAATTTTGCTTTCATATTCTTAATTGTTTTTAATGATTATACCTATGATTTCTTTGCTAACTTGTCGATGTTATTGCTCTGGTCGATCCATAATAACTGGCTCACGGTGTATCCGCGGCTTGCTGCCTCACGCAAAAGAGCATTGCGTGCCGCCTGTGTAAGCGTTGGTGTGCGTGAGAGTAACCATAGATGGTCGTCGGAAGAACCGCCAATCAGCGCATAAGAGTAGTCTGTGCCAAGCATCAGCACACGATAGTCGGAGTAGAAAGGGCGGAAGAACGATACGCGCAACAAGCCCGACATGTCGGTGCGCTTTATATGCCCAGTGGCACATTTCATCTTGCCGTCTTTCCATCCAACGTTGCTTACCATGATCTTTCCGTCACCATCCTGGGTGTAGAATGCGGTGACATTATCCTGTCCACGCTCGAATCTGTTGTCTAATCTTGCTATCTCATACCATTTTCCAAGCAAGAGTTCGATGCTGTTAAGCTTGATTGGCGTGTTGTCAAACCTTTGTGCCTGCGTGGCAAAAAAGGGAAACAGCGATAGTAATGCTGTTGTCATAAACGTTTTCATAAATCTTTTTCCTTTCTTTAATTAAACAAACCTTTAAAAAACTAACTATATATTGTAATGGTGCACCATTGGATTCGACATGCGAAATCCACGGTGCAAAGGTACGATGAATGTCTGCACCGTGGAATAAAAACGTCAAGGTTTGTTTCGATAACGATTATTGAAGGAAACGATAATAGGCAAAAAAGCCCGAAATATCGAACGCTCGAACATTCGAAACCTCGAATTTTCGACCATTCGAACCCTCTTTCCCAAGAAAACTAAATGATATTCACCTCAGGATTGATGGTGATGCCGAACTTTTCTTTCACATCTCGGCGGATGGTTTCGCAGAGGTTTACGACTTCGCTGCCCGTCGCTTTGCCGTTGTTCACCAGTACAAGTGCCTGGTTTCGATACACACCTGCGTTGCCTAATGACTTGCCTTTCCATCCGCATTGCTCTATCAACCAGCCAGCAGGAACCTTGATTCCACCGTCGGCAGGGTAGTGGGGCATCGTAGGATAGGCAGAGATAAGGCAGTTGAATACGTCGGTTGCGACGATTGGATTCATGAAGAAACTGCCTGCATTGCCCGTAATTTGTGGGTCAGGAAGCTTGGCACGGCGTATTTCAATGATTGCATCGCGCAAGTCTTTGGCTGTAATCGAAGAAAGAGAAACGCCTTTTTGCTCGAAATAAGACTTCAAACCACCATATTCAAGCCGCGGTTTGAACTCGGTTTTAAGGCGGAGTACCACCTTATATATAATGCATCTGCCTTTCAGTTCCGTTTTGAAAATGCTTTTTCTGTAGGCATATTTGCACTCGTCAGCGTTGAATTTGCGCAGTTCTCCCGAAGAAATGTCGATGCAATGAACCTCGTGGACGATGTCTTTTATCTCCGATCCGTATGCTCCGATGTTTTGTACCGCGGCAGCACCAGCCTCGCCTGGGATGAGACTTAGGTTCTCCGCACCGTGAAGATTGTGGCTTACGCAGTATTCTACAACGTCGTCCCACGTCTCTCCACTGCCCACTTCAAGCAACACATCGCCACCCGTGAGGCGTTCTTTCACGTTGATTCCCTTGATGGCAGAGTGGAGAATGGTGCCGTTGAAGTCTTGAGTAAAGAGCAGATTGCTGCCTTGTCCAATGTGCAGAAACGGCATTTTCAGTGTTTTCACCGCCAACATTAGCTCATCCAATGAGTCGTATTCGATGAAAAGACGGCACTTCGCGTCGATTCCAAACGTGTTGTGCTGCAAAAGACTATAGTCGTTGCACTGCTTCATTGCTCAAGTTTTGTGAGTTTCCATTTGCCGAGTTTGTCCTGCTCAAAGTACAATCTTATCTCAAGACCATTGGCAATTCCGTTGATTATGAATATCTTTTGTTTGCTTGCTGAAGGTTTCTGCTCGCCATAGATAATGTTGAATACGATGTCTTTTGGCAAATCTGGACAGAATGCATTCCATGTTTCCGGCAGTATCTCGCCTTCGAGTGTGTCGAAATCATTGTCCGGATCAGGGCCAATAAACTTTATCGGGTCGGCAAGACTCTGCATCTGGAACTTGTTGTCATTGGCAAATCTGAAGTAGAATTGCAGGAATGAGCCGTTTGGACTATCGGTGATTTTCAGTGTGTCAATGTCGGTGAGCATCCAGTAACCCTTTAGTTTGTGGAAAGTATATTGCTTGATGCTGTTCAGTTTTAGGAAGATTTTTTCGACTTTGGCAGTTGTCAGGCTTGTATCGTTTTGCAGTTCTATCTGGTCGGAAGTGTCGAAAATCGGCGTGTAGTAGCCCTGTTCCATGAAGAAAGAATTGTATGACCAATGGCTGTTGTCGGTTGTCATGCGCTGTTTCTGCAGTCGGGGATTGCCTGCAAAGTTGAAGAAGAAGTCGTTGAAGAGTTCGTCGGCACCATGTGGCATGGTACTGTCGAGCAATGCTTCAAGCGAATCCAGCGTTGCTGTTGCGATGGAGTCAGAGTCAATCCAGCGTTGATTTGCGTCTGTCCTATTGCCACCGCAGGAAAAAAAAGAAGCTATAGCAAGGATAACTATAGCTTCTATAATTACATTAGCATACTTTGTGCGCACCGTCGGAAATGATTACATTATAAATCTTAGGGCGTTTGCCATACTTGTCTGCATACTTCTGTACGGCATCAGCAACGAACTTGTCGTGCAATTCTTCCTTTACAAGATTGATTGTACAGCCGCCAAATCCGCCACCCATAATGCGTGAACCAGTCACTCCATTCGCTTTCGAGATGTCGTTGAGGAAGTCAAGTTCCTCGCAAGAAACCTCGTATTCTTTGCTCAAAGCCTCGTGAGTGGCATACATCAACTCACCGACTTTTGCATAATCTCCATTCTTGAGAGCCTCGCTGACACCCATCACGCGGTCAGTTTCGCCCACAAAGAATGCTGCACGCTTGTAGTCTTCTGCGCTTACTTCGCCTTGAACGCTCTTAAGCATATCCCAATTTACGTCGCGAAGAAGTTCTATTTTTTGCTCTGGATACTTTGCCTTCACTGCTGCAACAACGTTTTCGCAGCTTTTTCTACGGTCGTTGTAAGCCGAAGAAGCGAGTTCATGCTTCACAAGAGAGTCGAGCAACACGACTTTGTAACCCACTGGATTGAACGGTAAATACTCATATTCCATGCTTCGACAATCGAGGCGCATGAGGTTGTCTTTCTTTCCAAACACGCTTGCAAACTGGTCCATGATGCCACAATTCACGCCAACATAGTTGTGTTCTGTTGCCTGTCCTACGAGTGCAAGTTCAAACTTCTCTATTTTATTGTCGGCAAACAGGTCGTTGAGTGCGTAGGCAAAACAACTTTCGAGTGCTGCCGACGACGACATACCTGCTCCGAGCGGCACGTCTCCTGCGAATGCTGTATGGAATCCTTTCACGTCAACGCCATGTTTACGCATTTCCTGAACCACACCATATATATATCGTGCCCAACTTGTACGCGGTCCTTCAGGGTCGTCAACTGCAAACTCAACGCGGTCTTTTTGGTCGATTGAGTAACACATTACCTTGTTTGTACCGTTTGGACGTATCTCAGCCATAAGTTCTTTGTCGATTGCTCCTGGCATGACGAAGCCACCATTATAGTCAGTATGTTCGCCAATGAGGTTTACACGGCCTGGTGATGCGTATATGTTTCCTGTCTTTCCATCGAAATGCTTGATGAAACGACTCCTTACATAATCAATTTCTAACATGTTGTATGATTAAAAGTTTTATTTTTAATTATTACGGTTGTCGGTTGTGGGTTATGGATTAAACCTAAAAACTAAAACCGAAGACCAATTATTATTCTACTCCGAAAGCGTAAATCGTCTTCTGAATGTATTTTTGTCCTGGTTCGAGCACTACTGATGGGAAGTAAGGACGATTAGGACTATCAGGGAAATGCTGGCATTCGAAGCATACTGCACTGCGCTTTGGGAACGTTGCACCATGCTGTCCTGGGCATCCGCTGCCCCAATTGTCGGTGTAAACCTGCACTCCTGGTTCGGTTGTATAAACCTTCATGCTGCGTCCACTGACTGGTTCAACTACCTTTGCTGCAAAGCTGAGTTCGCCTTCTTCACGCTTATTCAATACGAAACAGTGGTCATAACCTGCGCCAAACTTTATTTGTTCGCAGTCTGATTCTATGTCCTGACCTATTGCCTTAGCCTTGCGGAAGTCGAAAGGTGTGCCTTCAACCTTGCGTATTTCACCGGTTGGGATGCACTTTTCGTCGATTGGGAGGAAGAAGTCGGCGTTGATTTCGCACTGCATATTCTCAATTGTAGGCGTTGGATTAGCTATTCCTGCGAGTGAGAAGTAACCATGATGCGTGAGATTTACGATTGTCTTTTTGTTTGTTGTAGCGAAATAATCGAGTATCAGCTCGTCGTTGTCGTTGAAAGTAAACTCTACAGCCACCTTCATTTCGCCCGTGAAACTCTCTTCGCCGTATGCTGCCGTATAGGTGAGTGCTATGCTGTTTTCGCTGAGTGGATGTGCATCCCATACGCGTTTGTGGAATCCGGTTGGTCCACCATGCAGGCATGTTTCGCCTTCGTTTTGGCTGAGCTGGTACTCCTTGCCGTTGAGCGTGAAGCGGCCCTTTGCTATGCGGTTGCCGAAACGTCCGATGAGGGTTGAAAGATAAGGTTCTGGACTGTTGATGACGTCGTGGATGTTGTCGTGTCCCTGAATAATGTTTGCAATGTTGCCATTGCGGTCGGGTACCATTATTGCGACAATTGCGCCACCATAATTTGTGAGTGCAACTTCGTTGCCTTTACTGTTTTTGAGTACAAACAAGTCTGTCTGTTTGCCGTTGACTGTGGTCTGGAAATCTTCTCTCTTCAGACCACACAGGAATTCTGTCTCTGTATTCATATCTTGGTTGTTTAATATACTTTGGTGCAAATTTAGGGAATTTTTTTTACTTGACAAAATAAAGATGCTAAAACTTTGTTAATAATTTCACATTACCTGCCTTTTCGTTTCTTACCTTGTGCGGTTGGGTTTCTTGAGTTGAACGCTTGACTCGTAAAAACATTGCTGCAATGTTAGTCCCAACATTGGAGCAATGTTCGACTCAACATTGCAGCAATGTTTGGCTGACTTTAACGCTCAACCTGAGCAACGCTTAATGGGATGATGGGGAATGAGACTTGAGATAGTTGTCGAGCCTATCGGTGAACTCATGATTTTTCAATCCCCAGTTAGGGGCGACCAACAGTTCTTTGGGCGACTGCGAGACGAATCGTTCCATCACTATGTTCTTGCGTATGCGGCGGATGTATTCGGCTATGAGGGCGATGTATTCGTCAACGCTGAATATCGTTGGGCGTGGGGTGAAGTCGCTGTCAAGCTTTGTGCCCTTGATGATTTGCATCTGATGCAGTTTGAGAATGTCAATCTCGAGTGACGACACAAGCGGTATCTGCCTGATGATTTCCTCTCGGTCTTCGCCAGGCAAGCCGAGGATGATGTGTGCTCCGACGGTGATGCCGCGCTCGTGAGTCTTTCGTATTGCCTCTTGGCTGCACTCGAATGTGTGACCTCGGTTGATGATTCGCAATGTTTCGTTGTTGCAACTCTCTACGCCGTATTCTACGATGAGGAAGGTTCTACGGCTCAGTTCCTGCAGGTAATCAAGCTTTTCGTCGTCGATACAGTCGGGGCGTGTGGCAATGACAAGGCCTACGACATCCTTCACTTGCAGTGCTTCTTCGTAGAGTTTGCGCAGGTGTTGGAGTGGGGCGTATGTGTTGCTGAAGGCTTGGAAGTATGCCAGATACTTCATATCAGGGTATTTCCGCGCAAAGAAAGCCTTGCCTTCCTCTAACTGTTGCGTTATGGTCTTCGATTTATTGCAGTAGGATGGGTTGAAAGTATTGTTGTCGCAGAAGACGCAACCGCCTCGTCCTTTGCTTCCATCACGGTTGGGACAGGTAAATCCTGCGTCGATAGAAATCTTTTGTACCCTATAAGGAAAGCGATTTCTAATCCAGGTTCCGTAATCGTTGTATGACTTCATGGCTCGATAATACCAAGCTTTGACCTGAGTTGTGGGGCCAACGACTTGCGGATGGAAAGAACAATTTCGCAAGTATTATCGAAGTTTTGCGATATTATTCGTGGGTTCAACTCCTTTATAACCTTCATCACATCGTTCATTTCAATGTAGGAGAAGTGATGTGTTATGGTCTCTTCTACGAGGCGTTGCTCTATTTCCGAGTCCTCGATAGCAAGTTTTGCAGCCTCGCGATAAGCCACGATGAGCCCGCTTGTGCCAAGATTTACGCCGCCATAATAGCGAACTACGACGATGAGAATGTTTGTCAGCGAGTTTGAATTGATTTGTCCGAGTATAGGCTTACCTGCAGTTGACGATGGTTCACCGTCGTCGTTGGCACGGAAATCGGTCCGTTCATAGCCTAACATATAGGCGTAGCATACGTGCCGAGCGTCGTAGTATTGCTTGCGATAGGCTGCAATGATGGTTTTTATTTCGTCGGCCGACTCGACATGATGAGAAAAAGCGAGGAACTTACTCCGCTTTTCAGAGTAGGTTCCTCGGCCGATTTTATTGCTTATGGTTGTGTAAGTATCGTTCATATAGATGCTATAGGGACTATAGTAGCTATAGAATTTATGAAAGCTTATGGATGACCAAGCCGCTGCGGAGCTTTGGTTCGAACCATGTAGCCTTTGGTGGCATGATCTTTCCGCTGTCGGCAATGTCCATAATTTGCTTCATCGACACAGGATAAAGTGCCAATGCAGCACGCATTTCGCCTGAATCGACACGACGAACAAGCTCGCCCAGACCGCGAAGACCGCCTACAAAGTCGATGCGCTGCGATGAACGCAGGTCGCCGATGTTGAGGATTTCGTCGAGTATAAGGCGCGATGAGATGTCAACATCGAGAACTCCGATAGGGTCGTTGTTGTCGAATGTGCCTTCTTTTGCGTCGAGGTGATACCATTTCTTGTCAAGATAGAGCGAGAATTGATGAAGCTTCTGAGGCTTGATGGCAGCGATTTCTTCGCTTTCAACAAGTGATACTTCGAAATTCTTTGCAAGAGCAGCAAGGAATTCTTCGCTTGAAAGACCGTTCAAATCCTTAACAACGCGGTTGTAGTCAAGGATAGTCAACTGCGATGCAGGGAAGCATACAGCCATGAAATAGTTGTATTCCTCGTCGCCCTTGTGGTTAGGATTCTGCTTAGCTTTCTCTGCTCCGACAAGTGCAGCCGCTGCACTACGGTGATGACCATCGGCAATGTACATTGCAGGCATGGCTGTGAACTCAGCCGTAATCGTAGCAATGTCGGCATCGTCAGTGATGCACCAGAACTTGTGACCGAAGCCATCGATAGGTGCAATGAAGTCATATTCAGGTTCTGTAGCAGCATATTTTGCAATCATCTGCATAAGAACTTCGTTGTCCTTATATGCAAAGAACACGGGTTCAACGTTTGCATTGTTGATGCGAACGTGTTTCATGCGGTCCTCTTCCTTGTCGCGGCGAGTGAGTTCATGCTTCTTAATCTTGCCTGTCATGTAATCGTCAACGTATGCACAAACCACAAGTCCGTACTGCGTTTTGCCGTTCATTGTCTGGGCATAGATATAATACTGCTCTTTATCGTCCTGAACAAGCCAACCTTTGTCTTGGAATGCCTGGAAATGTTCGGCAGCACTCTCATACACTTTTGGGTCGTATTCGCTTGTTCCTTCAGTGAAGTTGATCTCAGGCTTAATAATATGGTATAAGCTTTTCTCGTTGTCGCCAGCCTCGGCACGTGCTTCTTCCGAGTTCAATACGTCGTAAGGACGGCTTTCAACCTCTTCAACGAGTGCTTTTGGAGGGCGTATGCCCTTGAATGGTTTTACAATCATTTGTTTACTTGGAATTTAGTGCAACCATCCTTGAAGTAAGCATTGATTTGCTTTGCAGCAGCGATACCGGCATTGATATTGGCCTCAGAAGTCTGTGCACCCATCTTCTTAGGAGTTGAGAAGTAGCGGCCTTCGAACTTCTGGAAGTCGGCATCGGCAACTGGCATGATGTCTGAAACGTACTTCAGGTCTTCGCGTTCAGCCATCAATTTGAGGAGTTCCTCTTCGTTGATGACTTCCTTGCGTGCAGTATTAACGAGAATACCACCCTTTGGCAACTTGTTTACGAGTGCATAATTGATACTCTTTGTTGTTTCAGGAGTAGCAGGGATGTGCAGTGAAACGATGTCAGAAACCTCGAAAAGCGCATCCTGAGAATCAACAGCCTTAACGCCTGCAGCCTCGATAACGTCCTTCGGACAGTAAGCATCGTAAGCATAAACGTCCATACCAAAGCCCTTTGCGATGCGAGCAACGTTGCGGCCAACATTACCGAAAGCAAGGATACCGAGCTTCTTGCCAAGGAGTTCGCTTCCGCTCTTGCCGTTGTAGAAGTTGCGAACAGCATAAACGAGGAGACCAAACACGAGTTCTGCAACTGCGTTTGAGTTCTGTCCAGGAGTGTTTTCGGCAACAACATTGTGGGCTGTAGCGGCAGCAAGGTCAATGTTATCGTAGCCTGCACCAGCACGAACAACAATCTTTAGGTTCTTTGCAGCGTCGAGAACTTCTGCATCAACCTTATCACTGCGGATAATCATAGCATCAACGTCCTTAACTGCATCGAGGAGTTGAGCCTTTTCGGTATATTTTTCGAGGAGCACGAGTTCATTGCCTGCACCTTCGATTTCTGCCTTAATTCCATTCACAGCTGCAGCAGCAAATGGTTTTTCTGTAGCGACTAAAACTTTCATTATGTTATATTTTTTTCTGTTTAAAGTTTTACGGGTTACAGTGTTTGTTGCTGTAACCCGTATTTTATTTATTAATGTTTAGCTTCAAATTCCTTCATGCAAGCTACGAGTGCCTGCACGCCTTCGATTGTCTGTGCGTTGTAGCAAGATGCGCGGAAGCCACCAACAGAACGATGACCCTTGACACCTACCATACCACGCTCCTTGATAGCGAAGTCGAGGAACTCTTGTTCCAATTCCTTGTACTCGTCGTTGAGTACGAAGCAGATGTTCATCAGTGAACGGTCTTCCTCACAAGTTACTGTACCATGGAAGAGTTTGTTGCGGTCGATTTCACTGTAAACGATTTCTGCACGCTGTTTTGCAATCTTGTCCATTGCCTCAAGACCACCCTGTGCCTTAATCCAACGAAGGTTTTCGAGTGCACAGTAGATAGGAACTACTGGAGGAGTGTTGAACATAGAACCCTTTTCAGTGTGAGTGCGATAGTCAAGCATTGTAGGAATCTCACGTGGAGCACGACCAAGCTTGTCTTCCTTCAAGATAGCAACAGTTACACCTGCCATAGAAAGATTCTTCTGTGCACCAGCGTATATTGCATCGTACTTTGAAACGTCAACAGGACGGGAAAGGAAGTCGGAACTCATGTCGGCAATCATAGGAACATTTACGTCATATTCTTTGCGTACTTCTGTACCGTAGATAGTATTGTTTGTTGTTACGTGCAGATAGTCGGCATCGTCAGGGCAAGTCCATCCCTTTGGAATATAAGTATAGTTGTCAGCAGCGGATGAAGCAACTTCAACAACCTCGCCAAACAATTTAGCTTCCTTCATAGCCTTCTTTGCCCAAACGCCTGTGTTGAGATAAGCAGCCTTTTTAATAAGGAAGTTGTAAGGAATCATACAGAACTCAAGCGAAGCACCACCACCTACAAAGATAGTCTTGTAACCGTCAGGTATCTGAAGGAGTTCCTTCATCAATGCCTCAGCTTCGTCAACAACTGGTTGGAAGTCTTTTGCTCTGTGAGAAATCTCAGCAAGAGAAAGTCCACTACCGTTAAAATCCAAAATCTGCTTTGCAGTGTTCTCAATCACCTCGCGTGGAAGCATTGAAGGACCTGCATTAAAGTTATACTTCTTCATTTTTCTAAAAAAATTAAAAACATTTACAATCTTTATCGACTGCGAATTTACACAATATTCATAAAATGTGCAAGAATAATTTCATTTTTTTTTCCATATTCATTATTTTTTATCATTAGTCATTCTTTATGGTCAAAAACTGGCGTTTTGTACACCTTATTTATTATAATAGGTAAAAGTTTTTCGCCAATCATGCTAATAATACAAATTTTTTGAGTAATTTTGCAGTTCAAATTCAAAGACGTATTATGGGAAAGATTATATTGACAGGCGACCGTCCTACCGGAAAGCTCCATCTTGGGCACTATGTAGGTTCGTTGCGTCGCAGAGTAGAGTTGCAGAACGAAGGTGGCTACGACCGCTTTTTTGTGTTTATCGCTGATGTGCAGGCATTGACTGATAATGCTGAAAATCCTGAGAAGATTCGTCAAAGCATTATGGAGGTGGCGTTGGACTATCTTTCAGTTGGGCTTGATCCAGAGAAAGTCACCATTTTTATCCAGAGCCAGATACCAGAACTTTCGGAACTTACACAGTACCTCAGCAACCTTGTTACCGTTAGCCGTTTGCAGAGAAACCCTACAGTAAAGACTGAAATACAGATGCGAAACTTTGAGGCAAACATTCCTGTTGGCTTCTTCTGTTACCCAATCTCTCAGGCAGCAGACATTACGCTGTTCAAATCTACGATTGTTCCTGTTGGCGAAGACCAGAAACCGATGCTTGAACAGACGCGTGAACTTGTTCGCAGTTTCAATCGTATTTATGGAGAGACATTGGTAGAACCAAACATTCTTCTGCCTAACAATCAGGCATGTCTGCGTCTGCCTGGCACGGATGGTAAGGCAAAGATGAGCAAGAGCCTCGGTAACTGCATCTATCTTTCCGATGATGCGAAGGAAGTTGAAAAGAAAGTGAAGAGCATGTTCACCGATCCTGACCATCTCAGAGTTGAAGATCCTGGCAAGATTGAAGGCAATTGCGTATTCACTTACCTCGATGCTTTCTGCTGCGATGAAGACTTTGCCGAGTTCTGGCCAGACTATAAAAACCTCGACGAGTTGAAAGAACACTATCGCCGTGGCGGTCTTGGCGACATGAAATGCAAGAAGTTCCTCAACAAAGTGCTCGAAAAGGAACTTGCTCCTATTCGTGAACGTCGCAAACAATATGAGAAAGACATACCAGCAGTATTCGACATTCTCAAACAAGGCACGGCTTCTGCACGTGCATTTGCACAGCAGACTATGGACGAAGTGCGCAAGGCAATGCGCATCGACTACTTCAATGATGCCGATTGGATAAAGGAACAATCAGAAAGATTCTTATAGGAAACCATTCCAAGCCCCTCCCACGGAGGGGTTTTTCGTGCCCAAAATTTTTCTATAGGTAAAAGAAGAAAAGGGTTATCTCTTTCCCTTAAAAAACTGAATCATCAGTTCTTTGCACTCGTTTTCAAGCACGTGAGCGGTTACTTCGGTCTTTGGATGCAATGCTTTTGGCGCATATCGTGTGTAACCTCGTTTGTCGTCGTCGCAGCCATAGACCACTCGTGAAACCTGTGACCAACCCAATGCACCGGCACACATGACGCATGGTTCTACCGTAACATACAGTGTACAATCCTGTAAGTATTTGCCTCCGAGGTATTCTGCAGCCGATGTTATTGCCTGCATCTCGGCATGTGCCGTTGCGTCGTGAAGCGTTTCGGTGAGATTATGTGCGCGAGAAATCACCCGACCTTTGCATACAACCACAGCACCGACAGGCACTTCGTCAGCATCGAAGGCCGCTTGTGCCTCGACCAATGCCTTTCGCATAAACTCCTCGTCAGTGATTTGCTGTTTAGTCTTCGTACTCAAAGTCATCAAGGTCCTCTATGTCTTCGTCTTCATCTCCCTCGTCTTCGTAGTCGTCGAGTTCGTCAAGACCTTCAAAGTTGGCAAGATTTTTCATGTCCTTGTCGCGGTGGACAAGGTTCTCGCCAGAGATAATATCCTGCAATTTGTTGCTTTCGCTGTTCAATTCCCTCCAAAGAACATCCTTGAGTTCATCGAGTCCCATGTTTGCCACAGACGAAATAAACACCACTGGCAAGTCGTCAGGCAATGTATCTTTAAGCATTTCTATGAGTTCTGCGTCGAGTAAATCGCACTTTGTCACCGCAAGAACCCTATGTTTGGCAAGCATTTCGGGGTTGAACTGCTGCAGTTCGTTGAGCAGGATGTTGTATTCTTTCTTTATGTCGTCAGTGTCGCCTGGCACCATAAAGAGCAGTAAAGAGTTGCGTTCTATGTGTCTGAGGAAGCGAAGTCCAAGCCCTTTTCCTTCGCTTGCGCCCTCAATAATACCAGGAATATCAGCCATGACAAACGATTTGTTATCGCGATAGCCTACGATTCCGAGCGATGGTTCGAGCGTGGTGAAAGGGTAGTTTGCTATTTTAGGACGTGCAGAGGAGAGTGTGGAGAGCAGTGTACTCTTGCCGGCATTGGGAAATCCTACAAGTCCGACATCGGCAAGGAGCTTCAATTCGAGTATCACGGTCATCTCCTGCATCGGTTCTCCTGGCTGTGCATAACGCGGTGCCTGGTTTGTGGCGGAGCGAAATTGGAAGTTACCCAAGCCGCCTCGTCCACCTTTGAGAAGCATTACGACCTGTCCGTCCTCCATTACGTCGCACACATACTTGCCTGTTTCGGCGTTATATACAACCGTTCCGCAAGGCACATCGATGTACATATCCTTGCCATCTGTGCCGTGACATTTGTCGCGGCCACCGTTTCCGCCGTGTTCGGCAAAGATATGACGTTGGTATTTCAGGTGCAGAAGTGTCCAGTAGTTATGGTTTCCGCGCAGGTAAATGCTGCCTCCGCGGCCACCATCTCCGCCGTCAGGACCGCCATTAGGTTGGTATTTCACGTGGCGCAGGTGCATAGAACCCTTGCCTCCCTTGCCTGATCGGCAGTGGATGCGAACGTAATCTATGAAGTTTGACTCTAATGGCATGGGCGAAAATGTTTATTCGAAACCTCGAAATCTCGGGGTAAAACGGTGTTTATTCTTTGTCGAGGAAGGCGAAAATCTCTGAAAGCATTAGTTCTTTTGAGCCTTTCCATGTAAATGTGTGGCGCATTCCTTCAGCCTCGAACCACTTTGAAAGCGGCTCTGTCTGCTTGTGATAAACGTCGAAACGAGCCTTGATGGTCTCTTCATTGTCGTCTGCACGGCCTTCTTTTATTGCTCTGCCGAGCAGTCTTTCCATCAATGTTTCCTCGTCAACGATGAGTTCAATCATGTAACCCATATCTACTCCGCGCTCTGCAAGCATATCTTTGAGGGCTTGTGCCTGCGGTATTGTGCGTGGAAATCCGTCGAAGATTACGCCTTTGTCTTTGTCAAGTTTGTCGTAGGTGTCGGCAAGAAGTCGCAGCATGAAGTCGTCAGGGATGAGCTGTCCCTTGTTTATTATGGCTGCAATCTCGTTTCCTTTTTCCGAACCGCTCTTTATTTCTGCGCGCAGAACGTCGCCTGTAGAGATGTGGTTCATGCCATATCTCTTAACTAACTCTTCGCTGTATGTGCCTTTTCCAGAGCCTGGCGCACCAAAAATTATAATGTTCTTCATACCTTATTATATTATATGTTTCCTGATGTTGCGGTAAAACTGCAACTATTCGTCTATTTCATCTTGACGTTTTGTATATATTGCTACGCCTATTGCTGTAGCTAAGATGACTATCAACACTACAACTGCATTCATTTTTTATTCTTTTTTGAGTTAGACTTCTTGTTTTGTTGTTTATAAAAATATATGGCTGCAAATATTGAAACGCATAGTATCAAAGTTGAAACAACCACTAACCAAGGCTCTTGCAAATCGGCAAACAACGATGTGAGTATCATTGCCGTTGCAACATATTTCGATAAATCAAGGAACCAATCTCCGAATTTTTCGTTTATATTGACCTTTTCCATATCATGTTATTTCATTTTACAACCTGATAGATGTCCTTCAGATTGCGGCCGTGCTGGTCGTAGTCTAAGCCGTAGCCAACGACAAAGAGGTTCGGAATGCTGAATGCAACATAGTCGAGCGTCAGTTCTACTTGCAGCTTGTCGGGCTTTGTGAGCAGTGTGCAGATGCTTACCGATGCCGGATTCTTCTGCTTGAGCGTCTCGATTGTATGCTTCATCGTAAGTCCAGTGTCAACAATGTCCTCGACGATTATGACGTGTCGTCCGCTGATGTCTTGGTTGAGGCCTATGATGTCGTTCATTACGCCAGTGGTCTCGGTGCCTGAATACGATGCAATCTTCACGAATGAAATCTCGCTCGGAACGGTTATCTCCCTGTAGAGGTCGGCTGCAAAAATGAAAGCCCCATTGAGTACTGCGAGGAACAGAGGGCATTTCCCATCCATGTCGGCGTTTATCTGCGCTGCGACTTCCTTTATGCGTGCCTTTATTTCCTCCTCTTTGATTGAAATTTCAAACTGTTTGTCTTTGACTGTGACAAGGCTCATATCGGTTTGTTTTTAAGTTGTGCAAAATTACATAAAATTTTCGATACGGCAATAGGAAATGCCGAAAAATGCAAATTATTTCTTGTATTTTTGTGTTTTGTGCGGTTGCGTTGGCTGACTTGAACGATTACACTCTCCAGGTTGAGCGTTTAAGTGGAAAAAACATTGCTGCAATGTTGGACCAAACATTGGAGCAATGTTCGACTCAACATTGCAGCAATGTTTGTCCGAGTTAAGCGTTCAACTTTTGGAAGCCAACCGAACGACTTGCGAAAGCATAACGAAGGAATGTTGCAAAAAAGATTTGCATATTTCAAAAACATATTGTATATTTGCCAGCGAAAGAAGAAACATGCGCAAGAATGATTAATGTTCATTGGCTCGTATTTATGGTCTATGGCATTGTTTTCATGGGCAGTGCCGTGGCGGTTCTTTTCGAGAAGAAGGAGCCTGCCAAGACTCTTGCGTGGCTGCTCGTGCTGTTCTTCCTGCCAGTCATAGGCATCGTGTTGTACCTCGTCTTCGGACAGGACGTGAGGCGTAAACGCAACGTCAACCGCCGGACTATGGGACTGCTGAAGAAACGACAGATGACGAGTTTCCTTGCGCAAAAGAATCTTGTGCTGCCGTTTGAACACAGGAAGTTGATGCAGCTCTTTGTCAATCAGGACAGTGCAATGCCTTTCAAGGACAACGACATCGATATATTCGTGTCGGGCAAAGCACTCTTCGACGACATGATATCCGCAATCATGGCTGCGCGTCAGCACGTACATCTCGAAACATTTATCATCGAAGACGATACTCTGGGCAATCGAGTGGCAGATGTTTTGATGAAGAAGGCGCGTGAAGGAGTCGAGGTCCGGCTGCTCTACGACGATGTTGGCTGCTGGCGAGTGCCGTCGAAATTCTTCCAGCGAATGAAGAATGCAGGCGTCGATGTGCGCAGTTCACTGCCAGTGAGAATGCCGTTTCTTACGAATAAGATAGACTATCGCAACCATCGAAAGCTTTGTATCATCGACGGAACAACGGGATATATAGGCGGCATGAACATTGCCGACCGATACATCAGCGGTGCAAATGGGCAAGACTGGCACGACACTCACCTGCGCATAAAGGGCAATGCAGTCCACGGATTGCAAAGTGCATTCCTTGCCGACTGGTTCTTTATGGACCGCAAACTCATCACCGACCATAAGTATTACCCTCAACCTATTGAAGAAATAGAGAATAACTGCTTCGTTCAAGTAGTGACGAGCAGCAGTGCATCGAAGTGGTGCAACATTATGCAAGGTTATGTAAACATACTTAATAACGCGAAAAAGTATGTTTATATGGAGACTCCTTACTTTCTTCCTACTCCTTCCGTGCTGTCAGCAATGCAGTCGGCAGCGCTTTCAGGCGTCGATGTGCGCATCGTTGTGCCTGAAAAGAGCGACAACTGGCTGGTAGATGTGGCAAGCCGGAGCTTCTATCCGGAGGTGCTGAAGGCTGGTGTGAAGGTGTATAAATACACGAAAGGGTTCAATCATTCGAAACTTTTGGTGTGCGACGACAGTCTTTCGACCGTAGGATCAACCAACATCGACGCGAGAAGTTTCGAGACAAACATGGAGGCAAATGCTTTCATATACGACTCTGATACGGCAATTCGCCTGCGACGAGTGTTCGAGAACGACCTTGCAGAGTCAAAAATTATGGCAGGCTACCCAAGGGAAGCGACATTCTTTGTGCGCCTGTGGGAGTCTGCCATAAGGTTGTTGGCACCGTTGTTATAGTGCAATTTCTATTAGAAGCCGAATATATCTTCCTGTGTCAAACGGTGGATAGGACCGAGTTTTTCGAGTGTCGGCAGGTCAAGTTCCTTTTCATCGCCGAGGATTAGATACTTGTATTTGCGGTCCTTAACGTTCTCCTGCTGGAATTTTACCAAGTCATCGAGTGCCATGTTCTGCACCTTTTCGTAGATATCCTTGTTCAAGTCGTAGTCAAGACCGTGACGACGTGCTGAAAGATAACTGGTGAGAACACTGAAACGATTGATGCGTTCTGTTGCCAAACGCTTTATTACTGCATCCTTTGCAACCTTGAATGCACCTTCCTGTGCAGGCAAAGTCTCTACGATTTCATCAAAAGTCTTCAGGCATTCAGGCAACTTGTCGTTTTGCGAAATGATGTAAGTATAGAACGCATTCGTGCCTTCCTTATATGAAGGAGTGGTGTACCAAGCTGCAGCAGAGTATGCCAAGCCGCGGGCTTCGCGCATTTCCTGGAATACAACGCCGTTCATTCCGCCGCCGAAATACTCGTTGTAGAGTTCCATTTGCGGTGCAAGTGAGGCATCATACTTCTGTCCGTTGTTGGAATAATTGAACATGTAGATGTTCTTAGCCTCGTAAGGTGCGATATAGACTTCGTCGGTTGTAGTCTGGAGAGGCTTGAAAACATCGTTTTCCTTTGTAGGAGTCAGGCTCGGACGAGTGACTTCCATGCTGAGCATATTCTCTATTTCACGCTGTGAAGCAGGACCATAATACATTATAGTCTTCTGATAGTTGAGCATGTTCTTGAGTTTGTCGAGCAAAGTCTGAGGGTCGGTTGACTTGAGTTCAGCCTCGGAAAGGATGTTTGTCATAGGGTTCAACTTGCCATACTGACCATACTGGCGCAGGTATTGGAAGTTTGTCTGCTGGCTAAGCTTAGCGTCGGCACGTGACTTGAGAATGTCGGCAACCATGTTGTCATAGATAGCCTTGTCGGCTTTTGCATCCATGAGCCATTCGGCAGCAAGCATCAGTGCAGGCTGCATATTCTCAGCAAGTCCGGAAACAGTGAGGTAGCTTGTGCCTTCGCTTGTAGAGAAACTAACATTGCAAGCCAGACGATAAAGCTCCTTCATAAGGTCGGCATTCGACTTTGTTGATGTTCCGAGATAAGAGATGTAGGTTGTAGCATCGTCGAGAGCCTTGTCGGCTTTCGTACCAACATTGATGGCGCAACGGAGTGTGAAGATGTCATTTGTAGTATTCTGCTTGTAAAGCAACTCGTCGCCATTGTTGTATTTCTTATAGCTCATGTCCTTTGCATAGTCAACAAATACAGGCTGTATGGCTGCGACCTTTGCTGCTGCAATGTCTTTGACGAACTTGCTCATCTTATCGCGGTTCATCTCGATAGGCGAGATTGCAGGCTTGTCAATCTTCTTTTCGTTAGGATCTTCGCCCTTGCGCTTGTAGATGCAGGCATATCCATCGGTGAGGTATTTGTTTGCAAAGGCAACAACGTCGGCCTTTGTAATCTTGCTCATGCGCTCAATCTTCTCCACTTCGTCCTTCCATGCGGTTTGATTTACGAATGACTGAACGAACATATCAGCCCTGCGGTCGTTGCTTTCGAGAGCGTGCATACGCTGAAGTTTCAAGTTGTTGATGATAGATTGGAGCAGACTTTCGTCAAATTCGCCCCTCTTGAGCTTTGCTATTTCTGCAAGCAAGAGGTTGCGTGCCTCGTAAAGACTTTGCCCGTCCTTTGGCAAAGCGAGTGCTATGAACTCAGAGTAGTCGCTCATTCCGTTTACGCCACTGCCTGCGCCAAGCACTTTCTGCGCCTGATTCAAGTCGATGTCAATAAGACCTGCCTTGTTGTTTGACAATACTTCAGCCATGATGTCGATATAGTCGAAGTCCTTGTCCTTTTGTCCTGGAAGAGCCCAACCGAGCACTACTTCCTCTGCTTCGCGTCCATAAACATCCTTTTCAACTGGAGAAGTCAGCTTTGGAACATTGATGTTGAGCAATTTGTCGTGAAGAGATTGAACTTCTGGATTTGGTTTCCAATCGCCGAAATACTTCTTTATGATGGCAATTGTCTTGTCGAAATCAAGGTCGCCACTCATGCAGATTGCAACATTGTTAGGGCGATACCAGTCGTTGAAGTGCTTCTTGATGTTTACGATTGACGGATTCTTCAAGTGATCTTGAGTGCCGATTACGGTTTGCTGACCGTATGGGTGATTAGGGAAAAGCACCTGTCCGAGTGTTTCCCAAACCTTGCGCATATCCTGTGTGAGTGAGATGTTGAACTCCTCATATACAGCTTCGAGTTCTGTATGGAAGCCACGGATGACCATGTTCTTGAAGCGGTCGCTCTGAATCTTTGCCCAGTTTTCGATTTCATTTGAAGGAATGTCCTCGGTGTAGCAAGTTACGTCTTCCGATGTGTAGGCATTAGTTCCGTTAGCACCAATGGTAGCCATGAGTTTGTCGTACTCGTTGGCAATGGCGTAAGTCGAAGACTTGTAGGAAAGACTGTCAATCTCGTGATAGATTTCCTTGCGCTTTTCTGGATCGGTAGTCTTGCGATACACCTCGTAAAGACTTTCAATCTTGTCGAGATATGGCTTTTCTGCCTTGTAGTTCTGAGTGCCAAACTTCTGTGTACCTTTGAACATCAGATGCTCAAGATAGTGTGAGAGACCTGTTGTTTCAGCAGGGTCGTTCTTACCACCAACGCGTACTGGGATGTAAGTCTGGATACGTGGTTCGTCTTTGTTAACGCTGAGATAAACCTTCAAACCATTGTTCAATGTGTAGATGCGCGCCTTCATAGGGTCGCCATCAACCGACTCGTAAGTGTCGGCAAGGCAGTATGTGAAGCTAACCAAGCACACAACTGCAAGTAAAAATAGCTTTTTCATTGAATTTAATTTATATTACGATAATTCGAGATTTCGGATATGTGGCTGGAGTGTCATTGATGCAATAATTGCGTTGAAGTTTTCCAACCGATGTTCTTTATGAAATCGTGCAATTGCTCTTCGCTGACGTCACCCATACGGAATTCTTTCTTGGCATCCTTTTCAATCATTGCGAGCCACTGGGCGTATGCCTCGCTTTCCTTATTGAGCGGAGGTGTAGTCACTTCAACCGACGGAAGGAGTGACAGAATCTCGTCAATGCTCTTTATCTCGCCATCCGACACCTTATTATATATAGCATCAATGTCGGTTTGACGTGCTATCATACCGAGCATGTCGATGTAGCGTGTGCCGTCGTCTTTCATATCAGCAAGGGCGAGTATGAGGTCATAGTATTTTATTCCCTTTTCAAGCGCAGCCTTCTTGATATAGCAGTTCTCGTAGAAATACTCCTCTGCATCACATTGGGCTGATTGCATCTCAAGGAGAATGTTGCGGCCTTCACGCACATACTGCATGATGTATGGATTTGGAAAGTCGAATGTGATGATGTCGCGGCGTGCGTATTCATTTCGTTTATCACGCTTTGGCCATTTGTTCACGTCGCGCCATGTGCCCACGGTCTTTATGTTCACGCCTGGCACGATGTATGTCTTTTCAGGGCCGGACAATACATACGAGAAAGGAAGTTTTTCGAGGTTTGGATGCTGCGTAAGTTTGCCCATAACCATAGAGAACACACCGATGGTTGCTGGCCATAGAATGTGGCAACCAGATGCTGTCTTTGCTCCACGCTGCAATGTCCCCCAATGGATTGGCCCCATCTTGTAGGCATGATTGCTCTGATTGGTGTTCGAACCTGCATTATAAAACGAGAATTCGCCACCGATTAGAAGCGTTGACTTGTGGTGACTGCAAGCAAAAGGTCCGCACAGTGCTGCACATGCCTCGCCATTGTCCATGTATGCATTGGCAAAGAAACACGATGCTTCCGACGAGAATCCTTTGCCGATGTGAACTGCCTCACCAACGAAACTTTCATAAATCTTTGCACCATCTGTCACTTCTGCACCACAGGCTGTAACGCTTTTCTCCATTATTACGTCTGAACCTATATATGTAGGAGCGTCATCGCTACTGTTGATATAGCAATCTACGAGTTTCGTTGCACCATCAATGATTGCTCCGTCGGCTATTACGGTGGCAGTGATTGTGGCAGAACTGCTCACTTCCTTCTTAACGAAATCAAAGACTGCCTGATTGTTCATCATCATATAGGCGAGTTGGGCTGTGAGTTGCGGACAAAGGATGATGTTGCCGTCGCCACCTTCGTTAAGCACTGATATTACGTTTGGCTCGAACGGATCGCCCGAACCCTTAATCATTTTTGTATCGCTGATTCGTACTTGGCTACCTATCACAACATAACCATAGAAATTGGTGTTGCGAATAGAAAGTGCGTCGAAGTCGTCGGCAACGATGACACGATCCCAATCCTCAGCCCAGCAGTGCTGCAAGCGTTCGAGGGTATCCATTTCTAATAAGCTTATCTTTCTCATATTACTCTTCTATATTATAAAGAAAATCATTGTATGGATATTTTTGCACATGCAGTTCGCGTACCTTTTTATATAAGGTGTCGCGGAGTTCGTCTATGTTTTGCTTTTGCGTTGCCGATATGAAAAGACAATTGTCATTCAACTTTGCCATCCACGTCTTCTTCAGTTCTTCGAGTGGGATGTTCTCTTTCTGTATCGGCGTCAGGTCGTCTTCCTCTTTCGGAATCCATGTATATGCATCCACCTTATTAAATATAATCATCTGCGGAACGTCGCTGCAACCGAGGTCGGCAAGCGTTCGGTCAACCACTTTTATCTGGTCTTCAAAGTCAGGATGCGAGATATCTACTACGTGAACAAGCAAATCTGCCTCGCGCACCTCGTCGAGTGTACTCTTGAACGAGTCAACAAGGTCGGTCGGAAGTTTGCGGATAAATCCAACGGTATCGGCAAGAAGGAACGGAAGATTGTCGATTACTACTTTGCGTACAGTGGTGTCGAGAGTGGCAAAGAGTTTGTTTTCGGCAAACACCTGCGACTTTGAAAGCAGGTTCATAATCGTACTCTTGCCCACATTGGTGTATCCTACGAGTGCCACACGGATTAGTCGTCCGCGGTTTTTGCGTTGTGTAGTCTTCTGTTTCTCTATTTCAATAAGTCGTTGTTTCAGCAATGACAGACGTTGGAGAATGATTCGGCGGTCCATTTCGAGCTGAGTTTCACCTGGACCACGCAGTCCTACCGAGCCTTTTCCTCCGCCACCGCCAGAGCCGCCGGCTTGTCGTTCAAGGTGAGTCCACAGTCGTTGCAGGCGTGGAAGCATGTAACGATACTGTGCAATCTCCACTTGTGTCTTTGCCTCTGCCGTTTGTGCTCGCATGGCAAATATGTCAAGAATGAGCGAAGTGCGGTCAAGGATCTTCACTTTCAACTCTGCTTCAATGTTCCTTATTTGCTTTGCCGTGAGTTCATCGTCGAAGATTACCATACCAATCTCGCGGTCGTTGTCCTCTTCCTGCTTGATGAAGTCGCGTATCTCCTCAAGTTTTCCCTTGCCGATATACGTCACACTACTCGGTCCATCCATACGCTGAGTGAAGCGCTTGACGGTAACAGCACCGGCAGTGTCGGCAAGAAACTCCAACTCGTCAAGGTATTCGTTGGTCTTCTCTTCGCTTTGCCGGTTGGTGATCAAGCCTACAAGTATGGCACTTTCAGTCTTTGCCTCGGATATGACGAACTCTTTCATTGTGCAAGAAAATAGCCAAGTTTATATAGTTTCAGCACTGTAAGGTTAGGTGACTTGCCTAATAGGTTGTGTCGTTCAGCGCCTTTGAACAGTGCATGCCACAGTTTCACAATCCAAGTCGTGTGCCAACGTTTCAGTGAATTAACCTTTGCGAGTAGGGTAGAGTAGCCTTCAAGGTCGTGCTGGAATGCTTTTAATGTCTGAAGACTTTCCTCAATCTTTGCAAGATAGTCGCTGTTGTTGTCGAATTGGTCTATGTGAACAGGGTTGTTTATATGCAGTATAGGGATGCGGTTTTCGCATAAAGTCTTGCCGAAGAGCACATCCTCGTAGCCGTATTTCACGAATCTTTCGTCGAAATGGCACTTCGTCATCACCTCCTTGCTCGCAAGAAAGCCCGTGGTGCGGAACGATTTATATGGGTTCGCCTGGCGTTCCTCTATCAGATGACTTGCCATCTCTTGCGACTCGTAACGGCATTTCAGGTTGCTCTCGCGCATAAACTGGTCGCCAAGTACACGCACACCACCATAGACAACGCTCTCTTCAGTGTCGTTCAAGTATTCACGGAGGAAGAAATTAGGCAGTTTCACATCGCTGTCGAGGAACATCAGCCACTCATACTGCGCCGTCTTGGCAAGGAAGTTTCTCACCTTCGAGCGTCCATAGTTCTTTTCAAGCGTGATGTACTTGCAGTTTTCCCACTGCGCAATTTCCTGGTTTCTCTTGATAGCCTGTGCGTCGTCGCTACCGTCGTCGGCAACAAGAATTTCAAACTGCAAGTTACGAAACTCCTTGGTTTGTTCCAACAGTTGCTGAACCAACCCGACGCACACATTATTATATACGGGTAATAAAATTGATAATTCTTTTTTCATAATTGACTGCAAAGAGCACTTTTGATTTACATAACTGTGATAGCGACTTTCTTGCCGAGGCATTCAAAAATTCTGAACAGTGTTGTAAGGTTCAGGTTTTGCTTGCCAGTTTCAACTCTTGAGATATACGATTTCTTCGTTCCCATCAGGTTTGCCAACTGTTCTTGCGACAACCCTGCACGAACACGCTCCTCTCGCATAGTCTGTGCTATGCAGAACTCCTTCGTCTCAGCATCGAACAAGTCACGGCTTACAGTACCCTTGCTGCCGTACTCTGCTTCAATTAGTTCGTCTAAAGAACCACAATTCATGATTTCGTTTGTCTTATCAGTATTCATATCTATTTGTTTTTGTTGTCAAAATACTCAGCCATTAATCTTTTTGCACGTTCTATTTCTGTATTTGGAGTTTTCTGAGTTTTTTTCTGGAAGCCATTGAACAGCACAACCAATGTGCCATTTTTCTTTTTGCCATAATTCTTAATATCGACTGCAAAGTTAACCAAAAAGTTTACACTATCAAAATTTTTTGACAAAAAAGAATGTATTTTTTGATACAAATAAAAATAATTTCGTATATTTGCAAACGGATGGAGCAATCCTTCCGCAAAACTTATTGGTTAAACTAAATGCATTGACTATTATTTGCGTTCTCCTGAAAAGTGTAGGAAGCTGAGCAGAGATAAGAACACAAACGAATAGTGGTTAGGCAATTTCCTGTGTGGAATGTGCCTTTTCCCCTTTTATATAGTCGAAGTGCTCGATGGAGCATGGACTATTCTTATAGGGGGATGAGGTCTCTTTCCTACACTGCCTCGGAGAACGCGTAAGGAAGTTCATGCTTTTTTATGCGCCAACGCGATTGATAGATTGATGCGCAAAACTATCAATCATGGCAAACAAGAACCTGAATGCAGCCAAAGAGGCAAAGAAAGATGAGTTCTATACACAGCTTTCGGACATTGAAAATGAGTTGCGGCATTATCGTGAACATTTCCGTGGAAAGACCGTCTTCTGCAATTGCGATGACCCTTACGAGAGTAATTTCTTCAAGTATTTTGCGAGTAACTTTAATGCACTGGGCTTAAAAAAGCTCATTGCTACGTGCTACAATGGTTCGCCAATACAAGGAAACGAACTGTTGTTACACTTCGACGATGTTGATGACGAGCCAAAGAAGATTGCCTACAAAGTAGAGATTACCGAGGTGACAGACGTTAATGGCGACGGACGCATAGACCTTGCCGACGTGCAATACCTACTACAGAACGATAAGAACGTGCTTTCGTTGCTAAAGGAAAACGGTGATTTTCGTTCAAATGAATGTGTAGAACTATTGAAAGAGGCGGATATAGTTGTTACCAATCCACCGTTTTCTCTCTTTCGTGAATACGTTGCACAGTTGATAAAGTATGATAAAAAGTTTATAATTGTTGGTCCTTATAATGCCATTACATACAAAGAAATCTTTCCTTTGATAAAATCAAATGTCATGTGGTTAGGATATGGATTCAAAGCTGGAAACGCATATTTTTCAATTCCACAGAGTGCTTCTCATGATTATGCAGCTGGAGTATATAATGAATATACGGGACTTGTGAAGTTTCGTAATTGTACATGGTTTACAAATCTTGACCATAACAAGAGGCACGAAGAACTTATACTTTATAAAACATATAATGAAAAGGAGTATCCTACGTATGACAACTATAATGCAATAAACGTAAATGCGACGAACGATATTCCTTGTGACTATGATGGAGCAATGGGAGTTCCTATCACTTTCCTGGATAAATACAATCCAGAACAGTTTGAGATTATCAAATTTAGAAAGGGAGAAGATGAGAAAGACTTGTGTGTAAATGGAAAATGCCCTTATTTTAGAATACTGATACGAAAAAAATAATTCATTATGGAAATAAAACTAACTGAAGTAACCGTGCGTGAATTGACGGCTGGTTATGTGGATAATGAGGAAAGGGGAGTGCGTGGATATGACGGAAAACTCGATATCCGTCCGCCGTATCAACGCGA